>JBBAJQ010000022.1:37040-41486 GCA_040403945.1 Sediminibacterium sp.
AAACTCTTTCCTCTGAATTCTCCTCAGCTCCAGCGGAGCGGCACCTTGCTCAGGAGCGACATCTTTCTCAAGGCATTATAAGTTTATGCTATTTGAGTGAAAAGGAGCTACCCGCTTAAATAAATGTAGGTACATCTAAATATATATACGTAATTGATTAAGTGATTCGTATATAGAGATTCGTTTGAGTATTTTGCTACCTATTTGAATAATACAGATATGTTAATGGGCTGTTAATCCAAAGAGTGAAAACTAAGTTTTACATCTTTATTACACTTTATCGAAAACAGGAATAAATATTGATTAAATATATCTATGCATTTATATGGCTGAAAGCCTTACTATGTTTACATTTGTATTGATTTTTCAATGTATCGAAAAATCAGTTTTGCTAATATAAATTCCTCCTGCAATGGGAGGAGCCACTTAGTAAAGAAAAACCAATATCCTAGAACCAATATCCTATATCCCCAGGGTACCCCGTGCATGGGTAGTAGCTGGTGCTCTTAGCACCATAGGTAAATTATTGTTTAGAATTTTCTCTTCTATTTTTATTCATCCAACATGTTTTAGATACTTACTAGTTCTAAGTACTTTATTATTAGGGATTGTTCATTTGAATGCGCAGACTTATGTGTTTGCGCGTTTAGATGGAATTCCAATGAATACTACTGGGTGGACATTAAAGGGAGAAGCCGCGGTAAAGGATGTTGTCTTCACTAATAAGAGTGAGTTGCTTTTATGCTCAGCTAAAAATAATACAAGTGGGGCGGTATTTTTTAATCAGCCAATTAATTTATCTATTTGTAGCAGATGGAAAGCTGAGTTTGATTTTAGGATGAATGGCGGAACGGGTGCAGATGGAATTGCTTTCAACTTTTTAGATGCACCTCCTACCGGATTTGTGTTGGGAGAGGGTTTAGGTATTCCATCGGGAGCAAATGGATTGAAAGTTTGTTTTGATACGTATAACAATTGTATTTCTCCTAGCTCCTCCTTGGTTCCCAAAATTGAAATTCGATATGGAGCGGGGTACAATGAGTGTTCGCCACAACCTACATTAGAGAATGTAAACAATTCACTTAGTTACATTAGGTCTGCCACTTACAATCATGCGTTGATAACGTATGATAATGGAAATATCACTGTATCCGTAAATGGAACGGTACTGTTAACGGGAACGCAGTTTTTTAATTTCTCAGGGTATTTGGGATTTACTGCCAGTACCGGTGGCTCTACCGATAATCACTCTATTAAAAATGTTATTATTTATACCGATATGCCACCATCGGAGGCCGGTAGTAATTTAACGAGTACTTGTAATAGCATTAATGCTACTATTGGAACTACTTCAACCACTGGATATACATATTCATGGAGTCCTGCTACTGGCTTATCTAATACAGATATTGCAAACCCTCTGGTGCAGTTGACTAATAATACTGGATCTATTGTAAATCAGAAATACTATGTAAAAACAGCCTTTGCATCAAATCCGGGTTGTTATTCAGTTGATAGTGTACTGGTTCAGGTAAATCCCAAACCAGCTGTAAGTTTTACAGGCCCATTAGCGGCAGTTTGTACAAATACTTCTCCATTTACCTTAACAGGAGGAAGCCCCGCTGGTGGCGTGTATAGTGGTTCAGGTATCACTGGTGCAAATTTTTCACCATCAGTTGCAGGTATTGGAACCCATATTCTAACTTATACCTATACCAATGCACAGGGTTGCACCAATGCAGCCACTACATCAATAAGAGTAAATGCTTTTACACAAGTTGTTGCTGCAAATGATGTGTCAATTTGTAAGGGTAATACGATAGCGCTTACGGCAACGAATGCAGTAAGTTATCAATGGTCTCCTTCCACTGGGTTATCAGGAACCACCGGAAGTTCTGTTAATGCATCTCCTATTACTAGTACCCTTTATATTGTTACAGGCACGGATGCGAATGCCTGCAAAAGTACGGATCAGATATTGGTTACTGTTTTCAATCCCCCAGTTGCTTCTATTAGTTATGGTGGAGGTTCTTTGTGCGGTAGTACTCCAGTTCCAGTTATAATTACCGGTTCAGCGAGTGGTACATTTTCTGCACCTGGAGGTTTATCTATTGAGGCAAATACTGGAACAATTTTTCCGGCAGCCTCTTCTTCGGGAAATTATAATATTACTTACACAGTTAGTAATGGTAGTTGTACCACTATTGCACAAACATCCGTAAATATCAAAGCCTCACCCGCTGTTTCATTTAATAATGTACTACCTTCTGCTTGTTTTACCGGAACACCCATAAGCATCACCGGTGGATCTCCTTCAGGAGGAACGTATTCAGGACCTGGGATAACTGGAACAACTTTTAATCCTTCAATAGCAGGTAGAGGCACACATACTATAACGTATGCTTATACTAAAGCGGGATGCACTAATACAGCTACTAATACCATAACCGTATACCCTATTGTGCCAGTTATAGCTAGCTCGCCCGTAGCAGTTTGTACCGGGGGTGCTGTAATTATTTCCGCAACCAATGCTTCGTCTTATACCTGGTCTCCATCAGCTGGATTGTCTTCCACAACAGGCGCTTCAGTATCTGCTTCTCCCATAACAACTACTACTTATACGGTTACCGGTATAGATAATGCCAGCGGTTGTTCTTCACAAGATCAGGTAACTGTATCCGTTCTTACGGCACCCACTGCATCCATTCGATACAGTGGTTCGCCCTATTGTAATGTTGGAAATGCAAGCGTTACACAAACAGGTCTTTCAGGGGGAACTTATCAGGCAGATCCCGGATTAAATCTAGATCCCAATTCGGGTGTAATTAATTTATCGAATAGTTCACCAGGAAGCTATACCGTAACGTATACTTTCAGCAATGGAGGATGTGGTTCATTTACACAAACAAGCGTAGTTATCTTACCGCCACCAACTGTAACTGTAGGGGGTTTCTCTCCAGTGTGTTTAACTTCTCCTGCAATAACCCTTTCAGGTGGATTACCCTCGGGAGGATTTTTCTCCGGCGCGGGTATTTCGGGAGGTACATTTTCTCCAGCTAATGCCGGCAAGGGCATCCATACGATCTCGTATTCGTATACAAATGTTTCCGGTTGTTTTGGAACTGCTACCAATGTGATAGTAGTTAACCCTTTAACTCCAGTGGCAGTTATCGCAAATCAAACAATATGTTATGGAGAATCAGTAAGTTTAACTGCTACAGAAGCCATATCCTACCAATGGATGCCTGGATTGATCAGTGGTAATCAAATTTCAGTAAATCCATTAACCAATACCCTTTACACTGTAATTGGAAACCATGCTGATGGCTGTTCTAGTTCGGCAGAAGTTTTGGTGAATGTTATTCCTCCTCCCATTTCTGTAATTAGTTATCCAGGTTCACCATTTTGTAATCAGGGAACAGCATTGGTTTCTATTTCTGGTCAAACTGGAGGTACTTTTACTTCATCCGCCGGATTACAAATAGTAGCTAACACTGGAGAAGTAGATTTATCTAATAGCTTACCAGGATTTTATAATATCCGATATACTTTCAGTAATGGTATTTGTAGTTCATTTACGGAAACTAGTCTTACCATATTACCTCCTCCATCAGTAAGCTATAGTAATCCTCAGCCAGTAGTTTGTAGTAATGCAGTTCCCTTTACTCTCTCTGGCGGCTTTCCTATGGGCGGAAATTTTACAGGTGCTGGCGTAGTTTCCGGAATATTTAATCCTATAATTGCAGGCAGAGGTAATCATGAAATCCTCTACACATTCACATCTGCTCAGGGTTGCGTTAATGCTGCAACTCAAATAATTTCTGTTCAACCGTTGGTGGATGTTTCTGCCGGTTCGGATATTACAATTTGTGTAGGAACAGCAGCTATTATTACTGCATCCAATGCAATGCTATACAGTTGGTCTCCGTCAACAACTCTATCTTCAATAACCGGTGCCGCTGTAACTGCTAACCCACTTACCCAAACTACTTATTTTGTTACCGGAATAGATGCTGCTGGATGCACTTCAACTGATCAGGTAGTTGTTAAAGTGCTTCCCTTACCAAATGCCAATATTCAATATAGCTCTCCCGTGTATTGCAATGCTGGAAATACTACACCAGTAATCATTGGTACTATAGGCGGTGTTTTTTCGGCAGACGCAGGTTTGTGGATTGATTTGAATTCTGGGGAAATTAACTTGTTAACTAGTACTCCGGGGAGTTATACGGTAACCTATCATTTTAGTGATGGAACTTGTTCAAGTGAGGCATTTACATCGGTAACAATTTTACCACCCGCTTCCGTAACTTTTGCATTACCGGTAAGTTCGGTATGTGCCACAGCCATTCCATTCAGTGTGAGTGGTGGTAGTCCTTCTGGAGGAGTTTATAGCGGCCCGGGCGTTACAGCAGGCGTATTTTCTCCTTCGGTTGCGGGAACAGG
>JBBAJQ010000023.1:0-13031 GCA_040403945.1 Sediminibacterium sp.
GCCTAGGCGCACTACACGAATTGGAAATTCTGTGTTTCATCAACATCCTACTCATACAATAAGGGCAATAAAAAAAGGACAGCAATTGCTGTCCTTTTTTATAATTATCTGAAGCCTAAGATTCAATCAATTTCGCCTCTAGCTACTGCACGCATTCGGAAAAGAAATTTTCATTCCAAATTGTATAGTTCGAATAAACGAAAAAAAAGTAAAATTAGATTTGCTTTCTTATTGGAACAATCGGGCAAAGTGATTCTCTAAGTGGTTGCGCATACCTATTCTGAATTTTTCGGGGTCGCCGTTTTCTAAGATATCTATAAGCTCGTTATGCGAAACGAAGGTTTTTAGCAAGGCTTGCTTTTTTAGTAATCCACTATGATGCACAAAATCAAAAACCGGTAAAAGCATCTTCTGGAATTTCTTCAGCGTTTTATTATTGGTGATTTCATACAGCTTTCCATGGAAAGCAACCTCATGGTCGATATTAAATAGATGGTACTGAGTGGCAGGAGGTTCGTTGGCCACAATCTTTTTCAGTTCCTGTATATCTTCAGGGGTAATACGATGAAACAATAAATCCGCCATTCCGATTTCGAGCACTAGCCGAATCTCAAATATTTCTTTTAGGGTTTCCTGGTCGAGTATATGGGGATTCATGCTTTTACTCATCATGCCAAATAAGTCTGGACTGGTAATTACCGAACCTTTTTTCTTTTTCGATTCTATCAGGCCCATCATCTTTAAACGGGTAAGGGCCTCGCGAATTACGGTTCGGCTAACCCCCAGGGCCTCGGCTAATTCCACCTCTTTGGGAATAACATCCCCTACCGAAAGCTTCCGATCGCGCAATAGTTCCACCAGACTATTCTCCACCTTATCCACTAACGAACTGGTGTCTATCGTCTTCATTTCGGTTTTAATCGATGCTAAGTTCATACAATATGTATTACTTAATGTACTAAGTACAAATTTACGAAAAAAGGGGATATCAAGGTATAAACTTTATAAAGTGCACATAATCAATATATTAACATCGTATTTAATTTTTTTTGTAAAATCATACTTTCCCCTTTACATTTGTTATGTCATACATAATACAATAAAAAACTGCATCTCATGAAGTTATCATTATTACAACTCTTTACAGTAGCGGTGCTCTCGCTTTTCTCCGTTACCCTATTTGCGCAAACCAAAAAAAT
This sequence comes from Sediminibacterium sp., assembly GCA_040403945.1. Classification (GTDB taxonomy): domain Bacteria; phylum Bacteroidota; class Bacteroidia; order Chitinophagales; family Chitinophagaceae; genus Sediminibacterium. Next base: position 1,200 of record JBBAJQ010000023.1, read on the forward strand.
TACCGGAAAGATTCTAAATGAAGAATCCAAAGGGCTTTCGGGTGTTTCGGTAACCATCAAGGGTAAAAAAACGGGAACGATTACCAACGAAACTGGCGATTACACCTTAAACGCCACAGAAGGGGATGTGCTGGTAATTGCGCTTACTGGCTTTGGAACCCGGGAAGTGCGGGTAGGTTCTAGTTCTGTTATCAATGCTTCCCTGGAAGTACGGGTGAGTGAATTGGATGCGGTGGTAGTTACCGGATATGGAACTCAAAAACGAAAAGAAATTACAGGAGCTGTTTCTTCTGTAAATCCGAAAGCTTTCGAACATAGTCCCAGCACTAACGTAGCTACCGTATTACAAGGTAATACACCCGGCTTACGGGTTCAGCAGCGTACCGGTCAGCCAGGTACAACTCCCGCAATTACTTTTCGGGGAGGTACCGAATTTGGTGGAACAGGTACTCCCTTGTTTATTCTGGATGGAGTGATTGTACCTTCCTTGTATGGCTTAGACATCAACGATATTGCCTCTATCGACTTATTAAAAGATGCGGCTACCACAGCTATTTATGGTGCCCGTGCCGCCAATGGGGTAATATTGGCTACCACTAAAAAAGGATCACGCGGCAAAACGCAGGTTACGTATAACTATGGATATACAACTAACTATATCCGCCCTAACTCATCCGAATACCTGAATGCCTCCGACTATATCCGTATGAACCGCCTAGGTCTTCAGGCTCGTTTTAGAGGAGACTCCCTAGACAATAACACCAATGCTATGAACACCGACAGAGGTCAACTCACTGGTTCATGGGGTTGGGCAGTTAGTCCGGGTTGGCGTGCTGCAGAGGGTTTGTACACCACGCAATTATTGAATAATCAAAACCGTCAGCTGTTAACCAATTCAAAATGGAGACTATTGGTAGATCCCAATCCCTTTAATGTTTCGCAAATGGATAGTATCCTGTTTACCGATCTGAGTGTGCAGGCGCGCGAAGCAATGATTTTGCAGCAGGTATCCACAGTTGAGCACAACGTAAATTTTTCCGGCGCAAACGATCAGGGCTCCTATGCTTTATCAGTGGGTACGGTTAGGGATGATGGTATGATCATTGGTTCTTCACTGAAACGGATTAATATGAATTTCAACGGCGGTTTGAATGTAGGTAAAAATTTAAAAATTACCAGCAACATTTCTGCTTATAACGTTGAGCAGTCATTACCCTATGGTGGATTTAACAATGTAGATCCCGAAGGGGGTTCTGCGGGTGGATTGATGCAGCGATTTATCGGCGTTGCCCCAACCGTTCGTTATGTAAATGATACCTCGGGTGTGGCATTACCCGGCCCTAACGATGTTACCCTAGGTAATCCGGCTTATTGGAGTAACTTAACCGTTAATAATACCAATCAGCAAAGATTTTTGGGTGGACTTAATTTAGAGTATACCATTTTACCTTTCCTGAAAGTATTGGTAAGTACTTCCGGATATTTCCAATACACCAATAATAACTTTTTCACCAAAGCATTTCAGCAGGGAAATGGAGGTGCATTTAATACCAATCGCGCTGCTAGCTTTAATAATACCAAAACTATTCAGTATACCGCCAATGCCTTTTTGCAGTTCAATAAGAACTTTGGCGGACATTCTGTAACTGCGCTGGCAGGAGGTGAGTTTTATGATTATAAAAACTATGTGAACTCAGGTTTTTCTCAGGGAGCTCCAACCGATTTGATACCTTGGTTAACAGCTTCTACACCCCCCAGTATTCAGGGAGGTACCACCCTTATTAATCCAGCAGGTGCTTCTTCTAACTTCAATCAGTGGGAGCGGATTGCCTCTCTTATCGGTAGAGTTAATTATGCTTATCAAAATCGCTTCCTACTTACCGGTGTAATCCGTGTGGATGGATCAAGCCGACTTAAGAAAGGCAACTACTATGGAACGTTCCCCGGCGTTTCCGTTGGTTGGAATTTGCATAATGAGAAATTTTATCAAAATTCTATTGTATCTAAATACCTGAGCACTGTTAAGCCCAGAATTAGCTACGGAGTAAATGGTAACGTGAACTCTTTAGGATTTTTTGCTACCTCACAGGTTTATAACAATGCAGGCACTTACAATGGTATCGGTGGAACTTTTGTTGGTTCTTACGTAAACTCTGATGTTCGGTGGGAACGTTCGAACAGTTTAAACCTGGGTGCTGACCTCGGTATTCTTAATGAGCGGATTATATTGAACATCGATTATTTTGTGCGTAATGTGTTTGATAAACTTGCAGGATTAAATATCTCTTCACAAACTGGTTTCAACAGTTTTACAACCAACCTCGCTCAATTGCAAAATAGGGGAATAGAAATTGCCGCTACAGCAAAAATTATAGAGCCTAAAAAAGCAGATGGGTTGCGAGTAGAAGTAAGTGCGAACTATTCTCATGTGAAAAGCTTTGCTAAAAAACTTCCTTTCAACGATTTGCCGGGTAACCGCACCAGTGGATTCTTTGTTTGGGATCCGAATAATCCAGGTCAACAAATGTATGTAGGTGGATTAGTAGAAGGCCAGCGTATCGGATTGGATGAAGTATATGCCCCAAAATGGTCGGGCATATACACTGATGGAACAAAACTTACTTCCGATGCAAACGTGTTCAATGCTTTCTTGCCCTACACCAATAAGAGAATTAAACAACTGGGCGATGCACAGTGGCATCAGGTAAATAAAAATGATACCATCGATAGTCGTCAGTTTGTTAAAGTAGGTCGCACTATTCCCCAACATGTGGGTGGATTTAACTTAAGCGGTTCCTTTAAAGGAATCCGATTATATGCTGGGTTCGATTATGCATTTGGATTTGTTATTCTAAATAATGAGATACTGCGTGGATTGAGTCAGGTGCAGGGTTCGCAGAATTCAACCACGGAAGCCTTGCAAACATGGTCGCCGGGTAATCCAAATGGTACCCTGCCCCGTTTCTATTGGGCGAATCAGGGAAGAAACTATGCAACAGATGCCAGTGGCAATAATCCCCCAGCCAATATGTGGGAGAAAGGTGATTACATTATGTTGAGAGAATTAACCGTAGCCTATGATATTTCAACGGAATTACTACGTAAGTATTTGGGAGGGAAAATACGTGGAATGAGCTTTAACATAACCGGCAGCAACCTCGCTTATTTCTCCGGATACAGTGGTAATTTTCCCGAAGTGGGTGGTGTAGACCAAGGTAAGTTTCCGTTACCTAAGCGTTTAACCATTGGTGCTCGGATAAATCTTTAATTCTATATCAACAACCAAAAAATAAATCGAAATGAAATATACTAATCAATGGAAAATAATCGGTGCCTGCTGGCTCATGCTCACAGCCCTTGCCTGCACCAAAAGTTTAGATGAAGTGGTTCCTCAGGATGCCATTAGTAGAGACGCGGCTTTAAAAGATCCCAATGCAGCCCGTACCTTATATCATGGGGTTTATGGATTATTTAGAAACTATAATTCTACTCTTTTCCAATTAGGTGAAATGCGCTCGGATATATGGGTGGATGGATTATTTACAGAATCTGTGGAAGGTGGATTTCAAAATCAGTACCGACATAATATTAGTAACCTGAACGTTCCCTTTACCAATTGGGCCAACTTTTATAACCTGATTTATAATTTCAACAGCGTTATTAAAATCATTCCCCAAACCCCGTTACCGGATGCCGAAAAAACACAAATTCTTGCAGAGGTTCATGGTTTAAGAGCCTATGTGTATTACACCATGTTGCGCACCTGGGGCGCCGTTCCATTAAATACAGAACCGATTGAAACTATTACCAATTCTGCTGAAACTTATAAACGCCGAACTTCTGCCGATAGCATTATGCTTCAGGTGAAAAGTGATGTTGAACGTTCGCTCACCTTATTTGGTGCAAATAATGTATTGCCCACCAGCAAGCGAGTATATTGGACCCGTATAGCTTCGTTGGTATTAAAGGGAGATGTATTCTTGTGGTCGGGTACCCACATGGGTGGCGGCAATACCGATTTTACTACTGCAAAAAATACTTTACAGGAAATCAGAAACCTCCAGGGCGCTACGTTGGACCTTCAAACTAATTACGCTGATATATTTGATCCCAACAGAAAAACAAATAACCGAGAGCTTATTTTTGCCATCAACTTCGAATTACAACAAGCTCAGAATGGCGTATTTGGCAGTTTTACCGTTAATTCCATACAAGCAAATACCCTTTCTTTTTCTCAAGCAGCTACCCCTACGGTTTCTTCGGTATATCCGTTTGTGAATGGTTCTAATCGGATTGGTTTAAACCAGGCAATGATTACTAGATTAACCACTGCCCCGGCTGACCAGCGCATAACCAATAGCTTCCGTGTTATGTATTCTACGGCTACTCCCTTTCCGGTAAGAGGGGTATTGCTTACCAAATATATTGGTACCACTGCCGGCACTTCTCAAGTATTTAATAACGATTACCCGATTTATCGCTATGCAGATGTATTACTATTGTTAGCAGAAGCGAAAGCTAAACTGGGTGAGGATCCTACAGCTGAAATTAATGCCATCCGTTTACGCGCCTATGGGTCGGGTTATACCCCCTATGTAAATGGAAGTGTGCAAGCAAATATGAATGCGATTCTGGAAGAATATCTCCGGGAGTTTATTGCTGAGGGTAAGCGCTGGTGGGCACTGCGTAGAGCTGGTGACAACTATGTGTATGCAGCCATCAATCCAACGTATCTTTCTGCTTCTACTACTGCTAAATTTTTATTGCCGCTATCGCAAACTATGTTGGTAGCCGATCCTTTGTTAACGCAAACCCCCGGCTATTAATAAAAGGATTCGGCATTTGTTTTAGTAAATCACCAGGAGCTTTATCGCTCCGGTGGTTTACTTTGCCAGCATTTATTCTTAATTTTCCTTTTAACAAAGTATTATATGGTATTTCAACCCTTGACAGGCCTGATAGCTGCACCCTTTTCACCTATGCACCCCGATGGGTCGTTGCAGTTAGAAATGATTCCTGCCTATTTTGAATTGCTTTTGGCCAATGGTATTGCTGGGGCATTTATCTGCGGATCTACCGGCGAGGGGGTTTCCCTAACGCTACATGAAAAAAAATTAGTAGCCGAAGCCTGGGCTGCCTGTACTAAAGAACATACTGGATTCAAGGTTATCACTTTACTTGGCGGAAATTGCCTGGCCGAATGTAAAGAATTAGCCCAGCATGCAAAGGCGGTAGGATTGGATGCAGTGTCATTTACAGCACCCTCATATTTTAAACCGGCTTCCCTACAAGTACTCGCGAATTGCTGTAAGGAAATTGCAGCCGTAGTGCCGGATATGCCTTTTTATTATTACCATATTCCTGTGCTCACCGGCGTACATTTTTCTATGTATGAACTGTTGCAAATAGTGGATGGACTAATACCTAATTTTGTTGGCATCAAATACACCCACGAAGATTTTATGGATTTTCAATCCTGTATGCAATATAAACAGGGTAAATATAATTTGCTTTGGGGTAGGGACGAAAATCTGCTGGCTTCCTTATCCTTAGGGGCACGAGGAGCGGTGGGTAGTACTTATAATTATGCAGCCCCTTTGTATCATGCCCTGATAGATGCCTTTCAGCAGGGTAACCTAGAAAAAGCAGCCCATTTGCAACAGCAGGCCATTGATATGATTCGATTATTGGGTAAATACGGTGGAATGGCTACGGGAAAAGCATATATGAAATTAATTGGCTTCGATTGCGGTGAGTTTAGGCTGCCGATTAAAAATATGAGTGCAACCGATTTTACAGCTTTCCAGCAGGATGCTGCCGGCTTAATGTTCCAAAGCTATTGTTCTCAATTGCCAGTAACCTCTTCTGCTAGATAATGCGTAATTCATCTATATTAGTTACTATTGTTTGTTTCATGATACTACCCGCATCTTTAGACGCTCAAAAAAATACGGGTTCTGAATTCATCTGGGAAATTGCCGGTGAATTACCCCCCGATGATTACGGAAATCCTTCCATAGGTTTTGCGGGGGCAACAGCTGGGTATCATAATACGCACCTTATAGTGGCAGGTGGTGCTAACTTTCCCGATAAAATGCCTTGGGAAGGCGGAAAGAAAAAATATACTGCCAACATAGTAGTTTTTAAAAAACTGCCGAATAGCCTGCAGCTGATTGCTAAAAGTTTTTCTCTTTCATCCCCCCTAGCTTATGCAGCATCCTGTACTACCCCCATCGGCGTTTTTTATGGGGGTGGCGAAAATGAACAAGGAATACAATCTAGGGTAGCTTTATTGCAGTGGAATACTCAACAGTCCTCCTTAACTATTCAATCACTGCCCGACTTACCCATAGCCATCACGAATGCATCAGCTGTTTGTTTACAGCAAATCGTTTATGTAGCAGGCGGTGAAATGGCTGACGGCGTTTCGGATAAACTTTTCTCATTAGATCTTTCTCAGATTGAATTAGGTTGGAAAGAATTACCAAGTTTACCGAATCCTGTATCCCACGCAGTGCTTATAGCTGCTACCATCCATAAACAAACATCCTTATTTATATGTGGTGGACGAATGAAAACACCCAACGGTATCAGCCAGCTGTATAAAGAAGTGTATCAGTTTCAAATCAGTTCATCTAAATGGATACAGGCATCCTCTTTGCCAACAACACTCAGTGCCGGCATTGGATTTTTTTTACCCCCCAATAAGCTTGTTTTAATTGGGGGAGATCGCGGAACCCTGTTTCATCAAACAGAATTATGGCTCAATGCTATTCAGCAAGAGAAAAACGATTCGGTAAAGCAAAAAATTCTTCAACAAAAAAACACCTTACAGCAAACACATCCCGGATTTAGCAAAGAAGTGTTGATAGCGGAATATCCCGCTCTTGCATGGAAAGTAGGTAATACCCTCCCTTTTCCTGCTCCGGTTACTACGTCGCTGGTTCCTATTTCCGGTGGTTATCTGATTCCGTCTGGTGAAATAAGGCCCGGAGTAAGAACACCCCAAATTGTTTCCCTCACCCTTAGCCCTCACAAGCAATGAAACCGAGCAAAGCGTATGCCTGGCTGGTGGTAGGGTTACTATGGGTGGTGGCCCTGCTGAATTATATGGATAGGCAAATGCTTTCTACAATGAAGCCTTCCATGCAATTAGATATTCAGGAGTTACAACAGGCTGCCACCTTTGGCAACTTGATGGCAATTTTTCTTTTGGTGTATGGTTGTGTGAGTCCCTTCTCCGGCATCATCGCCGATCGCGTAAATAGAAAATGGCTTATCGTAATTAGTCTATTTGTGTGGAGTGCCGTTACTTTTTTAATGGGCTATGCAACCACTTTTAATCAACTATACTGGTTGCGCGCTTTGATGGGCGTTAGTGAAGCCATGTATATACCCGCTGGTCTTTCACTAATAGCCGATTATCATAGTTCTGCTACCCGTTCTCTGGCAATTGGCGTTCATATGACGGGTTTTTATATGGGACAGGCTCTCGGTGGATTTGGCGCAACTGTGGCTCATGTGTTTTCGTGGCAGCAGGCATTTCATGTTTTCGGGATGATTGGAATTGTATATTCGTTTATATTAATCCTTTTTCTAAAAGAAAGTAAAGTATCAGCTGATTCTACTAATCCTACTGACACCAATTATCAGCCTACCCCTTCTCTATTTTCGGGGGTAAAGCAAATATTATCTAATAAATATTTTTGGGTGATCCTATGCTTTTTTGCTGTTTCCAGCTTGCCGGGATGGGGTGTGAAAAACTGGCTCCCTACCTTGTTTGCCGATAACCTACAATTGTCTATGTCGGTGGCAGGCCCCATAGCTACCATTACCATTGCTGCTTCTTCGTTATTGGGGGTGTTGGGTGGAGGTTTTTTGTCTGACAACTGGGTGAAAAATAATTTGCGGGCACGCGTATATACCAGTGCTATCGGATTAAGCTTAACTATTCCAGCCTTATTATTATTGGGCTTCGGAAATTCTCTCTTTCATCTAATGGGGGCAGCATTTTGTTTTGGCATTGGCTTCGGTATGTTCGATGCCAATAATATGCCCATTGTGTGTCAATTTATCGCCCCTGCACATAGAGCCACCGCCTATGGTATTATGAATATGGTTGGGGTTTTTGCCGGTTCATTGGTAACTAACTGGCTGGGAAAATCGGTTGATAAAGGTAGTTTGGGAAAGGACTTTGCCGCACTGGCACTGGTGGTTGCATTGGCAGCCGTTCTGCAATATTTCACGCTGCGTCCTAAATCTATTGAATTTAAAAACTGAGCCAATGCCTATAAAAAACAATTCGTTTTGGATGGTTGCTTCCTTACTTGTGGGTATGCTTTGGATTAGTAATTCAGCTTTTTCTAAGCCATTGAATAAACGAATAGCGGCAATGGCTCACTCCATTCAACAGCCTGTATTGATAGGGGTTTCTACTAATCCGATTTTGCAAGTTCGATTGTCTATTCCCGCTAATGAAGTTACCCAAACCCTTACAAATCTCCGGGCAACGCTAAATCCGGATGCGATACAAGATATTCAGCAATTGGATATATACATTACCGGCGCAGTACCTTTCTCTGCCGGCGAAAAGTTAGTTTCCTTCCAACCCACTTCAACTTCTTTTTCCATTCCTGTAGAAAAAAAATTAGCCCCGGGGATGCATTTCCTCTGGATTAGTGTGGTACTGCGACCAACGGCAGATTTACAGCATTTAGTAGATCTGCGCTGTAATCAACTTACACTAGGTTATGCAAAGTTTATACCGGTGGAACAAGAGAAAGTTTCGTACAAAAAAAGAATCGGAGTGGCCATTCGAAAAGCGGGAGATGATAATGTGCATACGTATCGGATTCCTGGCATAGTTACCACTAATAAAGGCACCCTAGTAGCTGTATACGATATACGATATAACAAAAGTGGTGATCTTCCCGGAAATATTGATGTTGGCATGAGCCGAAGTATAGATGGAGGTAAATCATGGGAGCCAATGAAAATTATTTTGGATATGGGTGCACCCCATGAAAATAATGGAGTGGGAGATCCTGCCATTCTCTTTGATCCGGCTACGAAAAAAATTTGGGTGGCAGCTTTGTGGAGTAAGGGCAATCGTTCTATCGCCGGCTCACTACCGGGCATTTCGCCAGATACTACCGGACAACTGGTTCTGGTTAATAGTTCGGATGATGGACAAACCTGGTCGTCTCCGGTATCAATAACCCCTCAGGTAAAACGCCCCGCTTGGCACCTGTTTTTTAACGGTCCCGGAAATGGTATTGCTATGCAAAACGGTAACCTTGTTTTTGCAGCGCAATATTGGGACGAAAGCAAAATGCCCCATGCTACTATCATATACAGCGAAGATCATGGTGTAAACTGGAAAGGACAATTGTTGGGCCCGAAATCGAATACTACCGAAAGTCAAGTAGTTGAAACACTAGCGGGTACTTTATTATTGAATATGCGCGATAATCGGGGTGGATACAGAAGTGTAGCCACTACCAGCAACCTAGGTAATTCGTGGGTAGAACATAGTAGTTCTTATAATGCTTTACCTGATCCAGTATGTATGGGTAGTCTTATTAAATCAATGGTACCAATTAATGGTGTACGAAAAGAGATATTATTTTTTAGTAATCCTAATACCCCTTCCGGCCGATTTAATATGACTATTCAGGCAAGTAGTGATTATGGAGTAACCTGGCCTTTACAAAATCGATTATTAATTGACGAACGGATTGGGTTTGGATATTCAAGTTTAACTCAAGTAGATGAGCAAACAATTGGCCTATTATATGAGGGAGTGAGGGATTTATACTTTGTTAAAGTACCTATTAAAGACATTATTAAAAGTAAGTAAGCAGAAAGTAAGATGAATTATCAACCAAACGAATTACGTGAATTACGCGATTTTTATTCCCAACAATTATTACAAAGTACGATACCCTTTTGGTTTCCTCGTTCTTATGATACTGAATATGGAGGTTTTTTATTTATGCGTGATGCCGACGGATCGCTGATTGACGATGACAAAGCCATTTGGATTCAGGGAAGGGCGGTATGGACTTTATCCACACTCTATAATACTGTTGAAAAGAAACCTGAATGGCTGGCAGGTGCGAAGTTGGGCTATGATTTTTTAAATAAGCATGGTTTCGATACAGATGGGCAAATGTTTTTTCATGTAACCCGACAGGGTGAACCCATCCGAAAGCGACGATATTTTTTTTCGGAAACCTTTTATGTGATTGCGGCAGCTGCCTATTCTAAAGCAAGTGGAGATGCGGAAGCGGCTGATAATGCCCGAAGAGTTTTTGGCAAATGCATTGAGTATGCTACCACGCCGGGTATTTTACCGCCTAAGTATACCCCTACAAGACCTTCCCGGGGAATTGGAATACCCATGATAATGATCAATACGGCACAGCAACTCCGTGAAAATATTGGTGATGAAAGATGTGATCAATGGATTGATACCTGGATAAAAGAAATAGAAACGTATTTTGTTAAGGATGATATCCGATGTGTGATGGAGCAGGTTGCACCTGATGGATCGATAATCGATCACATTGATGGAAGAACCTTGAATCCGGGGCACGCATTAGAAGGTGCTTGGTTTATTTTATACGAAGCCATGCAAAGGAATAATGACCCTCATTTGATTAACCTAGGATGTAAAATGATTGATTATATGTGGGACAGAGGCTGGGATAAGGAGCAGGGCGGGATTTTATATTTTAGAGATGTATACAATAAGCCAGTTCAAGAATATTGGCAGGATATGAAGTTTTGGTGGCCGCATAATGAAACCATCATCGCTACTTTGCTGGCTTACTTAATTACCGGAGAGGAAAAGTATGCAAACATGCACCGGATGGTGCATGAGTATGCCTATCATCATTTTCATGATAAGCAACATGGCGAATGGTTTGGCTATCTTCATCGAGATGGTACCGTTGCGCAAACTGCTAAAGGGAATTTGTATAAAGGCCCCTTTCATTTACCCAGACAAGAGTGGTTATGCGTTCAGTTATTGAATAAATTTTTGCCATCTGAATCGTAAGCGGATGAAGTATTGTATCTATATGGTTTGCCTGTTTCCGTTACTTTCATGGGCTCAGTTGAAAACAGCTTCTATATTTACCAATCATATGCTATTGCAACGCGATCGGCCTATTGTAATTTACGGTAAAGCAATCCCAGAAAAGTCAGTAGCCGCAACGTTTGCAGGTATCTCTCAATCAACTATTGTAGCGGTTGACTCCAGTTGGCAAATTATTTTTCCTGCCCAGGCTGCCTCTGCCCAGCCCCAATCTATGGAGATCTGGTCAGGAAACGAGAAAATAAGTTTCAATAATATTTTAATAGGGGATGTGTGGGTTTGTATTGGTCAGTCAAATATGGAGTGGCCTATGATGCGGGAGATGCATTACAATACCGAGAAAGTAAGCAGTAATCAGCCGTTAATAAGATTGTATAACCCTTCTTATGCCGGTAAAAATATTTTTAATGCTACATTCACCGATTCGGTTGTAGCAAGATTAACACCCAATAGTTTTTTTGCCGGTAAGTGGGAATTATGTGATAGTAATACTATCAAAACAATCACTTCAGTAGGCTATTATTTTGCCAAGCAGATTGCAAGCTCATTAGGTATTCCTATCGGAATAATTCATTTGTCTATTGGCGGGGCCCCACTGGAAACTTTCATTCGCAAAGAGGCTATGTTGGCAGATACCCGATTTTCGGCAAAAGTATCCGGTAACTGGTTAACTAATCCATCTCTGCCAGCATGGATACAAGAACGAGGATTACAAAATATCGCAAAGGCTT
>JBBAJQ010000023.1:13131-35326 GCA_040403945.1 Sediminibacterium sp.
GATACAGTAAAGTATAAAGGGCAACTTTGGCCCGAATTTCGGGATGAACAGCGGAAAGTGGTACAACAATTATCAAATACGGGTATGGCAGTTTCTAGTGATGTGGGTTCTAGAAATGATGTGCATCCCACCGATAAAAAAACGATTGGAGAAAGGCTTGCGCGGTGGGCACTACAGCAGACCTATCACAAGTCTTTAATTCCCTCGGGGCCATTACCCATTAGTGCTGAATACAAAAAGGGCAAGGTGATTATTCGCTTTCAGTATGCCGGTAAAAAATTAGTTACTGCTAATAACGCAAATCTGCATGGATTTTCTGTAGAAGGTGGTGTGATGCGATTGGCTAGCATACGAAAGAAAACCGTTGTAGTAACTGTTACGGAAACCCCTACGTATATTACCTATGGATGGAAATCATTTTCGGATGGAAATCTATTAAATGATGCCGGATTGCCGGCTTCCACCTTTCGGATAAAGGTGAAGGAGTAGGGGAGTAGCTATCTATATTATTTGGTAACTTACTATATTCAAGATATAATTATTCACTTATGAAAGTAGCTTATTGGCTGGTGGTATTGATGGGAACTTTTTTGCTGGCTGATGCACAGATAACCCAGCCGGTTTTTCCGGATTCTTTATTCTCTACTTACTATCATCAACGTGCTACACACTTTACCCAACTACCTGCAACGCAAGGGGGCGTAATTTTTTTGGGTAATAGCATAACGGATGGGGGAGAGTGGGCTGAATTATTTCCGGGTATAAGCGTTTTAAATCGAGGTATTAGCGGCGACTATTCTACAGGCGTACTGAATCGGTTAGCCGAAGTATATAATCGAAAGCCCGATAAATTATTCTTGCTGATTGGTGTAAACGATTTAACCAGAAATATTCGGGTAGATAGTATTTTTAAAAATATCAGTTGGATTGCTGCATTAATGCATCAACATTCGCCCAAAACAATCTTATATGTGCAAAGTATATTTCCTGTAAATGAAAAATTGGGTAAGTTTTCGGGACATACCTCCAAGCGTAAACAAATATTCGAGCTCAATCATTTGCTTCGATCCCATGCTACTGAAAGTAATTATATTTTTCTGGATGTTTTTTCCGCACTGGCTGACTCAACCCAGCGATTAAAGGAAGCATACACGAATGATGGGTTACATTTAACAGGGGCTGGATATCAAAAATGGAAGGAGACTATTGAGGCAGATGTTTATGGTTATCCTGCATTAATACCACATCCTACTAGCGTTAGCTGGTTTCAGAGAAGAGTTACTGTAAGTGATTTCAGAATTTTACAAATTAAGGGGGCTGTACTTAAAAATGAAGTAACTGTACTTGCAAGATTATGGAAAGCACATGGTGGAAACCTGCAAACTTCTTCTACATCATCTGGCTCCGAAACCGCTGTTCAATTAGAAATAGACCAGTCGATTTCCGGAAAAGAAGGCTATCAGTTGTCAATACAAAGTAAGCGAATTGTTATTAGGGCAAGGGAGTCTGCCGGACTATTTTATGGGATACAAACGCTGCAACAATTGATTGTAGGCAATCAGATACAGTGTGCCGAAATAACCGATGCGCCTGCTTTTTCGTATCGGGGATTTATGGTTGATGTAGGGAGAAACTATCAGACCATCGCTCAATTGAAAGCGCAGATAGATGTGATGGCAGCTTATAAGCTGAATATTTTTCATTTTCATCTTACAGAAGATATTGCCTGGCGGTTAGAAAGTAAACGTTACCCGCAATTAACTACTGCTAAAAATATGTTGCGCAATGCGGGTAATTTTTATTCATATCAAGCCGTGCGAGATTTGATTCAGTATTGCCGAAACCGCCACATCGTATTGATACCTGAAATTGATATGCCCGGCCATAGCGCCGCCTTTCAACGGGCAATTGGGGTTGATATGCAGAGTGATTCCGGTAAAATTATTTGTAAAAATATCCTAACGGAATTGGTGCGTGAATTAGATGTGCCATATGTTCATATTGGAGGTGATGAAGTGAAAATCGTTAATAAAACATTTCTTCCAGAAATGGTGGCCCATCTTCGATCATTGGGTAAGCAGGTAGTCGCCTGGAATCCCGGTGGCAATGTTCCGGAAGAAACTATATTACAAATGTGGATAGGCTCTGCAAAGCCAAAAGTAAATTATCCTTCGGTAGATTCCCGTCATTTATACTTGAATCATTTCGATCCAATAGATGGCGTAGTTACTACTTTTCACCACTTGGTGTGCGACACGATTACCGGTAGCCCCAGTAGATTGGGTGCGGAATTATGTAATTGGCCCGACAGAAAAGTTGCTCATGAAGAAGATCTTATCCGGATGAACGCCGTATACCCTGTGATGCTTACTTTCGCCGAGCGCACCTGGAGGGGGGGAGGATGGAAAAATTTTTTATCCGATGTTGGAACTCCTGGAACTGAACGCTATCAGGCATTTGTAGCCTATGAACGCCGATTGCTTGAACATAAATCTCGCTTTTTTTCAACCCAACCATTTCCGTATGTTGCACAAAGTAATATAGCCTGGACATTGTTGGGGCCCTTCCCTAATCAGGGAAAAACTGAATCAGTATTTGCACCTGAGTTACCGGGATTTTTAGATACAGTGCAAATGAATCGCTACCCAACACTTTACGGTGGTACAATTTGGATACGACACTTCTGGCATCCCTTGATACAGTCACACCTGAATGAAGAGGCAGATAGTACTACTTACTATGCCTATAAAAGAATCTGGAGTGAAGTAAACGGGTATAAACAATTCTGGATAAGCTTTAATAATATTTCCCGATCCCCCGCTACCGACTCACCTCCCTTTGGTGGTTGGGATTATAAAAACAGTGCAGTTTGGGTAAATGGTTCCCGCATTGCTCCCCCCAATTGGAAGCAAGCCGGCAAGAAGGGAAATTCAGAAGTACCCCTTTTGGATGAAGGATATGAATTTCGGGCGCCTACTACTATTTACCTCCAAAAGGGATGGAATACAGTATTAATGAAGGTACCTGTTGGAACCCTAAAAGGAGAAGGGCAGAATCCGGTTAAATGGATGTTTACCTTTTTAGAAGCACCCAATGAGTAAGAATCAGCGTGAGTGTGGGTTTGCGTGTGAGGGATCGGAGTTTCGACATCTCACCCATACAAATAAGACTTTAAGAAAAAAGGACAGCAACTGCTGTCCTTTTCTATAAGTATCTGAAGCCTAAGATTCAATCAATTACTTCAAATCAAATCTATCTAAATTCATCACTTTCGCAAATGCGGCTGCAAAGTCATGAACGAATTGCTCTTTCATATCTTCACAGGCATACAATTCTGCCAGTGCACGCAATTCTGAATTAGAACCAAATACCAGATCCACACGGGTGCCTGTCCATTTAACCGCACCTGTTTTTCTGTCGCGTCCTTCAAACACATCTTTATGGGCGGTTATCGGTTGCCAGGTAGTTGCAAAGTCGAGCAGATTTACAAAGAAATCATTGCTCAATACGCCTGGTTTATCGGTAAGTACACCATGGTTGGATTGATCGAAATTGATGTTGATACTCCGTAAGCCTCCAATCAGCACCGTTAATTCCGGAGCCGTTAGGTTCATTAACTGCGCTTTGTCAATTAGTAAATCTTCCGCAATAGCACCATGATGCCCGGAAGCATAATTTCTAAATCCATCGGCTTTAGGCTCCAGCACTGCGAAGGAAGCCACATCTGTATGCTCCTGGGAAGCATCGGTTCTGCCGGCGGTAAATGGAACGGTGATGGTATGGCCACCTAAACGGGCAGCTTCTTCTACACCGGCTACTCCCCCTAATACAATCGTATCGGCGAGAGAAATTTGTGCACCACCTGCATGCGCAGTATTAAAATTGGATCTTACTTTTTCTAGGGTATCCAACACAGTAGATAACTGAGCAGGATTATTTACTGTCCAGAATTTTTGTGGAGCCAGTCGGATGCGAGCACCATTGGCACCACCCCGTTTATCGGAACCGCGGAAAGTAGCTGCGGAAGCCCAGGCAGTTGATACCAGTTGGGCAACCGTTAAACCAGAGGTGAGTAAGCTTTTCTTTAGTTCGGCAATTTCAGCGTCGTTTACTAAAGCATGACTAACAGCCGGAACAGGATCTTGCCAAATCAATATTTCTTCGGGTACTTCCGGACCTGCATAGCGGGTACGTGGACCCATATCGCGGTGGGTTAGTTTAAACCAGGCGCGGGCAAAAGCATCTGCAAACTGATCGGGATTCTCGTAGAATCTGCGGGAAATGGGTTCGTACAGGGGATCAAAAAGTAAAGCCAGATCCGTAGTTAACATAAACGGTGCATGTTTCTTATTCGGATCGTGTGCATCCGGTACAGTTCCAGCACCTCCATTATTTTTGGGTTTCCATTGATGGGCACCGGCGGGTGATTTAGTCAATTCCCACTCAAAGCCAAACAGGTTTTCGAAATAGTTATTGCTCCATTGGGTAGGGGTGGTAGTCCAGGCACCTTCTAATCCACTGGTAATGGTATCTCCCCCATTTCCGGTTCCGAAGGTATTTTTCCAACCCGTGCTTTGTTCTTCCAGAGTAGCACCTGCGGGTTCTCTGCCTACATATTTAGAAGGGTCGGCAGCACCATGGGTTTTACCGAATGTATGTCCTCCTGCAATCAGGGCTACGGTTTCTTCATCGTTCATCGCCATGCGTCCGAAAGTTTCGCGGATATCTCTGGCGGCTGCAATTGGGTCGGGATTGCCATTAGGTCCTTCGGGATTTACATATATCAATCCCATTTGAACGGCACCTAATGGGTTTTCGAGCTGACGATCGCCGGTATAGCGTTTGTCGCCCAGCCACTCCGTTTCAGAACCCCAGTTTACATCTTCAGCGGGCTCCCACACATCTGCTCTGCCTCCTGCGAATCCAAAGGTTTTGAAACCCATAGATTCCAGAGCACAGTTACCGGCAAGAATCATCAGATCGGCCCAGGAGAGCTTTTTACCATATTTCTGTTTAACCGGCCAAAGTAATAAGCGGGCTTTATCGAGATTGGTATTATCGGGCCAGCTATTCAGGGGCGCAAAGCGCTGTTGACCAGCACCACCACCACCGCGACCATCGGCAATACGGTAGGTTCCTGCACTGTGCCAGGCCATGCGGATAAAGAAGGGACCATAATGGCCATAATCGGCTGGCCACCAATCCTGGGAGGTAGTCATGCAGGCTTCAATATCTTTTTTAACAGCCGCCAAATCGAGTGATTCGAAAGCAGCAGCATAGTCAAAATCCTTATCCAATGGATTGGAAAGTTCCGAGTGTTGGCGAAGGATATTCAGTTTCAGTTGATGGGGCCACCAATCGCGGTTAACCTGGCCAGCTCCGGCACTTTGTTTAATCATGCCTCCTGAGAAGGGACATTTAGCAGCATTGTTATTTTCCATTGTTTTCGTATTTACAGAGTATTAAATTGAATTGAAACAAATTGGTTGTCTAGAGGGAGGCAAAATTACTCTATTATTGGTAAGTAATACCTTAATGGGAATTTTGCATACTATTTGTAGGGGTAGAAATTGTGTAAAACTTTTTGTGACTTGCATAAACAAAATAAGTGTTTGATTCCTCCAGGGCATAAAAGTTTGGTTATTAATAAGTTATAACAAAAAAAATGGCTACTTGTTTACCGGTCAGGAAAAGGGTTTTTATCCAAGCAATGTATGATGTTAGCATTAAATACCATCATTGGTTTCAACATATGCGGGGTTGAATTTTTGCCAATGTTTATCATATAATGAGGTATGCATATACCAAACGGCTATGAAGCTAATTATACAGCAAAGAATTACCAGCGGAAGCATATTGAAAATAAAGAAATGCATAAAACCAATCATAAGTGGTAAAAGGCCTATCAATAGATTAATTAAGAAGTTCGTTCCTCTGCCACTTGCATTGTCCGGAACGGAAAATGGAAATTCTTTTATGGCAAAATACGCGCTTAGGTAAGTCATCAATACTAAATTACCGATAGCCAGCAATAGATTGGGAATAGCAATCCAGCCCATGAGCCAGATACCCAATAGTGAGCAAATTAGTAAGAAGGGCGCACTGAATTTGAATAAAAGCGACTTTACGGTTCCTGTAATAATGGCTCCTGGCGACCTGATTGGTGCAATGTAAAAAATCCAGGCTGCTTTATATTTATCCGAAGATTTACTATTGGATAGTGCGCCAACTAAAAAAAACATAGAAATATAAAGCAAGGATACCAACATAAGTTTCAAACCGTTTTGAGAGCTTTCTAAATCTGTAAAGGAAAAATCTTTTTTAGAGTAGATCATAATAAATATATACACCACTAAATATCCTAGACCGGGATAGGTTTTTAGTTTAAAATCACGGCTTCTAGCAGTAAGTAGCCACGTAAATTCAAACCCCATTTTTTCTGCACCACTACGAGTTACTTTATCTGCAAGCCATTGGTAATATTTTTTTCCAGATGGTTTCGCTGTTTTCATGGGAAGAGTCTGCGTTTGCACAGGATTTTCCTTTATTTCTTCCGACCCGGAAGTGTTTATGCCAGCTAACTTTCTATTAAAGGAAGGAGCAAAATATATTATAATTGCCCGGATTGCGATTATGGGAACTACAAAACCAAGGGTAGCCGCCATTATTCGAATCATGCCACCTCCCACTAATCCCTGATGTAGAATTTGCCAGGCAGCTGCAAACCAATAGGAAGGAATGAGCAAACTGGTAAAATTTTCTGGAAAGGAATACGACTTAAATGATTCACTCGACATCCACCGGGGAATGAGTTGATATCCTCCATAAATGATAATAGCCAGTAAAATCTGGAAATTGGTGACTATATTTTTAAATCGTTGAATGGATGTGTATTTTAACATTAACAGATAAAATACATTTAGTAAGAAAACGGTAAAGAAAACAATAAAAGGTATTACTATTATTAAACTAAATACGCCTCTCCATCCTTCAGTAAAGTAGATAGTTACTGCCGCCGGCAGTGTAATAGGGATGGCTATATCTAAAATAAAAATGATCAGGTGCAGGATACGTGATATTAAAAAAGTTCGGTCGTTTACAGGTTTGGGTAGAATAATTTGATTGTCTTTACCATCCAATAGAACTGCGGTGAATTCTGTAATTAGCATGGCAGAGAGGATGATAATGAACAGCGAAAAAAGTAACAACATCTTCACTAGCTTATCTGCATCTGAAATCAGCGGGAATATTAATACCGCTCCCAGCAATAATGATAAGGCGAAACGAATGATACCCGTGAATTTGGAGGGCTTTCCTTCCGCTTTTTTATTTTTTCTGTTCAGATGTATGGGCCTACGATCATCCATCAGCAATTTAGCCGTTAGGATAGCCCTTAATTGGGCAATATTTACCCCCATTCTCGTGTAATACCCACGGGGTAATAACAGTAATTTAAGTAGTAGCTTTTTCAAGTGGAATATCTTTAAGGTTGAATGGCTTGAATTAAGTCGGTTGCAGCATGCCCCATGGTATCATTGGAAGTGAGCTGGGCAAATATTTTTTCCAGACTGCTATTATTACCCGATTGTGCCTGTAACTCTTGTATCGTACCCTGCGCAATTACGGTTCCCTGGTGGATTAATACAATGAGGTCGGAAACTTTTTCTACTACATCCATCATATGACTGCAATAAAAAATCGTTTTTCCTTCTGAAGCTAATTTAGAAATCAGGTCTTTTATAATCAGAACGCTGTTGGCATCTAATCCACTCAGGGGCTCGTCTAAAATGATAATATCCGGATTATGTAGTATACCTGAAATGATTAATACTTTCTGTTTCATACCCTTACTAAAAGTGTCCATGCGCTGATCTATCTGTGCCTCCAAACCCAGTGCCTGTAACATTTTCAGAATACGTTCTTGTGCAGTTGCTTCGGGCAATTCGTAGAGTTCCGACATTAAGGTGAGAAACTCTCGGGGTGTGAGCACATCATAGAGTTCCGCCAATTCGGGCACATACCCGATTTTTCTTTTTACTGCCAGCAAATCATCGCGCAAATTGATCCCCGCTACTTCAACATTTCCTTCATAATCATCTATCAATCCACATAAAATTTTAACCGTAGTACTTTTTCCTGCACCGTTCGGGCCAATATACCCAATTACCTGGCCGGCTTGTATGGTTAAGTTAATACCATTCAGCACTTGTTTGGTTCCGTAAGATTTATGTACCGATTGAAGAGAGATGATGGGTTGCATGTTAGATTACTTTATTATTTTCTGTAAAGTTAATGGTAATTATATTTTTTGATAACTGGTTTCGATTGCTTTCAATTGCTGTTGTAATTGTTCTAATACTTTTTTCTGCTGTGCAGTTGGGGGGTAATCTGCACCCATCGATAGAGCTTCTTTGGATAATCCCAGCAAGTGTTCGAAAAGTTGACTTGGATTGCGGAAACTATCCCAGCGGGCGCCGGTTTGATGTACATCTATCAGTTTTGCTTCCAGCTGATAAATGGCATCTTCTCTTTTCAGGGAAGCGGGTGTATTGGTTTTTAGTAAGGCGGCTCTTTCTGTTTCCATTTTTTCTATCAATGCATGTGTGCGCCGAATTGCCGAAAAAAGTGTTTGTCCCCAAATATATTGCGCTTGAATTTCCACCGCAGTAGCTTTTGATTCGGGATCTTTCAACAATACAATGGGCTGTTGCAGCCGAAGATTATCTGCTTGCAAAACTAACTGATATTTTCCGGGGGGTAGGCGAAGACCATCCATACCGGGTGCCATGTCTAAATCATTGATATAGGGATACCGGGTGCCGTTTTCATCCAGCGTTACAAAGGGTTTACCACGCGGAATAGTTTTTAATATGGGCGCTTTTACAGATTCATGCGATAACGAAAACCATACCCGATTGATGCCCTTCAGGTTGGTGCCCGTTAGGGTTGCAATGGTATCTGCTTTTTCATTGGTTAGATAAAGCTTAGGTGCTTTAGTAAGTGTATCGGGTAAAAAATATTGCGCTACTGTTTGGTCTTCCGGATTCTGTCCACCTTTTACGCCATCTCCGCCATCGTGGTTTCTGTTCTGCTGATTAAATCGATAAGCAGTTCTGAGTGGGTATAATTGTGCGGCCGATGTATTTTTCGATTTACTCCATTCCCGAATCGCTGTTATATCATCTAAAATATAAATTCCCCTGCCATAGGTAGCCACAATTAAATCTCTAAAATGAGGTTGAATATCGATATGGTACACGGGTGCAGGCGGCAGATTGCGTTTCAATTGAATCCATTCTTTTCCATCATTGCCACTTACATACAATCCATTGTCGGTACCCGCAAATAACAGTCCCGGTTGCGCAGGGTCTTCTTTTATAAAGTGTACAAACCCGTTATTCGTTCGAGGTAGGTTGCCGGTAACAGATTGCCAGGTTTTACCATAGTTGGTAGTTTTAAAAATAAAGGGATCATTATTTCCTTCCATTTGATAATGGATACTTACATAGGCTGTGCCCTCCCCAAATTCTGAAGCACAGATATTACTAACCGTTCCCCAGGGTGCCAGAGAAGGAATATTTTTACTTACTAGCGTCCAGCTTTGTCCTTCATTTTGGGTAACATATATATGCCCATCATTACTGCCCGTCCATAAAACGCCCTTCTTTACCGGCGACTCTGCAATGGCAAATAAGGTGGAACCGTCAAAAGTCATCAAATTATCATTAGCTATGCCCCCGGAGTGTTGTTGTCTGCTTTTGGAATTGGTGGTAAGATCACCACTGATGGTAGTCCACAACATGCCGGCATTACTGGTTTTATGCACAAACTGACTGCCAACATATACTACACCCGGTTGGTGGCGCGAGAGAGTCATGGGAAAATTCCAATGCCAGCGATAAGGAACATCTGCTGGCGCCCATCCGTATCCCGTTACAGGCCAAACACGCACATCATGGGATAAGCCGGTGTTTAAATCAGTTACATCCAATCCACCATCATAACATCCCGACCAGATAATATTGGGATTAAAAGGATCGGCCTGGGCAAAGCCACTCTCACAACCACCCACGGATTTCCAGCTTCCGATGGGTATACTGCCTTGGCGACTAACAGCAGCAGTGTGATAGGAATAGCCATCTTGCCGGTTACCCATAATATGATAGGGAATGGCATTGTCTGCCGATACATGGTACATCTGTGCTATGGGCAGGTTGATATTTTTCCAGGTTTTGCCTCCATTAAAACTCATGTTCATACAGCCATCGTGTGCTACCATTATACGTTGGGCATTGGTAGGGTCGAACCAGATATCATGGTTGTCGCCGCCGGGTTCGTAAGTTCCATTGCCATTAAATGTTTTGCCACCATCTTTAGATTCCATAATGGTAACACTAATGGTATACAACTTATTTTCATCCTGAGAAGATACCCGCACTCTTGTATAATAAGGTCCGCGTTGTGCCAGTGAATTTTTTTGCAATAATAATTTCCAGCTATCGCCTCCATTGGTAGACTTATACAGAGCAGGAACAGTATCCTCCACTAATGCATATATGGTTTGCGGATTGGAGGCTGCATAATCAATTGAAGTTTTACCAACGGGATGTTCCTTGCCTCCCGGTAAACCATTGCGCATCGGTTGCCAGGTTTTTCCGCCATCCAGAGTTCGGTAGAATCCACTACCGGGTCCGCCACTATTCAGTAAACCGGTAGTCATGGAAACCTGCCACATAGCCGCCATCAGCTGATCGGGTTGTTGGGGATTGATGGATAAATCACTGCAGCCGGTTAGCGCATCGATGAATAAAATTTTATTCCAGGTTTTCCCTCCATCAGTTGTTTTATATACCCCTTTTTCAGATTGAGGGGCATGGGTACTGCCGAGGGCTGCCACATATACTGTGTTGGTATCCGTTGGGTGGATAACTACCTTACTGATGCGGATGGTTTCTTTCAATCCCATATTTTGCCAGGTAGAACCACCGTCGGTTGATTTATATACGCCATTTCCATTGGGATGTGCGGGCCGAATGATAAAGGTTTCACCAGTGCCGGCCCAAACATGCCGGGGATTAGTTACCGATACCGCTAAAGCACCTATAGCGGCATTGTCCATTTCATCAAATATGGGTTTCCAGTGATAGCCCCCGTCGGTAGTTTTAAATATACCTCCGGATGCCGCACCCACATACGATACCATCGGGTTGCCCGCTTCTCCAGCTACGGCAATGGCACGGTTTCCATCGGGACCCACAAATCGGAATTTCATTTCCTGAAAGGGATAGGGGGAATTTTTTTGTGCAGATATCCCTGAAAGTAATAGGCAGCAGTAAACAAATAGTATTAATCTTATCATGCTATGTAAATCAAATTATTTTAAATAAATTAAAAATATCATATTTAAACTTCTTACATTCTATAATATTAAATATAAGTTAGTTATCCCACATAAGCGAGGATGTAAACTAACAATTAATGCACATTTCAAGCAACGTGATGGGAATAGCAAAAACTTAATGTTGGGGTGTTACATATTTTTTTACCTTGCCCAAAACAAGCCGTTTATGAATTCCCCGGTTGCCATTTCCCAGGATGCATTAATTCATCAATTACGAACAGCACACTCTGCGGATGAGCTTGTTCATTTATTAAAAGATACGTACCATCAGGTGGCCGAGGTATCAGATGAAACCGGTTGGAATCAATTGTCTAACTCACTATTGCAGCAATTGAACTCAATCAATCCGCTTTATATCGATGATGCAAGAGAGTGGAATATGATTAAACTGTCTCGCGTGTTTATTTACCGGATTTCCACGCATCAGTTGGCCTATTAGTTGGGTTATTTATCGTCTTTATCTTTTGTTTCGAAAGGTTTAAAAAACGCAGCTCTTTTGGGTGCTGGTACAAGGGCGTTTTCTCCCTTTACAGCTTTCCAGATTACTTCCGTAAATAAGCGATCCGGTATCCGGTCTTCTTTGGTAAAATCAAATTTTTCGCTTTTTTGCTGCCAAACATTTTCTACCGAATTTCTTTCATTGATATCTACCTGCAGGGGTTTTTGCACAAAAGGGGTTGAGTTGGCCGTTGCGGTAAAACATCGCCACATAGGTTCTGCGGCAGCATCATATTGACTCATCGGTTCTAATCCCAAAATCAATTCAATGGTGCGCAACATAGACGAAGTAGTATACATAGTATGATCGATAAAATGTCTTTTTACCAATCCACCGGCAACATAAGCAGTGCTGCGATGGGCGTCTACATGGTCCGGACCATCCTGTGCATCGTCTTCTAAAATAAAGATGGCACTGTTATTCCATATACTACTTTTACTTAGGTGCTCAACTAACATGCCGATAGCTAGATCATTATCGGCTACATGCGCAAAAGGGGTGGGGCGCCCCTTGCTTAATCCCTCGGTATGATCATTAATAATGCGCAGGGTACTTAATTGGGGAACAGCATTTATCGCCAAGAGCGAATCGAAATCCCTTTTCCATTGTCCTACCCGGGTGGTATCCCTTACACTTTGATCCCAACTGGTAAAATAGGGGCAAAAATGATCTTTAAGTGCTGGAATATTGGGTTTATAATCGTCGGCAAATTCTCCGTATGTACGATAGCTAATGCCTGCCCTTTTACAATAATCCCAGATAAAGCCTTTTTTATTATTGGCAATTGCTCTGTTGCCTTCGGCATCGTAATCGCCTCCTCTACCCCCATAACTGGTTACCCATGTTTTTTCTAGGTAATCGGTGGCATAAGCTCCAAAGCTCCAGTTATGTCCGTCGGCACTTACTTCGCCATCAACATAAAAATTATCGAGTAACACAAATTCTCGGGCAAGTGCATGCAGATTAGGAGTAATTTTTTCGCCAAAAAGGCAGAGGCTGGTATCCCCATTTCCTTCGGGCATATCTCCCAAAACCTGATCGTAGGTGCGGTTTTCTTTTACGATATAAAATACATATTTAATAGGGGATGTGTCACCCAGCTTCATCGGAATTGGGTTGCCCGGCTCACCGGATGCCTGCGTTTCCTTTATTTTGTTGTAGGGGGTATTCCGATAAACAGCCTGCGTAAAAATGCTTAACTGTTCAGGTGTAGGAATTGGTAGGATACTGAGCGTTCCCTTAAATAATCCTCCTATGTATTGCACTTCTTTGGGCTGCGTAGTATCTCCTTTTTGAAAAGATAATTGAATCTTTTTGTCAACCGGATTGGGTCCATAAGGATTGGCCAGCGAGGTAAATCCTTTTCCATTGGCCACATACAGTTGATTGCCCACTACCCGAACGCAGGTAGGATACCAACCGGTGGGTATAAAACCTTTGGATTGGCTGCTACCGGGTTTGCTTACATCGTATACGGATAAACAATTGTTATCTGCGTTGGCGATAAACAGGGTTTTTGCATCCGTACTTAGGGCAACACTATTGGTAGTTGAACCTCCAGGGGCATCCGGATAAAGGGCAGTTTGTAATGTTTCCGCAACAGCATATTTTTTTACATCAATTACCGATACACTATTATCGTTGGCATTGGCTACATATAAAAAATCACCATTAGGTGATAAAGTAATATCGTTGGGATTACTGCCAACCTCAATCTGGTGGGTTATACTTTGTGTGGCTGTATTATATACAATAATGGCTGCACTTCCCCAAGAGCTGATGTATACTTCTTTTTTTTTCGGTGATACAACAACCGTATAGGCTTCGGCTGGTAAGGCTACTTTTTTTACTATTTGTTTAGTGGATATATCTATCACATATAGTGAATTATTTTCTTTGGTAACGGCATATAAAATATTATTGCGATGGTCGATATCTATTCCGGCAATCGATATTTTTTCGGGCCACGACTTTCCAATTATAATACTATCTGCATAAACTAATTGATTATTTTTTATGGCATATTTAATAATCCGATTATCGTTGCCTCCTGAAACATACAGGTAATCATCATTTTTGCTAAAACACATGCCCAGCCAGGCTTTGGCGATTTCTATCGTGTGCAATATTTTCTCATTCTTTACATCAATTAACTGAAGGGTTTGGGTACTTTGTCCGTTATTGGTTACTGCTATCCATTTTTTGGAATGAGATACGGCCAGATTGAGGGGTAAGTCGCCCAGCGGCAAACTATTACCCACCGGCGTAAGGTTCCAGCCATTGGGTAATCCGATTCTTTTAGCATTTAATTCCGCAAGTGTTTGTGCTGTTGTAGACTGTACAACACACATCAAAGCCAAACATACAAGAATAATTTGCTTCATAGGGCAGTTTTAGCAAGAAGAAAGTTAGGGTTTCTAGCCCAAAATGCAAGGTGTTGGTTGCAACTAATATAGACTTACACCTTAGATAGGGTTGTTTACAGCTCTGTAGCGAAAGTAGCCATGGAGGGATGGAATCTTTCCGAAGCCTGCGATATTCCTTTTTCTACCACCATCCGAATTAGTTGGTCGGTTGAATGGGTAAGTGTAAGAGGCTGTGGATTTGGTGAAGAAAGCCAATGAGTGATATGCTGGTGAAAAGTTGGGTCTATTTTATGCAGCACGGGAATATTTCTTTTAGCAAGGGCTGCTGCATTGCACAGTTGCTCGTATTGTCCTCTAATGGGCAGGACGAGTAATTTTTTACCCAGGTATAAAGTTTCTGCTGGTGTTTCAAATCCCGCACCCGTAATTACTCCATTGCTTTCAATCATACTCCTGGTAAATACCTCATTGTTTACCGGATAATAAAAGCAATTGCCATCTGTAAAATGGGATTTCACATGGGGTGAAAATATTTCAAATCGGTTGGCACCTAATTTTCTTAATTCCTGCTGTAGCTCCTGCAAACCATAATGTGGCAGGTAAACGGTTACATGGCCTTTGTTAATTGGTTTTGCTTGTAATACCTGTTCCTTAATAATAGGATTAAAAATGTTCGCATCATAAGAGTCAAAATGAAGCCCTACATACGATTGCGCCCAGCCATAATACCGTAAAATCATTTCACCGAACCAATCTTTTTTTTCTGGCCGAGGAGTTAATTCGCTTTGAAAACTTGCTTGATGACCAAAACCGATACAGGCTTTTCCTCTCAGTTTACAAGCAAGCGATGTGATGCTTTCAAAATCATTTATCACCAAGTCATATTGATGAACCGGTAAATTTTTCGCATCAGTTAATGCCTTACCAAGTTGTAATTCTCTGGCTATTTTCAAATAGTCTAATTCTCCCTGTGGTGCATAAAACAGGCTTAATCCTTTGCTTGTAAACCGGATTGGTAAATCTACCGGAAGATGGCAGTTGCTGCCACTTAAAAATATATCTACTTCTCCATATTTTTTTAGGTAGGGAAATATTTCTTTTGCCCTGGCGATATGTCCATTTCCGGTTGCCTGAACTGCGTATAAAATTTTCATAGATGTTATTTTGATTGGGTAGCACTCAACACAAATTGTTCTACCAGCAAATCTTCTATTGATAGTGATTTGCGGAGAGGAACTACCGGCGTTATATTTTTAGTAACTTTTTCGCTCTGTTCATCGTGCTGATAAATGCTCCATGTGCAATTGTCATACTCCAGTGCTGTTAGGTTTTCTACCCAGTCTCCACTATTCAGATAAACGACTGATCCCTTTTCTGTTTGTATAATGCGTTGTTGTGGCTGATGGATGTGGCCACAAATCACATAGGTATAGCCATTTTCAATAGCTAATTCTGCAGCAGTTTGCTCAAAATTGCCAATCCAGGATACGGCTTTTTTTACCCCATTCTTAACTTGCTTACTCAAACTCATTTTTTCACGGCCAATCAGTTGAAGTCCATGATTGATAAACCGATTGATTAAAATCAGGAGATCGTATCCATACCCTCCCAATTTGGCTATTATTTTTGCAGACCCTTTGGTGGTTCTGTCAAATACATCCCCATGAAAAATCCAGGTTTTTTCTCCGTTCAGTTCTAAAACTAGTTTGTCGGTAAGTTGAAGTTGCCCGATTGATAAATCACTATACCGGCGCATGATTTCGTCGTGATTTCCGGTGATGTACACAACCTTAGTGCCTACACTTAGCAGGCTGAATATTTCTTTAATCACCTGCATATGTGCTTGCGGAAAGTAGCGTTTATTAAATTGCCATATATCTACGATATCGCCATTTAATACAAGGGTTTCGGGCTGAATACTGCGGAGGTACTGGACTAATTCGGTAGCGTGACAGCCAAATGTGCCCAGATGCACATCGCTGATTACCACCATTTCAACACTTCTTCTACTCATAACATAGGGTTTTCCAAAGGTCATGCCCCTATATTACCTCTATCTTACGGGCGTATTAACCTACCGTAAAGTTTATTTTACCAAATTGTAAAGAAACTTTTGTGGGATACCATACCTGTTAAAAAATCGTTACCATGCATATTGCATACTATGATAAGCGCAAACGATTTTGGAAAGGATTTTTTATGGGGTGTAGGTATCTCTGCCCCTCAAAATGAAGGAGGTGCTCTGGAGGATGGGAGGGGTAATTCGGTGTGGGATGTTTTTTCCCGGCGCGTAACTGCTATACGGGGAGGGGCTAAGCCAACTGTTGCCAGCGATTTTTATCATCGATATAAAGAAGATCTGCTGCTGGCAAAAGCACTTGGCTTTCGTGCTTTTCGTTTTTCTATCTCGTGGAGTAGGATTTTGCCGGGTGGAACAGGTAAAATAAATCCGGCTGGACTTAAGTTTTACCATGCCGTAATTGATGAATGTATTTTGTTGGGGTTAACTCCTGTGGTTACTTTATATCATTGGGACTTACCCCAGGCACTACAAAAAGAAGGGGGCTGGACCAACCATCAAATCTTAAAGTGGTTTGCGCGCTATGTGAAAATATGCGTGCAGGAATTTTCACCTAAAGTGCGGTATTGGATTATCATGAATGAGCCTTTTGCTTTTACTTCATTGGGTTATATGACTGGCTTGCATGCGCCTGGAAAAATGAGTGTGCAATCCTTTTATTTGGCGGCTCACCATACGGCACTTTGTACGGCCGAAGCTGCAAGAATTATTCGGGAGATTGATGCATCTGCTATTATTGGCAGTAGTTTTTCGTTTAGTGAAATACATCCCCATAAAAACAATTCAAATGATAAACGGGCTGCTGCCAAGGGAGATTTGTTGTTAAATCGTTTTTTTCTAGAACCCGCTTTGGGGATGGGATTTCCGATGATGGATGGATTTCCGATAATTGAAAAATTTCACTTATTTAACCGGAGCTGGCGATTCCAGGAAGCTATGAAATGCGAGTTGGATTTTATAGGGTTTCAAAATTATTTTCCGGTAACGGTTCGGCATAATCCACTAGTTCCCTATATTGCCACTTCCGAAGTAAGTGCTAAGTCACGCAAAGTACCCCATACTTTACTGGGTTGGGAAATTAATGCAGCTAGCTGTTACCGTATGTTGCATCGGGTGGCCGAATATCCGGGGGTTAAAAAAATAATTATTACAGAAGGCGGCTGTGCAGAAAAAGAAAGTCTGCAACCCGGTAGAGTTGCCGATCCGCTTCGTATTAGCTATTTTCAGCAATATTTACAGGCAGTGTTACAAGCCAAAAAAGAAGGGGTAAATGTGGATGGATATTTGGTGTGGACGCTAACCGATAATTTCGAGTGGGCTTATGGGTTTACAGCACGATTTGGATTGGTGCGGGTTGATTTTACTACTCAACTGCGAACAATTAAAGATTCCGGCTTCTGGTTTCGGGATTTTTTAACCGGCAGAGCGGATACATAAAATTTTTCTGCTGTTATTTTAAATTGTTCCCTGGTTTTTTTCTCCATGGCTTTTTCTTTTTTAAGCACCCGCGCAATGGCTATTGCCAGGGCTTTTCGGGTTTCCAGGGGTTCTTTGTCTAAATGAGTGATTTCTTCCAGCCGATCTAACAGCATAATACATTCATGCCATTGCCCAATAAGCTTTTCCAGTTGGATAATAGACTGAATTTGTATTTTATCGGGGAGGCTGTTTAATTCCAGCCAATTATTGGCATACAACCATTTTTTACAAAGTTTACGGGTAGAATGCCAATCCTTCTTTTTACCCTTCTTCAATTCTTTTTTTAGTGTTGTAGAAAGTTGCAACCAGTATTGGTCGGCGAGTATGGAATGGGTTTTATTAACCAGCAACCCTGTTTTTTTCAACTGTTTGTTATAGTCATCCAATTTTTTTTGAAATACGTTTTGTGTTGAGTTAGCCGCTTGTTCGATATCTTTTTCGGTGCATTTTAGTAGGGATGCCAGTGGAAGTTTCTCTTTTTGTAGCCACTGATATAGTAATTGTAATTCTCGCCATTCCCCTGCCTGTATAAAAAGTTCGCGAGAGCTATTGGGTAATTTGCCCAAACACGATTTGCCATATATCCATTGGAGAAAAGAAATAATGGCTTTCATTTTTTTCATCTGCACCCGCCAATCGTGCAGATTTGAAACGGTTCCAGCCTGGATAGTATCTCGCCAGGTGTTAAACAATGCCTGGGTAGTTTGTGTGAAGTAAGTAGGGAAACTTCCTTTCATTGCAGTTAATTTACAAATGATTCTAAGAATTCAGGCTGTTCGCTGCATGAAATAATTGTTAATTTAGTTTGATTATCTCTATTGATAGTGGCAGGATGAACTTACAACAAAAAGAGGCTGCCTTTTTAAGACAGCCTCTTTTTTGTATAGGGTGAGTGGGTTAAAAAAATAGGTTACTCAGCACGTTCCCGGCTCCGCTTCCGCTGGGTTTCAGTTTCAGAAATTTACTAAAAGCATCGGCACCCAATATTCCTTTCATTTTACCGAAAAGGCCTTGTTGCATGGGCGCAAATTTGCTAAGGTAGGCGGTGGGGTCGCTACCGGCCAAGCCCATAATGCCTTGTTTTTGTTTTAGAAATCCGCCAACAGCATCCGATAATGGACCTTTTTGTGCGGCGGGTAAGGAGAGTTGGCTGCTTAATTTATCTACCACGCTTTTGGTAGTTCCTGTAAGGTCGCCCAGTTTAGGGGGTGCGATAAAACTACCTAGGGCAGAAGTTGCTGCTTTGGTTACATCGGCAGTTTTCGGTAAACTGATTTGTGCATTGGTTTGGGCCATGGCTAGATAGGTTACCGCCAGCAAAAGAATTTTTTTCATATAAAACAATATTTAGATAGGCAATTTAAGAAAATTAATGGTGAAATACCAATCTGGCAGGCTATAAAAAATGGTTCTCCGAAGAGAACCATTAGAAGGATAGCGGATATAGTTATTGTTGTGGATATTGAATTACATAGCTTTTGAGCGCTGTGGCATATAAACTTCGCGGGCAGAGGATAGGGGCTTGGCTGGGGTAGCTATGTTAGTGGTAACTATTTTTTTAGTGGGTTTATAACTAACCAGACTCATAAAAGCCAAAGATAAAGCCGGTGTAATTATTGCGAGGGTAATCCAGAATGATTCACTTCTGTTTTTTTCAGCAGCCATCCCTTTGATGATGATACTCATGGCTATCCGAGCAGCGAGGGCGGCACCGGCAATATAGTATCCATATTCAATTAGATCTTCAACAAATAAGTAGTTGAGTCCAAAAGCAGCTGCGCTGAAAATGGTTGGAACTAAGAAAAGGAAAATTCCTACCATTAATTGTCCTTCATCTATACCCGCTTTATAAGAAGGTTGCGTAGATTGGATTCTTTGTTGTGTAGGGTAGTTTGTAGTAGTTCGTGGCAGATAAAAATTGTTGCCGGCTTGCTGGTTGGTTAAATACGTAGTTGACATGATTGGTTTTTTTATAGGATTGAAAGTTGGATTACTATTGGTTGTTTACATTGATAGAGCAAAGTTGTTATTTCTGTGTTTGGCTTAGCATAGAATATCTTCCCTGTTTAGTGTAATTTTTTTTTATAGTTATTGTAATGGTACTTTTTTGGTAAGTAGTAAAAGCCCCACACATAAGTTGGATTGGGCTCTGTATCGGGCTTTTACTGGTAATGTTGGTTTGGTTTTTCATCTTACTATCTTATTGTTATACTGGTATTGTTTGTTTTTTTGTATGATGTAAAATTACCTGCGTGCCTAAGGGTAAACAACAGGTAAAACACCTAAAATAAGGGAGGGAAAACCCTGTTATTTTTTGTAGGTTTATAATTACACTTGTAGTGATGCTGTGAGAATGAAAAGTTAAAGGCCTCGTTGCTATTGTATTTCATCGAGTTGATGGCTGATATTGGTAAAGGGTTTTTCATCTTGTTCTGCTTGTGGTTTTCTGATATTTTTCTTTGCGGTAAGGGTAGTATCTATGTTAGGTTCTGATATAAAGAGGGAAAACTCTTCTGTGGGCTGTTAGAATTCTCTTACCAGTCTTATATAATAGTTTTCAGGATTTTGTTGATTTTGTGGATTGTTTTCTAGCTTAAACAGCCAGTAGATGGTATCCTTATCAGTAAAACCCCAGGCACTACCCGATTTAAAAGAAGCGCCCAGGATGGGATCTTGTAGGATGGATAGTAATTCGGATAGGGAAGGGATTCTCCAGCCTCTTATAGTTTCACCATTGGCATTTACGCAATAATGGCGGGCCATTCGGGTAGCATAAGAGGTGTTATTGCCTTTTAAGATAAGTAGTTGATACCGGTCTAAAGGTAGGTGGGCATTTTCTTCAGAAAGGGAGATGGGTATTTTGTTGAAGCTATCGTTCCACTGTACGGCAGTAATTTGATGAGATATACTGGTTAATAAGCCATGCGAACCTGTTTCATCAATGTAGGTAACAATTCCACCCAGTAATCTTTCTCCGGGATAATGGGAAATTGTTTGCCAGCCGTTCGCATTGAAGCGCTGATATAGTTGCGCACAAGTATTAAATACAATGGTACCGGCCGCTATAGAGGTAAGTGCTTCCATTTGGCGGCTGCTCATGCGGGCAGGTTGATAACTTTGCTTAGGGGTAGCAGGATTTACCGGCAGGGAGATTCTACCAATGCATTCCAGTGATTTGCGTTTTCTGGGCATTTCTGGTTTTTTATCCAGCTGAACAAAAAGTCGCTGTTGTAGTAAATTGATCCAAGCGGATGAGGTATTGGCTAAGTTGCTTGCTGCGTTGTTAATTAATCCCTTTTTCATATTACTTGGTTTTCGGTTGAATTGATTCGTTTGTATCAACACCGTAAAAGTACTTTCAGGTTTAGGGGTAAACTACAGGTAAAACACCCATTATTGCCGAGGGAAAATACCCTTGCTGGTTAGGGAAAACCCTTATTGGTTACGTAGAATTTTAAAAGGGGGGATAGAAGTTTAAACAATTTGAATACAAGTTTTGCAAAAGCTGCACAACCTAATTTTTTGGGAGGTAGCAGTTATTCGCGAATAGAAAGTAGTCGGCGTTGTTGGGTAGATAGGTTGTTTTTAATTAGAACGATCGCACCAACCGCACTAAATATTGTTGTGGGCTCAAGTCAATTGCTTTATCTCTTGGGGGCAGATACAGCCAACTGATGGTATCCTGATCTTGAAATCCCCAGGCGGCCCCATTTTCTATATTTTTTCCCGCTATATTTTCCTCCAGAATAATCAGTAATTCATCCAACGTTGGAATTTTCCATCCCCGAACCATTTCTCCGTTAGAAGTAATACAATATCTACTGGCCATTCTGATGGCATAAGTAGTATGAATACCCCTCAATACCCTCCAATTGTCTCTGGGTGCAATTCGGGGCTTTTTATGTTCAATAGCCGACAGGGTTGATTGGGAATAGGTTTCTTTCCATTGCACTTGCGTATGTTGGTTAGAAATAGCTGTTACTAATCCGTGTTCGCCGGTTTCATCAATATCCACCACAATACCTCCCATCCAGCGCTCGCCCGGATAATGAAGGATTGTTTGCCATGCATGTCCATTATATCGCTGGCATACCTGCTCTGTTGTATTATAGACCACCAAACCGGCAGTCAAATCTTTTTTTTGTTCCAGCTGCTTATTGCTCAATCGGAGAGGTTCATTGGGCTCTTTTGGCGGAATTGCACGCAGCGGTAGAAAAATTGATCCTGCTGCATTTGCCAATTGCTTTTTTGTGCCTGCAACCTGCCGGGTATTTACCCAGGGTTGTATCTTCCGTTGTAAGTACTCCAGCAAAGAATCACTCGAATTATTCAACATATAGTGACTGGTTAAAGAAAGTTGGTTTTTCATA
>JBBAJQ010000023.1:35426-41056 GCA_040403945.1 Sediminibacterium sp.
GAAAATTTTAGTGATTTTGTAATACCAGTGAATGCAAGTTGAATGGGGTAATATGTTTCAGAGCACTGCTTTTTTCAATACAAACTAACGATTGTGAGTTTTCCGCTTTTTATCTCATTCTTATATCCCGCCCTTATCATTATTTTGCAAGGGTGGATTAATTTGCTGCTCATTTTACTGATAGTCGCTATCATTTCAATTGTTTACTTGCTGTATTTGTCATCAAAATCCCGAAAAAGGTTGTTGAAAACCAAAGACTTGTTGCGGGTTCAATTAGAAATTCAGGATTTGACTTTTTCTGCCATCAGCAGAGAAATTCATGATAATGTAGGGCAAATCCTTAGCTTGGCAAAGGTTCAATTGAATTTACTAAGCCAGGAAAGTACTCAAGATGGAAAATTGCTTTCCGACGCCAAGGAAAATATAAGCAATGCGCTTGTTGACCTGCGTGAGATAGCTAAAAGCTTGACTAACAAGAAGTTGATTTCACTAGGGCTATTGTCTTCTATACAGCACGGGGCACGCGGCCTGAATGAAACCGGTGAATGGGATGTGCAGGTAATGGTAGAAGGAAAACCCATGCCGGTTACCGAAACCCAGCACCTGGTAATCTTTAGGGCGGTTCAATATTTTATAAATCGGATAATTGGGATGGAGGGTGAGAAAAAGATATTGATTACTATTGCATTTCTTCCCGAAAACTGGAAAATTATAATTGTACATCCAAGAAAAGAAGTTGAGGTTGATCAGGAGCAGGAAGAAAAGTACCAACATGAACAATCCTTGGTTTTACGAAGATTATCTATTATAAAAGGTACATTTACCATAACCGAACACGCTGAAAGCCGTATTTTAATTGACATTCCTTATGCCTGATATACATAAAATAGCCGTTGTTGACGATCACACTTTATTCCGGAAAGGATTAATCTCGCTGATCAATGTTTTTCCCAATTTTGAAGTGATTTTGGAAGCCTCCAATGGGAAGGATTTTATTCAAAAGCTCGATCCCCTTCAACTTCCTGAAATCGTGTTAATGGATATCTCTATGCCAGAAATGGATGGCTACGCTACCTGCGAATGGTTGAAGAGTCATTACCCTGCCATTAAAGTACTGGCATTAAGCACAATGGACGCCGAGACTGCCATTATTAAAATGATACGAAGCGGTGCTAAGGGCTACATTGTAAAGGATGCAGACCTCACCGAATTAAAACTCGCTTTCTCCGAACTGCTTTCCATTGGCTTCTTTTATAACGAGTTGGTTTCCAGAAAAGTTATTAACTCCATCAATAAAATAGTAGACGATAATAACGAGGTGGCTGCTCTCCAAAAGCTTACAGACAACGAATTAACCTTTTTACGCCTCTCTTGCAGTGAAAAAACTTACCATGAAATAGCCAACGAAATGTTCAAAAGCGAAAAAACCATCGATGGCTACCGCGCCGAATTGTTTAAAAAACTACAAGTATCCAGTCGGGTTGGTATGGTAATGTATGCAATCAAAAACGGGATTGTTCAGCTATAAATCCGGAAACACCTTTTTTGTTTGCACAAAGACTGCAATTTTTATGTAGAGTAGAAATTTCCACTTATACGGTTAACCTGCCGTTGGTACAAATTTTATTTTTGTACACTTTTCTTTTTTCAAATTTGTAATAAATACGTAACCTATTCTACTAATGAATAGTAAAAAAAAAATCATGAAAAAACTATTTATTTCAGCAGCCCTGCTGCTCACCACCTTTTTATCAGTTTCCGCCCAAACGGCTGATGAAGTAATTAACAAATACATCGATGCCATTGGCGGAAAAGACAA
This sequence comes from Sediminibacterium sp., assembly GCA_040403945.1. GTDB lineage: Bacteria > Bacteroidota > Bacteroidia > Chitinophagales > Chitinophagaceae > Sediminibacterium. The sequence goes on from JBBAJQ010000023.1 coordinate 37,246, forward strand.
GTGGCTTAGCTTGAAAACTATTAAAATTGAAGGACAAATTGAGGTACAGGGTATTTCTATTCCCTTTACCATGCAGGCCGTTCACGATAAGGCCAACCGAATGGATGCTGAATTTCAGGGAATGAAAATTGTTGAGATTGTTACGCCCCAGGCTGGCTGGTCTATGAACGGCTTTCAAGGTCAGTCTGCCCTTCAACCCATGTCGCAGGAGGATTTAAAAACGAAAGTGGATGCTCTTGATTTACAAGATCAATTGATTGATTATGCCCAAAAAGGACATAAAGTAGAAATGTTAGGCAAGGATGAAGCGGATGGAAATGAGTACTATAAAGTGAAACTAACCACCAAAGTAGGGAATGATAGAGTTTATTTTTTTGATACGAAAACTTATTTGCCTTATAAAGTAGAAAATACTATGAATGTAAGTGGACAGGAGGTAAAAGCTGAAATGAAATACCTAGATTACCAAACCCTGGAAAATGGCGTTAAAATGGCCTTTAAACAAGAAGTGGGTCCTATGATGATGGTGTCTAAAAAAATTACCGTTAACCCTGTAATTGACGAATCTATTTTTAAAGGAAATTAATCACCCGTTGTTATCTACTTACGCCGGCTACTAATCAGTAGCCGGTTTTATATCCACTATTTTGTAAAGCTTTTTTTATGAAAAAATTTTGGTTGCTTTCTCTTAGCTGCTGCTTGTTGGCCGGAATGGCTAACGGGCAAACCTCTATCAATTCCTCCTTTTTTCAGGTAATGAGTGCACGTGCCCTAGGGCCCTCAACCATGAGTGGTCGCATTACCTCTATTGAGGGTATCATTGCCGAAAAGCAGGTAAATCTGTATGTTGGAACCGCTGGGGGCGGTATCTGGAAAAGTCAGAACGGTGGTATGTCTTTTTCACCCATTTTTGATAAGTATTGTCAGTCCATAGGTGCCCTCGCCATCGAGCCAGGCAATGCCAAAGTAGTATATGCCGGAACCGGAGAAAGCAATATGCGTAATTCCGTTTCTATTGGGGTTGGTATGTATAAAACCACCGATGGAGGTAGTAACTGGCAGAAAATTGGATTAGACAGTACAGAACACATCAGCAAAATCATCATCGACCCGGCTGATAAAAAAACATTGTACGTAGCTGCCCCTGGTCCCCTCTGGCACGATTCTCCTCACCGTGGCTTATATAAATCAACGGATGCTGGTAAAACCTGGCAAAAAATATGGTTTGTAGATAATCAAACCGGTTGTGCAGATATTGCGGTTCACCCACAGCAATCCAACGTAATCTTAGCTTCTAGCTGGCAGTTCAGAAGAAAGCCATATGCATTTAGTTCCGGTGGAACCGGTAGTGGATTGTTTAAATCAGAGGATAGCGGCAAAACCTGGAGAAAATTAACCAATGGATTACCCGAAGGTATACTGGGTAGAATTGTAATAGCTATGAATCCTTCTCAGCCCTCCCAGATTTTAGCTATAGTGGAAGCCAAGAATCCGGGTTTATATATTTCGAACGACTTAGGGGAAACCTGGAAGAAATTGAGTGTAACAGAAAATATAACTGCTCGGCCTTTTTACTTCAGCACATTGGTGCATGATCCTAAAGATCCTAAGAGAGTGTATCGCCCTTCTTTTGCATTTGAATATTCAGATGATGGAGGTTATTCATGGAGCGGCAATATGTCGGGCGGTATTGTTCCCCATGCCGATCACCATGCTTTATGGGTAAATCCGCAGCAAACTGATCAGTTATTTTTAGGAACCGACGGAGGTGTGTATGTTAGTTATAATCGCGGCAATAGTTGGCAGTTTTTGAATAACCTTCCGGTAGGTCAGTTTTATCATGCAAATATTGATCAGCAAAAAGATTATCGGGTATTTGGTGGCTTGCAAGACAACAATAGCTGGGTAGCCCCCGCTTCTCAACCCGGTGGCGTTTCCGCTGCCGACTGGAAGGTAATCGGAGGTGGTGATGGTTTTTGGGTACAGGCCAGTCCTTTCAATCCAAATATCATGTATTCCGAAAGTCAAGGTGGCGAAATGAATCGCATCGATCTGGCAACCGGATTAACAACGGGTATCCGTCCTAAAAAACAAGCCGGCGAGGAAGAGCACCGTTGGAATTGGAACACCCCTATAGTGATTGCTCCATCAGCTACTAAAACCCTACAGGGAAAATCTAGTTATAACTTATATACGGGTTCTCAATACCTTTTCCGTTCGCGGGATGAGGGTAGAAGCTGGGAAAGAATTTCTCCGGACCTAACTTCCAATGATTCAACCAAAAAACAACAAACTGAAAATAGTGGTGGTATCACCGGGGATAATACCAGTGCAGAAAATCATTGCACCATCTTTACCCTGGCACAACGCCCCGATAATGAGCAAATTATTTGGGTGGGAACCGATGACGGGCATCTTCAGTTAACCACTAATGGCGGAAAAACCTGGGAACGAAAAGAAAAAGGAATCTATCAGACCGGAGTTCCAGAGCATGCATGGATTAGTAGCATCACCCTTTCAGCTCATCAAAAGCAGCGGGTTTTTGTAACACTCGACCATCATATGTATGGCGACCACAAAACCTATGCGGTAGTAAGTGAAGATGGCGGTAATACCTGGAAAAGATTCACTTCTGATGAGTTCACAGGCTTTGCACATATCCTGTTAGAAGATCCGATAAATCAGAACCTGGTATTCCTGGGAACAGAAATGGGATTCTTTATTTCGCTGGATGCCGGTAAAAACTGGATGCGCAGCAAATACCAGAATATGCCCTGGTACACACCCGTGCGAGATTTGCAAATTAATCGGGTTACCAATGATATAGTAATCGCTACCCATGGCAGAGGTATTTTTATTATCGATAATCTGCAGCCTTTACGAGAAATGGCAAAAGCTGATTTGAATAAAGAAATCCATTTCTTTCCTCCAGATGCATTTCTTTATAATTTACCGGGGCAGTTTCCACAAGCGCCTTCTAATATCAGTGGGTGGACGGCTGAAAGTAAGCCAGTATATCCTGCATTCTACTATTACTTAAAAGACAGGAGTGCGGATGCCGTAAAAATAAATATTTACGATGAGGCTGGCAAGAAGCTGAAAGATTTGAACGGAACAGGTGTGAAAGGATTGAATAAAGTATTTTGGAATCTTTCCATCAATCCCCCCAAAGTGGCCAAAGGAGGTTTTATTGCACAAAGCAGCGTATTGTTCGCTTCAGTATTGTCGCCCAATGTGCCGGCTGGTAAATACAAGATTGTGGTTACCCATAATCAAAAAAATTACGAGCAGTGGTTATTGATAAAACCCAATGATGCTGCCGGATTTAGTGCAGAAAGGTTGAAGAAACTGAACGGGCAAGCTATGCGTTTATATCAGATGGAAGAAGAGTTATACAAATGGGTAGATACCCTTGATAAAAAAATTGCATTGGTGCAAGCTGCCGATACAACCCAACCTGCCACGGCACAAAAACTGAAGGCACTTAACGATTTACGGAAAGAAATAATTGAAACAAACCGGAAATCTATTTTCTTCGACGAATTTAAATTTCGTAGAAGACTGAGTGATTTATATGTGAGTGTTTGTTCGCAAACTGAGCCACTAAGTGCTAGTCAGGAAAAAGGAATCGATGTGATGAAGCAGGAACTAGACGAATTTATCCGCCGAATTCAAGCACTTTTGTAAACTGGATAATTGCTTAAGATAGGAAGGGGTAGGAGGTAAGCTGAAAGTTGGCTTATTTTCTACCCTTTTTTATTCGGGTATGGTATAACTATTCTTTCCAAACATAGCGCGCCTATGGCGTACT
>JBBAJQ010000024.1:0-12345 GCA_040403945.1 Sediminibacterium sp.
GAGATTACGCTCAACTTGCCGAAATCCTACAAAAAATGGGAAACCGGGCAATTTCTATAAACTTTCTCTTATGCAGTACCTACCTCAAGTACTTTTTGTTTTGGCCGCTGGTTTTGCGGGATTTTGGTTTACCCGCCGCGCTGGAAAAATCAGGTCCCTCATACTACTGGGGCAACCCTCTCTGCCGAACGACCAACCTGCCAAACGATGGAAAAATGTGATTTTGCTGGCATTAGGACAGAAAAAAATGTTCCGAAATGTTCCGGTAGCCATCATGCACCTGATTATTTATGCTGGTTTTGTTATCATTAATTTAGAAGTAGCAGAAATTGTATTAGATGGCATTACGGGCCATCATCGGTTGTTTTTGCCCCTGCTGGGAAGAGTATATACCTGGCTAATTAATGGTTTTGAAATACTGGCGGCAGGCGTTTTATTAGTTTGTGTGGTATTTCTCATCCGCAGAAATGTAACCAAAGTAAAAAGGCTGATTCATGGCGACCTAGAGGGATGGCCTGCTTCCGATGCAAATTACATTCTACTGGCAGAAATTATTCTGATGAGTTTATTTCTCACCATGAATGCTGCCGACCAGTTACTGCAACAATCGGGAAACCCTCATTATCCGAGCACCGGTAATTTTTGGGTGTCGCAATATATCATGCCCCTCCTATCGGGCGGCAATGAAACCTCTTGGCTGATGCTGGAACGTACCTGTTGGTGGCTGCATATCTTGGGCATTTTCGCTTTTTTGAATTATCTGCCCTACTCCAAACACCTGCACATTATATTGGCATTTCCCAACGCCTATTATTCTCCTCTTACCACTGCAGGCAAGTTTACCAATATGGAGGCCGTTCAGCAAGAAGTATTGTATGCCATGCAGCCCGAACTGGCTCCGTCCAATGCTGCCCCACCCGAGCATTTTGGTGCCAAAGATATTCCCGCACTTAGTCAAAAAAGTTTACTCGATGCATTTAGTTGCACCGAATGTGGCAGGTGCACTGCCGCTTGTCCGGCTAACCTAACCGGAAAAAAATTAAGCCCCAGAAAAATAATGATGGCCACCCGCGATCGTATGGAGGAAATGGGTAAGCATCTTAGCAAAACAGGTGAGTGGACGCCTGATGGAAAAAGTTTGTTGCACGATTATATTTCGGTAGAAGAACTAAGAGCCTGCACCACCTGTATGGCTTGTGTAGAGGAATGCCCCGTTAGCATATCTCCTTTGAATATTATTACTGAGCTTAGAAGATCGCTTATCATGGAAGAGAGCAATGCGCCGCAGGAATGGAACAGCACTTTCAGCAATATAGAAAACAATTTTGCGCCTTGGAAATTTTCTCCTGATACCCGGGACAATTGGATGAATGGATAATTTACAAAATCATTTTTAGGGTCCTTATACTTTCATTTCACCTTGGTTTTTTACTAAACTTCCTTGCCCCCCTTGATGGCGTATGGCAATTAGGGAAAATGGCAGTAAAATTTATTGTGAATATTCGGAAATTGGTAATAAATAATTGAATTTTGTACTACCCTTTGGAGTATTTATATGAATGATGATACAAACTATCCTATAAATGTGTAAATTTAAGCTGATCCAATAAAAAATATATATATGGCTAAATACAAATTAAAAGTCAATGGCAAAATGATGGAAGCCGAAGTAGATCCCACTACGCCGGTTTTATGGGTTTTGCGCGACCATCTGAATTTGGTGGGTACCAAATATGGTTGTGGCGTTGGGTCCTGCGGTGCCTGCACCATACATTTGAACGGAAAAGCCATGAAATCGTGCCAGCTGCCAGTAGCAGCCGTTGCGGCACAGGAAATCACTACTATTGAAGGATTATCTGAGTCGGGAGAGCACCCAGTACAAAAAGCCTGGTTATCACTGGATGTAGCCCAATGTGGCTATTGCCAAACTGGACAAATTATGGCAGCCTCAGCCTTGTTAAAGTCGAAGCCCCATCCTACCGATGAAGAAATTGAAACTGCAATGAATGGAAATATTTGCCGTTGCGGAACTTATGTAAGAATAAAACAAGCAATACAATCCGCAGCAAAAAATGCTCATCAATAAAATAAAAACGCATGGAAAATATATCCACAAATAATAGCCGACGCTCATTTTTAAAAATTACCTCTTTAACAGGAGGTGGAATGATGATTGGTTTTAGTTGGTTAGCCAATTTGATACCCAATGAGGCATTAGCAGAAATTACGGCTCCTAAAGAATGGGTTGAACTAACCGGATTCATCAAAATTACTGCCGACAATGATATAACTATTTTTTGTCCGAACCCCGAATTTGGAACCAATGTAATGACATCCCTCCCTATGATGGTTGCAGAAGAACTGGAAGCTGATTGGAAAAAAATTAAGGTAGAAATGGGAGATTATGATACACCCAGATTTAAGTCACAATTTACGGGTGGTAGCCGAGCAATGAATATGGCATGGGTGCCGCTAAGAACTGCTGGTGCAACTGCCAGAATGTTATTACTTCAAGCTGCTGCCAATGAATGGAATGTGTCGGTATCAGAGTTGACTGCCAATAATAGCTATGTTTCTCATAAAGCCTCCAACAAAAGTGTAACATATGGTGCATTAGCAGCTGCTGCAGCAAAACTACCCAAACCCGAAAAAGTAAGCTTAAAAAAGATCAGCGATTTTACCTTACTCGGTACCCCACAGAAAAATGTAGTGGGAAAAAAAATTGTATCGGGTAATCCCTTATTCACTTTGGATTATAAGCAGGAAGGTATGTTGATTGCTATGGTAATTCACCCCCCTGCATTTGGGATGAAGTTGAAATCTTTTGATGGCACTGCAGCAAAGAAAATGGCGGGTATTCAAGATGTATTTGAAATACAGGTTTATAAAGATGGCTATACCCGAGCGGGATTTGATACCCGTGCTTTCAATAATTTGGTGGCCGTGGTGGGCAAAACCACTTGGGAAGTAATCAACGCCCGGAAAAAAGTACAAGTAGAATGGGAGCCTATGGCAACCTATACCGAATCAGTTGCTGGAAGAGGCGGTAAAAAAATGGAAACCATACCGGGCGGATTAGAAAGTACCGATGAACATTTGGCCCAAATGAATGAAATGCAAAAAAAACCAGGCAAAATTTTGAGAAAAGATGGCGATCCGGAAGCTGCCTTTGCGAAAGCTAAAAAAATTCTAGAGCGAACCTACAGTGCGCCTTTTTTATCGCATAATCCCATGGAACCCATCAGTTGTGTTGCGCACATCACCGATGAAAAAGCATTCTTTGTGGCGCCGATCCAGATTCCGGAAATGATGAAACAAAATATCATAGCCAACCTGGATATTCCGGCTGAAAAAATTGAAATGAAACTGGCCCGAATGGGGGGAGGATTTGGAAGAAGGGCCTATGGTCATTATATTATTGAAGCAGGTCTCATTTCTAAAAAAGTAAAAGCACCCGTAAAACTGATATATACCCGGGAAGATGACATGACGAATGGCATTTACCGACCAACTTATATGGTATCTTTTAAAGCAGCCATAGATGAAAACAATCAGGTAACCGCTCTTCATATTAAAGGAGGAGGGATTCCGGAAAATTCTATTCACGAAAACCGGTTTCCTGCAGGATCTATTGAAAATTATGTGGCAGAAGGCTGGGATATTCCATCCAATATAACCATTGGTGCCTTCAGAGCCCCCCGATCAAATTTCATTGCCTCGGCAGAACAATCTTTCTTAGACGAATTAGCCGAAACAATTGGTAAGGATCCGATTGATTTTAGAATTGAATTGCTGCAGAAAGCAAAAACCAAACCCGTAGGAAAAAACAACGAATACGATGCCGCCCGATACATTGGTGTGCTGGAATTAGTAAAACAAAAATCGAATTGGAGCCCATCCAACAATAAAAATCGAGGGGTGGCTGCGTATTTTTGTCACAGTTCTTATGCTGCCCATGTGGTGGAAGTTTCTATAAAAGATGGACAACCACAAGTTGAAAACGTGGTTACCGCTATGGATTGTGGGTTTGTTGTAAACCCCGAGGGTGCTAAAAATATGGTAGAAGGAGCGGTGGTAGATGGAATAGGAAATGCCTTGTATGGAGGAATGCGCTTTGAAAAAGGGGTTCCAATGCAAAAAAACTTAAATCAATACCGTATTATTCGACATAAAGAAACTCCTAAAAAAATTGATGTGCATTTTGTTCAAAATACAATTGATCCTACCGGTTTAGGTGAACCGCCGTTTCCTCCAGTATTCGCTGCACTCGCCAATGCCTTGTATAAGGCAACCGGAAAACGTTTATACAATCAACCGTATTTAAAAGAACTAACTAAAAGCTAGGCGTTTTATTAACAGCATTCAAAAAAAAGATTGCTATAGGGCAGTCTTTTTTCATTCATAAAAAATATCAATGAAGAAAACAACTACCCTACTTTGTGCTACCCTATTGACAGCTATTTGTTTTTCATTTGTTCAAACTAGCACACCCAATGCCAGCATACAGAACGGCAAAAAAGTTTACGAAACCTATTGTATATCCTGCCATATGGAAAATGGTATGGGTGTTGAGGGGGCATTTCCTTCACTGGTAAAAACCGGTAATTTAACTGATAAGAATCGCTTAGTGAAAATCATTCTGAAGGGAATGCGCGGCCCAATAAAAATTAAAGCCAGCTCATTTGACGGCGAAATGGCAGGGATTGAGATGACCGATAAAGAAGTGACCGATGTCATTAATTATATCAGAAATGCTTGGGGAAACAAAGCACCTCTGGTTCAGGTTTCAGAAATTCCGGCAGCTAAAATAGCGGTAGTAAAAGGATATCAGCCTTATTAATTTCAACTGCACCTAATAACATGAGGGAATTTCGAGAAATAATCGCATGCTACGACCAGGCCACGCAACAGGGTCTGGATTGTGTTTTGGCAACGGTGGTTCATTTAGAAGGTTCCTCATATAGAAGACCCGGTGCTAGAATGTTGGTAACAGAAAATGGAAAAATGACCGGTGCCATCAGCGGAGGCTGTTTAGAAGGAGATGCTTTACAAAAAGCCATGCTCACATTTACTGAAAAAAAAAGCAGACTGGTAAAATATGACACAACGGATGAATCGGATGCAGTAATCGGCGTTCAACTGGGCTGCGAAGGCATTATACATATATTATTTGAATACATTCACACCGAAGACCCATGCAATCCGATTGAATTATTGCGACTTTCGCAACAAAAAAGACAAGAACTAATTTTAGTAACTGGATTTGACTTGTCAAATAAAAAAAATCCCCAGCTGGGTACCTGCTTACTTTTGAACCAGCAGCAATTGATAGCAGCAAAAGAAAATAGCTCCCCCCTATCTCGTTTGATTATGGAGGAAGCAGCAGAATTATTCAGCAAGCGAAAATCGATAGTAAAAGATTATGCACACCCCAATTACGCTGGCAACTTGTTATTTGAATTTATACAACCAGCCATTGCACTCTTCATAATTGGGGCTGGAAATGATGCGATTCCATTGATAACGATTGCACATCAGTTGGGCTGGGATGTAAGTGTTGTAGATGGAAGAAATACCCATGCCAAAAAAGACAGATTCATCAGTGCCTGCCAGATTCTGGTAAGTAAGCCCGAGCAAGTGTTAGACAAAATAGCTATTGATAGCAGAACCTGTTTTGTATTAATGACGCATAATTACCAGTATGATGTAAAAATGTTAGCCGCCTTAATACACCAACCCATTTCGTATATCGGCATATTAGGTCCGAAAAAGAAACTACAAAAAATGATTGCCCAGTTAACCGATGAAGGGATAGCAATCACGGATAGTATGTTGAATAAAATATATGGCCCCACCGGACTGGAAATAGGTGCAGAAACGCCAGAAGAGATTGCGATTAGTATACTGGCCGAAATACAAGCAGTATTCACGAATAAGCCGGGCTCGATGCTGCGATTGAAAAAAGACTTAATCCACTCCTAATGAATTATCCAATTCAAAAAGGGGGTGTTGTAATTGTTGCAGCGGGTGAAAGCAAGCGATTGGGAATTCCCAAACAATTATTATCATATCAAGGGGAAACATTATTAAATCGGCTTATTGGCAATTTAAAGCAGGCAACTAATTTTCCTATTTTTTTGATTTTAGGAGCCTCAGCAGAAAAAATTATCCAAGAAATAGGGGCTACCGACTTTTCCATTACCATTAATGAAAATTGGCGAGAAGGAATGGCTAGCTCCATTCGATTAGGCATCCAGGTGGCACAAAAAAATATACCCGATTTAGAGGGTATCTTGTTGGTGGTATGTGACCAACCTTTTATTGCTGTTGCTAACATACAAGCCTTGATTCAATTACAACAGCGTAGCGGATTTCCTATAGCAGCATGTTACTATGCCAATACTTTGGGCACACCCGCCTTATTTCATAAAAGCATCTTCCCTGATTTACTAGAATTACGCGGAGACGTTGGAGCAAAAAATATTATCCTACAAAGAGGAGCAGAAGTAGCTAAATTGCATTTTGAAGAAGGATTGGTAGATATTGATACCCCAGAAGATTATCAGCAATTATTAGCATCGAAACCATAACATGATTCAGGATAACTTTAATAGAGTGCATGATTACTTGCGAATTTCCTTAACGGACAATTGCGACTTGAGGTGCTTTTATTGCATGCCGGAAGAAGAATATTCGTTCACCCCCACCCAACAACTAATGCAGGCAGAGGAAATAGAGTCTATTGCCCGCTTATTTGTTCAGGAGGGCGTTAAAAAAATCAGACTAACCGGTGGGGAACCCTTGGTAAGAAAAGATTTTCCTCAAATTTTAGAGCGACTATCCCGCTTGCCCGTTCAGCTAACCTTAACCACCAATGGAACACGCATACACGAAATGCTCCCGGAAATAAAAAAAGCAGGAATAAAATCGGTGAATATTAGTTTAGATACCCTTCAAAAAGACCGATTTGTGCTTATGACTAAACGAGATCGGTTTAACCAGGTAATGAGTAATATTCAATTGATGTTAGATAACCAAATTGAAGCGAAGGTGAATATGGTTGTAATCAAAGGAGTAAATGATACAGAAATTATTGACTTTATACATTGGACAATCAACACACCCGTTCATGTGCGATTCATAGAATTTATGCCTTTTGATAGAAACCAATGGAATAGCGATAAAGTAATCACCTTACATCAAATATTAGAAACCATCAGTTCAGTTTATCCCATTCAGCCGATAAATAGACAGCCCCATGAAACTGCCAAAAATTATCGAGTACCTGGAAATCAGGGAACTTTTGCCGTAATCAGTACCATGAGTGCCCCATTTTGCAGCGACTGCAATAGAATGCGATTAACCGCAGATGGCAAAATGAAAAACTGCCTGTTTTCTAACGGAGAAACCGACTTATTAAGTGCCTATCGTAGGGGTGAAAATATCATTCCCCTCATTCATCAGAATATTTACGATAAAAAAGAGGCTTTGGGCGGGCAACTTTCAACAAATATGCATACAATTGAAACCAATCAATTAACCAATAGAACCATGATTAGCATTGGAGGATAAACACGCATGCAAAACAGGTAATTTGAAAATATGGTAAGTGTAGAAGAAGCATATAAGATAATAAGGGATAACATTCAACCATTGGCAGCAATACCAATAAAACTGGAGGAAGCAACCGGCTATGTGTTAGATACCGATATATTTTCGCCGGTAAATGTGCCAGGCTTCTTACAATCATCCATGGATGGATATGCATTCGCTTATACGCCTGGGTACCAAGATTCCCCGTTACAGATTACAGGCATGTTACAAGCAGGATCATCCGAACTGTTGGAGGTAACTGAAGGAAAAGCGGTTCGTATTTTTACTGGAGCCCCCTTACCAGAAGGGGCTGACACAGTTGTGATGCAGGAAAAAACAATCTTACAGAATGATTTCATCACTATCACAGATAGTAATCTTATACCCGGAGTAAATGTTCGCCAAATAGGCGCAGATATACTAAAAGATAGTCTTACACTAACCAAAGGAACATTGTTAACCCCTGCCACCATTGGCGTATTGGCAAGCATGGGTCTTTCAGCAGTTACTGTAATCAACCAACCCTCCATCCATATCATTGTTACCGGAAACGAATTGCAGGCTATCGGAAAACCGTTATCTAGCGGGCAGGTATACGAATCTAATTCGCATATGCTGGTGGCAGCCCTGCATAAATTGGGTATAAAGAAAATTAGCGTAAAAAAAGTAACAGATTCATTAGACAATATCACAACGGCCCTACAAAATTCCATTTCACAATCAGATCTTACCCTTTTAGTGGGTGGCATCAGCGTAGGAGATTATGACTTTGTGCTAGAAGCTACCCAAAGAAATGGAGTTGAACCCTTGTTTTATAAAGTAAAACAAAAGCCAGGAAAACCCTTGTACTTGGGAAAGAAAGGCAAGCAAGTTGTGGTTGCACTACCTGGCAATCCGGCTTCAGCCCTCAGTTGTTTTTATTTATATGTTACCAGAATTATAGACGCTTTATCCGGAACAAAAAATGCTCCCCTGATTGAAAGTGCGCAAATAATGAACGATTACCAAAAACCTGCTGGATTCACCCATTTTTTAAAAGGGCAATACAACAGAAAACAAAAAGAAGTAGTGTTGTTAACAGGACAAGAATCTTTTAAAATGCATTCCTTTGCCCAAGCGAACTGTTTTGTAGAATTAGGGGAAACAGTAACAGCAATAAAAAAGGATACGATTGTTCAAATACATTTATGGTAGATTTATAGGAATTTTATGACGATTACTTTTGGAATTCTTTTATTTATTGTAGCGTTACTATATGCATCCGTTGGTCATGGCGGTGCAAGTGGTTATTTAGCATTAATGGCTTTGTATGGATTTGCTCCGGAAGTGATGAAACCTACTGCGTTAATTTTAAATTTATTTGTATCCCTCTCATCTTTTATACTTTTTTACAAGGGAGGGCATTTCAAATGGAAAATATTTTTGCCTTTTATCATTACTTCTATTCCATTGTCATTTTTAGGGGGCGCAATATCGCTGGATGCCCAGGTGTACAAAAAAATATTAGGGGTATTACTCCTAATTCCTGTTGCTCGATTTTTTCTATATCCTAATACAGCCGATAAAGATTTGAAAGCACCCCACATAGGACTTTCCTTATTGGTTGGCGGCACCATTGGTTTTTTATCGGGACTAATTGGTATTGGGGGTGGAATTTTATTGTCTCCGTTTTTGTTATTGGCCAACTGGACTAATCAAAAACAAACTGCCGCTATCAGTGCGGTTTTTATATTTGTAAACTCAGTGGCTGGATTGGCGGGGCAAATTTCAAAGGGGTACAGGGCAGATCTGCAAATAGTAAATTTTATTGCAGTCGCATTTGTGGGAGGGCTTATTGGAGCATGGATGGGGTCGTTGCGTTTAAATCAGCAAGTGCTTAAAATCACTTTAGCCATTGTATTATTATTAGCATCAATAAAATTATTAGTAACTTAAGCGTATGGATATTGAGATTTTATTCTTTGGACAATTGACAGATATTTCTGGGTGCCCATCTGTAAAAATTGAAAATCCAGGATCTACGGAGGCGGTAAAGGAATGGCTATGCAAACAATATCCGGGTTTAGTGGGTGCTAAATTTGTTATGGCATTAAATAATCAACTGATAGTAGTTCCTCAAAAAATTACCGAACCGAGTATTATTGCCTGTATGCCACCATTTTCGGGGGGATAGTTTATACTATGAAAGAATTTTTTTTACGATATCAGCGACAAATCATTTTAGACAATTTTGGAATAACGGCCCAAGATAAATTGTCGAAGGCAAAGGTTTTGGTAATTGGTGCCGGAGGATTAGGCTGTCCGATTTTACAATATTTAGTGGCTGCAGGGGTAGGAAATATTGGTATAGTAGATCATGATACCGTTTCGCTCAATAATTTACAGCGACAAATTTTATTTGGGCAACAAGACATAGGAAAGAATAAATCAATTACTGCTGTAGAAAAATTAAAACAGTTGAATGATTTAGTTTCAGCAACTGCTTTTCCTGAATATTGCAATCAGGCATTTGCCCTAGAACAGTTTATCAACTATGATATTATTGTAGATGCTACCGACAATTTTGCAAGCAGGTATTTAATTAATGATGCCTGTGTATTACTGCAAAAATCATTGGTTTTTGGAGCGGTTTCTAAATATGAGGGACAGGTAGCTGTATTTAATGTGCCAGGCATGGAACCTATGCTCAGTTACCGCGACCTATTTCCGGAACCACCCTCCGGGGATGAAGTGATTAGTTGTGCAGATGCTGGCGTTTTAGGGGTGATACCTGGAATTATAGGAACCATTCAGGCCACCGAAGTAATTAAATTAATTACAGGAATAGGAGATGTATTGGTAAATCAACTGCTCACCTATCATGCCCTATATCAACGATTTTATACCGTTACGTTAACGGCAAATCCGAAAGCACTCCATTCAGCACCCAGCAATGTTGAAGAATTTATGGCTTTAAATTATGAAGTTGTATGCAGCTAAAAAACATTTTTGTAGAAGGGGCTATTGCGCCCTCATTTATTGCAGATAGTATCACCAAACATGCCACCAAAACCAATATAGGTGCTCACAATATTTTTTTAGGTCAGGTAAGGGCCGATAGTATAAACAACAAACAAGTGATAGGGATTGAATATACCAGTAACCAACCCATGGCACTGGAATGCATGCAGGCAATCAGAGAACAGATTTTTGAAAAATACGATTTAACCTGTATGCATGTGTACCATAGCTTAGGAAAAGTAGCAGTAGGTGAATTGTGCTTATTTGTTTTCACTTCCTCCAAACACCGAGCAACTGCTATTGAAGCCTGTACCGAATGTGTAGAGAAAATAAAATCCGAATTACCCATTTGGGGGAAAGAAATATTTGAAGATGCCAGTTATCAATGGAAAGAGAATAAGTAAGTTACAATAATTAAGTTTTTACTTTAGCAAATTTATATGGTAAACATCACACACAAATCGAACACCTTGCGAATAGCAGTAGCTTCTGGAACTATTCGGGTATCTAAACCGGAAACAATAGAGGCGATAAAAAATAGGAAAGTTCCGAAAGGAGATGTATTTGAATTTAGCCGAGCGGCCGGATTATTGGCCTGTAAAAAAACATATGAAGTAGTACCGGATTGTCATCCCCTGCCTATTGAATTTGCCTCTATAGTATTTGATATTCAAGAACTCACAATAAAAATTACCGTTGAAGTACAAACCGTATATAAAACGGGCGTTGAGGTAGAAGCCATGCATGGAGTAATGATTACTGCGTTAACTATCTATGATATGCTAAAGCCAATTGATAGCGATATTCAGATAACAGATATTCAACTTAACGAGAAAAAAGGGGGGAAAACAGATCTGAACTATGCCTATCCATCAAAACTTCCCGTGGCAGTAGTTATCTGCAGCGACAGAATTAGTAAGGGAGAAGCGGAAGATATGAGCGGAGTAGTTATAGCTGAAATACTCGAAAAATTTCAATTGACCATTGATACGCAAACAGTAATACCCGATGAAATAGAAATGATACAGCAGGAAGCGAAAAAATTAATTGCAGCAGGTTATCAGCTAATACTCTTTACCGGCGGAACCGGCTTATCTGTTCGCGATGTTACACCCGAAGCTATTCGACCCCTGTTAGATAGAGAAGTACCAGGTATTATGGAAACAGCCAGAAGTTACGGCCAACAGCGCACACCCTATGCCATGCTAAGCAGAGGCATTGCCGGATTTGCCGGGGATAGTTTATTAATCACCCTTCCGGGCTCTCCTAAAGGAGTGGCTGAAACCATGCAGGCAATTTTCCCTCAGGTGCTACATATTTTTAGTGTAAAGAAAGGGGCTAGTCACTAGCGGCAAACTAATTACCTCTTTACCAGAAATTAGTACCCTATTTCTATTAGTTGCCTTCTGGTGAGTAAGCATTTTTTTTCAGTAACTTTACAAAAAACAACTAGGCTATGCAAGTGAAAACGATGGCAGCAAGTGTAGCTGCAGGTGAAACACCGGAAATTTTATTTTGGGTAGGATGTGCAGGTAGCTTTGATCAGCGAGCCCAAAAAGTTACCAAAGCATTTGCTACCATACTCAATCAGGTTGGTATGTCGTGGGCTATCTTGGGCAAGGAAGAAGCCTGTACCGGCGACCCTGCCCGCAGAGCGGGAAACGAATTTTTATTTCAAATGATGGCCTATCAGAATATTCAGGTGTTAAATGGATATGGCATTAAAAAAATAGTCACCACTTGTCCGCATTG
>JBBAJQ010000024.1:12445-37961 GCA_040403945.1 Sediminibacterium sp.
TTCAGGTGTTAAATGGATATGGCATTAAAAAAATAGTCACCACTTGTCCGCATTGCTTTAACACGTTAAAAAATGAATATCCCGAATTAGGCGGTAATTATGAAGTTATACATCATACCCAACTGATTCAGGAATTAATAGCTACCGGTAAATTACGATTGCAGGGAGGAGGTAGTTTTACGGGTAAAAAAATCACGTATCACGACAGCTGTTATTTAGGTCGTGCCAATCAGGTATACGAAGCGCCACGTAAAGTATTGGAGGCCCTGGATGCAGAATTGATAGAAATGAAACGTTGCCGAACCAATGGACTCTGCTGCGGAGCCGGGGGGGCACAAATGTTTAAGGAAGAAGAAAAAGGGCAGAGAGGTGTGAATATTGAAAGAACTGCCGAAGCGATAGAAACCGGGGCACAATGGATAGCAGCTGCCTGCCCCTTTTGCAATACCATGTTAACCGATGGCGTAAAGCACCACGAAAAAGAAGCTTCCGTAACAGTACTGGATATTGCCGAAATGATTGCTATGAGTTTAGAAGCCCCTTCAACCGCAACCACCCAATAATATGGAAAATATAATACCCGTTCACCTGATTCCATCTCACTTTGCCCCTACTTCACGTATTTGGATTTACCAAAGCAGCCGACCATTTAGCAGCACAGAATCGGAGCAAATTCAAAAAAGTATCGATGAATTTATTTCGGCATGGACGGCCCACGGAGCGGCGGTAAAGGGCATTGGATTGATTGCATTCAACCAATTTATTATTTTGGTAGCAGATGAAAGCCATACACAAGTGAGTGGTTGCAGCACCGATAGCTCGGTACATTTTATACAACAGGTGCAACAAACATGGAATACTGATTTTTTCAATCGCCGTACTTTAGCATTTTGGATGCAGGATGAAGTACACTTGTTGGATATGGGTGATTTACCAGGTGCAATTGAAAATCAAACCATCCACACAGAAACGCTTTATTTTAATAATTTAGTAGCTACTTTGCAAGACTGGATAAATCAATGGATTCAGCCGGTAGGTGAAAGTTGGATTGCCAAAAAATACCCAGACCTGTTAAGCGTGCGTACTTTGTAAAAATCATTTACGACTGCCCATTTTTTGAAGGGCTTCCTCTTTTTGTTGCTGGGTTAGTTTGCTTTTAACCACATTCTTACTGATTTGCCAGCTAATGGTAAGTCGAAAATTACGGGTAATGCTTTCACTATAACTTTCTATGGAAAAATTAGTGCCGTAAGTTGTATTTTGATACCGTTGAATACGAAATGGATCGATTGCCAGCAATCCAACGGTAATTTGCTTTTTAAACATTTTTTGTTGTATCCCGATACTCATATTGATATTACTGCGGGAAACGCCTTGGGGACTTGCCCAGTTGGTAAATCGGTTATTGGCTTCTAATAAGGTGAGCGGATTGGGGGCATAGCTATAATTGAGTCCCGCAGAAAAACTTCCCCCATCACGGTATTTGTAGAGATTTTTTTGGGTTTCGCTGTACTGTTGATAGGTATAGCCGGTGCTTAGATTCATCCGGAATTTTTTACTGATGGTAATGCCCGACCAGAGATTAATTTGATACTCTTGCTGATTAGAAATATTCTGATACGTAGTATAGGTTCTGCCACTATCGGCTAGTGTTCGAATGGGTTGATATACATTTTTTACTTGGTTAAATCCCAGTGTTCCGCTAAAGCTAACTTTTGGAATATAATAACTGATATTCCAATCGTACATGTCGGTTAACTGAGCCTGCAAAAAAGGGTTTCCGAATCTTATATTATAGGGATCAGTATAATCAATACTGGGGTTCATCTCACCGATACCCGGCCGGCGGATGGTTTCCCGGAAGCCAAAAGTGGTATTCAGCCTTCGGGTAAACTCTTTCCGAAGTGAAAAAGAGGGTAGCCAGTGCACATAATCATTATTTGCATTCGCTACATTGCCTTTCTGAAAGGTAAATCCATTGGCAGTATATTCCATCTGAACAGCCGCCATCAGTTTCCATTGATTTTTCCAATTCCAAATCCACCCCAAACGGGCCGTTACAATCTGCTGGCGAAAAAAGAAATCATTACTTAATTTATCCAACGGCACATCCGTAAGATCCGCTTTTCGGAGATATCCCGAATTAAGTACATTATGCACCCGGCTAGAAGAAACCGTTACCCCGGAGGTAATAAGGTGCTTGGCTGAGTCGTCTATGGGGCGGGTATAAAACAGGTTCGTATAGCCACTTCTGGTAAACTGGTCGGTTACCTGCCATTGCGTAGAATCTGCGCCAGTTGGCAGTAAATCGCCCGTTAAATACTGCTGAAAAAAATCACGCTCATTAAAATTTTTATTTAACTGCATTCCAGAGAACAATTGCAATTTTTCTGCAGGGCGTTTACCAGTCCATTGATAAGAACCAGAAAATGACTGCCCATTTCCATCGCCACTATACGCATTATTTCTGGTGGATGCCTTATATGCTTGCTCTAAACGATTTATATTGGTATATAAAATGGTACTATAGTTATCGGCATAATTCCAGTTTCCCTGATACACTAAACTTACGGTTTGGTATTTACTAGGCGAATACTCTGCTTGAAATCGAGCATTGGGAGACCAACTGCGATTATTATAGCTGGATTGCGTATGTAAATAATTGGTTGAATCCGCATACTTGTTCGTTCGATGGCTCCAACCACTACCCAGAGAAACCCTGCTGGCGGCCCCTCCAACGGCATTTATTGACCATTTACCCGAACGATATCCATAGGTTGCAAAAAGGCTGCCCTCTCCTCTTGTAGCCCCACTTACGGAGATTTTCTCGAATTGACCAACCCTGCCTTTTTTGGTAACAATATTAATTACACCACCCGGATAACTGGCATATTCGGGGGGAGGTCTTTGCATTACTTCCACTTTT
Source organism: Sediminibacterium sp. (assembly GCA_040403945.1). GTDB lineage: Bacteria > Bacteroidota > Bacteroidia > Chitinophagales > Chitinophagaceae > Sediminibacterium. The sequence goes on from JBBAJQ010000024.1 coordinate 15,372, forward strand.
TCAATTACGCTGGCCGGTAAACTTTCTAATAAATCTGCCAGCTGCTGCCCCGATACATTCACGGGTTTTTCATCCATTAAAATTAGTGGCACTTTACCCATTAGCATGATACTGCCATCTGCCTGCGCATTCAACATGGGCATATTCCGTAACATTTCGCCGGCATTGCTTCCATTATTCATAGCAGATTCGCCAACCGAATAGATTATTTTTCCGTCTTTCTCTTCTACTGTTGGCTTTTCGGCTTGCACTACTACTTCTTGTAATCCGTTTTCACTTGCTTGTAACTGAAGGTTGCCTAAAAAAATTTCATTGTTTCCTTCAGGAATATTGATACTATCTAATTTAAAAAGTTGATAGCCTATTTGTTGTATTATTAACTGATACTTACCGGGTGTAAGTGTACTTATCAAAAATTTACCTTGTGCATCTGCTAAGTGCCTATATTTACGGGTGGTGTCTTCCCTATTTGTAAATTGTAAAGTGGCCTGTGCTAATCCCAACTGAGAACGGATATCCTGCACGAAACCTGATACGGGGGCACCTGCTGGCTGTGCAACCTTTTTTTGTTGGGCAAACACTTGTAACCCATTGAATAATAATATTATAAAGAGAAAAAATCTCATGCCAGCAGAAGATATTTACTGAAAGTAAAACAATACCAGCAAAACCGTGGAATAAATGTGTTTCGCGGTTATTTTTGCATTCTTAATCGGTAAAGTATGTATACTATCTATGGAATTCCCAATTGCAATACCGTAAAAAAGTGTATTCAATGGTTCGATCAACATAGCCTCTCCTACACTTTTTATAATTACCAAAAACTGGGAATAAGTAACGAAAAGCTAGTTACGTGGGGGCAACAAGTGGGTTGGGAGGCTCTTATCAACCGCAAAGGAACTACCTGGAAGAAAAATAGTGAGGCGAACGAAAAAAGTGTGCAAACAGAAAAGGGTACCCTGCAATTACTTAGCAGCCAAACCAGCATTATCAAGCGCCCCTTAATAGAAAGAGACGGTAAAGTGATTACACTCGGGTATAACGAAGATCAGTACCTACAGCAATTTTTATAAACCAAAGCAATTACTGACCCAGTAATTCTGCCAGTTTGCGGGTAAGGGCCTCACCCCGTAAATCGCGGGCTACAATTTTTCCAGAGGGGTCTACCAGAATATTAGCAGGTATGCTGCCAATGCGATACAGCTGAGCTACTGCATTATTCCAATATTGCAAATCGCTCACATGCGTCCAGCTAAGATTATCTGCCTGAATAGCCTGTAACCAATTTGGTTTGGCATTATCCAGGGAAACGCCCAATACAGTAAAGTTTTTATTCTTAAATTGATTGAAGGCATTCACCACATTCGGATTTTCGGCACGGCAGGGTCCACACCAACTTGCCCAGAAGTCGATTAACACAAACTTGCCCCGAAAAGAAGATAAGGCGATCGGCTTTCCATTCACATCCTGTTGCGTAAAATCTACTGCTTGGGTTCCTACCTGACCAATCATGGCCTGTTTGGCTTCTGCTAAGGTTTTTTCGATATTTTGGGCATAAAAACCTTTTTTAGCAGCGGGCTGCAACTGGGCATATTTAGTTTCCAAATCGGCTATACCATCAAATCCACTCATCATTACGGCCAATACCAGCGAACTTACCGGAGAGGCGGGTTTAGCCTGAATAAACAGGTTGGTTGCGGCTACGGCCTGCTGACGCACTACATTGTATCCCTTCATTAAAGAATCTTTTTTGGCAGGATTTGTTTCAGCATTTACAGCGCCCCCCAATTCGCGAAGCCGATTGATATAAGGAATAAATTGCTGTTTAAACATATTAAAATCATCCTGCAAAGGACAGCCAGTAACCGTAACGGCTGCAAGATTATTGATATCCCCATTGAGCGCAACCTGATCGTTTTGTAAAAACAATTCTGTCATCTGCCCATAACCAATAAAACCCAGTTGAAACATATCCGGCTCGCGAATATTTCCCTTAAGGGTAAAGTTTCCATTTACTACGGTTGCCGTAGCCAAGGTTTTGTTGTTATTGGCATTCATCAGAAAAGCTGTAACGCTATCTTTTAAGCCGGTAACATATCCTTTCAGCACAAAAGGATCTTTGGTTTGTGCCAATGCTAAAAGAGGAAACAAGAAAACAAGTAATAATGCTTTTTTCATGGAGGGTATTTTTCAAACTACGGTTTTGATATATCAGGCCGAACGATGCCGTTCTTGCAGTAATTCGGTTACTTTCTGCAAATTAACACCTTTCGCGTTAAGCAAAAGTAAATAATGAAACAACAGGTCTGCCGCTTCGTTTAAAAAAAGGGCCGGATTGTTGTCTTTCGACTCAATCACCAGTTCCACGGCTTCCTCCCCTACTTTCTGGGCAATTTTGTTCAAACCCTTGGCATACATTTTGGCAACATAAGAACTTTCCGGGGAAGCAGATTTCCGGCTTTCAATAATCTGTTCTAATTCAGCCAAAAAATTATGGTGCGTATTGGTTTCATTCCAGCAGGTATCGGCTCCGGTATGGCAAACGGGCCCCTTCGGATGCACCTGCAATAGGAGTGTGTCTGCATCGCAATCCAGGCCCTTATCTACCAACTCCAGTAAATTACCACTCTCCTCTCCCTTGGTCCACAAGCGCTGCTTAGAACGGCTAAAGAAGGTTACATACCCTGTTTGAAGGGTTTTTTCCCAGGCAGCTTCATTCATAAATCCCAGCATTAACACTTTCCGGGTATTTGCATCCTGCACGATTGCGGGCAGTAATCCATCGGGGTATTTATTAAAATCTGGTAGCATAATAAATTCAATTAAAATATTAATTATCTTATTGTAATTCCTTGTAAACGAAGTTGTTGCTTCAAATCTGCAATAGCAATTTCTTTGAAATGAAAAATGCTGGCTGCCAATGCCGCATCAGCATGGCCCTGCTGAAACACATCCACAAAATGGGCAACCGTACCTCCCCCACCGGAAGCAATCACCGGTACCGGCAATTGATCGGCCAGCAAGCGAGTAATATCAAGGGCAAATCCCTTTTTGGTACCATCGTTGTTCATAGAAGTAAGTAATATCTCCCCGGCACCGGCGGATACTGCTTGTTGGGCCCAATCGATACACCGCATAGCAGTTTTAACCCTACCCCCATTCAAATAAACGTACCATTCCCCATCGGCCTCCAATTGGGTATCAATAGCAAGCACGATGCATTGACTGCCAAAACGCTTTGCTAGATGATAAATTAAATCCGGGTTACGAAACGCGGCAGAATTTACGCTTACCTTATCGGCCCCATTTTGCAGTAATACCTGCACATCTTCCTCAGAAGATATCCCTCCTCCCACCGTAAAAGGGATATTGATATGATGGGCAATCCGATTTACCAGTTGGTGGAGGGTTTTTCTCTTTTCAATGGTGGCGGTAATATCCAGAAATACCAATTCATCGGCCCCTTCGCTTGCATACAGTTCGGCTAATTCTACCGGATCACCGGCATCCCGGATAGATTCAAAATTCACCCCCTTAACGGTGCGGCCATCCCGGATATCCAGACAGGGTATAATTCGTTTGGTTAACATGCGTTTATTTTTTCCAATGGGCCAATTGTTGCAGGGTAACCCTTTTCTCGTATATCGCCTTGCCCACAATCGCCCCCTTACAGCCTATTTGCTCTAATGCAATAATATCTTCCATTGAACTAACGCCGCCACTGGCAATAAAGTATAGTTCGGGAAATTGTTGTAAAATGCTTTTGTACAAATCGATAGAAGGCCCCGCTAATTGTCCGTCTTTACTTATATCCGTACAAAATACCTGGCGGATGCCCCTGGAAATCCAATATTCAATAAAGGGGGCTATTTCCTGATCGGTAGTTTCCGTCCAACCGCTCACTGCCAACAGCTTCCCCTTTACATCAGCTCCCAGCATAAATTTTTCTACTCCAAAAGTATCCAACCAGTTGTTGAGTTTCTCTTTATCCTTTACCGCCACACTACCAACCGTAACCCAGGTAGCCCCTGCGTTTATCACTTGCTGAACCGCTGCAGCCGAGTGAATCCCCCCTCCAAAATCTATCTGCAGGGTTGTGTGGGTTGCAATTGTTTCCAGCACAGCGGCATTTACAATCTTTCCTGCTTTGGCCCCCTCTAAATCTACCAGATGCAATCTTTGCAGCCCCGCCTGCTCAAATTCTTTGGCAACATCTAGGGGGTGCTTACTGTAGAGCGTTTCTTGCTTATAATCACCTTGGGTAAGCCGCACGCAGTTACCGGCAATGATATCTATGGCAGGAATAATTTGCATGCGTTGTTTTTATAGTTGTAAAAAGTTTTGAAGAATCCTGGCACCGGTTTCGGCACTTTTTTCGGGATGAAACTGGGTTCCATAAAAATTTCCTTTATGCAAGGCAGCGCTGTAGGGCTGAATGTATTCGGTTGTTGCAATAGTATGATCTCCACAGGGAACATAGTAGCCGTGAACAAAATAGCAATAACTATTTTCCGGTATCCCCTCCATAAGGGGTGAGCTTAGCCGGGCAATACTATTCCACCCGATTTGGGGTATTTTAATCCGCTGCCCGTTAACCGCAGGGGGGGGCTGCATCTTTACAACCCGTTCACTAAAAATACCTAAACACGAAGTGTTATTTTCTTCACTGTACGAACAAAGCAACTGCATACCCAAACAAATACCCAAAACTGGTTGCCGTAATTCTACAATTACCTGATCGAGGTTTCGCGCCCGCAGGTACTGCATAGCTGAACTGGCTTCCCCTACACCGGGAAAAATAACTTTGTCGGCAGCACGAATGCGATCCGGCTCATCGGTAACTACAGCCGATTGCCCCATTCGTTCCAGTGCATACAAGACCGATTGTATATTACCGGCATTATATTTAATAATAACCAATTCCATTGCTAAGCGGGGTGAATTATTGAATGAATAAATTGATTGGTTACAGAACTATACTGGATATTACCATGTAATACTTTAATATATGCCGAACCTATGATTGCACCGGCAGCATGTTCGCAGGCCATTAAAAAACTTTTACGGTCTTTGATGCCAAAGCCCACCAATACAGGGTTTTGCAAAGGCATGGCTGCCAGTTTTTGTAAATAAGCCGATACCGCATCCATATTTTGTTCCTGCCCTGTTGTAGCAGAAGAACTTACTGCATATAAAAATCCGGTGCTAAGTGCATCTAGCTGTAATACTCTCTCCGGTGTAGTTTCAGGCGTAACCAGAAAAATAAAATCCAACTGATATTTTTGTAAAATAGCACCATACGATTGTTTAAATTCGAATGCAGGCAAGTCGGGTAAAATAATACCATCCACCCCTACTTCAGCAGCTTTTGCGCAAAAGCGTTCGAAACCAAATTGTAAAACCGGATTCATATAACCCATCAGAATTACCGGCAAATCGTTACCTAATCCTCCTTCAGCAATGGGTAACCGCAATTCTTTTAATTGGTCAAATAAAACCTCCAGCGTCATCCCATTTTCTATCGCCTCCGAACTGCTGGCCTGAATTACCGGTCCATCTGCTAATGGATCGCTGTAGGGTATCCCAAGTTCTATCAGATCTACGCCACTTTCTTGTAACGCCCGCATAACAGGTAGGGTACTATCCAATTTTGGATAGCCTGCTGTACAGTAAACATTCAGTACATGCGACGTTTTTTTCCGAAACAATGCTGTTATCCTACTCATATACTAATCATTCAATTTATTAAGCAAATCTATCCAGTTCCTGCATATAGGTACCCAGGTCTTTATCACCTCTGCCACTTAAACAAACTACCACTCGATCGGTGGGTTGTAATCCTAATCGGGGCAATACAGCAAATGCGTGCGCTGTTTCCAGTGCGGGAATGATGCCTTCTGTTTTACTTACATGAAAAGCCCATTCCAATGCTTCTGCATCAGTGGCACTCTCAAACTGGCCACGACCACTCTCATACAAATGTGCATGAATAGGCCCCACACCGGGATAGTCTAACCCTGCAGAAATACTATGTGGTTCTGTAACCTGTCCATCGTCGGTTTGCATTACCAAACTCATACTACCATGAAGTATACCAGGTTTTCCTAATTGGGTAGTAGCCGCACTCATCCCACTATGTATCCCATGCCCTGCTGCTTCCACGGCAATAATTTTAACAGAGGGTTCATCCAGAAAATGATAAAAGGCACCAGCGGCATTACTTCCTCCGCCCACACAGGCCACCACATGGGTAGGTAGTTCTGATCCGGTTTTATCAAGCAGCTGCAGTCTTATCTCTTCGCTAATCACGCTTTGAAACCTGGCTACCAAATCCGGATAAGGATGAGGGCCTACAACACTACCGATAATATAATGGGTATCATTGGGGTGATTAATCCAATCCCGTATCGCTTCATTGGTTGCATCTTTCAGGGTTCGGCTTCCACTAATAGCAGGAATTACCTTCGCACCCAGCATTTTCATGCGGGCAACATTGGGTGCCTGGCGCTGAATATCCTTTTCCCCCATATATACAATACATTCCATTCCCTTTAATGCACAAACAGTGGCAGTTGCTACCCCATGTTGCCCGGCTCCCGTTTCGGCGATGATACGCTTTTTACCCAAACGACGGGCTAATAAAATCTGCCCTACCGTATTGTTTATTTTGTGTGCACCGGTATGACAAAGATCTTCGCGCTTTAAATACAATTGCGTATTCAATTCGGTACTGAGCCGCTCGGATAAAAACAGCGGGGTTGGTCTGCCCACATAGTCTCGTAACAAAGACTCCATTTCTTTTCTAAACTCGGCACTATGAATGATTGGTAAATATTGCTCCCGCAATTCACTCACATTTCGGTGTAGCATTTCGGGAATATAGGCGCCCCCAAACCTACCATAATACCCTTCCGTATCCGGGTGCACAAAACTTTGGGTGGTTGTATCGGTTTGCATATAGTATGTATTTAAGTTGTTTTATTGTTTAAGGATTGTATAAACGCTTCAATGAGTGCTATATTTTTTATGCCGGGGGCAGTTTCAAATCGGCTATTTATATCCAATGCGAATAAATCTTTCGCAACCATATCTGCCGCAAACTGATGAATGAACGGGACATCTTCCGGACCAATTCCGCCGCTTAAAAAGAAGGGTTTGCCAATGTTTAATCCTGACAAAACCTTCCAGTTGAATTTTTTTCCGGAACCACCGTATGTGGAACTGGCCGTATCAAACAAAAACATATCAGCAACCGGCTGATAATCTTTTACTTTCCATAGTACCTTATCATCATCCCGTAAACGAAAGGCTTTTATCACGGAAACATATTCTGCAATTCTTTCACAGGTTTTTGGCGACTCATCTCCATGCAACTGAACCATGCTAAGACCTGCCTCATCTACCGCTTTTAATACTTCATCTACGGAAGCATTAACAAATACGCCCACCTTATTGATATTTTTTCCCCGAATCTTTTTTAGCAACGATGTATCCATATATCGCTTATAATAACGGGGAGAGGGCGCATAAAAAATAAAACCTGCAAAAATCACTCCCAAGTTATCCAACGCCATCACTTGCTCGTACTGGGTTAGTCCGCACACTTTCAAACGAAAGGCAGGGCTAGGTGGTGGAATATTTACCGTGATTTCAGTCATTAGTTTTCTGTTACGTTTCTTGCCTGCTGCAGATTTTTCGAAAAATCTATAAATGCCGCTGCAGGATCGGGTTGCTTCATAAAATATTCCCCCATTAAAAAGCCACTGAATCCGGCGGACTGCAATTGCAGCAGGGTTTCAATCGAATCAATCCCACTTTCTGCTATTGAAGGAAATTCGGCAGGTATCTGAGCAGCCAATTCTATGGAGTGATGCCAATTCACTTGAAAGTTTTTCAGATTTCTGTTATTGATACCTACCAGGGTTATTGAAGGATGTATATGAGCCAATTCCGAGGCATCGTGCAGTTCGAGTAAAATTTCCAAACCCAGTGAGCGGGCTGTTGCTGCCAATGTTTTTACCTGCAGCGGAGTAAGACAAGCCGCAATCAGCAAAATTACTGCCGCACCGTGAGCGCGGGCTTCTACCAACTGATATTCGTCTATAATAAAGTCTTTCCGCAATACAGGCACCCCCCATTGAATAGCAACTTCCAGATCGGCCCAACTACCACCAAAAAATTTTTCGTCGGTGAGTACCGAAATTCCGGATGCGCCGGCAGAAGCATACGCCTGGGTTACTGTAACCACATCAGCATCCAGATGAATATTTCCTTTACTGGGAGATTTTCTTTTAAACTCTGCGATGATGCCATTGGTGGAGGGATGTAACAATGATTGCCGCAAACTGGGCAGGGGTTGCAAAAAATGGGGCTGTTGCTCCAGTTGTTGGATGGATATAGCTTTTTTGCGACTGGCTACTTCGTGCTGTTTGGCAGCTATGATTGTATCTAGTATGTTCATGATTGTAAAGAGATAAGGGTTTCCAGTGATTGAAGTGCCGCGCCGCTCTCTAAGCTGTTAACGGCAGCCTGATAAGCTTCTTCGTAGTTAGTAAATTGTCCGGTACCTGCCAAAGCCAGCGCAGCATTGGCCAGTACCACAGCATTTTGTGCCCAGGTACCGTTACCGCTGATAATAGACCGGAAAATAGCCGCTGCTTCTTCCAATGTGTCGCCTCCGTATAAATCTTCGGGCATCACCTGCCTTTTACCTAATTCTCTGGCAGAGTACATCCTTTCACCCGCAGCCGTAATTACTTTAGTATCGTTAGTAAGGGATACTTCATCATACCCATCCAAGCTATGTATAATGGTAAAAGGCTTGCCCGTTTGCTGTAACACATAATTATATATCCGCGCCATTTCCAGGCTATATACACCAATTAGTTGGGTGGCCGGGGCAGCGGGATTTACCAAGGGACCAAGCATATTAAAAAAGGTACGCACGCCCAGATTTCGGCGAATGGGGCCTACTACTTTTAATGCCGGATGAAACAGGGGTGCATGTAAAAAACAGATATTAGCAGCATCCAATTCCTTTCGCAATTGTTCACTATGGTTGGTAAAAACATAGCCCAACTGCTCCATAACATTAGATGATCCGCTAATGCTGGAAGCCCCATAATTACCATGCTTGGCCACTTTTACGCCCGTGCCTGCTACAATAAAACAAGCAAGGGTAGAAATATTAAATGTGTTTTTTCCATCGCCACCGGTACCCACAATATCGATTACTGCATTACTGCCAAGATCTACTTTAACAGACAATAACAATAAAGCATCTCGGAAACCGAGTAATTCATCAATCGTAATACTTCTCATCAAGTAAACTGTAATAAAAGCAGCCAGTTCGCTATCGTTAAACTTGCCCTCCCCCATTTGCAGCAGCACATCTTTGGCAGCCTCACGGGAGAGCGTTTTATGTTCGAGTAAATAGTTAAGGATCTTTTTCATTGGTACATGATTTTTCAATAATTATTTTTCTAACCAGTTACGCATCATTTGTAATCCCTGGGGTGTAAGAATACTTTCGGGATGAAATTGTACACCTTGCACATCCAGTTGTTTATGCCGAAGCGCCATAATATAATTTTGTGCATCTCTGGCTGTAACCTCTATACATTCCGGCAAATTTTGGTCGCTAACTACCCAACTATGATATCGACCCACTTCAATGGGAACTGTTAATCCAGTAAACCAATCATTTTTTCTGGGAGTAGCGGGTAATAATTGAATAGGGGTAGCCACTCCATGAAAAACTGCGGGCAGATTCGAGAGTGTGGCTCCGAATGCTTGTGCAATAGCCTGATGCCCCAAACAAACCCCCAGGATAGATTTAGAAGCGGCATATTGCTGAATCAATGGTAGAAGCAACCCTGCTTCTTCGGGTATTCCCGGGCCGGGAGAAAGAATTATTTTATCAAATGCATTAACAGCTTCCAGGGGAATCTGGTCGTTGCGAACCACCGTTACTTCATCGGTAGTTAGTTGCTTCACCAGATGAACCAGGTTGAAGGTAAAAGAATCGTAATTATCAAAAACCAGTACGCTCATATAAATAGGTTCAGGTAGTTTACAGGCTATCGCCCGTAGCAATTTGAATAGCTTTTTTTAACGCATTTAATTTATTATTCACTTCCTGCAGTTCACTTTCGGGATTGCTGGCTGCTACCACGCCGGCTCCTGCCTGATAGTATAGGGTATTATGTTGGCTCAACAGGGTTCTGATCATTATGGCATGGTTACAGGATCCATCAAAACCCAGCGAACCAATACATCCCCCATAATAGCCTCTGGCCGTAGGTTCTAGCTGATCAATGATTTCCATAGCTTTAAATTTGGGGGCACCACTAAGGGTACCGGCCGGAAAGGTGGCAGCCAATAACTGCACGGGATGTTTACCCGGTTTACAGTTGCCGGTTACTTCACTTACCAGGTGAATTACATGACTGTAATAATGCACCTGCCTGAAATGACTAACCACTACCTGATCGCAGCATCTGCTCAAATCGTTTCGCGCCAAGTCTACCAGCATAATATGTTCTGCATTTTCTTTGGCATCCGCCAATAACTGCTGTGCCATTTGCTGGTCGGTAGCTTCATCGCCGGTTCGGCGGAATGTGCCTGCAATTGGGTGAACAACTGCCTGCTGATTTTTTACTATGATTTGTGCTTCGGGTGAAGAGCCCATTAGTTTATACTCGCCATAGTCGAAGAAAAATAAATAAGGAGAGGGATTTACACTTCTCAACGCCCGATATACAGTAAACTCATCTCCCCGAAATGATTGCTGAAAGCGTCGGCTTAGCACCACCTGAAAAACATCGCCCCGCATACAATGGGCTATACCTTTTGAAACTATCTCTCGGTAATAGGCATCCGTCATGTTGGTAGCTTCGGCACCTGATACAGAAAATGGATATACGGGTACATCCTTACTTCTTATTAAGGATATAACCGCCTCGCCATCCCCCGGAATTCCAGCCAGTTTGTTTTCGCAGAAAATGATTTCATCTTTAAAATGATTAAACACAATCACGTATTGATACAATCGGTAGCGCATTAAGGGAAGAGGTGCAGAACCCTCTTTATCTGTTTTCAATTGTATGGATTCAAAAAAAGGTACCGCGTCGTACGATGTATATCCTAACAAACCTTGCGCAACGCTTGCTTCAGGAAATTCAGGGGCAGTAGCGGTAAAATTTTGCATAAACTGCCAGATTCTGTCGGGTACGGAGGCAGGATCAACAATTGATTCGCTAACCGACTCTTCACCGGGATACTTATAATTAAGTTTACCGGGTTCGGATACTTCAATACCTGCAATTGCATTGATAGCAATAAATGAAAAGCTGTTTTCAGCTGCGTGGTGATCGGTACTCTCGAGCAGTATAGTATCCCGATACTTATCCCGCAATCTTAGGTAAATACCAACCGGCGTATAAATATCCGCCAGCATTTTTTTGGATTGGGTATTCAATTCAATTTTTTTCATATAAACCTATTTGGTCAGGTTACAAAAACAAAACCCCGGCATTGGTTTGCCGGGGTTTTGAAAGATATTTTCAAATAAATAGAAGGCTATGCCATTACTATCCCCGGACGAGGTTATAATGCCACCACCAACTCTTATGTTGATTCATATTCATCAAAGCAAATTTGCAATCAAATTACGGTAATAACAAATTTTTTTTAGAAAGGTAATAACTTTCAGTTCGAGAGAACTTTTTTGGTTGCTGATTGTATAAACGAAGTAAAGACAATAACATGCAACTTGCATCTTTGCTGCTTTTGGTTGGCACGATACTTTTCTCCCCGGCAAAAAATGCGCCTGCCCCAGCTGATGATGTAGTAGGCATCTGGCTAAACTCCAGCAGTAAGGGGAAGATTCAGGTGTATAAGGAAAATGGAAAATATTACGGTAAAATAGTCTGGCTGCGCGAACCCCTCACCGAAAAGGGACTACCCAAAATGGATATAAATAATCCTAGCGCTGCCCTTAAAAACAAACCATTGGTAGGTTCCATCATTTTGCGTGATTTTGAGTTTGAAGGAGGGGAATGGACCAACGGAAGGATCTACGACCCGGAAAATGGCAAGGATTACAAATGTTATATGCGTTTAAAAGATGCGAATACCTTAAATGTTCGGGGATATATCGGTTTCTCGATGATTGGAAGAACCGAAGTATGGACGCGGACTAAACTGTAGATATTTATAGTACCCCCTTAGTGGATGGCAGGTAATTACTAAAAGGATCGCGCTTTACTGCCATTCGGATGGCTTTTGCGAAAGCCTTAAAAATAGCTTCAATTTTATGGTGCTCATTGGTTCCCTGGCAACTGATATTTAAATTGCACTTGGCAGCATCGCTGAAAGATTTGAAGAAATGATAAAACATTTCGGTTGGCATCTCACCAATCTTTTCCCGCGTAAATGCTGCATCCCATACCAACCAGTTTCTGCCACCAAAATCAATCAGCACTTTTGCTTCCGCTTCATCCATAGGTAAAGCAAATCCATATCGCTCCATACCGCGCTTATCGGTTAAAGCCAGGGCAAAAGCCTCTCCCAGCGCAATAGCAGTATCTTCTATTGTATGGTGTTCGTCTATATGCAAATCTCCTTTAGTGGTAAGGGTAAGATCTAATTTCCCATGGCGGGCAATCTGATCGAGCATATGATCGAAAAAACCAATTCCGGTATCTATTGCTGATTCCCCCTTTCCATCTAGATTGAGTTGTATGGCTATCTGGGTTTCCTTGGTATTTCGGGAATGGGTAACGTTGCGTAGCCCTAATTGTAAGAAAGAATAAATAGATTGCCAGTCGGGTGCCTCTAACAAAATGGTATCGCGAAGGGTTAGTTCCTGTTCGGGTGTAAACTGTAAAGTAGCATGGGGGGATCGGAAATAAATCGCTTTACAACCCAGATTTTTCGCCAATTGGATATCACTCCACCTATCTCCAATTACAAAAGAATTGGCCATATCAAAATCAGGATTATTTATCAGATGCGTTACTAATCCAGTGCCTGGTTTGCGGGTAGGCTGTTTATCTTCCTCGCGGGTTCTATCCACACAAACCTCATCAAATCGAAATCCCTCCCCCTCCAAAGTGCGCAGCATCAGGTTCTGATAGGGATAAAAATCCGTTTCGGGATAAGAATCGGTGCCCAATCCATCTTGGTTGGTTACCATCACATGGTAAAAATCAAAATCGGCTGCAATACGTGATAACGTAGAAACAACACCTGGAACAAAAGTCGTTTTATTAATATGGTCTACCTGAAAATTATCCGGTTCCTGCAAAATCACACCATCTCGATCGATAAATAGAATACGTCGCATGCTTATTTTGTTTTAGCCCGCACCGATTTTACTTCAGCAGGGGTAACCGGGGTAGGCACTTTATTGCTCCAGTTATTTCGGATATAATTTAACACGTCTGCAATCTGCTGATCGGTTAGGTCGGCATTACTGGCCATGTTATTGCTATAGTATTCTCCGTCAATTTCTACGCGGTCAGACATTCCTTTAAGTAATATAGTAATCAAGCGAGATTTATCTTTCCCTTTTACGGTAGAAGCACCATCTAAAGGGGGATTCAGGTGCGGCACGCCGCCTCCATCCTGTTGGTGACAAACCATGCAACGCTGCACATATACTGTTTTGCCCTTTTCAATAGAGGCTTTCAGGGAAGCGGTTTGCGCTACTCCCAATTTTGTGGATGCCAGCATAACAACCACCAATGAAATCCGTTTAATTGCAGATAATTGTATCACAAAACGCATTATTATTTTCCGTTGTAAATGATTCTGTATATAGTTCCTTTATTATCGTCGGATACATACAATGATCCATCCGGACCCTCGGCAAGGCCGCAAGGGCGGTGTTGAGCTGCTCTTGTACTGGTAATCACATCTACCCCAGCAAAACCATTCGCAAAGATTTCCCATTTACCGGTAGGCTTTCCATTTTCAAAAGGCACAAATGCCACATAATACCCTTCCTGCGGCAAGGGTGCTCTGTTCCAGGAACCATGAAAAGCAATGAAGGCGCCGTTTTTGTACCGCGCTGGAAACATATTGCCCGTATAAAAAAGTAATGCATTGGGCGCCATATGGGCCGGGAAAGCCATGGCAGGATTTTTATATTCGGCACCACCCTCGGTTTTACCATCTCCGCCATATTCAGGGGCCAACATTTTTTTGTTTTGAAAGGGATCATAATACACATAAGGCCATCCTGCATTATCTCCCTGCTTCATTTCATACATCGTTTCTGCCGGCAAATTGGCATTGGTATTGGTGTCGTATAATTTAGGAAACAAAGAATTTAACTGATCCCTTCCATGCTGGGTAACATACAGACTATTCGTTTGATTATTCCAGTCGAGGCCCACCACATTGCGCAACCCGGTGGCGAAACGAGTACCATTGCCGTAGGTTTGATTCTGTACATCCGATTTAAACTGCCAGATACCGCCGGCAGAGTCTAAAATAGGACAAGGCTGCATACCCATTGATCCGGGCTGGCGGTCTTTAATCTGGCAAGAATTGGAATAAGCACCAATGTTTACATAGATATTACCCTTCTTATCAAGTGTGATAGATTTACTTTCGTGCTGCCGGCGATTGATTAACCCGGTGATGATTTTTTCGGGCTGATAAGGATTTTCAACTGCCCCTTTTGCATCCAAGCGGTAGCGAAAAACTTCTTCGTCGGAAGAAGCATAGAGATAGCCATTATGAATGGCAATGCCGGTTCCGCCATAATTTCCAAATCCCGTAATATCTTCTGCTCGTCCATCCTTATTTAAATCGCGCAAAACCAGAATACCCTTATCCCCTACTTTACCACTTAGCTTTACATATACATCGCCCTGACTATTTACAGCGATGTGGCGGGCTCGTCCCACTTTATCAGCCACTACCCAAGCAGAAAATCCGGAAGGTAATCGTAACCCGGCATTATCTTCATCGGGCAAAATTGCTTTGGTTGTTGGTTTTTGCAACGTATCATTGGCTTCAGATGAACAGGCCATTAAACAGCCTGCCAGCAGTAATACAGAAATTCGTACCATGGGGTTTTTATTTATTGTGCGGATGAAATTACAAATCAATTAGCAATTCACTCCAAATTGTTTATTGTTCGTGCCAGGCTACCAGGGCATCCACTAACAGGGTATTTTCCTGTTCGGTACCGATAGTAATCCGGAGGCAATCATCACAAAGTTGCACCCTACTCCGGTCGCGCACCACAATACCTTTATCCAATAAGAATTCATATACCTGATGAGCTTGCTGAATTTTTACCAACAAAAAATTGGCATCCGAGGGGTACACAGCTTCTACCAACGGCATTTGCCGAAATACGGCTGCCAGGGCTTCCCGCATATCTACCAATAAAGTAATCATGTCATTTACCTGCCCTACTTCCTCCAGTGCCTTTATGGCCAATTGCTGTGCGGGCTCACTGATATTATAAGGCGGCTTCACTTTGTTCATAATTTCAACTACCTCCAAACTGGCAAAAGCCATTCCGATACGCAGACCTGCCAATCCCCAAGCCTTGCTGAGGGTTTGTAACACCACCAGATTGGGATAATCGGGTAATAAGGCAATCAGAGAACGCTGGCGGGCAAAATTGATATAGGCTTCATCCACCACCACCAGACCCGAAAAATTATTCAAAACGGTTTCAATATCTTCCAAATGCATCAGGTTGCCGGTAGGATTATTGGGCGAGCATATCCAGATGATACGGGTTTGCGGATTTACCAGCTGCTCTATATGTGCCAGATTCAGTTGGTAATCAGGTAACAAAGGTGCTTCCAGGATGGCGATATCATTAATCTGTGCACTCACTTGATACATACCATAGGTGGGTGGACAAATAATCGTATTGCTCTCGCCGGGTTCAGAGAAACAGCGAAATAACACGTCGATACATTCATCGCTGCCATTACCGATAAAAATATGTTCGGGAGCAACGCCCTTGATGGTAGCGATTTTTTTGCGCAATTGAACATGATGCGGATCGGGATAGCGATTATACCATTGGATTAAAGGAGAGCCCAGGCTATTCTCGTTGGCATCGAGAAAAACTTTTGCTTCGCCACTAAATTCGTCGCGGGCAGATGAATAGGGTTTCAGCTGCTGAATATTTTTTCTGGTTATTTGTTGAAGAGCAAACTGCATATAATAACATGAATAATTTATCAATTTCCTTTTTCAATCGGTTCTTTTAACCGGATAGCCACTGCCTGCGCATGTGCCTGCAATCCTTCGGCAGTAGCCATTTCAATAACGGTGGGTGCTAAACTTGTGAGCCCTTCTCTTGTGAGCTGCTGGAAAGTTATTTTCTTAACAAAGCTATCAACACTTACCCCACTATAAGCCCGGGCATATCCATTGGTAGGCAGGGTGTGATTGGTACCGCTGGCATAATCGCCCACACTCTCCGGCGTAAGATGCCCAAGAAAAACTGATCCGGCATTTACCACCCCTTCTGCAAGAACCTCGGGTTTATTGCAAGCAATAATCAAATGCTCAGGTGCATAGCTGTTTACCAGTGCCAGGGCTTCCTCTTGCGAGGATACCACCAAGGCACGACTATTGTTTAAAGCTTTTCGCGCCATATCTGCCCGGGGAAGTAGCAATAATTGTTGTTCCAAAGATTGTCTTACTTTTTCGGGTAAATCGGGCGAGGTAGTAATCAGTAATACCTGGCTATCCAATCCATGCTCAGCCTGACTAAGCAAATCGGCAGCTACCCAGTCGGGATGGGCTGTTTCATCGGCCCACACACAAACCTCACTGGGGCCGGCGGGCATATCAATGGCAATACCTTCTTGCTGTGCCAGTTGCTTGGCAGCGGTAACATATTGATTGCCGGGACCGAAAATTTTATATACGGCGGGTATAGATGCTGTGCCATAGGTTAATGCGGCAATGGCTTGCACACCCCCTACTGTGAATATGCGCTGAATACCCACTTCGGCGGCGGCGAACATAATAGCAGGATGTACTTTACCGTCTTTACCGGGCGGGGTACAAAGAATTACTTCACGGCACCCGGCCAATTGAGCTGGAATGCCCAACATTAAGATAGTAGAAAATAAGGGAGCGGTTCCGCCGGGAATATAGAGACCCACTTTTTCTATCCCCCGCATCTTACGCCAGCAGGTTACCCCCATTTGGGTTTCTATTGGAGCTTCTTCGCGCAATTGGGCTGTATGAAATGTTCGAATATTAGCAGCTGCCTGCCGGATGGCTGCTTGCAAGGCAGGACTCACTTCTTTTGCAGCAGCCGCAATAGTTTCTTTAGTGATTTCAATTGTTTGCAATGCAACCCCATCGAATGTTTGGGTATATTTAATTAAAGCCGCATCACCTCCCGTTTTTACCGCTTGCATAATCGAACGCACTTGCTCGAATAAAACGGTGGCATCTACTGCCGGCCTTTGTAGCAGCGATTTCCATTCGGCGGGGGGTGGATTGAAAATAGTAGTTAACATAGAGTAGGTTTACACGATCATTTTTTCAATAGGAACAACCAGAATCCCTTGGGCGCCGGCATCCCGCAGTTGCTCAATGATATTCCAAAAATCATTTTCATTCAACACACTGTGCACACTGCTCCAGCCGGGTTCGGCTAAGGGTAATACGGTTGGGCTCTTCATACCCGGCAACAGCGACAAGATAGTATCCAGCCGATCGTTCGGTGCATTTAGCAGAATGTATTTATGATTACGGGCTTTTTTAACAGAGCGGATGCGGAAGAGTAGTCGCTCTAATAAAGCTTCTTTTTCGGCAGGTAGTGCGGCATTTTTAATCAATACCGCCTGCGATTGTAAAATGGGGGTTGCCTCTCTTAGGCCATTCATAAAAAGTGTAGAGCCACTACTCACCAGATCGCAAATGGCATCTGCCAATCCGATGCCGGGGGCAATTTCAACGCTACCACTAATTTCATGAATTTCAGCAGTTACTCCCTGGCTTTTCAGATAATCTCCTAAAATAACCGGATAGCTGGTAGCAATGCGCTTACCGGCTAAATCGGCAATACCGGAAAAAGTATCCCCTTTTTTAACGGCAATACTTAGGCGGCATTTGCCAAAACCCAGTGGCTCACAGGAAACTACTTTTTTCTTTTTTTCCAGTACTACATTTTCTCCCACAAAGCCAATATCGGCCACATTATCTTCTACATACTGAGGAATATCATCATCGCGCAGAAAATACAGTTCCAGCGGAAAATTTCCGGCATCTGCTTTCAATTTATTAACGCCATTGGTTATGTCGATTCCACATTCTTTTAGCAGTCGCATAGAATCGTCGTGCAGTCGGCCGCTTTTTTGGATGGCTAGAGTTAGTTTCATATAATAGTATTCATGTAAATGATTGGCAATAATGGTAACGCATACAAATAAAAAAGGCCTACCCGGGGGTAAGCCAACTATGTTGTATGTAAAACACTACACCGTTGCTTACCCCTTGGGCAAGAAAACATGATGGTGTATGTGTAATGCGTTATTCATTTGCTCTGCAAAGGTACAAAAAATAGCAGAAACCGCCAAATAATTCGGAGGCAGCACATCCGAAACTATTTATTATCTTGCTGAAACTAAAGCAATTATATGCGAATTATCCAACTATTTTTTCCCCTCCTATTTTGTGCGGTAACCTTGAACGCACAAACGAAACCCCTTAAACTGGTTTGGAGTGATGAGTTCTCATATAAGGGATTACCAGATCCCAACAAGTGGGCCTATGATACCGGTAAACATGGCTGGGGCAATCATGAATGGCAAAACTATCTGATGAACAGCTTACCCAATGCTCGGGTGGAAGATGGACATCTGCGCATCACCGCCATCAAAACCGGTGAAGGGGAAAAAGATTATACCTCCGCCCGCCTGGTAACCCGCGGCAAAGCTGAATGGAAATATGGTCGCATAGATGTGCGTGCGAAATTACCCAAAGGATTGGGCACCTGGCCTGCTATCTGGATGCTGGGAAGCCATCAACCTCTGCAATGGCCCGATGATGGGGAAATAGATATTATGGAACATGTTGGCTACAACCCCGGCACTGTGCATGCTTCCGTACACTGCAAAAAATACTACCATTCCATTGGCACCCAAAAAACAGCCACCATACCGGTACCCGATTTTAGTGATGCCTTTCACGTGTATTCCGTAATTTGGACTTCAGAAAAAATAACCGTTTTAATAGACGACAAACCCTATTTCAATTTTACCAATGAACATAGCGGACGGGAAGCTTGGCCCTTTGATGAGCCGGAATATCTGTTACTGAATATCGCTGTGGGTGGTGACTGGGGTGGACAAAAAGGCGTAGACCCCAAAGTGTTTCCCTGTAGTATGCTGATTGATTATGTAAGAGTTTATCAATAACCCCATTTATTATGAAAAAAATATCCCTTTTACTTACGGCATGGGCTGTTAGCTTTTTTGCAGTAGAAGCACAGGAAACCAATGTATACCGGGTGCCGCCCAAAGATATTGCCGACATGTTGCTGGCAAAACCTACTCCGGCAGTGCGGATAGACAGTAAAGCCAACTGGATGTTGTTAAGTGAACGCAACTCGTACCCCGGCGTTGAAGAGTTAGGTCAGCCCGAAATAAAAGTTGCCGGCCTTCGCCTGAATCCCAATAACTTTTCGCAGAGTCGCCAGAATTATGTGAATAGCTTTCTGCTAAAGCAAATCAAAACCAGCAAAGAGGTGATGGTGTATGGACTACCCTCTGGATTACTGGCAGGAAATATCAGTTGGAGTCCATCAGAAACAAAAGTAGCCTTTACCCATACTACGAGTTCACGGGTTGATTTATATGTGATAGATATTGCTTCGCAGCGGGCTACCAAAATAAATAAGTTCCCCTTGAATACAACTTTGGGAAACCCTTATATATGGATCGACGACCAGACCATTTTATATAAAGCAGCTACTCAACCTGCTGCGATGGCACCGCAAAAACCCATTGTTCCCAAGGGCCCAACCATTCAGGAAAATCTGGGAAAAGCAGCTCCGAGTGTTACTTACCAAGATTTGATTAAATCGCCCCATGATGAAGCTGTATTTGAGTTTTATACCACTGCGCAACTTATACTCAATAAAAATGGGTTAGAAACGAATGTGGGTACTCCGGCAATCGTAAGCAGTATTTCGCTATCCCCTGATAGAAGTTATCTGATGATGCGGACCCTAAAAAAACCATTCTCTTATTTAGTTACAGCCGGAGGATTTCCCTCAACGGTATCCATTACCGACCTGAGTGGAAAAACAATAAAGGTTTTGGCCGAACTACCTTCCACAGAAGCTACGCCTAGTGGGTATGATAATACCCAACCGGTTGCCCGTGGATTCGATTGGCGGGATGATGAAAAAGCAACGGTTATTTGGGCAGAGCCCCTAGACAGTGGCATAATGAAAAAGCAGGTACCCTATCATGATGTAGTGTATGCCTTATCCGCTCCTTTTACCGGAGCGCCGGTTACCCTGTTTAAAACGCAATACCGCTATAACAGCACAACCTGGGGTGATTCAACGGTTGCGTTAGTGCGGGAAGTATTACGTTCTAAGCAAATCGGTCGCGTAAGCAGATATAATAGCAAGACCGGGAATATGGAAGTGCTGATTGAAAGAAATCTTACAGATGCCTATAACAATCCGGGAGAACCCGTATTAACCCGAAATGCTTTTGGAAGGCCTGCCATTCAATTAACGGATAACGGCACACAGATTTTAATGAATAATATTTCGGGATCATCCCCAAAGGGTGATCTACCTTTTCTGAGTAAGTTTGATTTAGCTACCAAAAAAAATAATATCATCTGGCGCTGCCCCGAAGGAGTTTTTGAAATGGTTGAAGAAGTAATTGATGCAGATAAGCTGGTATTGCTTACTCGCAGAGAATCGCAAAAAGAAGTACCCAATTACTGGGTGAAAAATCTGATCGCAAGAATTGCAGATGTACAATTAACCCAATTCAATAGTCCTTACCCCCAATTAGACGGAGTTTTAAAAGAAAAGATCAGCTATAAAAGAGCCGATGGGGTAGATTTAACCGGTGATTTATATCTGCCAAAGAATTACGACAAAATGAAGGATGGTCCGCTACCGGTTATATTATGGGCCTATCCGAGAGAATTCAATTCAGCGGCAGATGCTGCACAGGTAAGGGGATCTCGTGATCGGTTTACCACCCTCAGCTGGGGCTCGCCCGTATATTATGTAACGCAGGGATATGCCGTGTTAGACAATGCAGAGATGCCCATTGTGGCTACCAGTGCCGACAAAAAGCCCAATGACGATTTTATAGCCCAACTCAAACTAAATGCCGAAGCGGCCATTAATAAACTGGCCGATATGGGCGTGGGCGACAGAAACCGCGTGGGTGTGGGCGGACATAGTTATGGGGCATTTATGACGGCCAATTTACTGGCACATACCAATCTATTTAAAGCAGGTATCGCCCGCAGTGGTGCTTATAATAGAACCCTAACGCCTTTTGGATTTCAGAATGAGGAACGTACTTACTGGCAGGCACCTCAATTGTATTTCGAGATGAGTCCTTTCAGCTATGCCAACCAAATTAAAACCCCTATCCTGTTGGTACATGGCGAAGCGGATGACAATACCGGAACCTACCCGATAAATAGTGAGCGGTTATTTGCAGCCATCAAAGGGCATGGTGGTACGGTTCGGTTTGTGTATTTACCCTATGAAGCGCATGGATATAGGGGCAGAGAAAATATTTTACATCTGTTGTGGGAGCAAAATGAGTGGCTGAACAAATATGTGAAAGGCGCTAAAAAATAATTGCTGATACAGCCAAAAAAGGGCGGCCCGCTTATAGCAGACCGCCCTTTTTTATTTGAAAGAAGTACCTATTATTTATTCTTCTTCTTACCCGACTTCATTTTAACCCAACGAGCCAGCGGAGCCATACGGGCCCGGTTAAAAACCAAGGTATCATTTACCACCACATAGCTATCGGTATTGGATAGTACCTGCATTAGGTCGGACTCGATTGTGTTATTATCACCACAAGCCATGCGGGTAGAGCCCATGGCGGAAAATTTAATGCGGCCTTTCTTTTCCAATTCGTAGCTGCCAAAAAACTGATTGCAGCCATTGTTACCAGCAACCCGGCGGGTACTATCAAATTGGATATAAGGAGTTTTGGCAGGCTTACCCAGGGCAGTTATAGGCTGACCATTTAATTCTATCAGCTGCCATTTTTTTAATAATTTTTTGCTGATTAGGGTGGTATCGAATGTACCAGCAGCATTAGTATTATCAGCATTTACTGCCCGAACTGAAGTAAAACTCCATAAACCTACAGCAAGTAAAACCAATAGAGAAAGCTTTTTCATGTTTAAAAATTTTGGGAAAGATAAATATTTTCGGCTAATGATTCCATCCCCTAACAGGATTACCATATAGCGGCTTTTTAATAAATGCTACATAATAAAGCCCTGCAACCACTCTATCAATTCCTAACCAAAGAGGCGTAGCCTCCCCCCATATCAAAGAGGCGTAGCCTCGAAAGATATCTC
>JBBAJQ010000025.1:0-7523 GCA_040403945.1 Sediminibacterium sp.
ACATACGTATCACCCTTACTCAATACTATTTTTTCACCGGTGCTTAGCTCACTGATAAAAGAACCTTCCAGGCAATGCACGATATGCCCCTTCTGGCACCAATGATCTGCCAAATAACCGGGAGAATATTCCACTTTTCGAACCCGTAAACCATTCCACAGCTGGGTTTGCCAAAAGGCAGTACCCGTTTCTCCGGGATAAGTAACTTTTTCAATGTTGGCCCAATCAATGGTTTGGAAGGGAATTGAAGTCATATAAAAAAGATTAAGACAGAATGAATAAAAAAATCAAATATTACTCTTCGCATTTTTGCTGCGTCTATAATACAAAACTGTAATTAACAACAATGCAGCACCAACCAACAGATCTACCCACATTACCGATTGCAACTGCGCATTGATATCCCCAATCCAATAGTATAAACATATAAAAGAAATCATGCTAACTAAGCCAACCACCGAGGCAGCCAGATAATACTTCTTTTTAATAGCGGAGAAGATTAATCCAAATCCAATTATGCCAAATAAAAAAGCCCGGTGCCGTAATAATAACTGCATATTGGGGTCGGAAATACTAACTCCATACGAATTGGAAATCCGATTTGCAAAAAAAGCCAGGCTAAAGGGTAACAAATGTACTAAGCCGGTAACCAGTAATATCAGTCTATATAAGTATTCCATTTCAAAAATTAATCAATTGAAATAAACAATCAATCATGCTAAATAAGTATTATATAACCTCCTTATTTTTTAAAAATAGACTTACCTTCTTTAATAGTTTCCAATACTTGAATATCCTTAATTTCCATAACAGGTACCTTAACTGGATTTTTATCCAATATTACCATATCGGCTAATTTACCAACCTGTAAGGTGCCCTTAGAATTTTCTTCAAAATATTCGTAAGCCGCATTAATGGTTAACGCCTTCAATCCCTGATAAGGGGTAATTCGCTCTGCTTCTCCTACAACAACGCCATTACGAGATAACCGATTTACAGAAGTCCATAATAAAAATAGCTGATCCATAGGGGTAACAGCCCCATCGGTATGGTTAGAACAGGTGATTCCCATATCCATAGCAGATTTCATAGGACTAATAAAATCGGCCCTTTCTTTACCTAAATTGGCCAAATGGATATCGCCCCAATAAAAAGTGTGGTTGGTAAAAAAGGAAGGAACCATATTGTACTTTTTATACAGCGCTAATTGATCCGGTCGCATAATTTGAGAATGGATAATGATGGTTCTCCGGTTATTACCGGTATCGTTTAATTGCTTTATCGCATTTTCATGCCCTCTCAGCATCATATCCACCGAGGCATCTCCATTACAATGAGAATATACCTGTACATTATTTTTATAACAGGCCAACATCAAGCCATTCACCTGTTCTTGTGTTAAGTTGGGAAATCCTTTGCAATCCTTGGTGCAACCCGGTACCTGCGTTAAATAAGGCTTGGTAAGAAAAGCGGTTTTACCCTGGGGCGAACCATCTACTGCCATTTTCAATCCACAATATTTAAGATGATTCTTAAATACACCCCAAGTAATCTTTCCAGTTCCCAAAACTTCTTTTGCCATCAAAAAAGCGGGTGCTGCCTCAATATCCAAATACAATTGATTACTAGAAGCCGCTCTTTCTAAAAGGGGCATCTTTTCTGCCATCAGCAAATGCTCTGCGGCCGTTGTTATCCCGCAACTGGCATAATATTTTTGTGCTGCCTGCAACTTTTTAAATTCTAGTTCATCCGATAACGACTTTTTGGTTAAAGTCGTAAATGCAGCCATGGCCATTTCCTGCACCAAACCTTCCAGTTCCCTGCTGCCCTTTTTACGTATAAATGTTCCACCAACCGGGTCGTTGGTTGCAGCAGATAAACCGGAGATTGTAAACGCCTTGGTATTGGCAACCAACATATGACCGGATGTATGCATCAATATCACAGGATTATTAGGAAAAAATTGATCAAGCTCAGCTGCCGTAGGGTGTCTTTTTTCTTGTAGAAAATCCTGATCGTATCCCCAGCCAACCAATAAATCGGTATCACTAAAATTTTGTTGCTGCTTCAATTCTTTTAAAGCCGAAATAATATCTGCTATAGAAGCTACTTTTCCCACAGGGGCAGGACTAAGATTCGCTTGAACAGTTGCATCTGCTACCGTTAATATATGACTATGTGCGTCTATAAATCCGGGTAATAAGGTTTTTCCTTGCAGATCATTCATTTGGGTATTAGTACCTTTAAATTTGTCTGCTTCGGCTTTGGTTCCTGCCAAAATAATTTTCCCATCTTTTACCGCTACAGCCTCTACATACTGTGCCTCATTTCCTTCCATGGTAAGGATGTCACCACCATAATAAATAATATCAGCAGCCGATTTGTTAGAAACGGTAGGTTGATTACAACTAGCAAATCCAACTAAGAGAAGAAGCAATAGAATGTAATTGATTTTTTGCATAACTATTTTTTGCATATTTATAAATTAATTCTCTATTACAGTTTGGGGTAGGAGGGGTATGATACTTCACAATTAAATAAATAAACAATATAGAGCTAGATTATATTGAAAAGTTTGATTTACAACCCCTTTACGAACAATAGCTTCAATCCTATCCAACAAATCAGCAGTAAACTAAAGTTACTGAAATTTTTCATCCTATAAAAAAGCCGCCTAAAGCTATGGGGCTTCCATCTCATGTTAGCTTTCAGTCATCCAATAATTAAAATTATAATATCTAAGTCTGCCTACAAATCTAATCCTTACAAGTATTGAAGTTCCGTAATAATAAAAATCACATAACTGTTAGAACTTATTATAATCAAAAATGAGCCTCAGGAATCCCATATTTATCGCGTAAATAATCAACAATTAGTTTGTTATTATCCGTATATAACAGGCTACCAAAACTATAAAACTGCTTTGCCATTAAGTACTGTGTGTTCTCTGCATCTAAAATTAAATTGGGGCAACCCTGGTGTTCTTCACCTACCAGTTCCACTATTTCTTTTCTCGGTTTTGGAAAGTTAATATAGCGAATCTCTATTTGCTCTCTTAGTTTGGGATAATAACTGAGCACACCTTCCAGAAATGCACAATCAGGACAATAATATAATTTATTATCATTGTCCCTATCAACGTCTGTAAAATTCGGGTTTAATAAGAATAATATGTCCATGTAAAGTTATTGAGGAAAATAAATGATTTGTAAACAGTAAAAAATTATAAGAAATAGGAGAGTCCCAAATTTTTAAAATGTTTTAAGCGGAATAGGATTGTAGTATTTATTTTATTAATCAATTAGGGTGTTTGATAAAAGTTTTATCTTATTATAATTATATTAGCGTATAAATCAGTTTACATTTGTTTGTTATTAACATACAATCAATTTTTCCAAAACAGATACTAAGTAAGTTGCTAATTAGAAATGTATTCTGTATTCTAAGTTCGCAATAAATCCTCTTGTTAAACCATCCGGACGAACATCACGCACAATAAATGGAAATCCAACATTCAGTTGAATTGCATTTCGCCTATTTATTTGATAGTCTAAATACGCATTCCCATTTAGCGTTAGACCTTGCGAACCCTTTATTTCTCTCTTAACATTAAATTCATCTGTAAACTGATCATTTTTCAAGTGATAAATAGGTAAAATGCTAGGTGTAAATGTAAGTTTAGAATTAATAGGTAAAGCATACGATACCCGAATTAAAACGTCTCCACTTCTTTGAAATTTATTAGTAGATTGAAAAGTTCTTAATTCAGCATTAATGGGATAGTTTGTAGCAAGAAACTGATTGTTATTTTGTGTTAACGGTTGTTGAATAGCTGCTACAAACTGAATTTTACTAATTTGATACCCAATTCCAAAAATCAAATCAAAAGTCCCCAAACTAGCTTGATAGTCCATCGGAAGTGGAAGATTTTTGTATGTCCGGCTTGCATCTGATAAAGGTATTTTTGAACCAATTGTTAATTGTACACTTTCACTTACTTTATAATTAGCGTTTATAAATAGATCTGATACTCCAAAAGTGGATATGTCATTTCCATTTTGAGCTAATGATGTTATTTTTGCATCAATCCCAAACTTCTTTTTTAATTGTGTATTGAACTCAAGGTATGTTCCGTAAACAGAAATCGAATTATCAGCTGTACCAAAAAATGTACCTACTTTAAATTGCCTATTGGCAGGCTGTGTACTATCTGAAAAAATTGGTTTAAAGCTATTAATAGTGCAGAATCCTGCGTCGCTACAACCTTGAGAATAAGTATAGCTTATTCCAATGGCATACAATAAAATAGTCAATAAAATAAAATGTACTTTATACATATATCTTTGATAAAAAATGTGTGATAAAAATTGCATTACCAGATTATCATCAAATTTACCATTTGAATTTTATAAAGTTAATGTAAAATCAAAAATAAATTTTTAATTGTTTCTATTTTGTAGGCATACATAAGTCTTCTATAAATATACTACTGAGAAGTTAAACAACCGTATCGCCAATATCTTATTGCACATTGGCTTTTCTATACTACTACCAATTCTTTCAATTAGATTTGGATACTGTGATTCAGACTATTGCTTATATTTCGAATAAGTAACAAATGTATTCCCATTATAAAGGTACAGACTTGTTCCTCTTGTACCCACCCAAAGTTTACCTTTTTTATCTTCCAAAATCGACCAAACCCCGGGATTGGAAAGTCCATCTTTTGCAGCAAAAGCAGTAAACGATTTACCATCGTATCGGGTAAGTCCATCACCTCCCAACCATATATTCCCTTTCTTGTCTTCTATAATTCGGGTAACGATACCGGGCAAACCTTCTTTTACGGTATAACTGGTAAATGATTTACCGTTATACCGGTAAGCACCTCCCCAATTGCTGAACCATATATGCCCGTTTTTGTCTTGTAACTGCGGCCATGCCCAACTATGCGGTTTAGGCGTTGGTCCTTTTTGATATAATTCCTCTAATCCAAATTTAGTCAGCGATTTACCATCATACCGATACACCCCTTTGTTCGTTCGCCCTCCCATCCAAATGTTACCCTCGTTATCTTCTAAAATACGTTCCACTTTATCGTTACTGGTTAAAAATCCATTTGCTGAATCAGCAATTGGAAAAAAAGTAAAGCTTTCTTGACCGGCTTGTTTGGGTTTACCGTTATAGATATAAACACCATCGATAGTTGCCAACCATATTTTTCCATTTTTTGTTTGCAGAATATCATACACCCAATGCGAGTTGGCAAATACAGGATTCTTGTTAGGAGGCAGATTATTGGGTAAGGGAATCTTTACTTCAGTAATTTTTTTTCCATCGTATATACAAAGTCCTGCTTCAGTACCTATCCAAATGACACTATCGGTAACCTGTAAAATTGCATATATTCCATTACTGTTGAGTCCATCGGCCATTAAATACCGACTAAAAGATTTGCCGTCATATCTGTACAACCCATTTTCTGTTGTGCCGAACCATAGGTTACCAGCTTTATCTTGATAGATACATTGCACATTGCCATATTTTGGATCACCGATGGTTTTTATTAGATAGGGATGATCATTTTCTTTTGGCAAATTTATTTTTACTGGTTCCTTACATGCAGTTACAAAAAGAAATGTGACAAGGATAAAATGCTTCTGTGCTTGTAAAAAAAAGGAGTGCATAATCTAAATTTGAAGAAATTATCATCTATTTTCAGAATTAATGTCATACTGAGAAAAGGTAGTTAAACTAATTCTATCAATGCGGCTCAATTCCAACCCTAGTCCCAATTTATGCTGCAGTCTGTAAAAGAATCAACGAATTGAATTTTTGCCTGTTATGATAGTTAAGAGTGGTATTTTTTTCCTTATTGAATTTAGTAAAATTCCGTTGATAAATAACAGTTTAATGGAAGTTAAATCGATTTATGATCCTTTTTACTCAGAATTGTAAATTGTATGTAGCTCTCATTTTCAAATACCTTGAAGTAGAAAATATCAAAAATAATTTTCGAAATAATTATACTAACCCGATTAATAATAGCTGATCGGTCACCAGAAATCGTTGCGATTAGTTTAGTTTCATTTTGAATCAAATCAAATCCTATAATTTTAAAATCCCTTATAATATCTTCGTTCAGAAGCTGTTTTTTTGAGTGCTGTTTAATATTTGGCAAAATTACTTGTAATGTATTTTTGGAGTAGATAATTTTTAAAAAAACATTATGCGAATTAATTAAAATGAGTCGTAAATTTTTAATTTTTTTATCCATCAATTGTCGAAGTGCATCCTCAAGTATTTTATCACTGCCTGCGCAGGTAAACTGTGACTGAATTTGATTTAGTTGTTCCAGTTTCTCTGTTTCAATTTTGATCTCATTTTCTAAAATTTTTTTTACCCCTGTTGAACTTTGAGTCTCTGAAAGTTTATGTAATCCATTAATTATTCGAATATGATTTCTCTTTTCATCATAAAGTTTGTCATGTAAACTATACAAAGTATGAAGTTTACCATTCAATTGATTTAAAACTTGTAATTGATAATCTGCCAGCAAATATTCTTTTTCATCCAAATGATACTCAATACTTTTTTTAAGTTGAATTTCTTCTTCTTCGTATAAAGAAATTAAAAGCAACAGCTGTTGGTTGTCCAAAATCAAGTGAATTTATAATGTGAATGAAATCAATAAAACAATTAATTATGCAGAAGATCGCACATCAATATTATTTTTTTACAGTTTAAAAAATGCATTCATAACTACTTGTCACTTGTTTGAATTATAAAGTAACTCATTTTCATTTTCCTTTCCCCATCCCAACCCAAGGCCCCAATTTATGCTGCCGCTCGGTAAAAGTATCCGCAAAAGGACCAAAAGGATGATCTACCGGCTTGGCTTTTATATCCGGCCAGTCGCTGGAAATATCAAAGCCCGGGCGAGGTTGAGAATTAATATACGCCGCTACATCCCAGGATTCTGTATCCGTTAACAAGGGTTGGTGATAATTAACCGGATTGGGCATGTTATTCTTGATATATCCGGCCAACCGCGATAATCGATATAAGCCCGCACCGGTTGTGTAACTATGCTTTCCCCAGAGTGGTGGATAAGTATATTCTATGCCATTGGCATCGGGTTGCCCTTCGCCCTGCCTGCCATGGCAGCGTGCACATTGGGTAGCATAGATTTTTTCTCCGCTAAGCGGATCTGCCGCTCGTTGCATATAAGATAACTGCTGAATGCCCGACCCCTTTACCTTTTTACCCTTGGGAACTTCGGCACCCAACCATTGTATATACGCCACCATCGCCCGCATTTCGCGGCTGGTTGAATCAATCGCTTTTCCATGTAAACTGCGCTGTAAACAATCATTGATGCGCTTCTCAATAGATTCAATAGTTCCGGAGCGATCCCGAAAACGCGGATAGGTACTCGCTACCGAGCCATAATTATTGCCCCAGGGTTTGGTTCCGGCGTCTAAATGACAATTCTGGCAATTCATTCCATTAGTAATGGCAGC
>JBBAJQ010000025.1:7623-35566 GCA_040403945.1 Sediminibacterium sp.
TTAATGCGGCAAACGATTCCGCAGCTTACCATATACCCAGGTACCCGCGAGTGCCGAAACTAAAATAACAATAAATACCGAATAGCCACTACCTATTACTGCAAATATGGGGCCCGGACAAGCACCGGTTAATGCCCAGCCTATGCCGAAAATGAGTCCACCCAGTATTTGTCCTTTCTGAAAAGCCACTTTTCGAATGGAAATGGATTGTTTAGTAATAGACCGTACACCGCTATACCGCAAAACCTGCACACCAATCGCACCGGTAATAATGGCCGAGCCAATTACCCCGTACATATGAAAACTTTGAAAATGAAACATCTCCTGAATGCGTATCCACGAAATTACCTGCGCCTTGGTAAGCAATACCCCAAAATAAATGCCTGCTATTAAAAAAGTAAGTGC
Organism: Sediminibacterium sp.; assembly: GCA_040403945.1. Lineage (GTDB taxonomy): Bacteria > Bacteroidota > Bacteroidia > Chitinophagales > Chitinophagaceae > Sediminibacterium. The sequence goes on from JBBAJQ010000025.1 coordinate 8,029, forward strand.
CAATGAAAAGGGTAGGGGCGCAGTTGCCGATGGATCGGCACAGGGGTCGGTGTTGAGTTCGATATCGGTATCCTGTAAGGTAGTATTGGTTTGCATCAATTAAAGTATAAAGGGTAAAATATAATAGGTGGCCAGTATACCGCCTACCATAAAACAGATGGTTGCTACAAGAGAAGGCCATTGGAGTTGACTGATACCGGTAATGGCATGTCCACTCGTGCAGCCTCCTGCATAGCGGGTGCCAAAGCCTACTAAAAAACCGCCTACTACCATGCATATAAATCCGCGCAGGGTAAACAACCCCTGCCAACTAAAAAGATCTTCGGGTACGCCCGAAGGGTAATGTGTTATTTGATGGGCAGATAAATAGGCTTGCAACCTAGCATCTATCTGAAAAGGGGTTGTGTCGGTTAATGCAGTAGTAGCAATAATTGCACCCAACAGGATGCCGAACACAAATAGCAAATTCCATCGCTCGTTTTTCCAGTTGTAGGTAAAAAAAGGAATTTTTGCGGGTAGGGTAGCAGCACAAATATGACGTAGAACAGCAGATATGCCAAGCCGCTTATTGTCGATCCACATAAACAGCGGAACCGTTAATCCCAATAAAGGACCTGCCACATACCAGGGCCAGGGAGCAAATAACCAATCGAACATATAGTTTTTGCAACAAAAATAATAAAATTCTACTAAAATAGTAGAGTAATCTACTGGCTAAAAAACAATTCCTTAATGATAATCATACAGCCCATCACCAGAATAAACCAGCCGAAATATGTTTTTAACCGATCGGCAGGTACTGATTCACCCATTCGTCTGCCAATAAATGTGCCGGACACTGCCAATACGGTAAGTGGAATTAACAACTGCAAATGATATACATGACCATCTATTATATCGCCCACAAATCCAGAAATGGTATTCATGGCAATAATCAGTAACGATGTTCCAATGGCTTCTTTCATGGTTAAACGAAAAGAAAAAAGCAACACGGGTATTACAATAAAACCCCCACCCGCACCTAATAATCCGGTTAATAAACCCACTTCAATTCCCCGCCACATGGCTTTTATAGTTGGTATCACACTTACCGAAACATCCGATACTAACAGTGGCTCACTGCGCAACATATGAATAGCCGCAACAATCATAACAATTGCAAATACTACCATATTCAATAAAGAGCGGGTGAGGGTAAAGGATGCGGATTGAAAAATAATTTCAGGAATTACTGGTAATAAAAATTTTCGTACCAACAACACCGTGAGGATTGAAGTGATGCCAAACAGGAAGGCCGCCCTAAAATTGATATTTCCGCGGCGAAAATATTTATAGGCTCCAGCAAAACAACTGAATCCAACAATACAAAGTGAATATCCGGTAGCTTCTGTAGGAGGAAGGTGAAATAGATACACCAGCACCGGTATAGTTAATATAGACCCACCACCGCCAATCATACCCAATGAAATGCCTATCACCAGGGCTGCGAGATAACCTGCGATTTCCATGTACTTGTAATTACTGTAAAGGTGCGTTATATTCCTTTATTACGAAGTAACAAATATCACATTATCCTTAGAAATCTACACATTGCGAATGGCCACTCGCTGGGTAAGATGTTCTTCGGCACCCAGTTCTCGTAAAATAAACCGAGCTAAATCACCGGCTGCAATGGAATGAATACCCGAATCAGGCAGCCGGTTGTTGGCAACTATATAAGCGCGGCCTTCCGGCGCATCAATAATTGTTTCTGCACAAACCATTGTGAATCGAATGGCAGATTGCTGCAGTATTTCCCATACATGGGCATACTGTTCGTTTCGCTCTCTTAATTCGGGTGGAAAATCTTCACCTGTAAATAAATAATTACCCGATTCATCCGGCAACACACCATACTCGCTCAATACCAGCAAGCGCTGTACTTTTTGTTCCTGCATGGCCGCTACAATATTTTTACATCCGATTCTTCTGCTCTTATCGCCGGACTCCTGATTTCCGGTTAATGCCATAATAACTGCCGAAGATCCCTCAATGGCTTTGGCAACCCCGTTTGCATCCATCATATAGCCTTTTATCACTACCAGATTGGGAGTAACTTCTTCTTTATCCAGCCATTGTTCAATTTTTCTGTCAAACGCTATCACCCGCCATCCCAAAGCAAGCGCTTGATCGCATAGGCGTTTGCCAACCAATCCTGCCGCGCCAAAGATGGTGATTTGCATAGTGGAAAATTAAAAGGTTAGCTTATACCAGGGAAGCAATTTCCTGCATCTGAATGGACATATGACTCTCATCATACACCACTTCGCCATTTTTAAATACAATTATCTGGGGCGACTCATGATGCACCTGAAATCTCTCGGCAATGGCCGAACTAATCGTTCGATAAGTGAGTAAGTCAAGATAATAAAAATTGGTGCCAAGCGGGGCATCTTCCCGTTCTAAACGATTTAATGCCATCGAGCTGATACTACAACGAGTACTATGCTTGAAAATAACTTGTAAGTTTTGATGAGAACGAGTCACTATTTCGTCGAGTTGACCCATTTCCTGTAAAGGAATCCAATTCATACTGCAAAAGTAAATGAAAATCCCAAGGCACTAAGAACCCTGCCGGAAATAATTGGGATTGGTGGTGGGGCATCCACGACCTTTGGTAGAAGAGCAGGACGCAAACGCCATACTAGCTATCAAAAGTATCAGGATTAGCTTAGATAAGTTTTTCATAGGGAATGATTAAATAACCGATTAGGCGTTACTTTGCACAAAGTAAAGATACCGTATCGTGCTAAAATGTTGCCTGCACGGCTTGTTCAAAATTTGTTAATACTTCCATGCTAAAACGTATGAACATCCATTTTATTTCAATAGGGGGCAATGTTATGCACCAATTGGCCATCGCTCTCCATAAAAAAGGGCACCAGATTACCGGGTCCGACGACGAAATATTCGACCCAGCCCGAGGAAATCTGGCACGCGAAGGCCTGTTGCCAACTTCAATTGGCTGGAATAGTGATCTGATAACCAATAATTTAGATGCCATAATCCTCGGGATGCATGCCCGGGAAAACAACCCCGAACTGATTAAAGCCCAGGAATTTGCCCTCCCCATCTATTCCTTTCCCGAATACATTTACAGAGAAAGCCTAGATAAACAGCGCATAGTAGTAGGGGGTAGCCATGGCAAAACCACCACAACCGCCATGATCATGCATGCCCTGAAAAAATGTGGTCGCGACTTCGATTTTCTGGTAGGTGCCAAACTGAACGGCTTCGATCAGTCGGTTCGCATTACCGATGCCCCCTTGCTTATCTGCGAGGGAGACGAATATCCTGCCAGCCCCATCGTTAAAAAACCCAAGTTCCATTTTCTGTTTCCTCATATTGCCATCATCACCGGTATTGCATGGGATCATATAAATGTGTTCCCCACCTTCGAAATATACCTCGAACAGTTCGCCATTTTTATCAATAAAATAGAACCGGGGGGCACCCTTATCTACAATCAATCAGATTCGGTACTTAACCAACTGGTGCAAACTAACCCGCGAAAAGATATTCAATATCAACCTTATCAACTTCCGCATCATTCCATCAATAATGGCATAACCCATATTACCTTAGAAGATGCTTCCGGAAACTTGCAGGTATTTGGAGAACATAACCTACTGAACCTACAGGCCGCCTGGCTGGTTTGTAAACATCTGGGCCTAACTGCTTCCGAATTTTTACAGGCTATGCAAGATTTTACCGGGGCTTCTAAACGATTAGAACTGATGGCAGCCAATAGCAATACCCGCGTTTACAGAGATTTTGCCCATGCCCCCAGCAAGGTTACCGCCACCTTACAGGCATTGCGCAAACAGTTTCCCCAGCAAACATTAATTGCCGTGCTAGAACTCCATACCTATAGCAGCTTAAACGAAAACTTTCTGCACGAATATCAGCACTCGATGGATGGAGCAGATAAAGCAGCCGTTTTTTATGCGGCCCATGCTTTGGAAATAAAAAAATTACCTCCGCTGTCGGCAGAAAAAGTATTGGCAGGATTTGATCGCGCTGATTTGGAAGTATTTAATCAACCCAATCAACTACTGCAATGGCTATCCCAACAAGATTATCAAAACAGTATTTTTTTACTAATGAGCAGTGGTAACTTTGATGGGGCAGATATGCTTACATTTGCTAAAACAATTACTGCCTCATAATCCGCTACCCATGAATTTGCAACTTTCCAAACCAATTGCTTTTATCGATCTAGAAACAACTGGTATCAGCATCACCAACGACCGTATTATTGAAATTGCCATCGTAAAAATTGCAGCCGACGGAACACGACTGGTTAAGCGGAAACTGATTAATCCAGGCATGCCCATCCCCGCCGGATCAACGGCTGTACATGGCATAACCGATGAAATGGTAAAGGATGCACCCAGCTTTAAGCAGGTAGCAAATGAGTGTAAACAATTTATGGACCATTGCGATATCGGCGGCTACAACAGCAACCGCTTTGATATTCCCATGCTGATAGAAGAATTTTTACGCGCCGGAATAGAATTTTCAACTGAAGGAAGAAAGTTTGTAGATGTGCAGAAAATCTTTCATAAAATGGAAGAAAGAACCCTTTCTGCCGCCTATAAATTTTATTGCCAGAAAATTCTCGAAGGGGCCCATAGTGCCGAAGCAGATGCCCAGGCCACTTACGAAATTCTGGAAGCCCAGGTTACCCGCTATCCCCAAATGGGGGCAACGGTGGATAGCATTGTTCAATTTACTGGGGAAGATGAAATGGTAGACTTTGCCCGACGCTTTATTAAAGAGAATGGGATTGAAATCTTCAATTTCGGCAAACACAAAGGAAAGCCCGTAGAAAAAGTGCTGAAGGAAGAACCCCAATATTACGATTGGATGATGAAAGGGGATTTTGCTATGAATACCAAGCAAAAACTTACCGAAATACTAAATCGTACCCTGCTGAAAAAATAGGGATAAGCAGCCATTCCCAATATTTAACATACCCTACAAAAGGGATTTTTGTATTTTAGTAGCTCAAGCAAGCTTTTTGGAAAAAATCGTAATCATACCTACCTATAAGGAAAAGGAAAACATACGCGCCATAACAGAGGCGGTATTTGGCTTGCAACAAGGTTACCATATTTTGGTAATTGATGATAATTCTCCCGATGGAACCGCCCAGATTGTTAAAGACCTGATGGCTTCTTTTCCCAATCAATTATTTCTAATAGAACGAGCTGGCAAACTGGGATTAGGCACTGCCTATATAACTGGTTTTAACTGGGCACTCGAAAGAGGCTATCAGTATATTATGGAAATGGATGCCGACTTTTCGCATAACCCGGCTGATTTAGAACGGCTCTATCAGGTTTGTAAATCAGGTGAAGCAGATGTAGCCATTGGTAGCCGATATGTGCCCGGTGGAAAAACTGAAAACTGGCCCTTAGACCGACATATTTATTCGAAAGGCGGTGCCTTTTATACCAAAATGATAACCTGGATGCCAGTAAACGACCCCACCGCAGGTTTTGTTTGCTATAGTCGCAAAGTGCTTGCCGCTATGAACCTAGATCAAATCAAATTTGTTGGCTATGCCTTTCAAATTGAGATGAAGCTAGCTTCCTGGAAACTAGGCTTCCGACTAAAAGAAGTACCCATCACTTTTGTAGATAGAAAAGTAGGTACCAGTAAAATGTCGAAAGGTATAATTCAGGAAGGGGTTTTTGGTGTGTTGCAAATGCAATGGAATAGCCTATTTGGCCATTACCGCAAAAAAGTTAAAAAACAAACTGTCTAAATTTTTCCAACCCATTTTATCTAACTCCTACTCGCTTGCTTAACTTAGCGGCATGAAAAAAGCACTTACCCAGCTGCACATTGCCGTTTTGTTGGCCGGATTTACCGGTATTCTGGGAGCTTTAATTCAGTTGAATGAAATCTGGCTGGTGTGGTATCGCATCGCCATTACAGTAGTAACCTTATTAATTGCAGCCCTTTTTTTAAAGCAAACCATTCGTTTGTCGGCACATTTAGTTATCCGGCTAATGAGCATAGGAAGTATCATTGCCTTGCATTGGGTATTCTTTTACGGAAGTATCAAACTTTCTAATGTGTCTATCGGATTAATTTGCTTTGCTTCGGTAGGACTATTCACTTCCCTTTTAGAACCGCTGTTAAATAAAACGCCCTTTGCTCCGGCTGAATTGTTTTTGGGATTAATTAGCTTGTTAGGCATTTATATCATTTTCCATTTTGATACGCGCTATCGAACAGGTATTATTATGGGTACACTTTCATCCCTGTTGGCTGCAATTTTTTCGGTAATGAATAAAAGAAATGTAGCCTTTGTAACTCCCCGATTGATGCTATTTTACGAAATGGCAGGTGGCGTTATGGCGCTAACCCTGTTGATGCCCTTATATCTACATTACTTTCCCGCTGGCAACAGTAGGCCAACCTTGATTGATATCGGATGGTTGTTGATTTTAAGCTGGGCTTGTACCATTTTAGCTATGGACTTAATGCTAAAAAGTTTACAATATATTTCTGCATTTACCCAAACCCTCACCCTGAATCTAGAACCGGTGTATGGTATTGCAATGGCTTGGTTTTTCTTTAAAGAAAATCAACAATTGAATACCAGTTTTTATCTGGGCTTTGCCCTGATTGCCCTTTCCGTAGCGCTTCAAATGTATCGAGTAAGCAGAAAGAAATCTCCGGTAGCAGCCGATTAAAACTCTACAATAAATCCGATAGTTGGCGCAAAAATAGCATCTGCATTATTTAGATAAAATGGAATGGCATTACTTCCATTTTGTTGAATAGGTAACCCATCGGTTGTTTGAAACCCAGCGTTATCGGCGGTTCGTTTGAAAGAATAAAATGGCGGAGCAGGACTTTTCGCCAACAACCAGTTGGTAACATCTAAATATAAATCTAGGGTAGTCCGTTTGTAATTCCACTTTTTATCAATCCGAATGTCACTGGAATTAAAGGACTGCAGTCGCTGACTATTCAACCTACTATAATCTAATATGCCCGATCCCAGCGTAAGGAAATTCAATCGACTGGCTGATTCGTCGTAGGGTGTGTTGGGAACGCCTCCCTGGTATCTGAACTTAAGACCTAGTTCCCAGTTGTGTTTGAACTTATACCCCATAATGATACTTAGCAAGTGGCGATTGTCCCATGAACTGGGTATGAGTGTTCCGGAGCGGTTCGAGTATTTACTGTTGAAATAAGTATAACTGAACACACCAAAGAAGCGGTTGGTTAATTTTTGTTGGGCAAAAAATTCAAAACCATAGCTTCTGCCTGTTCCGGTGGTGGTGATGGGTTCATTTCCCAATACATTGAAATCAGCCCCCAGATTGGATAAACTGATGCCATCTTTAACGTTAACTGCTACCTGAGAATATTGTTTATAAAAGGTTTCAAAAGTAAATCGGGTAGCATCGGAGGGGAGGTATTCAATTCCCGCAACATAGTGGGTGCTGCGTAAATAATCAGATCCCTTATTTACATATTCCCCGGCATCATTTTTAAATCCGAGTGCGGTGTAGGGAGTGAGCTTATAATAGGTACCCACCGAAGCATTTAGTGTAAACTTGTCGGCCAATACATAACTGAGGGATAAGCGGGGAGAAAAGGTTTTTAAAGGATCTCGGCCCGAAACCGTAAACGAATTCATATCGGTTCTAACACCCAGATTTACCCCTAAACGATTATCGAAAAAGCGTTTGCCTGTTTGAAAAAATCCACCCCATTTGGCCAAGTTAAAATCAGTACTGTATTGAAAAGTAACCGCAGGTTGTATTAACACCCCGGCATTGTTGGTAATGGCAGGACGAATAATTTGAAAGGTTTGATTAGAATAAGCTACGAATTCAGCTTGTACCCCAAAGCTGTATTTCCATCCGGCGATGTTTTTATTTATATCAAACCGCAATTTGTTCTCCGTTTCGCGGGAGGTATAATTAAGCGTTTTCAGGCCTTTGTCCGGACCTAAATTATTCTCATACTTTTCTGCGATATTATCTAACTGATTTCGGCTGATGGCTAAGTTCCAGTATCCATTATTCATCAATCGGCGTATGCTGGCACCCACGGTGTAATTCCACTGATTGATACCCGGATTGCTATTTAAAGCATATAACTTCTCTGGGGTTGCTTTTCTAGGTGCCGCAAAACTGAATTCATCAATGGCACCAACCCCCAATAAAGTAAGGGTAGTTTTTTTATCTATGCGGTGATTCACCTTGTATTGGAAGTCCCAGAAATTAGGTCGAATGGGTAAATCAATCAACTTAAACAACACCTGCAAATAACTCCTGCGGGCGGAAGCTAAAAAAGTAGTTCTGCCATCTTTACTAAGAGGACCATCGAATGTAGCCGCCAATTCGGTAGCACTTAATCGGATATTCCCTTGCAATCTGTTTTCATTTCCCTTTTTCTGTTTGAACTCAAAAACGGAGGAAAGGGCATTGCCATAACGGGCATCAAAAGCCGAGGAACTCAGTTTTACCTCTTCCAGAAAACTTACATTCAGCATACCGGCAGGGCCACCTGCACTTCCCTGGGTAGAGAAGTGGTTGATAACCGGTACCTCAATGCCATCTAAAAAATATACATTCTCATTGGGCGCACCACCCCGAATTATAATATCGTTCCGAAACCCTACTGCCGACCCACCAGTACCTCCAACACCAGGTAAAGCCTGAATTACCCGGGAAATATCAAAGTTACCGCCCGGATTACTCTTGATTTCTTCCGTAGTTAATCGTTGCACACTCAGTGGGGTTTCCAGCGTTGCCGCACGAGCTGATTTTCTATTACCACTCACAACCGTTACTCCCTGCAGGGCAACCACCTGTGCATCTAATTCCAACGCAAAGTTGTTTTCGTTTCCGCTAGAGATAGGTACATTGTATAAGGTCTTCTTCTCGTATCCAGTTGCAGATATAATTATCGAATAGGCACCCACCGGAACTCCCGATATCCGAAAAAGGCCCAATGAATCAGAATTAGCTGCCTTTTTGGTTCCTACAATTTGAATGGAAGCACCGGAAATGGGTTTTTGCGAAACCCGGTCTATTACATTACCCGAAACAATTCCGGTAGATTGTGCCGCAATTTGCAGACTGAACAATAAACCACCCATCAAAAAACTAAAATATCTCATATATGTTTCGGCTTTATCTTCATAAACAAACCATCTTGTTGAATGTTTAGTTATTTTGAGACATTTTTTATTCAACTTGTTAACAGATAAGAAATTACGGGTAGCAATTTTTATATTTACCAACACAAACCCCCTGTATGAATAGATTTTTCCTGCTAAGTGTAGGTCTTCTGATTGGTTTTTCAACCAGCGCACAAAAAAAGCCATTAGACCATTCTGTGTATGATGGATGGCAAAGTATTGGTGAAAAAGCCATCAGCAACCATGGAAAATATGTGGTTTACACCATTACACCCCAAGAAGGGGATGCCATGCTATATTTGAAAGAATCGAATGGTAAAATGGTGGTTACCATTCCAAGAGGATATGGCGCTGCATTTTCTTCGGATAATGCAATGTTAGTTTGTAAAATTAAACCCTCCTTTACGGCTACCCGTGATGCCAAAATAAAAAAGAAGAAGCCCGACGATATGCCTAAGGACAGTCTGGCTATTTTTAACCTTACAACGCAGCAATTAACCAAAGTATCTCAAGTGAAGGAATACCGGTTTCCGGAAATGGGGGAAAGCGGATATTTAGCCTATTGGATGGAAACTCCAGACTCATTAACCCGACTGAACAAATTATTATACTTGGCCGACAGCTTATACAGAGCTGCGGATAGTGTTCGCAACAAAGCAACTGAAATTACTACCAGGGGAATATATTCGCAAAAAACCGATACTCTGTCAAAAAAGAAAGCCAATGATAAAATTGAAACCGTGGAAGAAGGTACCGAACTAGTTTTACTAAACTATCTATCCGGTAAAGAATACCGCTATCCCCTGGTAGCCGAATGGATGTTCAGCAAAAAAGGAAATAGTTTACTGTACGAGAAAACCCGCAAAAACAATGATGCGAAAACGAAAAACTCCATTCACCTGGTTAACCTGAGTTCACTAAACGACCAAACCATTCTTGCAGGATTCAATGATGCCAAATCGTATGTGATGGATGAAGACGGCAATCAGGTTGCTTTTGTGGCGGAAAAAGACAGTAGTGCAAAAGCCTTGCAGAAGTTTTATCAATTATACCATTTTAAAACGGGTAACGATAGTGCCCAATTGATTGCCACCCGAAATTCACCGGGCATGCCTACCGGATACATAATTGCTGAATCTGCCGTTTCACGCAACGATCAACCCTTCCGTAGAATGGGGGGCGATAATATGTTTTTCAGCAAATCGGGTAAGCAACTATTCTTTGGTACCGCTTTGCAACTTCCTCCTAAAGACACTTCCTTACCCGAATTCGAAAGGGTAAGTGTTGATATATGGCACTATAACGACGACCAGATTCAACCTGCCCAATTGAGAAGTTTATCAACAGACCTCAATCGTTCATTTTTAGCACGGTATGATTTTTCTACAAAACAAGTGATTCCCCTTGGAAATACAGCCTTAAGAACCGTGTGGCCAACAGCAGAAGGAGAGGGCAATCATTTTTATGCTTCCTGCGACACCGGTAAAAGAATCGCCTCCCAATGGCAGGGATATGTGCTGAACGATTTATATCGGGTTAATCCCCAAACCGGCAATAGCACACTTATTGAAAAAAATGTAAAAGCCTCTTTGATTAGTCCTTCCGTTGCCGGTGATAAACTGGTCTGGTACAATGAACCTAAAAAAACCTATTATCACTATGATGCACTTACCGGAAAAACCAATGCCTTCGCAAAAGACATTCCTTATCCATTATACGATGAAGAAAATGATTTGCCCGACGATCCCAATGCAGAAGGTTGGGTAAAGTGGACCAGCAACGATCAATATTTATTGTTGTACGACAAATATGATATCTGGAAGGTAGATCCCAGTGGGAAAGAAAAATCAGTTTGCCTAACCAAAGGTCGTTCGCAAAAAATTCAATATCGATTTATTGCTACCGACCGGGATGAAAAATATTTTAGCGATAATGCTATGTTACTATTGAGAATTTTTGATGAAAAAGATAAGAGCAGCGGACTGGCAACCTTATCAATGGCTACCCTGCAAACCAAAGAATTAATCAAAGAGCCTGTATCTGTGAGCCCTTCAGTAGTGAAGGCGAAAAATGCCTCTATTTATTTATTTACGAAAGAAACTTTTCAACAGTCACCCGATGTATATGCTTTACAGGAGGGATTTGCACAAGAACGGCTGAGTGAAATCAATCCACAACAACAGCAATACAATTGGGGAACCGCCAGTCTGTTCAAATGGAAGGCATACACAGGAAAAGAAACCGAAGGAATTTTATATAAGCCCGAAAACTTTGATCCCACCAAAAAGTATCCGATGATTGTGTATTTCTACGAGAGAAATAGCAATACCCTGCATAATTATTTGGCTCCTTCGCCTACTCCCTCTCGTTTAAATATTCCCTTCTTTGTGAGCCGTGGCTATGTGGTATTTGTTCCGGATATCTGGTACAAAACTGGCTATCCAGGTCAGGGTGGTTACGATTATATTATGAGTGGAACTAGAGCAGTGGTTAAGGAAGGGTATGTAGATAGTACCCGTATGGGCTTACAGGGACAAAGTTGGGGAGGTTTTCAGATTGTTTATCTGATTACCAAAACCAGTTTATTCCGGGCTGCATGGGCGGGTGCTCCGGTGGCGAATATGACGAGTGCCTATGGCGGAGTTCGCTGGGGTCCGGGTATTGTTCGTCAGTTTCAGTATGAAAAATCACAATCCCGCATTGGGGCTACCCTCTGGGAAAAACCGGAATTATATATTAAAAATTCAGCTCTGTTTTCTCTGCCGAAAGTTACTACCCCGTTGGTTATTATGGCCAATGATGCAGATGATGCCGTACCCTGGTATCAGGGTATAGAAATGTATGCTGGCATGCGCCGTTTGGGCAAAAAAGTTTGGATGTTAAACTATAATAATGAGGTACATAACCTGGCCGAAAGAAAGAACCGGAAAGACATTCAAATCCGCGAACAGCAATTCTTCGATTATCTACTCAAAGGGGATGCACCAGCCAAATGGATTAAAGACGGTGTACCTGCGATTATGAAGGGTAGAGATTGGGGATTGGGATATTAATACGCAACCAGAAAATTATTGAAATCGTTTAATCAACTTGGTTAATCGATTTCAATAAATAAATGATTTCTAAAAATTATCAATTACATATTTGAAAATACTAAATTCATACTCTAACCTACAATAAAAAAATTACACTAATTACTTAAACTAAAAAACCTATAAAATGAAAACTAACTCAGTTTTAATTACTTTAATAGTTATTGTTGCCGCTATCTGCATTTATTCAATTTGGAAATTTGACAACTCTAAAGTAATAATCATTTCTGCAGTAGTTATGTCAGCTTCTGCTTCACTTGCAATTATTTTGAGAAAAAAAACAAATAAATAGTAATTCATCTTTACAATTTATTTGTATAAAAAAGTTATATATAATCCTTTTTAAAATGTACTTTTCACAAAATGAAATAAAATCCAGCAACAGTGAAGGACTTGGAAGGAGACATTAAGATTGGGTTACTTTCTTACAACTTTTACATGTAAATTTTGGTTGTTTTGTTGAATATTCCATAACACTTAAAATTTTACAAAATGAAAAAAAATCTAATTCCATTTCTAGTAATATCTTGTTGTATCTCAATCTATATAATTTATAAGTATCACACTAGCATACCAGTGCTAGTCATTTTCTTTTTTATAACAATTATTATTGCATTTAGAAAGAAGCTCCAATAAAACATTAATAACCTTGAACTAAAATACGGGTGCTTATTTTAAAAACTTACTATTTAAAATACAGATGTACAATAGGGCAGTTGGTATGATTTATTAATCTTTATAAATGAGTAGGTAACAATGCATAAGTTATAATTGCTTCCGCTCAAAATACAGCCAACCATACCCCAGCACCATAGCCAGCAAAGAAGCTACCAATACCGAAATCTTAGCCACATCTTCCGTAGCCGCATCGGTAAATGCCAGGGCTGAAATAAAAATACTCATGGTAAAACCAATTCCTGCCAACATCCCGGCTCCAATCAGTTTATGCCAGTTTACCCCTTGAGGCAATTGCGCCCATTTTTTGGAGATTAAAAAGTAGCAGGATAAAAATATCCCCAGTGGTTTTCCAATTACCAGTCCTGCAATAATTCCCAAACTCAGCGGCCCAGATAAAGATTGAAGCGGGTCGGGAGGAAATACAATTGCCGTATTCGCGAGGGCAAAAATGGGAAGAATAATAAAATATACAGGCGTATGAAAAGCTTTTTCGTAAGTAGACAACAAAGGAACTGGCACCAACATGGCAAACACTACTCCGGCTACCGTGGCATGAATGCCTGAATTGAACATACAATACCATAAAACCAGCCCCAGTAAAAAATGGGGTAAACCAAAAGGGATTTTGCGCTTATTCATTTTATGGATAACAAAAGTAATTACAGCCACACCAATTAGATAAATCCATTGCAGCGAACCCCCATAAAAAATGGCAATTACAATAATGGCTCCCAAATCATCAATAATAGCTAGAGCAGTAATAAATACTTTCAATCCAGCAGGCACCCGCTTACCCAATAAAGAAGCCACCCCTAAAGTAAAGGCAATATCCGTTGCGGTAGGAATCGCCCAGCCCGGCATGTAATTACTGCCTCTTGCAATCATGGCAAAAAGTAAAGCAGGTACTAACATGCCGCCAATAGCCGCAAAAATGGGTAATAAAGATTTTTTTACCGAAGACAATTCGCCCGTAACCATCTCTCGCTTGATTTCCATTCCGGCCAGAAAAAAGAAAATGGCCATCAAAAAATCATTAATCACCAGAGAAGGGGAGTTGGGAAGAGAAAGAAAAAACAGATGCGCATGATGCGCAAGAGTTCCATCAAAAGACAAATTCCATAAACCCGTATAAGCTTTGGAAGAAAATTGCCAATTCGCTAATAATAAAGAAACAACCGTGCACACTAATAAAGTAATACCAATAGATTGGTTACTATGCAAAAAACTATCTAGCCTCCTTTTCAACCTAGTTGTTTTTGGGTGTGTCATTAGAAGTATTTTTTTCTGCCAGAGGAATTACTACAGGGGCATATTGTAACAAATCGGCCTTACTTTTCGGCCGTATCGAATCGAGCCACCTGAACTTACGGAGTTTTAAATTTTCATGATCCGCTTTTCGCATAGGATAGGCAGTGCCCTCATACTTATTTAAGAATGACACTTTCTGCGGCTTATTATTTTCTAGATAAATATTAATTACGTCGCAGGTAGACTTATTCACACTGATAAAATGCTTTTGCTCATCCTGAAAATAATATACATTCTCGGCACTTCCCTTGGCACTCATAAAATACATTTCCCCATTTTCAAACAAAGCCTGCATGCGGGTTCCCTTTAATTGATTAAAATATTGGGTACTATCAATTTTATTGATGGCCATGGCATTTTCGAATACAGATAAACGCTCGGGCTTTTTATTATGTAAAAACAGGTAAATGGTATCGCCCAATATCTGATTTTCTTTTGCCCATATTACGGGTGATTTAAAAAATCGAAAAGTAGAATCATCCGAGGCATAAAACAAACTATCACCCACCCCTTGTAGTGAATCTGCATACACTTTTACATGCGAGTAGGCCTCAAAATACTTGGCAGTCGTGTCTACTGGAACTTTTTTACTGGATGACAGCGTATCGATTGGTTTGGGTGCACGAATAACCGGCACATCCCTGGTTTTTCTTAAATCGATTAAACGGGCAACATATAGGGTATCTGCAGCCACAAAAGTGGTATCTCTTTTTTGTTTAATTAGCAGCAAGGGCTGAATGGTTGCCAGTAGGATATCTTTTTTCCGGTCAACTTTTATATTATTGGCAATTAAATCGAAGCCTTCTGTACTGTCTTTACTCCTATACACCGCATTGCCTCTAAATTCGCCCCTCCCGGTTGAATCATCCAGTGCCATATCGTCGGCGGTAAAAGTATACGCCGTATCAATAATTTGCGAACGTTCGTATAAAAACCCTTTTTTATTCTTTCTGTCAAAAAAAGCATTTCTCGTTAGTATAATCCGTTTAGAAGAATCCACAATCCGGGTAGGGGAGGTGAGTCGAATGCCTTCCGATTGCGTATTGTATTGCAGGGTATCAGTTCGGATGGTATATTCAGGATCAACCAATACCACTTTACGGGTAAAAATCACGTCACGGGTATCCCCATAGTAGTTGGCTTGTTCGCTGGTTAGGGTTGTTTTTTTATTCACCAATTTGCCTCCATTGCGATATACCCCAATTTTCTGACTTACTTCATAATCCAGTTCTTCGGTAGTTAATATACCTGAACCATCGGTAAGCCTTACTTTCTTGCGTAATTGAGCTTTTTTGGTATTACCGATGTATTTAAGATACTGGGCATAGGTATGCACACTATCGGCATCATTGATATGAATATTACCGAATGCTTCCATGCTGTTATCAAAATTGTTCACTACCACACTATCAGCATAAAACAAGGTTTTCTCCTGCTTTATGATAACATTCCCAACGGCAATGTTAAAGTCATGGGTAGAATCCTGCTTTAAAAATTGAAGTTCGCGAGCACCTAAAATATAGATGATTTTATTGCCATTCTGTAAAGTATCACGCGAACTTGCAGGCACCTGTGCAGAAGCCATGAGTGAACTTAATAACCCATAAATAAATATGACGATGCTTAACCTCATTAACGCTTAGGGGGAATGGAATCATGAAGCGGTTTTGTGAGGGGACCGGTTTTATCTTTTTTACCAAAAACCGATAAACTTACATATCGCTTAGGATGAACCCGCAAATCGTCAAGTAAAATATTGGCGCTGTTGAGGGTTTCATTCAACTGGTTATAAAGCGCTTCATCATGCATCAGTTTACCCAAGGTACCCTTATTAGAATTCAAGGATGTAATGAGGGTATTGAGATTATTAACGGCTGTTTTCAGTTGTTCTACCGTTCCAGGGAAATCGGTTTTTGCTAACTGCGCGGTAGTAGTTTCTACATTGGTTAATACTCGGGTAACTTTATCGTTATTATCTGCCAGATTTTTGGTAAACCCATTGATATTATCCATCGATTGAGCGATGCTTCCAGACTGAGCAGCCAACATTTGCTGAATGGATGCGGAAGATATTACCAAACTGGCAGTGGTTTTATTAATATTGGCAATCACTTCCTGCATATTATTGCGAGTAGTGGGATCGAAAATTTTATTAATATTCTTTAACACAGAATCCAAATGAGTAAGGGTTTGTTGCACCTGCGTACCAACGGGACCTAGCTTGTCCATTATACCCGCCAACATGCCCGGATTATTTTGGGTGTGAACGGTATCTCCCGCATTTAAAAAAGTTGTGGCATTACCTAACTGAATATCAATACTGGGGGTGCCGAGCGGGTTTTCCTTTATAATGGCCACGGAATTACTGGGAATTTGGTAAAATTCTTTCAGTTTTAAGGTAAGTATAATATCATGCAAGGAAGCATCCTTATTTTCGATTTCCATAACCGTACCCACCTGAAAGCCGTTAATAAATACCGGATTTGAAACCATCAAACCCTTAGTATCCCCATATTTGGCATAGATATAATGACCGGTTTTGAAAAGGGTTTTTCCTTTCAAAAAATTAAATCCCAAAATAAGCAAGGTAATGGAGATGGCTGTGAGAGCACCTACCTTGGTTTCATTCGATACTTTCATACATGCAAATCTAATGGATATCGCAACAAGGAGTTAATTTCCCTTCAGCTTATTTGCCGGGAGATTTGGTACTGCCCTGGTTTATTTGTTTTTCCAATGAATACCGATACCGCTTCAGCGAACGCACCAACACACCGCAGATTTCCTGCTGCCCTTCCGGACTATTGAGGTATAACTCCTCTTCGGGATTGGAGATAAAGCCAGTTTCTACCAACACCGCAGGCATGGCTACCGCCTGTAAAACCCAAATCCCCTTCTGCCGCTGTTTGGCATCCCTACTAACCCGGCCAACCTTTTCAAACTCTTCTTCAATGGTTAAAGCCAAACTAGCACTTCTGCTAAAATAGGTCTGGGTTTTCATATTGATAATCATCATCTTAGCAGGATCATCTGGATTAAAATCTTTCAATTCAGCCTTAGAAACACTGTCTAAATACATATCTTCATTTTCACTGAGGGCCTCTTTGGCGGCGTTGGATTTATCTACCCCATATATAAAGGTTTCAGTACCCTTAGCCGTATTGGGGGTATACCATACCCGGTAATCCTTTACTTTTTTGGTATATTTTTTCTTTTTACTACCCTTACCCTTATAATAGGTTACCGTTTTGTATCCAATAAATTCGGTATGCTTAACCGGACCACCGCCTGCATTCACGTGAATGCAAACAAATAAGTCGCCTTTGGCTGAATTAGCCAATTTAGCTTTGCGGGTAACCGGATCAAAAACATCCGTAGTGCGCGTCATGTATATTTCAACATCAGGCATCTGTTCCCGCAACATAGATT
The DNA here is from genome assembly GCA_040403945.1 of Sediminibacterium sp. Taxonomy (GTDB): domain Bacteria; phylum Bacteroidota; class Bacteroidia; order Chitinophagales; family Chitinophagaceae; genus Sediminibacterium. The sequence goes on from JBBAJQ010000025.1 coordinate 25,753, forward strand.
CCAGTTTTAAGGCAATGGCCAGTGTGATATCTTTCTCCTTAGAAAAAGAACCGGCAGCACCCAGGTCTTCCCCACCATGCCCCGCATCGATTACAATTTTACGTAAAGCCTGTTTGGGTCGAGGGGCATCAGTAGTTTGGGCAAGGGAAATAGTAGGTATTAGAAAAAAAATAACTAAAACCCAGGCAGCGAACATACTTCTCATCATATCAAATCGTTAAAGCAAAGTGGGAAATAGAGATTACCAACCCAAGGCCTTATTTTTGCCCCTGAAATGCTGAAAATTCTCTGTAAAATTAACGTAAAATCAGCCGTCCGTATTGTAATACCGGTCGGAATGCTTTTATTAACATTTTATAATCATTTGAAAGCATCGGGTGAAACTACACACGCCATAGCGATTGGATTTTCAGATACCGTTCCCAAAAATCCCGCCAAGCCCCTAATAGATTCTACCAAAACAACCACCCTGCGGGATACGGTAAAGATAGATACCATCCCAATTTCTTCGGATTCATTGGATGCCCCCATCTCTTATGCAGCCGAAGATTCGGGGGTATTAATGGTGCCTACTAAGGAATTTATCTTATACGGAAAGGCTACCACCGATTATAAAGATCTGAAACTGGAAGCCGCAGTTATAGAATTTAACCAGCAAACCCAGATGGTAAAAGCTTTCGGCAGCACAGACTCAACAGGAAACCCCCTAAGCAAGCCGCAATTTTCGCAAGGGGATATGAAAACCGTAAGCGATTCGATTTTTTATAATATGAAGAATAATAAGGGGCTTATAAAAAATACCTTTTTACAAGAAGGGGAAATTTTTATGAATGCACAAACCCTAAAAAAAATAAATGCCGATGAGTCGTTTGGCAAAAATGTGCGATTTACCACCTGTAACCTAGATACCCCCCATTTTGCTTTCCGAAGTACCAAAATGAAGATGATTAATAATAAGCTGGCCGTTACTGGCCGGGTATATCCAGAAATTGAATCTATACCCATAGAAATTATCTCCTTACCCTTTGGCTTATTTCCACTTAACAGGGCCAGACATTCCGGCGTACTTTTTCCCACTTTTACTGCGAGTGAAGATTTTGGATTAGGACTAGAAGGATTGGGCTATTACAAGGTACTAAGCGATTATGCCGATATCACCACCCGCGCCAACATTTATTCGTACGGAGGCTGGAATTTAAACTTGAGCTCTAAGTATATAAAGCGATATAAACTTAGTGGCAACGTGAGCGTTAGCATATTAAACACCAAAACACTCAACCGAAGTATTTATTCGAAGGAAGAATTTAACCAGTCTAAATCTTTCATGATTAACTGGAGCCATAGCCGCGATTCCCGTGCCAGACCGGGTACCAATTTTTCGGCAAACGTAAATTTTGGCAGCAGTAAGTTTAACCAATCACTGCAAAATAACCCCTTTCAGAACTTTCAAAACCAGTTGGCATCTAACATCAATTATTCAAAAGACTGGCGGGGAAAATATAATTTATCTGTTAACCTGAACCATAATCAGAATAGCAATACCAAACTGGTAAACCTAAACCTACCAACTGCCAACTTTAATGTGGTTACTTTTTACCCATTTGAAAAGAAAGAGCGGATTGGTGCAGCCAAGTGGTACGAAAAAATTGGTATCGGCTATAACGGAAACCTGCAAAACCTAGCATCCTTTTATGATACCGCCTTTAGTATGCGGCGGCTATTAGATACCATTCAGTGGGGTGCACAGCATAATTTACCGATCAACCTTTCCTTGCCATCGCTTGGGCCTATTACGGTAGCACCGGGACTAAGCTACGAAGAAAGATGGTATGGTCAACGGATGTTCAGAACCTGGGATAGTACCGATAAAAAAGTAGATACCACTATCCAAAAAGGATTTTATACAGCAAGGCAGATGTCGTTTGGCATTTCATTCAACACACGGATTTTTGGCAAATACAATTTTAAACCGTCCAGCAATGTAGTAGCCATCCGACATGAAGTACGTCCAAGTATATCCCTCAACTATCGTCCAGACCTAGCATCGGGCTATCACTATAGTACACAGGTAGATACCAATGGAACTGTGCTGCGCTTTTCGCAGTTCGAAGGGGGTGTGTTGGGGTCTTTCTCGGAAGGAAATTATGGAGGTATATCATTTGGGATAGACAATGTGCTGGAGATGAAAGTGAAAGACAAAAAAGATACCAGCGCCAAAGCCACCAAAAAAGTGAAAATTTTAGATGGGTTTGGATTTAATTCATCCTACAATTTGTTGGCCGACAGTTTTGCATTGGGCAATTTTTCGATCTATGCCCGTAGCACTTTATTTGATAAGATAAATATCAATGCCTCGGCAAACTTAGATCCCTATGCTGTAAACGAAAAAGGATACCGCATCAATCAAATACTTTTCGATCCCAGAAAACTCCAATTCGGAAGAATCACCAGCGGAAATATCGCCTTATCAACTTCCTTTAAAAGTAAAACGAAAGACGGAAAAGAAGCTGATAAAAATAATATAGTTCCCTTACCTAACGACCCCTTTATGACGCCCGATGAACAACAGCGGGAATTACAATTTATTCGCGCCAATCCGGCTGAGTTTACAGATTTTAATATACCCTGGACCTTATCCCTTTCTTATTCATTGGGGTTTTTTCGGTTACTAAAACCTGATTATTCTGGGTTTACCACAGAAACCAACTCGAGTGTAAATTTTAACGGAGATTTTAGCTTAACAGAAAAATGGAAAATTGGCGGAACCGGATTTTATGATATTACCCGAAAATCTTTACAACAAATTAGTATGTTCATTACCCGCGAAATGCACTGCTGGCAACTATCTGTAAATGTTACCCCCGTTGGATTATACCGCTCGTTTAATATCACCATCAATCCCAAATCGGGCATTTTAAGAGACTTGAGAATTAATAGGAGCCGTACTTTTTTTAATCAGTGATTGTGCTGAAGGTAATAAGCCGACATCCGCTTAAAAAGAACATCTTTTAATTCGGCTGAAGACCTATTTTGTATAAGTTCTGGCGGCAAAATATGCATTTCAATGGTATGGGGCCAGAGATAGAAGAACTTTCCGGGTGGTAAAATTTTACGGGTATTAAATAATAACACCGGTAACAGGGGCTTGCCAGTTGCTTCCGCTAAGCGAAAAGCACCACTATAAAAAGGTGCCAATGGTTGATTGGTTTTATTACGGGTTCCTTCCGGATAAATAAGCATGTCCAAACCGATGTGTAAAATATGCTTCATAGCATCAAAACTTTGGCGCCTGCTTTCTTCACTTCGGCGATCAACCAACACACTTCCAAAAGAATAGATCCAGCCAAATAAAGGAATACGGGTAAAACTCTTTTTAGCAATTGTTTTATTTGCCTTGGGTAAAAACGGAGTACTCACGGGTACATCCATCAAGCTATTGTGGTTACAAAGCACGATATAATTACCCGAAAGCTGATAATTTTCGCGACCGATAGTTTTAATCGGGCAACCGATAATCAACAAATATAATCGCATCCAAATCTGCGAAACAATTCGATGCCAGTTGGCTTTGGCAGGTTCTTGTAACAGAAAACAGGGCAAATAAAAAATAATAACCACTAACAAAGAGGATACAAACCAGGTTAGACCCCAAACAGCCCATAAGCGACCTGCAATTGATAAAAACCAATCAGGAAAAAAAGATGTATGCGCCTTGTGTTTGTTAGATGCTATAGCCATAGAGCTGGGCGAATGTAAGAAAAACGCATAAATAATGGCGGTTGAATCAAATAGGAGATTCAGATGGGTTCCAATTAATCGGTGAAAGTGCCTGTTGTAGCAGCAAAGCATTGGTTCTGCTAAAATGTTTACACCCAAAAAATCCCCGATAGGCACTTAGTGGAGACGGATGAGGAGCTTTTAAAACAAAATGGCGGGTTTCATCTATCAACACTTGCTTATCCTGGGCAAATTTTCCCCATAACAAAAAAACCAACCCATGCTTTTGTTCAGATAAGGTGCTAATAACCGAGTCGGTAAATTCCATCCATCCAATGTTGGCATGACTACCCGGTTCGTGGGCTCTAACAGTTAAAACAGCATTCAAAAGCAATACGCCCTGTTGTGCCCAGTGGGTAAGGTTTCCAGAAACGGGCATTTCACCCCCAACATCGTCTATCATTTCTTTAAAGATATTCTGTAAAGAAGGGGGGAAGGGAACAGTATTGGGTACCGAAAAGCTGAGTCCATGTGCCTGCCCCGGCCCATGATAGGGATCTTGCCCCAAAATAACCACTTTAACCTGGTGGAATGGAGTTTGAGAGAATGCAGAAAAAATTAAGTTCCCCGGAGGATAAATAGTAGCCCCGGAGGCTGTTTCTGCCTTGATATGAGCAACTACTTGCGAAAAAGAATGTCGCTTAAAAGCTGGAGCCAATACTTCTTTCCAACTAGCTTCTATTTTAACATCCATATAGTGCGATTATTTGAAATAGAATTACTAAATCTACTGATAAAAATAAGCCTATCAAAATCTATGCATGCGAAAAGCCGTATCCGGAGGAAGCCCGGAGATAAACAACTGATCCGGATTCCCATCTATTATGGGTAGAATAGAATGATAGAACCTGGTTTAGCACTTCCAAGTCGATTTTATATTCCTTACCATAAAAGCTCACTTTGCTTATTTTTCCGATTACTGCTTTATCAAAAGGATGCACATCTACTATCAATTGCTCAGGCCGTATTATCCATTGGTAGCCAGGTTGCCGAGAATATAGTTCGGGAATAAGTTGGGCAGCGAGTTCGGCATTAAGGGGATAAAAATCGCCCAATATTCCCGCCACATAAGAATTTACAGGCATTTGATAAATTTGTTCCGGTGTACCACTCTGTACTAGCTTACCATTTTCAAGCACCAAAATACGTTCGGCCCACCCAAAAATATCTTCCGGATTATGAGAACACAACAAGCAAGTGATACCTAACCCTGTGCTTACTTCCGCTAAAATCTGTTGTAAAATTCTCTTATTGGGGAGGTCGAGATGCGAAAAAGGTTCATCTAATAACAACCAGCGGGGCGATGTGATTAATAAAAGAGCCAAAGCAATCCTTTGCTGTTCTCCACCGGAAATTTCGTGGTGCTTTCGATTTAATAAATGTTCAATCCGGCATATACAAAATAATCGTTTGGCATCAGTAGACTCCCAAACATTGGCATATTGAAATAGATCTCGAATATAATAATGATGGGGTAGATGAGAAGATTGCTGTAAATACGCCAAACCGGGATGGCCTGGCACCAATTGTTCGTTGGGACCTTTAATTTTCTCGGAGAAAAGGGTAATGGTGCCAGTATCTGGTTGCTGCCAACCTGCCAATAACTGTAAAAGGGTAGATTTACCTGAACCACTTATACCAACCAATGCAAGCTTTTCACCAGGCAATTGATCGAAATGGATAGACGAAAGTTGAAAATCGGGGGAAACATTTTTGGATAGTCCTTTAACCGAAAGCATACCGCAAAACTAATCACCTTAACTATCACCAGCAAAATATTCGAAATGGACAAAAATAAAAGATACCCCCGCTACAGACGTAACAGGGGTATTCCCACCTTTTATGTAACAACTGAAATTTATTATTAACTAGCCTTTCTAAGTAATTGTTCTTCAACTTCGTAAGTAGCCACTTCCTCGTAAGTAGTTTCTGTAGATTTTTGTTGACTTACTACTTTCTTAGCAGGAGCAAGGCGTTGAGAATAACCTAAAGTAATTAAAGAGATAGAGGGGAAGATCATGGATAAAACTTGCCAGCCTTTAACTGAGCGATTTTGCTCTTGGGCAATATTACCCACCCAGTTAGCGGCAATTACCCGGAAAACAAGTCCGCCGGTAATCATGATATTCAGATAAATATTAAAAGCGTCGAAGAAAACATTATCGGCAATGCAGAAATAAGTAAAGATTACAGGAACCACCAGGCAGAATATTCCTGCGAAAGAAGCTTCTTCATTACGCTGGTAGTACTGATTTGTTTGGTTATAATTTCTTGGAGAAATTACAGTGTTGCTAACATTGGTAACTGAACTGCTTAACATTTGGTTGAGAGAATAGGTTGACATAAGGTTTGTTTTTAAAGGTTTGGGATAGGATATCAGTGTTTAAAAGGGGTTGATGTGTTTTGTTTAACAGTGTAAAATTGCGCCATCTACAACCCGATTTTTATAGTTGCTTTTACTAATCTTCTGTAATTTTTAAAAACAGCTTTGTAGTAAAACACCCACAACATACCGGGTAAAATACCTCTAAGGCCTCCGCACAATTCAACTATATAATAACTGATGGTTACTGACATTTATTGTATAATTTGGGGATAACTTAAAAAAAAAAATGTTTTCTTAACATATTCACAGCATACTTTTTTGAATTATAACATCAATTATTCCATTCAATCAATTGTTTTAATATTAGTTATAAATAATAAATAAAGTTTATAATTAAATACCGCTTATAATACTATATAAATGAAAGAAATATTTAAAAAAGGGGCCAAATTGATGGGAAATCAGTTCGAAATCAGCGTAGTGGCCAATAATTATAGGGAAGGAGCCGAATGGATTGACCAAGCAATTACATATATACAGGAAATAGAATACCAATTAACCACCTATTCCGAAACCAGTGATACTTTCCGCATCAACGAATTTGCCGGTCTAGCGCCCGTTTCAGTTCACCCTGAAACCTTTGCCCTAATTGAGCGATGCATCAAAATATCGGAACTTACCCAGGGGGCATTTGATATTAGTTATGGCTCGGTAGATAAGCGATTATGGAACTTTGACACCTCTATGCACCAACTACCCGATCGGGAAATTGCCAAAGAGATGGTACGACTAATCAATTATCGGAATATTATCCTGGATGCCAACCAACAAACCATTTTTTTACGAGAAAAAGGCATGAGAATTGGATTTGGAGGCATTGGAAAAGGGTATGCAGCCGAAAAAACCCGTCAACTGCTAAAAAAACTGGGCGTAAGTGCCGGTATAGTAAATGCATCGGGAGATCTTACCACTTGGGGAAACCAACCCAATGGCCAACCGTGGACTATCGGCATAGCCGATCCTAACCATGCAGCCAGTATATTCTCGTATTTAGAAGTGTCGGATATGGCTGTAGCCACTTCCGGAAACTATGAGAAGTATATTCTGGTAAATGGAAAAAAATATTCGCATACGATTAACCCAAAAACCGGGATGCCCATTTCCGGAATTAAAAGTGTTACCATTATTACCCCCAATGCCGAATTAGCCGATGCTTTAACCACCCCCATTGCCATTATGGGCATTGAAGCCGGATTGCATCTGATTAATCAACTACACCAGGTTGGCGCAGTTATTATTGATGATAACGACCGAGTTCATTTAAGTAAACAAATCGAATTGAATCATCCCGGATAATTGCTTAATTTTCTATCCTTTAATCAACCATAAGCCATTTCCATGCGATTCCTATTTATATACGTATTTTCCGTTTGTATCAGTCCTTGCTTGTTAACTGCCCAAACCTATGCCGAAAAATTGGGGTACCCAGCCGGAAGTAAGCTGGTGATTTTACATGTAGATGATGCCGGTATGTCGAAAGAATCGAATGAAGGCGTATGTAAATCAACGCAACAAGGAATTGCCAATTCGTTTAGCATTATGATGCCCTGCCCCTGGGTTCCGGAAATCTTACACCATTTGAAGAAAAATCCAACAACCGATGCCGGATTGCACCTTACCCTAACTTCTGAATGGAACGAATATCGATGGGGACCACTGGCTGGGGTTTCGCAGGTGCCTGGTCTCACCGACACCGAAGGTGCACTCTATAAATCGGTAATGGAAGTGGTGCAACATGCTTCAGCCAATGAAGTAGGCATCGAAATAGCCGCCCAACTGCAAAGAGCCCGCAAAGCTGGTTGGGAGCCTACCCACTTCGACTCACATATGGGTACTTTATTCGCAAGTGCTGCCTTTTTAAAAGAATACCTTTCGTTGGGTATGCGGGAAAAAATACCGGTGATGTTTCCGGGTGGACATAATACCTTAATCAGCAAAACTTCTGCCGGTTTAATAACACCCCAACAAGCAAAAGCCATCGGTGAGCAGTTATGGAATGCAGGTTTGCCCGTACTGGATGATTTGCATAATATGAGCTACGATTTTAAATATCCATCGGCAAAAATAACAGATGAGGCCTTACAAGAACTCGCCGTAAATCAATATATACGTTCTTTTGCATCTTTACAACCCGGCGTAACTATGGTTATTATGCATTGTTCAGTTTCGGCGGAACATTTTGAGCATATCTCTAATTCGGGCACTATACGAAGAGCCGACTGGCTGGCGATGCAATCCCCCAAACTAAAAAAATATTTTTCTGAAAACCATATCGAACTTACCACCTGGCGGGAACTGATGCTTCGACGAAAAAAATTGCTCACCGAATCCGGGAATAAGAGCGAGTAAACTGAACTGAGGTAAAAACTATTTCTTTATACTGATTACGTTCGTATAAAACTCCTAGCCGACGGTTGGTTATTTGAACCAAATCGGAATAGGCGGTGTAATCTTTTGGGGTAGCCGCCTCGATGGCATCAATCATGGTTACCGGCTCCCAATTATATCCATCGTTGCGGCTTATATGCAGCATTAAATGATTTCTGCGTAAAGAGTCTTGTGTATGTGAACTAACAATAATTGCCTTTCCCTTTTTAAAACCCAGCGTTAATACAGCCCCTTGATTCACCGGATCAATCAGGCTTCTCTCGTAATAGGTAGTATCCCAGCTAACGCCCCCATTATTGCTTCTGGAGATAATCCTGGCACGTACTTCCCCACTTTGGTTGCGTGTATTCAGCAATATCCCCCCATTAGCTAATTCGGCTGCCATCGACTCATTACTGCCCTCAAAAGGAACATTGCTACCCAACGAAAAACTATTTGCATGATCATTGGTGAAAAATATATGGGCCCGGTACTCTTTAAAATGGGGTAGGGGAGCGCCCGCTGAATGATTGGCCGCTATCACTATCCTTCCCCTATAAGGTCCCTGCATAATTTGCAAGGCATGCCCCGGTGTATTGGCATAACTGCGCCAATCGGCACCCGTTGGTTCCAGAGTAGCAGGATGATGAACTTGAGCCGTAATATTAATCGGCGTTTCCCAACTCATTCCCCCATCGGCAGAAGCAATATACCATACCTCCCGCATGCCGATGCCTTTTCGAATAGTATTTTCGGGTTGATTGCCCGTATTATAAAACAACAATACTCTGCCCTTCGGATAGCGAGTATCCAACAGATCTAATACTGGAGCCGGATTGCCAGCCTGCGATTCAGCCCGATCTACTACCACCTGCAACGGCCCCCAAGTAACACCCCCATCCTCACTGCGCTTCATTACAATATCAATATCACCAAAGTCGGAGGAGTTTGCTTTTCTACCCTCACAAAATGCCAATAGTGCCCCCGAAGTATGCTTGCTAATAGCAGGAATCCGAAAAGTATGGTATCCCGATTCACCAGCCTGAAAAACAACCACAGGCTTTTGCTGGGCAGTTAAAGTGGATGCAAAACAAGTGAAAATAACGGAATAGCACCCAAAAAGGAGGCGAAGTTTAGCTAGCTGCATAGAGTAAGTTACCGCAAATTGAGAAAAACACAAAAAACGGCTGACAAAGTAACGAAAGAGAAACCCATGCATTCTAAAAAAAGCTCCGCAATCATGCAGTACTAAGTGATTCTAATTAGATTCGAACCAACAACCTT
>JBBAJQ010000026.1:0-32189 GCA_040403945.1 Sediminibacterium sp.
TTCCCTTTCTCGAATAGTCTTCCGACGAACTGGTGTAGGAGACTATATGGGTTAGCAAACATCTAGTTGGCATATGCACTTTTAATTATTTTCTTATGCGTTTGTTATTAATTATCCTTTCTATTTTTAGTATAGGGCGAACTAATGCTCAGCCAAGAAATTTTTTAGATACAATTCGATTTAGTAAAGCCAAGCCAACTTTGTTCTATACAGTTGCATCTTGGTGTAAGGAGAATTTAAAAGATTATGAGGAAATAAGGGATACTATGATCAAATACAGGGATAGTTATTCACTCATTTTGCTACTAGATACTGTAAAGACAGCTAAATTTAATTATTCCCTGCTGATAGATAATTTAAAACCTGATCAGTATGTTGTTCTTACTGATGTTTATCCCAAACGATTTGTAGCATTAAATGAAAATAAAAAGTTTACAAAACAGATAAATGAGCATTTTCACCTACAACTTTATCGTCTTGGTCCAGCATCGCTTTTGATGATAAAAGATAAAAAAGCAATCTCGGTGTTGTTTGAAAATAGAGCCCAATTTATTGCAGATGAGATGGGTAGACAGGATTAATTAACATAATACAGAGCCTTTGTATAGGGGCTCTGTATTCCTTTCTTGCATTCTACCTTAAAAAACAAATAAAGTAGGCTTTATCTTTCATGGAATCAGCGTATTTGGAATTTCGACTGATGACCGCAAAAGCCCTGCTGATAATTTTGCATCGTACGGCATTGAGAACGAGCATTTTCTTTCTCGCATAGACTCGCAGCTGGGACTAAGCGACGAAGGCAATCACTAATTATAGCTTGATTATGGGGATTATAATCCCCAAATATTATATATTTTTGGGGATTTGGTATTACTATATTAGTAAAAAGTATTATTCGAAGTGGATGCAGGCCACTTTTGTGAATTTCACACCCAACCCCATATTCTTAGTTATTTTCTTCGGAATGACTCAAGTTTTCGAAAATGTAATGGGTGTTTTTTTACAACTCTATTCGGATATTTTCGGATAAATACGGATATTTTCTCTGACTGAATCGGATAAATATTCGTATATTTACGGATAAATACGGATATTTTATGAGTGTACACATACATACACTACAACTTGATTTGGGTATGCAACTGATTACTCAATTAAGTAAAATAGACAGATTTGATGCTTCCTGGGAAAATATTGAAAAGCGAGCTGGTGCATCTTTAAAGCAATTAAAATCAATTGCTACCGTGCGAAGTGTTGGTGCCTCAACACGTATAGAGGGTTCGCAAATGTCAGACGATGAAGTAGCAGTATTAATTGAAAAATTGTCTGTTTCCAAATTTGAAGAAAGAGATGAGCAGGAAGTTATTGGGTATTTTGAAGCATTAGATACAATTGCTGAAAACTATGCATCCATCAATATTTCTGAAAGTCAAATTAAAAACTTGCATAAAATATTGATGGCACATGGCGATAAAGATGCCTGGCATAGAGGGAACTATAAACAAGTGAGTAATGCAGTTGAAGCAAATTTTTTGGATGGAACTAAGCAATTGGTATTTAGAACAGCGGAGCCCGGAATAGCAACACAAGATGCCATGATGCAGCTGGTTGAATGGTATTATTCCGATAAAGAAACAATCCCATTGGTAAAAACTGCTTTGTTTGTTTACGAGTTTTTAAGTATCCATCCATTTCAAGACGGTAATGGAAGATTAAGCAGGTTGCTGGGTAGTTTACTGCTTTTACAAAATGGTTATTCCTGGATTCAATATGTAAGTTTTGAGCATGAGATTGAAAATAGAAAATCGGAGTATTACAAAGTGCTCATGCAAACACAGCGAAACAGACCAGGTGAAAATATTACGGAGTGGCTAGTTTTTTTTGTTAGTTGTTTGATAAATATACAAGAGCAATTACTGGCTAAATTAGCCGACGGAAAAATAACCAAGTCTCTTTCTCAACGAGAACAACGCATTTTGTTTTTCATACAAAATCACCCGGGATGCAGCTCGGGTGAAGTATCAAAGAAACTAAACCTGGCGTTGCCTACCGTAAAAAAATCTTTGACAACATTAGTTGAAAATGGAAATATTACAAAAGAGGGTCGAGGGAAAGCAACAGGATATTTTGTGATCTAATGAAAAAATAAAATTCATTCGATTGAGTGAGACACTTTTAAGTTCCCCAACAAAGCATAAAGTATAATGCTTGTTCCTACACAAAATGATCACCAATATTCCTCTTCACTTCGGCAACATATTCTTTAATCGATTGCTCCTTATCCTTCTTACAAATCATCAGCACATCCGGAGTGTCTACAATGATGCAGTCATCCACCCCCTGTAATACCAGTAATTTTTTATCCGGCATTGATACCATACACTTGGTGGCATCAATTATCATCACACTATCTCCCGCCACCGCATTGCCTAAATAATCTTTCTCCAGATTGTCATACGCACTGTTCCAGGTTCCTAAATCGCTCCAGCCAAAGGAAGAAGGAATCACATATACATAATCAGCTTTTTCCATAATGGCATTGTCTATGGAAATATTGATGCAGAGTGGATAAATGCGATTGATAGCGGCCGTTTCTCCGGGTGTATTGAAATGCGCTTTTTCCGCATCAAACAACTCGTACATCTCGGGCTGGTATTGCTCAAAAGCTTTTACCACCGAATCTACCTTCCAAACAAATATGCCCGCATTCCATAAAAAGTCGCCACTGGCAATAAACGTGCGCGCCAGCTCGAGGTTGGGCTTTTCGGTAAATGTTTTTACTTTATAAATACCCTCCGCCACCGGCAAGGGCTCGTGTTGTATATAACCATATCCGGTATTCGGATGCGTAGGTGTAATACCCAGTGTAACCAGTGAGCGAACCGATTCTACAAACTGCAATGCCTGTAGCGTTGTATGCATAAACTGCTGCTCATCTAATATCAGGTGATCACTGGGCGCCACAATTAAACAAGCTTCCGGATCGCGTTGTTGCAACTTGAAGGAAATATAGGCCACACAAGGAGCCGTGTTTTTACGACTGGGTTCGGCCAAAATATTATCTCCCTTCATATTTGGCAACTGATCTGCTACCAAACCTACATACTCCTCGGAGGTAACCACAAATATGTTCTCTTCGGGAATAAAACTGGCATAGCGCTGGTAAGTCCACTGTAACAAGGATTTGCCAGTATTCAAAATATCTAAAAATTGCTTGGGATAGGCAGTGCGGCTTTTTGGCCAAAAACGGCTTCCAATTCCTCCGGCCATAATGGCCACATAATAGTGTGCATGTTTCATGTTGGCGAGGGATTTACCACGAAAATTCCTGCAATATTACAGGCTTTAGGGCGGATGTTTAGCGGATAGGTGAAAATACTTAGATAATACCCTCTTTTATCAGGTCGTGCAGGTGTACAATGCCCCGATATTGGCCATTTTCGGCAACAATCAGCTGACTGATATCGTGGGCACGCATTTCTTCCAGGGCCTGGGCGGCCAATGCATTCGGGGAGATGGTTTTGGGATGGGGCGACATGATTTCGGAGGCCTGGATATTGCGGATATCGTCTCTTTTCTCCAGCATCCGGCGCAAATCGCCATCTGTAATGATGCCAATTACCGCATCCTTTTCATCCACCACAGCCGTTACCCCTAATCTTTTTTCGGTAATCTCTACAATCACCGCTTTTAACGAAGCCGATGGCAATACCCTCGGTTGTTCATGTTCCGCCGCCAAATCGCCCGCTAATAAGGAGAGGCGCTTACCTAAATTTCCCCCCGGATGAAAACGGGCAAAATCATTTCCCGTAAATCCGCTCAAATGCATCAGGCATATCGCCAGCGCATCGCCCATTACCAACTGAGCCGTGGTGCTGGTGGTGGGTGCCAGGTTGTGGGGACAAGCCTCTTTCTCTACCCAGGTATTCAGTACATGGTCGCTCTCTTTGGCCAGAAAACTATCCGGCTGGCCCGTAATGCCAATCAGCCGAAAGGGAGCTTTTTTAATCAGGGGTACGAGGGCTTTTATTTCAGGGCTCTCACCACTCTTGCTAATCAACAATACAATATCGCCCGGCTGCACCATACCCAAATCGCCATGTATGGCATCAGCAGCATGCATAAACAGGGAGGGGGTGCCGGTAGAGTTGAGGGTGGCTACAATTTTTTGCGCAATAATGGCACTCTTGCCTATACCACTCACTACCAGGCGTCCACCCGAAGCATGTATCTCTTGGGCGGCTTGCGCAAAAGACTCATTCATATTGGCCGCCATTTGCGACAAAGCTGCCGACTCTAATAAGATGGCTTCGCGGGCTATGGAAAGGAGTGGGTTCGTCATGTTTGCAAAGGTAAACTTTAACAGCTAATGCAGTAATTCTTCCCTAACTTCGTTACCCTTTCAAAAAAAAGGGGTATTTACGGGTAATTTTTACCCGTTTAATCAACGGGATAGGTTGAATCTTGCGGGATGAATAATAAATCGGACAGATTCAAAAAAAATTACTATATTTTCTAAATAAATTACTTACCTCCAAATGAGGTTAATGGATGAATTTACATGGCAACAAGCGTAAAAAAGAAGGCAGCCACCCCCGCCAAAAAGGGAACGGCTAAAAAAGGGGTCGGCGATAAAAGAGCAGTGCTTGCTTCCGGATGGGATATATACGGTGCCCTGGAACAATATTTTGGCTTTCGCGAATTTAAAGGAACCCAGCACCAGGCCATTGAAAGCCTGTTGAGCGGTCGAGATACTTTTGTAATTATGCCTACCGGCGGCGGTAAAAGTTTATGCTACCAACTGCCCGCCCTCATTCAGCCCGGCTGTGCCATTGTAGTTTCTCCCCTGATTGCCCTGATGAAAAATCAGGTAGACCTGGTAAGGGGCTATAGCGAGAATGATGAAGTGGCGCATTTTCTCAATTCCTCATTGAATAAAGGACAAATTAAAGTAGTAAAGGAAGACCTGCTGAGCGGGAAAACCAAACTCTTATATGTTGCCCCCGAAACCCTTACTAAGCAAGAAAATCTGGATTTTTTCCGCGACCTGCCCCTCTCATTTTTTGCCGTAGATGAGGCACATTGTATTTCGGAGTGGGGACATGATTTCAGGCCCGAATACCGCCGGCTGCGTGAGATGATGGATATCATCAATCCCAACATTCCCGTAATCGCCCTCACCGCTACTGCCACCCCCAAAGTGCAGAGTGATATTGTAAAAAATCTGGGGCTACGCAATCCTTTTGTGTTGATTTCCTCCTTTAACCGCAGTAATTTATATTACGAGATTCAGCCGAAAATCAATAAAGACCAAACCGTACGCAGCATTGTAAAATTCATCAGTTCTCATAAAGGGAAGAGCGGCATTATTTATACGCTCAACCGAAAAACCACCGAAGAGCTGGCCGAATTGCTGGTAGCAAATAATATTAAGGCAGTAGCCTATCATGCAGGATTAGATCAGAAACTCCGCGCCGACAGGCAAGATCAGTTTTTGAATGAGCATGTGCAAGTGATAGTAGCAACCATCGCCTTTGGTATGGGAATCGATAAGCCTGATATCCGTTTTGTAATTCATTTCAATATTCCCAAATCTATTGAAAACTATTACCAAGAAACCGGCCGCGCCGGCAGAGATGGGATGGAAGGAATTTGTGTGCTCTATTATTCCCACAAGGATGTATCTAAGTTAGAACACCTGATGCGCGACAAGCCCCTGAGTGAACGCGAAGTGGGGGCACAGTTGATTGATGAAACCGTGGCCTATGCCGAAACCGCTGTTTGTCGCAGAAAAGTATTGCTGCATTATTTTGGAGAAGAATGGCCCGAAGAAAACTGCGGACATTGCGATAATTGCCGCCATCCAAAAGAAAGAATCGAAAGCAAGGCCGAAGTAGTGCAGGCACTGAAAACCATTCAGGCGCTCGACGAAAGATTTGTAACCGACTATGTGGTAAAAGTGTTACAGGGAGAAGCCACTCCGCAAATCAACCTCTACCGACACGATGCCCTTCCGGTATTTGGCATTGGGAAAGATCAAAACGCACATTTCTGGAATAGCTTACTCCGGCAGATGTTGTTGCATAATTTAATTCAAAAAGATATTGAAGAATATGGCTTACTGAAAATTACCCAACAGGGTAACCGGTTTATAAAAAAGCCCAGCTCTTTTACCATTGCCCTCAACAATTTATTCGAAGAAGCCCATGCCGATGATGATGAAGGGGAACAGGGAGCCCAGTCTGGATCGGCCGCAGATGAAGCTTTGTTTGAGTTGCTAAAAGGCCTGCGCCAAAAAGAGGCCCGCAAAAAAAATCTTCCGCCCTTTGTTGTTTTCCTCGAAAACTCTTTGCAGGATATGGCCACCATATTCCCTACAACGTTGGCAGAACTAGAAAAATGCCAAGGGGTTAGTAAAGGGAAAGCCCTAAAATTTGGTAAGCCATTTGTGGAAATGATTGCCCAATATGTAGAAGAAAATCAGATTGAGAAGCCCGACGATTTTGTGATGAAGAGTGTGGCGAATAAATCGAATAATAAAATTTACATCATTCAGAATGTAGATAAAAAAATTCCCCTCGAAACCATTGCCCGTAATAAGAGCCTAAACTTACAAGAGCTGCTCGAAGAAATGGAAACAATCGCTGCCAGTGGCACCCGATTGAACCTGAGCTATGCCATCGACGAATGGATGGATGACAGTGAACAGGAAGCCGTAATTGATTATTTTAAAAGCTGTGAAACCTCATCACTGCAAATTGCACAGGAAGAACTGGGTGAATTTGATTTTTCCTGGGAGCAACTGAAAATTATGCGCATCAAGTTTTTGAGTGAGTTCGGAAATTAAGGCGGTTGCCCTTGCCATCCATCATTTTATTACTAAGTAGGTGTTGCCAGAATCAGGTGCAAAAGTCGTTTGTACTAAAAAGCCCTTCGA
This sequence comes from Sediminibacterium sp., assembly GCA_040403945.1. Classification (GTDB taxonomy): domain Bacteria; phylum Bacteroidota; class Bacteroidia; order Chitinophagales; family Chitinophagaceae; genus Sediminibacterium. The sequence goes on from JBBAJQ010000026.1 coordinate 6,938, forward strand.
TTAGTTTCTGCAATTAGTAGCCGCTTATTTTTTCCAGAATGCCGATAAACGGAGCTGTGCATTTTCGCGCACACTTATATAATACAGGTTGTAGTCGGCTACATGATAATTTTTGGTACGATATAAAAAACTACCAAAGAAAGAAGGGCGGGGAGTCCATAATAAATTTTCATGCACATTCGCAGCTGAAGTATTTTTTATTACCTTATTAAAGTTATACAAAACGGCTCCCTTATTGGCTTCCTTGCCGGCTTCGGGTTTATTACTATCCCAGGTGAGGGGATTTACAATTAAGGCACGCGTAGTTTCTTTCTGAATAAATTCGGGAGTATATCCTTCTTGGTAAGTTCTCCAGCCCGCCATACAACCGGTTTGGTAAGGTAGCTGGCATGCCGTGATCTGTTTAAATTTATCCGGATTTACATACATACCTGGAATATAAGCCACCACCAGTTTATTATATAGGAGTTGATTGTCGAAAAACTCCAGCAATAAACGTTGTGCATGGGTGCTTCCTTGACTATGCGAGGCAATGATGATGGGTCGGCCCTTGTTTTCGTACTGCAAATAATATTGAAAAGCAGCTTTTACATCCCCGTAAGCTAGGTCCAACGCATTTTTAGCTTGCTGGCTGTCGGCTGCATTTTTTGGGTAATAGGCCGAAAGATGCGCTTGCCGATATCGTGGCGCAAATATTCTGCCCACTTCATTAAATACACTGGCCTGCGAAAGGATGGTACTATAATCGGTTTTGGCATTCAGTTCGGCATCATCAACCGGGCCATTCCAGCCTAATTTTCTTTCCGCTTCTGTATAGGTGGTGGGATGAATAAAAAATACATCGGCCGTAGAATCGGGTCGGTAGCTGGCGCGCAGGGGTTTGGGCACACTGTCGGAAGGGTCTTTTTTATAGGGATGGGCAGCCCAAAAATCTAACCGAGCATAGTCGGGCACACCGCCGGGTGCCGATGTTGTAAATTGATAATTACCGGTAAAAGATTGGTACTTGGAAGAACAGGCAGTTATAAACAGGATCCATCCAAAAAGAACAATGGGAGTAAGCTTCATAACGCAAAGTTGATAAAATAACGGCGAATACGCATAAAAACTATGGTAAAATCGTTAATGAGTAGACTCCCCTTGGGGTTGATAAGTTGCATCCTGTAAAAAAAATTAATTGGTATGACGATTCCCGTAGTAGATCTCGCGCAGTTTGTAGAGGGCACTCCCGCCCAACAGGCCGATTTTGTGCAGCAGTTGGGTAGGGCTTTTGAAGAGGTAGGTTTTGTATCGGTAATGAACCATGGAATACCCGACTCGCTGATTGCTGATCAGTATCGTTTGGTGCAGGAATTTTTCAGTTTATCGAATGAGCAAAAAAGCAAATACGAGATTGCCGGATTAGCCGGGCAGCGAGGATATACCAGTTTTGGTAAAGAGCATGCCAAAGGCAGTGAGGCGCCCGATTTGAAAGAGTTTTTTCAATATGGCCAAACCGTTACCGATGGGGATGTTATTGCAGATGAATATCCCGCCAATGTTTTGGTGGATGCCATCCCTGGTTTTAATGAAACCCTCTATAACGCCTATCGCCATTTTGAAAAAAGTGGGGGTGCTTTACTTTCGGCGATTGCTTTGTATCTGGGGTTGCCGAGTAATTATTTTGATGCACATATACACCAGGGCAACTCCATCCTGCGTTGTATCCATTATCCTCCCATCACCCACGAACCAAAATCGGCCATACGGGCAGAGCAACATGAAGATATCAACCTGATTACCCTGCTGGTAGGCGCATCTGCCGATGGGTTACAGATTTTAAATAAACAGGGAGACTGGGTTGGGGTAACTTCCCTGCCCCAGCAGATTGTGGTAAATGTGGGCGACATGCTGCAACGCCTTACCAATAATATGCTCAAAAGTACTACCCACCGGGTGGTAAATCCACCCCGGGAATTTTGGCATACCAGTCGTTTTTCGATGCCCTTTTTTCTGCACCCCCGCAGTAATATGAGTTTAGCCTGTTTAGGTCGTTGTATAGATGCGGAGCATCCTAAAAGCTATGCCGACATTACTGCAGGCGAATACCTCGATGAGCGGCTTCGGGAGATTGGGCTTAAGAAATAACCAATATCTTTATTGGGTTAATCAATTTTCGTTTTCAAATCTGCGGGCTTGCATTTTCTCCGTCACATTCCATTTTTAAAGGCTGTGCTATGGCATAGTATTACCGCCTTTGGTGGGCCACAAGGTCACTTGGGCATGATGTTCAACACCTTTGTGCGGCAGCGACGCGATGTTACCGAAGAAGAACTGATGGAATACAATGGATTTTGTCAGCTATTGCCCGGGGCTTCTTCTACCCAAACCCTTACCCTGATAGGATATAAACGGGGCGGCTTATTGCTGGCGATTGCAACGTTACTAATTTGGATTACCCCTGCCAGTATTTTGATGGGGGGACTATCTTTTTTATTGGATTATTTCGACGATCAGGGTAAAACTATCTATTGGTTTCGTTTTATGCAGCCGATGGCCATTGGATTTATTGCCTACTCGGCCTATCGGTTTATGGGGGTATCGGTTAACAATACCATCACCCGCATCATAATGGTGCTAGCTACTCTGGCAACCTTTTTGGCATTTAAAACGCCTTGGGTTTTTCCGGGTCTGATTATCTTATCAGGTATTGTTACCAATTTCAGCGATAAAAGAATTCCGCAGAAGGAACAGCATCGCAAACCGGTGCGTTGGGGTAATTTGCTGATATTTTTGTTGGTTTTTGGCGTAGCAGCCTATCTGTCTGAAACCGCTACCCGCAATAACTGGCCCAACCGAAAGCCGTTTAATCTTTTCGAAAACTCCTATCGTTTCGGGAGCCTGGTTTTTGGGGGTGGGGATGTGTTGATGCCCCTGATGTACGAGCAATATGTTACCCGCCCCGAAACTCGCCATATTCAGGAACAAAAGCGCGACGTATTGCGCATCAGCCGCGACCATTTTTTAACGGGGTCGGGCATGGTGCGGGCGATACCCGGACCTGTTTTTTCTATTGGGGCATTTACCGGTGGGATGGCTTTGCGCGATGATGGCATAGCTTTTCAATTGCTGGGCTGTTTGATTGGCTGTGTTGCCATTTTTTTACCCAGTGCTTTACTTGTATTATTCTTCTTCCCGGTTTGGCAGTACCTTAAAAAATATGCCGTTATCTATCGATCTCTCGAAGGGATTAACGCAGCTGTTGTGGGCATCATGGCCGGTGCTACCTGCTACCTGATTACGGATACTTTCTGGTACCAGTTATTGCAGGGTGTTCCCATTGCTTTTGCCGACCTGGGGATTGTATTAATAACCATTGCCTTGCTGCAAACCCAAAAAGTGGCCGCACCTTGGATTGTGCTCGGCTGTTTGCTACTAGGGGGCCTATTATAGGACGCGGGCCTGTTTTTTTAAAAAAATACGTAAATTGTAGGATGGTAACCATTGCACTATACAACTTAAAAGGGGGCGTGGGGAAAACCGCCGCCACCATTAATCTGGCATATCTGAGTGCCCAGCAGGGCTATAAAACGCTTATTTGGGATATGGACCCCCAGGGTTCCTCCTCATTTTATCTGGGGGCACAGTCCACCGTAAAAAATGAGACAAAAAAAATTCTCAGCAACGAGTTAGATCTGCACCACGCCATTCAGGCAACGCCGTATGATCATCTAGACGTGATTCCTGCCGACCTCTCGGCCCGTAATGCCGATGTGTTGTTGCATGATATGAAGCAATCCCGAAAGCGCATCGCCACCCTGCTCGCACCACTGCAAAAAAAATATGATGTGATTTTTCTGGATTGTCCGCCCGGCATTTCACTTTTACACGAAGCCGTATTTCAGGCAGCTGATTGGGTATTGATGCCCAATATCCCTACCACCCTCTCTATCCGCTCTTTTGAAACTGTGTTGGATTATTGTAAAGAGAATGGGATGGATGCTGCTAAAATCAGGTGTTTCTTTAGCATGGTAGACCATCGCAAAAACCTGCACCACGAAGTGATGGCTGAATTTTATAAAGACAAGCTGTTTTTTAAAAATTATATCCCCTACCTCAGCGATGTAGAAAAGATGGGCGTTCAGGAAGCACCGCTAGCAACCTTTGCTAAATCTAGCTATGCCGCCCAATGTTACCAAGATCTTTGGAAAGAAATCCGTAAAAATTGCATTGAATAACTGCCCCCTGTTTGTAAAGTCATTTTAATTATTGGTATGCATAGAGAAGTGAGTTCGTGGTATAGTCCCTCATTGGGCATAGAAATGCCGGTAGTTACTTATGGCCACTATGGTTTCGCCCTTTTGCTGGTGCCCACCGCTGCGGCCGACTTTTTGGAATACGAGCGCTTTCAGCTGATAGATGCCCTGGCACCCCTGATGGATGCAGGTAAAATGAAAGTGTTTAGTATTAACAGCATGAACAAAGAAAGCTGGATGAATAATACAATGCTGCCCGAACATAAGGCCATCCGGCATAATCAGTTTAATGAGTATGTTTTTAAAGAAGTGATTCCTTTTATTAAAACCCATACCAGCGAAGAGACGCCCATTTATATCAGCGGTGCTTCTTTTGGTGCATTGCATTCGATGAATTTATTTCTTAAACGGCCCGACCTGATTCAAGGAGTAATAAGTATGAGTGGCGTATATAATCTGGAAGAATATACTAAAGGCTATTTTGATGAGCAGGTATATTATAATAGTCCCGAACATTACTTACCCCGATTAGCAGATTCCTGGTATTTAGATAAGATTCGCGCAAGCCAGCATATTCATATTTATACCGGCAGTGGTGCCTATGAAGATCCGGAGGCATCGCGTCGTTTTTCGGGTATCCTACATCAAAAAGGCATTCCGCATGATCTGGGTATTTGGGGTGATGATATAACCCACGATTGGCCCACCTGGCGCCACATGCTTCCACATATTCTTTCTACCCGTTTTTAGTGGGCAGCGCACCCAAAAAAGCCGAATTTACCTTCACATCTGCAAAATCCACGTTAATTTGCCGGCAATTTCTTGCACTCTCGCTGTCCTTTAATAATATTACAATCAAACCGCTCAGTTGAGAAAAATTCTATTCATCTTTTGCTTGCTTACCAGTGGCATTTTCTTGCAAAATGCTCCCTTGTTGGCACAGACAATTACAATTAGCGGTACAGTTTTCGATATGTCAGCCCGTCGCCCGCTGGAAGCAGTAGCTGTTTTTAGTTCGTCTGGCAAGGCTACCGTAACCGATTCGTTAGGGCAATATACAATGCTGGTTCAAACTAAGGATTCTATATGGTTTTCTTTAATCGGCAAAACCACCATGAAGTATCCGGTGGATACCATCAGCAATACCGACCGTTTTAATGTGATGCTACACTTGCGGGCGTTTGATCTTCCGGAGGTTACTGTGCGGAACAGCTATTATAAATTTGATTCTCTGCAAAATCGAAAAGATAATGCAAAAGCCTTCGATTTCAGAAAGCCCACTTTACGGCTGAGCAGTAATCCCAATTATAATCCTGGCGGTTTAACGGTAGGTTTTGATATCAATGAAATTATCAACATGTTCCGCGTGAAGCGCAACAATAGTTTGTTGCACTTGCAACGTAGATTGATTATGCAGGAGCAGGATAAATATGTGAGCAGTCGTTTTACCAAACCCTTTGTTCGCAAAATTACCAAGCTAACTTCTCCCGAGCTGGATACATTTATGGTTCACTATCGCCCCGACTACGAAACAGTTTTACGTTTGAACGATTTAGAGTTGGGGTATGTAGTTCAGAAAGATTACGAAAAATACCGATCCGAGCGCTACAATTGGCGGGGTGGATTGCGCAGAAAATAATTGAGCCGCAAGCCCGTTACGAGATACTATTTTTTTCTAATGTGCGCACCGCATGTTTCCCCAACAATTTTATCAGGTGAATCAAGGCGCCAAAACGGTCGTCGTTATGTAGCCCCTTTTTCCATCGGTAATAAATCTGCTGAACAATTACTGCATTTTTAAATAACCCAAACACATAGTAAAACAGCAGTTCGCTGATATCTCTGCCGGTATTGGATGCATATAATTCCGCACAATCAGATCTACTTAAATTTCCCGGAAGCCAGGTAATATTATAATCCCGAAAAGGTTCCGGATCACCGGCTTCGAACCAATAAGCGAGGGCAGCCCCCAAATCCATCAGCGGATCGCCCACAGTAGCCATTTCCCAATCAAGCACTCCCACAATCTCACCCATTTGCTGCCGGCTAAAAATTACATTATCGTATTTGTAATCATTGTGTAACATGGCCGGTGCTTGTTCGCGGGGCATTTGTTGTTGTAACCAGTTGGCCACCTGATTGATGGTTTCCAGTTGATCGGTTTCTGATTGATAGTATCGGTTGATCCAGCCGGTTACCTGCCGCTTAACATATCCCTCGGGCTTACCCAATTGAATTAGTCCACTGCTTTGTAAATCGATAGAGTGAAGCGTTGCCAGATTTTTTATCAGCGCGGTGGATAGGGTACTAAAATTATCGGCGCTGAGGTCTTTCAATTGCGAACTATTCGGCCTCAATATCATGCCCTCCAAGTATTCCATGATGTAAAAGGGCGCACCTATCACGGTTGGGTTATCACAAAAAGCCATCGGCCTCGGAATAGAGGCATAGTAGGGTTGCAATGCAGTTAATACCCGAAACTCGCGGCTCATATCATGTGCTGTTTTCACTTCCGAGCCGGGCGGCGGCATGCGAAGCACATAGGATTGTTGTCCGTTGCTGATGCGATACGTTATGTTCGAAAACCCCCCCGAAAAACGTTTGATATCCTGTATCGATCCTATTTCGGGCAGCGACTGATTGAGCCATTGCTGCAGGGCAGGAAGTTGTTGATGAATATCGGGTAAACTCATACGTACAGGTTAGGATTGGGAGGATTTCTTTTTTACATCCAGTCCGTATTTCTTCAGCACCTGAAGGGCCATACTTTGTTTGTGCACTTCATCGGCTCCGTCCCAAATGCGGGCCCCTCTTTCGTGCTGGTAGAGATTGGCCAACATGGTATCATTGGTAAGCCCCATTGCTCCGTGTACCTGAATGGCGCGATCTAGCACGCGTAGAAACATATTGGCTACGTAAAATTTTATACCTGAAATTTCTTCTCTGCAATTGGCAGCACCTTTTAAATCTATTCGATGGGCAGCCCTTAGCACCAACATGCGGGAGGCATCTATTTCTACGCGGCTTTCGGCAATAAATCCCTGTATAAATTGTTTCTGGCCCAATACTACGCCTTCTTCCATTTCTCTGCTTACTGCTCTGCGGCACATCAAGTCGAAAGCTTTTTCGGCAATGCCCACCCAGCGCATGCAATGATGAATGCGTCCGGGCCCCAGTCTCTCCTGTGCCAGTTTAAAGCCCATGCCTTCTTCACCAATCAGGTTACTAACGGGTACGCGACAGTTTACATACGCAATCTCTGCATGACTGGCCCATCCTTCGCCGGCTTCCCCAAAAACGGGGATATTTCGTATCAAATTAAATCCGAGAGTATCGGTTGGAACAATCAGCATACTGGCTCTTTTATGTGGAGCTGCATCCGGATTGGTAACGGCCATCACTATGGCAAATGCAGCCCCATCGGCCCCGGTAGTAAACCACTTGGTACCATTGATTACATATTCATTTCCTTCTCTTACTGCAGTAGTTAACAGTCTTACCGGATTTGAGCCGGGCATATCCGGTTCCGTCATCGAAAAGCAGCTGCGGATTTTTCCTTCAATCAGGGGTTGTAAAAAAGTAGATTTGATTTCGGGGGAGGCAAAATGTTTTAGCAGTTCGGTATTGCCAATATCGGGTGCCTGACAATTGAAAGTATATTGACCATAATAGGGAGCGAGGGAAAGTATTTCACTGATTTGACCGAATTCGCAGAGGCTTAATCCCATGCCACCATCTTGCTCGCTCAGGTGCAAGTTCCACCAGCCCTTTTCTTTTACCAGCAACCTTTTTTGCTGCAGCAGGGCTTCTGTTTCCTTTCCTTTTCGGGTGGCATGCTCTTTTTCCAGCGGAATCAGCTCCGTTTCTACAAAGTTTCGGATTTGTGGTAATAAGTCACGAAGCCGGGGGGTGATAAATATTTCTTCCATAAAAGTGAATTAATTAAGTAGGCATTAAATAGTAGCTCCGCCATCTGCCATAAATACGGTACCGGTGCAATATGCAGAAGCATCAGAAGCCAGAAACAAACCCATTGCAGCCATTTCTTCCCCTGTACCCATTCTGCCGAGGGGAAGCTGCTGCGCAAATTTTTGCAGCCATTTTTCATTTTGCCAAAGGGCTTCGGAGAATTTGGTTTTGATAAGGCCGGGGCAAATTACATTCACCCGAATGCCATCCTTCCCCCACTCTTTGGCCGTTACTTTAGTGAGCATATTCAGTGCGGCTTTAGAAACAGAATAAATACCCAACCCAGTATCCGGGGTAATACCTGCTATAGAACTAATATTGATGATACTACCACCCCCGGATGCCTTCATCACGGGATAAACCAGTTTGCTCAATTCGAAAGGTGCTTTTACGTTTATCTGCATGATTTTATCGAAAGCCCATTCTTCTGTATCCACTACCGGACCAAATACAGGATTGGCTGCGGCATTATTTACCAAAATATCAATTTTTCCATGCAGCTCAACTACCCGTGCAACCAGTTGCTTACAGGCACTTATATCCCCGGCATTGGCGGCAATAGGCGTGCAGATTCCCCCATTTTCCCGAATACTATTGGCAACCACATCCAGCTCTTCCTGTTTGCGCGAATTGATTACTACAATGGCGCCTTGGGCTGCAAATAGTCGGGCCATGGCTTCTCCGATTCCTTTACTGGCGCCGGTTATCAGGGCAACCTTACCGGTGAGCTGAAATTGTGGAAGTGGATTCATAGTAATCAATACTTAGGGTTGAGGGAATATTAACTTTGTTTCGACTGATATTTTTTTACTTTTTGCATGGAAGCCATAAACTGTTCTTTCACCATTTTTCTAAATCGCGTAGGCGCCAATCTTTTCATCAACCACATTTTTCGGGCAGATTTGGGAAGAATGATATAGAGTTCTTTGTTCCCGGCTCGGGCCAATATTTCAGCTGCCACTTCGGGTGCTTCTAGTCCTGACCGGTTAATAAAATGCTGCGTAGCTTTTTTTACGATTTCTCCTCCGCGGGCATGTTGAATTACGTTGGTTTTAAAATAGGTAGGCATGATGCACGAAACATGCACTTGATAGTCCATTAATTCTCCATATAAGGTTTCACTGATGGCGAGCACCGCCGCTTTCGTCATATTATAAGCCGCCATAGTAGGGGCACAACCTATGGCTGCAGCGCTGGCGGTATTGAGGATATGCCCTGAACGCTGTTTTTTCATAGTGGGTACAAAATAGTAACATCCATACAGTACCCCCATTTGATTGATGCCAACCATCCACTCATAATTCTCGAGTGAATAATCTTCAAAAACGCTGCCATCGCCTACGCCAGCATTATTAAATAGCAGGTCGATACCCCCGGCCTGTGCCAGAAAGTTGGCAGCTACCTGCTGATACTGGTCTTTGTCGGATACATCCAGCGGAAAAAGTAGGGCACGTCCGCCGGCTTTTGTAATATCGGCCGCCGCCATTTCTAGTTGGGCTACATTATTATCTGCCATGCCAATCGTCCAGCCATCTCGGGCCAGATCCATACAAAAAGCTTTCCCCAATCCTGAAGCGGCGCCGGTAATAAAGGCTCTTTTTTGGGGGTAGGTGGCAGATAGGGCAAGCATAATCCATTTTTTTAGGTATAGGAGGGAAACTTTTCTTCCGGTATTTTTAAAGTTACAACCCATGCATGAAAAACCGGGGGATTGACCGAATTATTTATCCCTTCGGCCGATTATACTTTATCATACACAACACTGAAAATAATTTCTATCTTTAGCCGATTTTTAAAATTGTACCTATTGAAAAGGATATTACTCCCGGTTTCACTTGTTTTGCTGATGGCAGCTTGCAAGGGGAAAAAGGATAAAGAAGCGGCTGCCTCCAAACCTGCCGGCGCTCCAGCCCTGGTGGATGTGATGATTGCGGTTTCAGAGCAGATCAGCACCACAATTGAAGCCAATGGTTCGGTAGTGGCTTTTGAGTATCTCGAACTTCGCCCCGAGGTAGCTGGTCGACTTACCTATTTGCAAGTACCTGAAGGGAATGTGGTGGCTCAGGGAACGGTAATTGCCCGGGTGAATGATGCTGACTTGCAAGCGCAGATGAATAAAACCCGTGTGTTACTGGATTTAGCCCAAAAAACAGAAGCCCGTTTAGCCAAATTGATTGCCGTAGGAGGTATTAATCAAGCAGATTATGATGCCATTGTTAGTCAGGTAAATGGCTATAAGGCCGATCTTGCCTATACCCAATCGCTGATAGATAAAACTGTAATTAAAGCACCTTTTTCCGGTCTAGTAGGGTTGCGGATGGTTAGTCCCGGTGCCTATGTTTCTCCCATTACATTGATAGCTACTATTCAACAGGTAGATAAGGTAAAAGTAGATTTTACCCTACCCGAGCAATATAGTAAGTTGATTCGAAAAGGGTTGGATGTGGAAGTGCAAACCGATCTCAGTAAGGCAGAGCGGCATAAGGCAACTATTATAGCAACGGAACCTCAGATCAACTCGGTAAGCAGGAATTTAAAGGTTCGTACGGTATTGCAGGGGGTAAAAGCTAATCCCGGCTCTTTTGTGAAAGTATATCTAACTCGCCGGCAAGACCATCCCAGTATAATGGTTCCTACCAACTGCATTATTCCCGACGATAAAAATAAACAAGTTGTAGTGGTTAAGGGTGGAAAGGCAAACTTTGTAAATGTAAAAACAGGCATTCGTAAAGAGGATATGGTGGAAATCATTAGTGGCATCCAACCCGGTGACAGTGTGGTAGTAACCGGAGTGCTATTTGCCCGTCCGAAAGCGCCCGTTAAAGTGCGGGGTGTAAAAACGCAGGAACAGTTGAAACAATAATCTATTCTCTCCGTTCACCGGTAGGTGAATGACCATGTATTTGATCGTATGAATATTTCCGAATTATCCCTCAAACGCCCGGTACTAGCAACGGTTATGAACCTGACGCTGATACTTTTTGGCATCGTAGGGTATTCATTTTTGGCAGTGCGCGATTACCCGGCAATTGATCCACCGGTTATTTCGGTGAGCACCAGTTATACCGGCGCCAATGCAGATATTATTGAAAGTCAAATCACCGAGCCCCTAGAAAAACAAGTAAATGGTATTCCCGGCATTAAATCTATCACTTCTTCCAGTCAATTAGGAAGCAGTCAGATTACCATTGAATTTAATCTGGGCGTAGATTTGGAAGCAGCTGCCAGTGATGTGAGAGATAAGGTAGGGCAGGCTTTGCGAAGCTTGCCGCAGGATATTGACGCACCCCCCGTTGTATTTAAATCAGATGCCAACAGTGACTTTATTTTAGTGCTGGCTGTGCAAAGCAATACCAAGAGCTTGATGGAGTTGAGCGATTATGCAGAAACCGTGTTGCAACAGCAATTTCAAACCATTAACAATGTAAGTGCGGTAAATATATTCGGACAAAAAAGATATTCTATGCGGCTCTGGTTGCAGCCCGACCGGATGAGCGCATTCAATGTTGCCTTTACAGATATCCGAACAGCGCTTAATACAGAAAATGTTGAATTACCTCCCGGAAAAATTTATGGAGATAAAACAGAATTAACCATTCGGGCACTGGGTAGACTAACGAATGAACAACAGTTTCGCGACCTGATTATACGAGAAGATTCTTTAGGCATTGTTCGCCTAAGTGATGTGGCCTCCGTAGAAATTGCTCCCGAACAATTAGAACAATCTTGGAAGGTGAATGGACTGAATGCAGTAGGATTGGCCATTATTCCACAACCCGGCGCAAATAATATTGAGATTGCCGACGAGTTCATGAAAAGACTGGAAACGATTAAAAAAGCAAACAAGTCGGATATTGAGTTTAAGGTGATGATTGATAATACGGATATCATTCGTAAGTCGTTAAGTGAGGTAAAAGAAACCTTGTTTATCTCATTTACGCTGGTGGTATTGGTTATCTTCTTTTTCTTCCGCAACTGGCTGATAGCTATTCGTCCATTGATAGATATTCCTATATCGTTGATTGCGACTTTCTTTATCATGTACCTGTTTGGGTTCTCCATAAATATTCTCACTTTATTAGGCATCGTGTTGGCAACCGGATTGGTGGTGGATGATGGAATTGTGGTAACAGAAAATATTTTCCGCAAACTAGAAGAAGGCTTGCCCATCAGAAAAGCAGCCTTGGAGGGTAGTAAGGAAATATTTTTTGCGGTGATTTCAACTTCCCTCACCCTGGCTGTGGTTTTTTTACCGGTAATATTTTTAGAAGGTTTTGTAGGTCGCCTATTCCGCGAGTTTGGGGTAACCCTGGCTGCTGCGGTATTGATATCAGCTTTTGTATCTCTTACTATTACGCCCGTATTGAATGTATACCTGAGTGCTAAAAATATCCATGATGGATGGTTTTATAAAAAGACGGAACCTTTTTTTGTAGGTCTCGAAACCGGGTATAACCGATTGCTGAAAGGTTTTATGAAAATTCGTTGGGCTGCCTGGGCAATTGTTATTTCCTGCGTTTTGATGATTTGGTTTATCATGGGTCAGTTGCAAAGTGAATTGGCGCCCCTGGAAGACCGCAGCAGTATCCGCTTTAGTGTAACAGCAGCTGAGGGCACCAGCTATTACTCCATGCAAAAAATGGTAGATAATATGCTTCAGTTTTTGAATGATTCTGTGCCTGAACGTGATTTTACCATTGCTCGAACTTCTTCCGGATACGGTGGTTCCGGTGCTGGAGTAAACACCTCGCAACCGAGGATAAGTCTGGTAGATCCTTCTAAGCGAAAGCGAACACAAGCAGAAATAGCATCCGACTTACAGAAAAAGATGGGGCGGTTTAATGATGCCCGGATTTTTGCCACGCAGGAACAAACGATTTCAGTAGGTTTTGGTTCCAGGGGATCATTGCCTATTCAATTTATTTTACAAAATCAAGACCTAAGTCGGCTACGAGAAATAATACCCAAATTTTTAGATGAGGTAAGAAAAGATAAAACCTTTGCCAACTCGGATGTGAGCCTGAAATTTAATAAGCCTGAAATTCAACTTACGGTTGATCGAATGAAGATAAAAGATTTGGGCTTGAGTACTACTGATGTTATTAGCACCATACAAAGTGCATTCAGCGGAGGCAGACTGGCTTATTTTATTATGAATGGTTACCAGTATCAGGTGATTGCACAGGTAGAAAGAGATAAGCGAAATACTACCACGGATATTTCTAATTTATATGTGCGAAATAATAGTGGACAAAGTATTCCATTGGATGCCGTGGTGAAATTAGAGGAGAGTAGTAACCCTCCAACCCTATATCACTATAATAGATATAAATCGGCTACCATTTCTGCTTCACTGGCAGATGGAAAAACAATCGGGGATGGCATCAAAGCTATGCAAACAATAGCCGATCGGTTATTAGATGAAACCTATCAGGTATCACTTAGCGGCCCTTCGCGTGATTATGCTGAGAGCTCGTCTAATATTGCGTTTGCATTTATCCTAGCGCTGATGTTGATTTATCTGGTACTTTCTGCTCAATTCGAAAGTTTTCGCGATCCCATAACCATTATGCTAACTGTTCCATTGGCATTGGCCGGGGCATTACTCAGCTTGTATTTACTCAATCAAACGCTGAATATATTTTCTCAGATTGGTATGATCATGCTGATTGGTTTGGTAACCAAAAACGGCATATTGATTGTTGAATTTGCTAATCAGAAGCGAACAAAAGGCCTGGCTAAAATGCCGGCAGTGGTAGAGGCGGCTACACAAAGATTACGACCGATTTTGATGACCAGTCTCGCCACTTCATTGGGTGCCTTGCCCATTGCCTTAAGTTTAGGCGCTGCTTCTACCAGCCGGGTACCATTAGGCATTGTAGTGGTAGGGGGGCTACTTTTTTCTTTATTGCTTACGCTTTTTGTGATTCCGGCGGTTTACACTTATATATCCGGAAAGCAAGAAACTGCCCCTACAGAAATTAATGGCTAATTGAACGTCAAAAATTGCGTGCTGCTTTTATTTATAGCGTTTCGCAAAGGGTTGTTGCCCTATTTGTATCTTTGTACTGAAAAACAGGGATATGAGTATAGCGGATATTAGAAGAGATTATAGTTTACAAACATTGGATGAAAACGCCGTAGCCGGTAATCCTATCGATCAATTTACCGTTTGGTGGAAGGAAGCCGTTAGCAGCGATATAGACGAAGTGAATGCCATGACGCTGGCTACCGTAAGTGCTGAAGGTATTCCCGCAGCCCGCATTGTATTATTAAAGGGCTATGATAAAAATGGGTTTGTTTTTTTTACCAACTATGAAAGTAAAAAAGGGCAAGACCTGCTCGCACATCCCTTGGCAGCCTTGGTTTTTTTCTGGAAAGAGTTAGAGCGGCAGGTTCGTATTAGCGGCCGCGTAGAAAAAGTTGCTGCCGAAGAGAGTGATACCTATTTTCAATCCCGTCCCGAAGGTAGCCGACTAGGTGCCTGGGCTTCACCACAGAGTAAACCAATTAGCAGTAGACAGGTAATTGAAGAACAACTGGCAGCCTATCAACAAACCTATCATCTTCACCCTATACCCCGCCCCCCTCATTGGGGTGGATACCGGGTGGTGCCTGATACCATTGAATTTTGGCAGGGAAGAAGTAGTCGCCTGCACGATCGGATTCAATATAAAAAAGATGCGGCGGACAATTGGGTGATTAGTCGTCTTGCACCATAAAAATAAAAATCCTCTCCTATGGCTTCTACTATTTATGAGCAACCTTACAAAGTGATACGAAGCTTACCGGATGCGGAAATTCGCTTTTATCCGCCGGCAGTAATGGCTACCGTTATTTCCGCAGCTAATTCTTACAAAGAAGTAGGCAGCAAAGGATTTCGTCAGTTGGCGAATTATATTTTTGGCGGGAACGAAAACAATACAAAAATTGCTATGACGGCCCCTGTTCGTATGCAATTATCCAACAAGGGCTCTTCTATGAGCTTTGTAATGCCCCCCGATATGCCCATGCAACAATTACCTAAGCCCAATCAGTCGGGAATCAAATTCGAAAATACGCCTGCCGAATATGTGGCTGCCATCCGTTTTGGAGGGTATGCATCCGACAGTGATATCCAAAACTACTCGAAGAAGCTGACGGACATTCTTGCCAAAAATAATATCATACACCAAGGCAACTTTCGCTTTTTAGGGTACGACGCTCCTTATAAATTTTTTGGCAGAAGAAATGAAGTGATTGTAACCGTTCAGTGGAAGGGATAATCGACAGCTTATTTTCTCCAGTCCCACAGCACAACATCCCACTCAAGGCCACCATAACCTATGGAATGAATTACCTGAAAGCCGGTTTTGATATGTGCTTTTAAAGAGCGGCTATTTGCTCGGGCCACATCGGTAATACCAAAATCATATTCGTTTTCCAGCTCTTGTCTAAATCTTCCATATAATTGCTGCACCAGGCCCATGCCTCTCATAGATTTATCTACACAAAGCTGACCAATTACTGCATATTTCGCCTGATTGAGGGGTATCCCTTGAAAGGTAAGTGTATCAATTTGGTTAAACAGATCTTCCGTAAGCGGATGGCCTATGCGGGCAGCAGGGGTAGCAATCAGGGCATATCCTACCACTTCCTCGCCTCTTTTGGCAATTACTGAGGGATGTGCATCGTTCATTTTTTTCAGATAATCTATCGAAAACTCTGCAATCAGAAATCCCTGGCTAGTGGCTTCTTCGGCTGTAATGTTTTTTTTCAGGTTGCGGCGTTGCAAATCTAAGATGCCTATAAGTTCAGCTTCGCTGGAAACAGTAGTGATAGTAATCATGCTGCAAAAATAACGTATTCGCTAATTAGCAGAAACCGGAATGTAAAAAGCAGAA
This sequence comes from Sediminibacterium sp., assembly GCA_040403945.1. GTDB lineage: Bacteria > Bacteroidota > Bacteroidia > Chitinophagales > Chitinophagaceae > Sediminibacterium. The sequence continues at coordinate 23,025 of JBBAJQ010000026.1, forward strand.
ACTGTAACGGCTTTTTCAATTTATTAATTAACTTAGATAGCCCGGTTTCTTTTATTTTACTGAAAACGGACTATTTGCCTGAGATGAAAAAAATAATGCTGTTGCTCATTTTGGGGGCCGTTGCTGCGATTGCCCTGTTAAATGCCTGTTCGAATGCAGCCATGGCAGATACTGCCATTCCAGACGTGATCAGTTATAATTATGATGTTCGGCCGATATTATCGGATAAGTGTTTTAATTGTCATGGCCCCGATGCCCAAAAAAGAGAGGCCGGATTGCGGTTGGATATTGCCTCGGAAGCCTATAAGGCCTTACAGGAACACCCACAGAAACATGCACTAGTGCCCGGAAAGCCCGAAGCATCTGAACTATTTGCCAGAATAACTACTTCGGATACTTCTCTGTTAATGCCAAAAGTGTCTAGTAAACTTCCCCGTCTTTCCGAGCACGAAGTAGCCATTCTTAAAAAATGGATAGAGCAAGGGGCAAAGTACGAACCCCACTGGGCCTTTGTGGTTCCACAAAAAGCACCCATACCGTTAGTGAACGAAAAAAGCTGGCCAGTAAATGAGATTGACTATTTTATATTGAGTAAAATGGAGCGGCAGGGGCTGAGCCCTAACGAACCAGCCGACAAAGAGCGATTGTTGAAGAGGGTTTGTATGGATCTTACCGGAATTTTACCTACACCCGAAGAAACAGCTGTCTTTGTTAAGGATGCATCTGCCAATGCGTTTGAGAAGCAGGTAGATCGCTTATTGCAACTTCCGCAGTTTGGAGAAAAAATGGCCATCGGCTGGATGGACCTCGCACGCTTTGCCGACTCACACGGATTTCAGGATGATAGTTATCGTTCTCAATGGCCTTGGCGCGATTGGGTAATTGATGCCTTTAATCGCAATATGCGCTACGATACTTTTATAACCTGGCAGCTGGCTGGAGACTTGTTGCCCAATGCCACTAAAGAGCAACTATTGGCCAGTGGTTTTAATCGAAATCATAAAATAACCGAAGAAGGGGGTGTGATTGATGAGGAATATCGGGTGCAATATGTAACCGACCGTACCAATACATTTGGTAGGGCCATGCTGGCGATGACGGTGGAATGTGCCAAATGTCATGATCATAAGTATGATCCCTTCTCACAGAAAAATTATTATCAGTTATATGCTTTCTTCAATAATGTAAAGGAAGTGGGGTTAGAATCTACGGTGGGCGGACCAGAAACCTATGCGAAAAATCCCCGCATGACCATTACGAATGAGGAAGTGCAAAAAACGATGCGGTTTATTAATAAAAAGGATACCGGCAAGCTGGAAGTATCCGTAATGGCCGATCGCGATACTACTAGAAAAACTTTTGTATTGATTCGCGGAAATTATGATACTCCCGGTGAAGAAGTTCGTGCCGCTGCGCCACCGGTTGTGCTGCCTTTTGATTCCACCAGATGGAAAACCAATCGTTTAGGCTTAGCTCAATGGATGTTTGATGAAAAAAATCCCCTAACCGCCCGCGTTTTTGTAAATCGTATCTGGCAAGAATTTTTTGGAAGAGGCATTGTAAAAACGGTTTCTGATTTTGGTATGCAGGGCGAGTTGCCCTCTCATCCGCTATTGCTCGATTGGCTTGCCGCAGATTTTCAGCAACATGGTTGGGATGTAAAAAGACTAATTCGGCAAATGGTACTGTCTGCAACTTATCGGCAGTCTGGAAAAATCAGCGAAGAAAAATTAAAAAAAGATCCCCTGAATGTATATTGGTCGTATGCACCCCGTGCTCGTTTTTCTGCAGAGTTGGTTAGGGATATTTTACTTAGCAGTAGTGGTTTATTGAATACAGAAATTGGCGGCCCTAGTGTAAAACCCCTTCAGCCCCCCGGATTATGGGAACTGGCTACCTCGGGAAGAGGCATCTTAAAAAAGTATGTGCAGGATACCGGAACATTGTTATATCGCAGAGGCCTGTATACCTTTATCAAGCGCACGGTGCCGCCTCCTTCCATGATGATATTTGATGCCAGCAACCGCGATGAATGTCAAACCACCAGATATCGCACCAACACGCCACTGCAGGCATTGGTAATGTTGAACGACCCTACGATGATTGAAGCTTCCAAGGCCCTGGCCGACCAGCTTTTGCAACAAGGTATCGCACCGGAACAAATTATTACTAAAGCTTTTCAACGCATCATTTGCCGAACGCCTGATGCCAAAGAAAAAGAGGTACTACTTCGTTATTGGAAGCAGGCAATGGTTGATATGAAACGAAATCCTGCGAATGCGGGCAAAATTATTTCAGTTGGTAATTATCAGGCGGTTACAAAAGATACACTTCAACTGGCAGTGGCCATGCAGGCTATACAGGTACTATATAATATGCAGGAAGCCATTACTAAAACCTGATTATGGAAAAAGAAATAGTAGAACATAGCTTGGGTTTCAACCGCCGAAAATTTCTTTCGCGGATGAGCATTGGCTTGGGTAGTGCAGCATTAGGTTCATTACTGATTCCGGATTTATTTAGCAGCAGTTCTCCCGAAGAGGCTATAATGCAAGGCCTACCTCATTTTGCTCCTAAAGCTAAGCGGGTCATTTACCTATTTCAAAATGGTGCCCCCTCACAACTAGAAACCTTCGACTATAAGCCCCTGTTGAATAAAATGGTGGGACAAAACTTACCCGAATCCATTCGGAATGGCCAACGATTAACGGGCATGACGGCCAGCCAAACTACTTTTCCGCTGGTGGGTTCTTATTTTGGATTTAAACAATATGGAAATTCAGGTGCCTGGGTAAGTGATTTGTTTCCGCATATGTCTAAAATAGTGGATGATATCTGTATAGTAAAAACTATGCATACAGAGGCTATCAACCACGATCCAGCGCTTACTTTTTTTCAATCGGGCGCTCAGCAGGGAAACCGCCCCAGTATAGGATCTTGGGTAAGTTATGGCCTGGGTACAGAGAACAGTAATTTGCCGGCTTTTTGCGTGTTGTTATCTCGTGGTAAGGGGAATGGACAAGGGGTGTATTCCAAATTGTGGACCAATGGATTTCTTGATTCTGTACACCAAGGGGTGCAGTTTAGCAGTGGCGAAAATCCGATTCTATATCTGCAAGATCCTGATGGCATGGATAGAAATACCCGCAGAAAAATGATTGACCAGATAGCAGCACTGAATGAAATGGAACTGAAAAATTTTGGCGATCCCGAAACAGCGGCAAAAATCAGTCAATACGAAATGGCCTACCGCATGCAAACGGCCGTACCCGAAATTATGGATACTTCCCGTGAGTCGGAAGATATTATCAAATTATATGGAGCCGATTGTTTGGTGCCCGGCACGTATGCTGCCAATTGTTTACTGGCTCGTAAGTTATCGGAGAGTGGTGTGCGATTTATACAACTCTATCATCAGGGTTGGGATCAGCATGGAAATTTACCCAATGAAATGAAGGGACAGGCAATGGATGTAGATCGCCCTTCGGCAGCTTTGATTACCGATTTAAAACAAAGGGGCTTGTTAGATGAAACCTTGGTTATTTGGGGAGGTGAGTTTGGAAGAACCAATTATTGTCAGGGTAAAGTTGCTCCCGAAAATTATGGGCGCGACCATCATCCCCGTTGTTTTAGTATTTGGATGGCAGGTGGCGGTATTCGGCCCGGTATGGTGTATGGTGAAACGGATGAGCTGGGGTATAATATTGTACAAAATCCAGTACACGTGCACGATTTTCAGGCAACTGTATTGCACCAGCTGGGGTTGGATCACGAGAAACTGACGTATAAATTTCAGGGTAGGAGATACCGGTTAACCGATTTGTATGGGTCGGTGGTAAAGGATATTATTACCTGATTAGAATAACTGATTAATGAAACGCCCTCAATAGTTGGGTAACTATTTTACTTTCATGAAGCGATTTTTTTCTGTTATTCATATACTAACCTGGGCAGGAGCCGGCTTCCTGATTTTTCTATTATTTTTTCACAGCCGAATTTCGTTACCATTACTGCTTCAATTAGCCGGTCGGCTGCATCCGGTAGGGTTGCATTTTCCACTGGTATTACTCTTATTGGTAATGGTTTGTGATCTGTTGCCATCAGCTGCCAAACCCCCGGAAATTTTTTTACAAGGCTTGCGAAGCATTGCCATGTTTTCGGCGATGGTAACTGCGATACTAGGCATGTTACTCTATATCGAACAATCGGTGGTGGGCGATGCAGTTCAGTACCACAAATGGCTGGGTGTAGCACTCGCATTGTTGAGTTGCACTTATTGTGGCGCACATGCTTATTTGCAAGAACGTATTCCCTTATTTCGAGTATCGGCGGCGGCGCTACTGATTTTAGTTATCATAACCGCACACTTTGGAGCAACCATTACCCATGGCGAAAATTTTTTAACGGGGCCATTGCAAAAAAACGAGATAGTAATCATTGATACCAATAAACTTACCGCTTGGGAAGCCGTTTATCCGATTCTAAAAACCCGTTGTGGGGATTGTCATATAGGGTCGGTACAAAAAGGCGGATTGAGTATGAACGACAGCGCCGCTATTATGAAGGGCGGTAAAGAGGGTAAATGCATCGTGGCGGGTGATAGTACTAATAGTCAGCTGATCCATCGTTTGTTACTACCATTGAGTGATAAAAAGCATATGCCGGAAGCCGACAAACCTCAGCCCACCCCGGCAGAAATCAAACTATTAATTAGCTGGATAAAAGCCGGTGCACCATTTTCAAAGCTGCTTATTCAGCTACCAGAAAGCAATCCATTTCGGCAGGTGGCTATGGCTAGTAGTAGGGGAAATACTTTATCAGCTTCTCGTAACTATTCATTTGCAGCTGCGGATGCAGGGGAAGTAAAAAAACTAACCGATAATTATCGGGTTATTCAATCGTTGGCAAAAGATATTCCTGCTTTATCGGTATCCTTTTTTGGAAAAGCGAATTATAATTCGCAACGACTTACCGAATTGCAGCCCTTGCAAGAACAAATTGTATCGCTGCAACTTGCCAAAATGCCCGTAACCAATAACGACCTTGCCTGGATAGGCAAATTACCTCATCTAGAAAAGTTGAATTTAAACTATACAAAGGTAACTGATGAAGGGCTTTCGCAATTAGTGTTACTTACTGCTTTGGAATCTCTTTCACTTACCGGAACGGGCGTAACCGCAAAAGGCATTGCTGGATTTTTGCAAAAGCGCCATGTGAGGGAGTTATTTCTGTGGGACACGCCGATACCTACTGAGGAGATTGCCAATCTGCAAAAGCAATTTAGTAAAACTGTGATTGAAGCAGGATTTAGGGGAGGAGATACTACGGTGCTTGCATTGAATGACCCCATCATTCAAACTACCGAAGGATTTTTTACGGGCACACAAAATTTACAAGTAAAACATGTAATTAAGGGAGCCGCCTTACACTATACATTAGATGGGAAGGAACCGGATAGCTCCAGCGCTGTATATACACAACCAATTTCTATTAATGCAACCAAAACCCTTCAGGTGAAAGCCTATAAAAAAGGATGGTTGCCTAGCAAGGTAGTTCGCAAAAATTTTATTCGTGCCGGATTCTCCTTTATTAGCGCTACTTTTTTACAGCCTGCCGATCAAAAGTATCGGGAAAATGCCGAGAATGTGTTGAAGGATTTTGATGCCGGCGATCCTACTGATTTTTCTACCAAGTGGCTGGGGTTTCAGAAAAATGATGCCCTGGTGGTTTTGGATGCAGGAGAAGTAAGAATGCTAAAGGAGTTACAGGTGAATGCATTAGTGAATGTGGGTGCGCATATTTTTCCGCCAGTATTTATAAAAGTATGGGGAAGTATAGATCGGAAAAACTGGACCTTGTTGCAAACAGTTAATCCTGCTAAGGCCACGCCTACTTCACCCTCCGGTGCCCTGCTGATACCCATAACCTTTTCAGCAACCAAAGTAAGGTATGTAAAGATGCAGGCACATCCTGTGCCGGTTTTACCCGCTTGGCATCCCGGAAAAGGCTTACCTGCCTGGTTTTTTGTGAGTGAGGTAGTGGGTAATTAATGTAACCTATTCAGCAACAGCAAATTATTTTTCTGCCTCTGCCAACAGCTCATCCACTATTTCCTGCGGCGTTTTTGGGGTATAGTTAAAATGTTGATTGAACTTACTGCTATCAAAATAATAGTCGGCTGAATACTGATACAACATTTCCACCATTTCGCGCATAGTGGGCACGAACAGACCTAAAAACTTAATCATACCGGCAGATACGATGGAATACTCTTGTTGTTGATGCATTCGGTGAGCGAAAAGTCGGATCCAGTCGGCACCGGTTATGCGGCTTGCATCGGTTGGTAAATTCCATACCTGTTGAAATGCTTCGGGGGTATTTCCTAATAGGGCCGTACCCTTTGCTAAATCAGGTAAATAGCTGAAGTTGTGCACCACGTGGGCATTACAAATCCATTGTGCCTTTTTACCTTTTTTAAGTCGATCGTAAACGAGCGGTTTTATCAATCCCTTATTTTCTTCCAGCGTAATAAAATCTGCCGAACGGGCAATAAGACCGGTGAGCCCTTTTTTTTCGATTGCATCCATAAAAATCCTCACTACTTCAGCGCGAATGACTCCTTTTTTACTAGGGGGGTTAATGGGAGAAGATTCCGTAATAGGATTAAGGTGATCTTTACTAAGCGCATATATATTGTCGAAAAAAACAAGTTTTACCCCATGCGATACACAGGCATCGGTCACATGCTTCATTAACGTTGGCCAGTTTTGCTGCCAAACTGAGGTTAGATAAGGAAAGCCAACAGTTAGATAAGCTACCTCACTGCCTTCGATAGCAGTAAAAACTTCTTCACGCACCGATAAGTCGGCCTTAACCCATTCTGCACCGTTTGAGGTAGTGATGGGGCTTCTGCTAACGAGCCTAACCGGCTTTTGCAATGCAAGTAACTCCCTCTCCAATTCTTTGCCAACGGGCCCTCCAGCGCCTAAAATAGTATGTTTCATATGCATCAGTTTTAATTATTTTCTCCCCCCAGCCAATCTTTAAATGCAGCTACCTTTTCTCTGCTTACAACCGTATCGGCAAGGGCAGCTGCTTTCAATTCAACCTGCAGTCGATTACCTGCCCAGGAATGTACTTTAGCAATTGCCTCAATATGTACAATCAGGTTACGATTAATACGGAAAAAAAGTCGGGGTGATAATTCGGTTTCTAAATCACTTAGGGTATTATCTACAATGTATTTGTTATACTGGGTATCCACTGCATAAGCAAATTTTCCTTCCGCAAAAAAATAAGCAAGCTGATCAACTTTTAAATAGCTCAGTTGCTGCCCCCGTTTTATTAGTATTCTTTCTTTGTATTGCGGGGCATTTAATTCTTTTAGCATCCGAAGTAGTTGATCGGTTTGATTATCCGCTTTTTTTCCGTTCAGTTGCTCATGCTTTTGGATGGCTCTTTTTAATTCTTCCTCATCAATGGGTTTTAACAGGTAGTCGATGCTATTCACTTTAAAAGCCTGTAAAGCATATTGATCGTAAGCAGTTGTAAAAATTACCGGTGCTTTAATATTGGTTTGGTTAAATATTTCGAAGCTTAACCCATCTGCCAGATGAATATCCATAAAAATCAACTGATCTTCCGAATGCTGGTTAAGGTACGCTACGGCTTGTTGAATGCTGTCGGCCTGCCCGGAGATTTGCATATCGGGGCGAATATCCAATAGCATTTTGGTTAATCGATTTACTGCCGGCTGCTCGTCTTCTATGATAAATACTTTCATGGCGTAATTAAATCAGCGGAATGGCTACAATAAAATCTTGCGGCGTTTCGGTTACGGTAACTAATTTTTCGGTTAAAAGTTTATATCGGTTTCGGATATTCATCAGACCGATACCCGTAGATTTTTCTACTTGTTGTTTCTTTTGAATATTATTCCGAACAATTAGTTGACCTTCTTCAGTTGTTAGGGTAATATGCAGGGGGTGCTCCCGAGAAACGATATTGTGCTTGAGTGCATTCTCTACAAGCAGCTGCAGCGAGAAGGGAACGATTCGGGTATGCATTTCTTTTTCGGGGATATCCATATTCAATTGGAAATTGTTGCCAAAACGGGTATTTAGCAAAAAAGCGTAGGCTTTTAAAATTTGTATTTCTTCTTGAAGGGGAATCGTTTTTTCGTCTCTTACTTCTAGAATGTATCGGTATACTTTAGAAAGTTGCTCAACAAAGGTTACTGACTTCTCAGGATCTTCCGGAATAATGGAACAAAGCGTATTCAGGTTATTAAATAAAAAATGTGGATTTACCTGAGTTTTTAGCGCATTCAATTCGGCACGTAACCCTTCCCGTTTGAGTTCTTCGCTTTTTGTAAGGGATTCTTTTAGTTGCTGAATAAAATATACCACTTCATAAATAGAAGTAATTGCAATGGTAGTAAAAATAGAAGAGTTAATACTTAAAATGATAATCTCTTCTTCAGGTATGCCCAATTGATTCATCAAGCAATAATCTTCCAGCAAATAGCCAATCAATAAACTGCTAACCGGTGTAAAAATTAGCATCAAAACCGATTGGATGATCAATCTTTTTTTCAATTGTACAAATCCGGGATATCTTCTTCGTGCCCAAATCATGATAGCGCGGTTACCTAACCAAATGGTTAAAGTGATCAGCAACGTAGTTACATAAATTGGAAAAGTAAATTGAGGATCTTTGTTGAATCGAATCCCAAAGAAAACAAAGGGTATCAACAGCGAAACGATGGGGGCCCCAATGATGATCGCCCATTTATCGTTCCAGCAGATAAGATCTTTGTTTATATCCTTTTGCAACTCGTTCATTGGGATGCTTTGTGCTATAAAATTACTAAATTATCAGTGGAGTTACAGTAGCGCCTCCTTAAAATGTAATTTGGTAGTTAATGTTCGGGAAGAATCCAATTTGATTGATCTCGCTTACCTTACCGGTACTAGGATTCAGACTTCTGATATACACATTTGCCCGATTGGTGAGATTCTGTAAATCTATATACCATTTCTGTGTTGTTTTTTTACCATTACGGGTATAAGAGAATTTAAGGTCCCAACGTAGATAGGTATTGTTCTGTAAACTAAATGCCTCATTTTCTTTGTAAACTACATAGCCCAATGCTTTTGAAGCAGC
>JBBAJQ010000026.1:32289-34779 GCA_040403945.1 Sediminibacterium sp.
TGCGAATTCAGGTTCCAGTCGTATCCTGCCACAGCATGAAAACTTTTTACAAAGTCGAGGTTTTTATTGGTAAGTGCTCCAGGAGGTGTAGATAACTGACTTTTGTAAAAATATACTTGCAAAGGTTGCAGTTGGCTATGCAAGCCAAGGCCCAGGTTAAAAGATTGATTGGGCTTGAACTGATATTTTAGATTCCATCTGGGTTCGATGCTAGAGGTTTGATTGAGGCTAAACAGTTGGGTATATAATCCCACATTGGTAGAAAGCTGATTAGAAAAGCGGTGACCCCAATTGAAGAATATCCGATACAGCGCTGCGCGGTCATCTGATTGCGTGAGATATCGCAAAACAGAATCTCCATCTGGTACCGATTGTTGTTGCAGGTTAATACCATAAAAGTCTGCCAGTCCCCCAATTACCAATTGATTTTTAGCTGAAAACTTTTTATTAAATAGATAGCCTACGGAAGCTTTGGTTTGCCGATTGTCAACATCAAATACGGTTTGATTGGGTTTTCCGGAAGGAAGCACTTGTTCGCGGTAAGTGCTTTTGAATCCTGACAATGCAAGGGTTAATTTTCCAGATGCGGTGGGTGTAAAGAAATAGGTATGCGTCATGCCAACCACACCGGTTAATGATTTATTATTACTGGTGCGTGCTTTGCCATCATTGGTGGTATATAGATTATCGCCTGTAGAGTCGGCCGGGAAGGTAATATGACTTTCCCCGCCTAATCCAAACCAGTCAAAAGTTCCATGCTTTTTAGTTACCAGGTGTAATTTGAAGTTGATATCCTGATAATAAGGCGTAGCTGTTCCGGTACCAACGTTCAATCCAACAGCCTGAATGGCAGCCACCAGCGAATAGCGATAATCAAATAGATAGGATGATTTTTTATTCTTTCCGAGCGGTCCTTCCACACCCAACTCAAAACCATTGAATCCCATTTGTCCGAGCCATTCTGTTTTTTCTGCATTACCATTGCGCATGCGCAGATCGAATACACCTGCTACGGCATTTCCATACTGAGCAGGAAACGCACTGGTTATAAAGTCGGAGTTTTTAAGGGTATTGGTATTTAAAATAGTTACCGGCCCACCTGTAGAACCTACGGTGCTGTAGTGATTCGGGTTGGGTATATCAATGCCATCCATTCTCCATAAAACTCCGGATGGAGAGTTTCCTCTGATAACAATATCATTGCGTGCATCATTCGGTCCGCTTACGCCGGCAAAATTTTGTGCCATTCTGCTGGGGTCGTTACGGGTGCCTGAGTAGCGCACTGCCTCATCCATACTTAACTGACGTGCACTTACCACGGTACTTTCATTCAATGCTTTGAATTTCGATTTGCCGGCAGTAACTACCACTTCATTTAATACTTGTACTTTTTCTCGCAAGCGTAGCTCTAGCACTACTTCTTTGGTAGAGGTAACTTCAATATTATTAATTACCGATTCTTCATAGCCTACGCGGCTTATCCGCAGGCGATGACGGCCAACGGGCACTTCGGAAATATTAAAGGCACCGGTGGCAGTTGAAATAGAGCTGGGTTGCGCATCCAGGGTTTCAATGCGGATGGTTACGCCTGATAAAGGTTGGTTAGATTGTTCGTCTATGATTATTCCCCGGATAGTTTGGCGGGGCAATAGGTTTTGGGCATACATTCCTGCAGCAAGTAACAGGAAGAGGGCACTAATCATTAATTTTTTCATGATCATTGTTTTGGTTTTTATTAGGTTGTATTATTGGTTTTGGAGTGTTTTAACAACATGCGGCGCAAGGGAAGAATTACTGGCAACTAATTTTTCCTTGAGATACTTTTTAGCAAAGGGTTCTTTAACAGATATTATTTGATGTTCAATTGAATTGTATAAGAAAAGATCTCCAATAGCTCCGGGTGTAGAACTTACCATAATCGGTTCTGCACCGTTGTATTCAATGGTTGCTGGAGAAGCACTCAGTTTTTCGCAGAGTTCCCAGGCATCTCCCCGGGTATGCATTTGAAAAAAATCTCCCTTAATTACCTCAAAATATTGCTGATTCAATTGGGCCGATTGTATTTGTTTGGCCGAAAACAGTTGTTTTTTTGCATCTGCATTGCTGCGAAAGGCGATGGCCCGGCGACTGGAAATGAGATTCTCTCCAAAGCCTTTTACAATGGTACCATTGTTTAGGGTTACTGTGGCTTCAGTTAACCCGGCAGCGGTTGGGGTAGATTGGGCAAAGAGCCCTTTACTGAAAATCAGTGAGAGGACAAGGAATAGAAATAGGGCTTTTTTCATGATATGATTATTTTGAGTTTATTATTTGATACCACAATGCTATTTCAGAACCCTTGGGTATTTGAGGGCAAAAGGAGTGAACTGTATAATCTAGGGAGTGAATGGTAAAAAAGGGGTGCGGGCAGCCAAAAAACTTATTAAAAAGGGTAATGAAATCGTTTTCGCAAATTTTGATGGTTACCAGCTAATCCGGCATTAGTTTCGG
>JBBAJQ010000027.1:0-12009 GCA_040403945.1 Sediminibacterium sp.
AATTCTTTTTTAAAATAGGGTTCATTATTGGCGGAAGACCCTTCGGAGAATAAAAGCTCCCCGTGTAGTCACCGAACGCAGAGAGTGACTGCACGGTTTGGGATGAGAATGCCGTTCGCGAATGCGCGCAGTCCCTCATTATCATTCGGCGACTACGCTAGGAACAAACTCGCGAATGCGCGCAGTACGCCAGAGGCATATTACTCTAGGAACAATCTTACATTCTCTCCGGAACCGCAATGCCCAGTAAATGCATGCTGGTTTTAATTACATGGGCCGTTAATTCGGCCAGCTGCAAACGCCTGATTTTTAATTGCGTTGTTGCTGCACCCGCAATGGAATGGGCTGCGTATAAACTATTAAAGGTTTTTGCTACCTGATAAGTATAAATAGCTAGCTGCGAAGGATCGTGTTGTAATGCGGCTTCTTCCAGAACCGTGGGGAAGGTTTCTAAAGTGGTAGCCAGTTCCCGTTCTTCCGGAAGCCAGACTTCTGTTGGAGCATTGGCTTCTGAAACCTGCGCTGCAGCCGTTCCCGTTTTGCGCAAAATGCTTTTGATGCGTGCATGTGTATACTGAATAAATGGACCCGTAAAACCATGGAAGTCGATGCTTTCTTCGGGGTTGAACAACATTTTCTTTTTAGGATCTACCCGCAGCAGAAAAAACTTCAAAGCGCCTATGCCAATCATTTCATTCAGCTGCTGTAACTCAGTGCTCGTAAAATCATTTACTTTCCCCAGTTCAGCCGTTTTTTCGGCAGCAATCCGAATCATATTATCTAACAAATCATCGGCATCCACCACGGTTCCTTCGCGGCTTTTCATTTTACCTGTTGGTAATTCAACCATCCCATAGCTCAGGTGATAAATCCCTTCTGCGGATGGGAGTTGCAGGTGCTCACAAATTAGTTTCAGCACCTTAAAATGGTAGTTTTGTTCATCCCCCACCACATAGATACTCTGACTGGTATTGAATTCAGACTGCTTCTGCTCGGCCAAGCCAATATCCTGTGTTATATAAACAGAAGTGCCATCACTACGCTGAACCAGTTTTTCATCTAGGCCATCTGCGGTTAAATCAATCCAAACACTGCCATCCGGTTTTTGATAGAATACTTTCTTCTCCAACCCCTGTTGAACCAGATTTTTACCCAGCAGGTAGGTATTGCTTTCGTAATAAGTTTTATCAAACTCGCTCCCGATTCGTTGATAGGTTTGCGCAAAACCGGCATATACCCATTCGTTCATGGTTTTCCAAAGTTCCAGCACTTCAGGATTACCTTTTTCCCATTCGAGCAACATTTCTTGGGCAGCTTTCATTATAGGCACTTCTTTCTCGGCCTGCTCTTTGGTTTGTCCGGAAGCGATTGCTGCCGCAATTTCTGCTTGCAGGGCATTATTAAAAAGTACGTAGTAATTACCTACAAAATGGTCGCCCTTTGTATGGGTAGATGCCGGTGTGGCTCCGTTTGCAAAGCGTTGCCAAGCAATCATACTTTTACAAATATGGATGCCCCGGTCGTTTACAATGCAGGTTTTAATCACCTCATTTCCGGTCGCTTTCAGAATAGCTGATAAGCTGTTGCCCAAAAAATTATTCCGTAAGTGCCCCAGGTGTAAGGGCTTATTGGTGTTGGGAGAAGAATATTCTACCATCACCCTTGTTGAATTATTGGGTTGGATACCAAAATCCGATTGGGCATATTGGCTCGATACAAATTGTTGCCAATACGTATCGGGTATTTCCAGGTTCAGAAACCCTTTGATAATATTGAAAGATTGAAATAAATGCGGGTATTGACTAACCAACTGGCTTCCCAGGGCCTGCCCCAATGCATCTGGGGATGTTTTGAGGGACTTAACCATGGCAAATAAAACAACCGTATAGTCGCCGGTAAATTCGGGTTTGGTGGCATTCACCAGAATATCTTCCGGCTTCAGTACCTGTTCGTATAACTGCAATAAGGCCTCGGCGGCGGCTACTTTTATTTGATGTACTAAACGCATGAATTAAAATCCTCTGGGTGCAAAAGTAATTAATTAACGCCTACCTTAGCGCTTCGTTATGATGAAGTTACATGAATTCATCCGGGGTTTTATCTTGCAGGTAGTGGATGCTTTTTATCCAGTATTCAAATCCATTATGCCACTGCAAACCTTTCGATATGCCGCTTGTGGGGGATTTAATACCCTGTTAGACATAAGCTTATTTTATTGTTCCTTCCATTTCTTGCTGCACGAACAGCCAGTTCACTTATCGGGTATCACCATTTCAGGGCATATTGCCGCTTTTATCATCAGCTTTTGCTTCACATTTCCGGTAGGCTTTTATCTTAGCCGATATGTTGTTTTTCAGCAAACAGATGTAGCTAAGCATATCCAGGCCGGCAAGTATTTTACGGTGGTTTTCATGTGTGTATTGTTGAACTATGCTTTTCTAAAACTGATGGTGGATTATTGGGGCTGGTATCCTACCCCTTCTAAAATTGTAACTACTTTTTTTGTGGTAACTTTTAGCTATCTATCTCAGAAGAACTTCACTTTTAAAGCACCTGCTGATAAGGGCTGATTGCAAGATGATACCTCAATCTATCCGAAATCTGCATGGCTCCCAATGATTGTTACAAACCTTTTATTACCAAGGTCTGATTGCTTTTTTTTCCAATTTATGCCATTTTATCCCCTTTCTTACGCGAGTTATGACATATTTATGGTTCCCAAATGGGCTAAACTGACAAATTTGCACAACAGGTAAGGTGGCACAAAGATTGGAGATGAGAAAGTATTAAATCATTGAAAAACAATTATATGGGAAAAATAATCGGAATCGACCTAGGTACTACCAACAGTTGTGTGGCAGTTATGGAAGGGAATGAGCCGGTAGTAATTGCCAATGAGGAGGGTCGCAGAACCACTCCTTCAGTGGTAGCTTTCTTAAAAAATGGAGAACGTAAAGTGGGTGATCCCGCTAAGCGTCAGGCCATTACTAATCCAAAGCAAACCATCACTTCTGTAAAGCGCTTTATGGGCCGCAGATTTGATGAGGTAACGGAGGAAATTAGTCACTGGAGTTATCAGGTTGCCAAAGGCGATAATAACACCTGCCGGGTAGCCATTGAAGATCGTTTATATACTCCACAAGAAATTTCTGCAATGATTTTGCAGAAGATGAAAAAAACGGCGGAAGACTATTTAGGTCATGAAGTTACTGAAGCGGTTATTACCGTGCCTGCCTACTTTAACGATGCACAACGCCAGGCTACTAAAGAGGCCGGGGAAATTGCAGGATTAACGGTGCGCAGAATTGTTAATGAGCCTACTGCTGCTGCACTGGCTTATGGACTAGATAAAAAGACCATCGATCAGAAAATTGCTGTGTTTGATTTGGGTGGTGGAACCTTCGATATTTCTATCCTCGAATTAGGAGATGGCGTTTTTGAAGTAAAATCAACCAATGGAGATACGCACTTGGGTGGAGATGATTTTGACAAAGTAATCATGGATTGGTTGGCCGAAGAATTTAAAAATCAGGAGGCGATCGATTTGCGCAAAGATCCTATGGCATTGCAGCGCTTAAAAGAAGCTGCTGAAAAGGCCAAAGTTGAACTAAGTGCTTCTTCTGAAACAGAAATCAATCTGCCTTATATCACTGCGGTGGATGGTGTTCCTAAGCACCTGGTGGTTAAGTTAAGTCGTGCTAAGTTTGAACAGCTGTCCGACAAACTCTTCGCCCGCTGTTTGAAACCCTGTGAAGAAGCGTTGAAAGATGCTGGATATTCGATTTCGCAAATTGATGAAGTGATTTTGGTGGGTGGTTCAACGCGTATACCCAAAATACAGGAAATTGTAGAAAAGTTCTTTGGAAGGAAACCCAATAAGGGCGTAAACCCGGATGAAGTAGTGGCCCTAGGCGCTGCCATTCAGGGAGCAGTATTAACCGGAGAAGTGAAGGATGTGTTGTTATTGGATGTTACCCCATTAAGTTTGGGTATCGAAACCATGGGCGGTGTAATGACTACCATGATTGCATCGAATACCACCATTCCAACTAAGAAAACAGAAGTATATTCTACCGCCAGCGATAACCAACCCGGCGTACAAATTCATGTGTTGCAGGGGGAAAGGCCTATGGCAAATCAGAATAAGAGTTTGGGAATGTTTAATCTGGATGGAATTCCTCCAGCTCCCCGCGGTGTGCCTCAAATTGAAGTAACTTTTGATATTGATGCGAACGGAATGCTGCATGTTAGCGCACGCGATAAGGGAACTGGTAAAGAACAAAAAATCAGAATTGAAGCCGGTAGCGGATTAAGTAAGGAGGAAGTAGAAAATATGAAGGCAGAAGCCAAAGCAAATGAAGCTTCCGACAAACTGGCCCGCGAAAGAGTAGAAAAACTGAATCAAGCTGATAGCCTTATTTTCCAAACTGAAAAGCAATTCAAAGAGTTTGGTGATAAAATTCCTGCCGATAAAAAAGGTGCGATTGAAACTGCGTTGGAAAAATTAAAGGAAGCGCATAAAAATCAAGACCTGGCTGCAGTGGATACTGCGATGGCTGAAATGAATACTGCGTGGACCGCCGCCAGCGAAGACATCTACAAAGCGCAGGCTGCAGCCGGAAATGCCGGGGCAGACGCGGCAGGTGCCGGACCAGCGGGAGCAGACAATGCACAAAACGGCAGCGAAACCGTTACTGATGCAGAGTTTGAAGAAGTGAAATAACCACAAGTTAGCAACTGAATACAAACAGCCTGTTACCCTTTGGTAGCAGGCTGTTTTTTTATAGGTTGATACCACCAGATACCGCTATACGCTGACCTGTAATCCATTTGCTATCTGGGCTGCACAAAAATTTAATCACTCCGGCAATATCATCCGCCTGGCCCACTCTTCCAAGTGCAGCCATATTGGCCATGGCTTGTTTGCGTTCGGGATTGTTTCGGATAGCGGCATTGTTAAAGTCGGTTTCAACGGGGCCGGGCGCTACTACATTTACCCGGATACCCCTAGGGCCCAGTTCTTTGGCTAGGTAGCGGGTTAATACTTCCACTGCCCCTTTCATTGCGGCATAGATACTATATCCATATACATGAAAGCTGGTAGTGCTGGATGAAATTTGAATGATACTTCCGCCATCATTTATATATGGCAATAATTGTTGCGTTAAAAAGAAAACACTTTTCAGGTGCACATTCATAAACCGGTCGAAATCGGCCTCGGTTGCTTTTTCAAAGGGAATGGTTGCACCCATACCAGCGTTATTAATCAGAAAGTCGATGCGAGTGTTGCCAAAGTGTTCCTGTAGGGTAATCTGAAGTTCGTTAATAAAAGCAGCAATCGATTGAGGTAATTCGAGATTGATATGAATAGCCACTGCTCGTCCACCAATTGCGTGGATCTTTTCTATCACTTCCTTGGCAAGATCGGGACTGGAATTATAGGTGATTACTATATCATTGCCCGCTTTAGCTAGCTCGAGTGCCATCTCCTTTCCTAATCCTCTGCTGCCGCCGGTAATGAGTGCAATTTTTTTGTTGGCCATGGGTAATTCATTTAAAGGGGTTGAAAAAAAACGTCTGCCAGAGGCAGACGTTGGGTATACAAAAAATTATACAATAAATTAAGAAGCTACCTGCTTACGAATGATATTCAGTGCGGCACCTGCTTTAAACCATTCGATTTGTTGTTGATTGTAAGTATGGTTGGCCTGAATAGAATCCTTGCTACCATCGGCATGGGTGAACACGAGTTGCAGGGGCTGACCCGGTGCAAATTCGGTTAATCCGATAATGTCGATGGTATCATCTTCCTGAATCAAATCGTAATCGCTTTTATTGGCAAAAGTAAGTGCCAACATTCCTTGTTTTTTTAGGTTGGTTTCGTGAATACGGGCAAATGATTTTACCAGAATAGCCCGAACACCTAAAAACCGAGGCTCCATAGCAGCATGCTCGCGGGAACTTCCTTCACCATAGTTTTCGTCGCCCACCACAATAGTTCCAACTCCGGCTGCTTTGTAAGCCCTTTGTGTAGCAGGAACTGGGGCATATTCTCCGGTAAGCTGATTTTTTACTGAATCGGTTTTTTCATTGAAAAAGTTTACGGCACCAATCAGCATGTTGTTACTGATATTATCTAGGTGACCGCGGAATTTCAACCAGGGTCCCGCCATACTAATATGGTCGGTGGTACATTTTCCTTTGGCTTTTATCAGCAATTTCAATCCTTTCAGGTCGGTTCCTTCCCAGGCTAGGAAGGGGGCTAACAGTTGGAGGCGTTTGCTGGCAGGATCAACCACTACATTTACCTGACTGCCATCAGCAGCGGGTGCCTGATAACCGGCATCTTCTACCGAAAATCCCCGGGGCGGTAATTCTTGTCCGGTTGGCTCATCCAGTTTCACTTGCTCACCCTTATCATTGGTTAGGGTATCGGTGATAGGATTAAAGGTTAAGTCCCCTGCAATAGCCAGAGCGGTTACGAGCTCGGGAGACCCTACAAAAGCAAGTGTGTTGGGATTTCCGTCGGCACGCTTTGCAAAGTTTCTGTTGAAGCTATGTACGATGGTATTGCGTTCTTTTTTCTCTGCACCAACACGGTCCCACATGCCTATACATGGTCCACAAGCATTCGCAAATACTCTGGCACCAATTTGGTCGAATACTTCTAAAAAGCCATCTCTTTCTACTGTATATCTTACTTGCTCAGAGCCGGGCGTAATGGTGAATTCGCTTTTCAGGGTAAGGCCTTTTTCATTTACTTGACGGGCCAGACTAACAGAACGACTGATGTCTTCATAAGAACTATTGGTACAACTACCAATCAATCCCACTTCAATTTTTGCAGGCCATCCGTTCGCAGCAACGGCTTCTTTCATTTTTGAAAGCGGCGTAGCTAAGTCGGGGGTGAAAGGCCCGTTCAGATGGGGTTCCAGCTCACTCAGGTTAATCTCAATTACCTGATCGAAATATTTTTCGGGTGATGCATACACTTCAGCGTCTCCATTTAAATAAGGGGCAATGCTGTCGGCCAATTGGGCAATTTCTTCTCTGCCGGTAGCTTTCAGGTAGCGGTGCATACTGGCATCATACCCAAAAGTAGAGGTGGTAGCGCCGATTTCAGCACCCATGTTACAGATAGTTCCTTTACCCGTGCAGCTCATGCTTACGGCACCTTCTCCAAAATATTCTACAATAGCGCCAGTGCCGCCTTTTACGGTAAGGATGCCGGCTACTTTTAGGATTACGTCTTTGGGGGCCGTCCAGCCACTTAATTTACCAGTTAGTTTAACACCTATTAATTTAGGCCATTTTAATTCCCATGGCAAGCCGGCCATCACGTCGCAGGCATCGGCTCCACCAACGCCGATGGCAATCATACCTAAACCACCGGCATTTACGGTATGAGAATCAGTTCCTATCATCATCCCACCGGGAAAAGCATAGTTTTCAAGTACTACCTGATGAATAATGCCGGCTCCCGGTTTCCAAAAGCCTATGCCATATTTATTAGACACGGAGGCGAGAAAGTCGTACACCTCTTTACTTTCCTGATTGGCTACCTTCAGATCTTCTTCTGCTTCCACTCTGGCAGTAATTAGGTGGTCGCAATGAACGGTAGAAGGAACCGCGGCGGTTGGTCTGCCGGCCTGCATAAACTGCAGCAGGGCCATTTGTGCCGTTGCATCCTGCATAGCCACGCGGTCGGGTGCAAAATCAACATAACTTTTTCCTCTTTCAAATACCTGCAAAGCCTGGTCGGGGTGCAGGTGGGCAAATAAAATCTTTTCACTCAGGGTTAGCGGACGACCCAGCGCCTGGCGGGCAGCATCTACCTTGGCAGGCAGCGTAGCGTACACTTTTTTAATCATCTCGATGTCGAATGCCATAATGTGTTTTTTTATTGATATTTGCAGAAATGTTGATATAACAGAGGTAAAAGCAGCCTAAAGCTCTTTTGGAGCACAAAATTACCAAAAAAGCTTGGTGGCTCACAACTCTTTTAGCATTTATTGATTAATTTTATCTATTGAGTTGATAACTTGTTAACCGCTATGCAAAAGATTAGAGATTATATCGAGTTTAATGTTTTTGGCGTATGCACCTTATTGGGCGAAAAATTCGGCATCGCCAGTTCCAGAATCCGACTCTGGTTTATTTATATCAGCTTTTTAACCTTTGGGTCGCCGGTTATCATTTATATGATTATGGCTTTTTGGATTAATATGAAGGCGTATATCACAGTTGGCAAGCGGAATCCGCTGCGTAATTGGTAATTCAGCTATTAGAGGGCTTTTCTTATTCTCACCAGTTTTTCCAGTAAAGGTTCCAGTAAATGCAAGGGAAGCATATTGGCACCGTCGCTTTTGGCAACGGACGGATTGGGATGCGTTTCAATAAATAGACCATCTGCTCCAGCTGCAATGGCTGCTTTGGCAATGGTTCCAATTAATTGGGGGTTTCCACCGGTAACTCCACTGCTTTGGTTGGGTTGTTGTAGCGAATGGGTACAATCCATCACTACGGGAACCCTGTGTTCCTGCATCCAAGGGATATTGCGATAATCTACTATCAGGTCTTGATACCCAAAACTATTGCCTCTTTCTGTTAAGATGATCTGATCATTCCCCGCTTGTTGTATTTTTTCAACAGCGAATTTCATGGAAGGGCCACTGAGAAATTGCCCTTTTTTTACGTTCACTACTTTTCCTGTTGCCGCAGCCGCCTGCAATAAATCGGTTTGGCGACAAAGAAAGGCAGGTATTTGTAAAATATCTACAAATGGAGCAGCCAGCGCGGCTTCTGGTGCTGCATGTATATCCGAAGTAGTGGGTAATCCGAAGGTATCCCCAGCTTTTTTTACCAGCGACAATCCCAAATCATCTCCAATGCCCGTAAATGATCCGGCACTGGTGCGGTTAGCTTTTCGGTAACTGGCTTTAAATACGCAGGGTATGCCATATATTTTTCCGAGTGCAGCGAGTTTCTCGGCAATTTCCATCACGAGTTCTTCAGACTCTACCACACAGGGGCCGGCAATTAAAAAAAAGGAATTGGGTTGGTAAGTTTGCTTACTAAAAAGTGCTTGTAAATAGGGAGGTAAATGGTGCATACGTTTCTTTTCTGTGGGCCTGGTAAAATTAAGTAATTATTGTTGTATGCAGTCTTCTGATTGATTGCCTAGGGTAAACAAACAGATGGAGCCAGCTTTTTTAATTAATTTTGCAAACGCAAACGAATTATATGCCTGCAAGAAAAGATAAGATATTGGTAATTGGTGCCTCCGGGCAAATTGGCGTTGAGCTCACCCTGGCACTCCGAAAAATGTATGGGAATGCCCAGGTGATTGCATCCGACTTGCGCGAAGAGAATCCGCTGTTAAAAGATACGGGGCCCTATGTGAGTTTAGATGTGATGAATAAGGAAATGCTGCATGTGCAGGTTATCCGGCAAAATATAACGCAGATTTATTTGCTGGCAGCTATGCTGTCTGCCACCGGTGAAAAAAATCCGCATCTTGCCTGGCACCTGAATATGCAGGGCTTATTGAATGTGTTGGATATTGCCCGCGAGGAAAAACTCCATAAGGTTTACTGGCCCAGCAGCATTGCGGTTTTTGGACCAACCTCTCCCAAACAATTCTGCCCGCAGCAGACTATTATAGAACCCACCACTGTGTATGGAATAAGTAAATATGCGGGGGAATTCTGGTGCAATTATTATTATACCCGTTTTGGGGTAGATGTGCGCAGTATTCGCTATCCGGGTTTAATTAGCTATAAATCTTTGCCTGGCGGTGGAACTACCGATTATGCAGTAGAAATTTATCAGGAAGCCCTGGTAAATGGCAATTATAAATGCTATTTAAAGCAGGATACCTATTTGCCAATGATGTACATGCCAGATGCATTGCGGGCAACCTTAGAACTGATGGAGGCCCCTTCAGAGGCAGTTTCTGTAAGAACATCCTATAACATAGCCGGTATGAGTTTTTCTCCCGAAGAAATTGCCGCTTCTATTCAAAAACATATTCCCAACTTTTCAATTCATTATCAACCTGATTACCGACAAGCCATCGCAGAAAGTTGGCCACAAAGCATTGATGACGCAGTAGCGAATGCCGATTGGGGGTGGAAACCTGCTTTTGATCTGGACAAGATGACGGTAGATATGTTAACGCATCATCCTGAAAATAAAGGGCGGATTATAATCTAGCTGTTCCTGCTTTAAAAACGGAATCCAATACCGATATTGGCACCGCGAATACCTCCCCAGGGTCCGGAAACCTTGATATTGGCACCGTTGCTGTTTACTGTGCTGGAGATATTGAAGGGTTCAATTTTAATACCATTTAAACTGTTTTGCAGGGAGGTTTGATCGGATGGTGAAAGAGGCACTACAGAAATTAAATCTAAATTTCCATTGCAACTCCCGTAATGGGCACCAATAATCTGAAAATCTACCAGGAGTTTCTTCGATATGTTAAATTGCCAGCCCAGCATAATTCCGCCACTGGTGGCCGTTACTTTTCCAATAAAATCGCCAGTTTTTTCAACTGCTGGCCCCCCCGATGTGGAAGTATAAGAGATGGGTGTAGTTGCATTAAAGGTAGAGAATCGCAAGTAAGGAGCTAAATAAAAACCCTTCATATTTCCTTTGCCAAGGTAAAAACGCATCTCAGGAGTAATGGCAGAATTTCCAGTAGTTATATCATTGAACTTTACTTCGCCACTTTGCAGATTATTATCAAAATAGTCTTTAAAAGGAATAGTACCTGTTGGCATAAAACGGTAGCTAAGCGATAGTGAAATTTTTCTGCTGATGGCTCTTTCGTAGGTAAAATGATAATTACCTAATGCGAGTGAACTGAGGTTCCAACGGAGAATATTTTTGGGAACACTTGCAGGGGCAGATTTTTCCTGTGCCATTGTAAATAGCGGTAGTAACAGTAAAAGGGCGATTATTTTTTTCATATAACTCATTTTAAAATTAAAATATTAAGATGCCAAATCTTGCACGGTTTTGTTGTCCAGAACGCTTAAGGTATTATCTCTTACTAGTTTCATCACTCGGTTCATACCACATTTTTTTTCATCACAATCTTTGCATTTTTCATAAAAGTTTAAGCTCACACAGGGTAGTAATGCGATAGGCCCTTCTAGTAATCTCATCACTCGGGAAAGGGGCACCAGATTAGGAGGCGTTTTAAAATAGTAACCGCCGCCTTTTCCTTTTTTGCTTTCCAGAATGCCATCTTTTCTCAATTGCAAAAGAATATTTTCTAAAAATTTCAGCGGGATTTTTTTCTTCTTGGCTATCTCGGCAATCAATACGGGTCTTTCTTCCTGGTGCTCTGCCAGGTAAGTAAGGGCTTTGAATGCGTATTGCGTTTTTTTCGAGAGCATATGGATGGCAATATAACAAAAAAGTTTTTTTCTAGCTCTAGTTAGATACCCAGCACTTGTTTCATATTGAATATCCCTTTACGGCCTTGGGTAAATGCGGCAGCCAATAAAGCGC
Organism: Sediminibacterium sp.; assembly: GCA_040403945.1. GTDB lineage: Bacteria > Bacteroidota > Bacteroidia > Chitinophagales > Chitinophagaceae > Sediminibacterium. Next base: position 11,521 of record JBBAJQ010000027.1, read on the forward strand.
CATTCGCAAATCCGGTTCGGTTATGCGCCGTATGAGTGATTTCGATATCATCAATGGGAGAGCTATACCTTATAATATGCGTTCCGGGGGCCGGATCTATTCGGGTGCTGATAATGGCCAGTTCATTAGATTCCTGTGCTGCATAATTAACCCATCGTGTAATATCATTTCGCTCTGCCAGAATTCCCTCAGCCAGCGTAATGGCCGTGCCGCTGGGGGCATCTTTTTTTTCGGTGTGGTGAATTTCTTCCATAGACACCCGGTAGTCGGGGTAATGTCGCATCATCTTTGCCAGCCAGGCATTGGCCTCGAAAAACAGATTTACGCCTATACTATAATTACTGGAATATATCAGGCAGCCATCTTTTTGCTCACAATACTGCACTACCTCATTCCACTGTTCCAGCCAACCGGTGCTTCCCGAAACAACCGGTACGCCGGCATCCAAACAGGCTTTAATATTGGCAACAGCCGTATGGGGTCCGGTAA
>JBBAJQ010000027.1:12109-17214 GCA_040403945.1 Sediminibacterium sp.
ACGCCGGCATCCAAACAGGCTTTAATATTGGCAACAGCCGTATGGGGTCCGGTAAACTCAATTACTACATCTACCCCCCTTAATTTTTCTGGCGTAAAGTCTTCCGTATTATGTAAGTCAATAATTAGTGGAAATGAATCACCTTTTGCTAATCCGGCGGCTTCAATGGCTTTTCCCATTTTTCCATAACCAATCAACGCAATTTTCATGGGGTTGCTATTTATCGGGCATCGGCCCTTTTGGGTGAGTGAGATTTGAGTTGAAAAGTAAGCGATAATCCTGCACTTCTCGATAACGGGTCTAACTGTGGCCTCACCTGCATGCTTAAATTGTTACTTACATCAAATTGTTTGAGATGCGCAAATACTGTTGCATCTGCCACCTGAAATCCCCAGGCAATCAGAAAAAATAACACCGAATAATCGCGGTCGCGGCGATATACATTGCGGTAATTGAGTAGGGAGTTGATAGAAAGGTCTTTCAATTCGGGATCTATATAGGGAACATCACTATTATCGCCTTCTGCCTCTTTATAGCGTGCCTCATAAGCGAACTTCATCTTTTTATAATAGTTATTGTTATACACAAACATAACCACCGGAATAGAGATAATGCCATAGGCAATGGGAATTTTCCAATACTGGCGGTTGTAGGCTTGTCCCCATCCTGGAATGAGCGCAGAACGACGGGTAGCAATTTTGGGATCGTGATAGGGGATGCTATCTTTTTTGGGCGATGAAACTACTACGCTATCGGCACTAACTCGTACTGCCTCATTTTTTTCGGTCTGCTGCGCAAATAAATGATTGCTATATACAACCGAAACAATCAATCCAAAAATGCATAAATACTTTCGCATGGGTCGCTTTAGCTGATGGTGATGTGCAAGTCATCCAGCAGTTTATTTAAACCATCCAATGAATAATAAGGCAGGGTTATACTGCCATGTCCCTTGGCATGATGCACCAGTTTGGCTTTTGTGCTGAAATGGGACGACAACACATCTTCAATTTTTTTATAAGCAGGCGGTAATCCTTTGGCAGCCGTAGTTTTGGCTTTTCCGGGTTGCTTGTATTGACTTCTCACCAGTTCCTCCGTTTGGCGAACGCTCAGGTGTTTTTCTATGATTTCGTGGAAGGCAAATAATTGCTGGTCAACTGTATTAATGTTGATTAGTGCACGTGCGTGACCAAAACTAAGGATTCCTTCCCGAACGGCTTGTTGAATATCCGGCGGCAGTTTTAGCAGGCGGATATAATTGGCAACGCTACTTCTTTCCTTCCCCATGCTCTCTGCCACCTGTTCCTGCGTGTAATTGAGTTCGTCCATCATTCGCTGATAACTGAAGGCGATTTCCATGGGGTTGAGGTTCTCTCTTTGTAGATTCTCTAGCAGTGCCAATTCTAATAATTCCCGATCATTGGCTTGTCTTACATACACCGGCACATCCTTTAATCCTGCTAATTGAGAAGCGCGCCACCTTCTTTCTCCGGCAATCAATTGGTATTTGCCGTTGGCTAATTTAGAAACGGTAAGGGGTTGAATAATATCATGCTTTTTCAGCGATGCCGCCAATTCTTTCAGGGCTTCTTCATTAAAATGCTTTCTGGGCTGTTTGGGATTAATTATTATATCCGCTACCGATATGCGCACGGTTTGCGTTGCCTGGTTTACCACTTCTGCTTTCAGGTTGCCTTCGGTAGTTTTTAACTCGGTATTGATATTGTCTAATAATGATCGAAGTCCTTTCCCAATCAACTCTTTATTATTTTTTGGTGTAGCCATTTTTCTCTTTTGTTAGGGTGATGCAAGTATCCGTTATTCAATAATCCTGTCTTGATTACTGATTTTGGTATATCCGTTCTTTTGTAAAATCTCTTTGGCCAGATTCAGGTAATTAAGACTGCCTTTACTATCTGCATCATATAAAATAACCGGTTTTCCGGCACTAGGGGCTTCACTAAGCCGGGCATTGCGGTGTATGATGGTGTTAAAAACCATTTCATCAAAATGTCTACGTACTTCGCTTACCACCTGATTGCCTAATCGCAGTCTGCCATCATACATCGTCATTAAAATACCCTCAATCTGTAAGGCAGGGTTTAGTCTATTTTGTACAATCTTAATGGTATTAAGTAGTTTACCTAATCCTTCTAAGGCAAAAAATTCGCACTGTACGGGAACAATTACACTGTGGGCAGCAACCAGCGAGTTTACGGTAATTAATCCCAACGAAGGGGAGCAGTCAATTACTATAAAATCGTACCGGTCGGCAATGGGTTCCAAAATATTCTTGAGCACATTTTCCCGATTGGGAGAATTAATCATCTCAATTTCAGCACCTACCAGATCGATGTGTGAGGGAATTAAATCCAGATTGGGTACTTCTGTTTTAAGAATCACATCACTGGCCGGAATATTGTTTACCATACAGTCGTACAAACTGCTGGTGATATTGTGTAAGTCGAACCCTACGCCGGTGGTGCTGTTGGCCTGGGGGTCTGCATCTACCAACAGGGTTTTAAATTCCAGCACAGCCAGGCTGGCAGCAACATTGATAGCGGTGGTAGTTTTTCCAACACCTCCCTTTTGATTGGCTACGCCTATTATTCTTGCCATAGTAACTCTATTTACCTCCCGGTTGTTTTAATTGGTTAGTTCTATTTTTTCTAGTCGGGCACCGATTGCTGGCAGCAATAAGGTTTTCCCTTTTGCTGCAAATGCCTCCTGCGCCTGCATGGTATCTATTTCAATGGCCTCAAAGGTATTGTAATGTACGCCAACTATTGTTTTACAATTCACAAAATCGGCCGCGAGGATGGCATCTTCTACCCCCATGGTAAAATGGTTGCCAATGGGAAGGATGGCCAAATCTAGGGTTGCATACCGGCTAATTAGCTGCATATCCAGGGTTAGGGCGGTATCCCCGCTATAATAAAAATTGCCTTCGCTGCTGGTAACCACAAATCCAAGGGGGTTTCCGGCATATCGGCCACCCGGCAAACTGCTGCTATGCTGTGCAGCAACACACTTAACCTTTCCAAAGGGAAGTGAGATAATACCCCCCGTATTAACGGGTAGGGTATGGGGTATACCCTGCTCCTGCAGCCATTCATGAATTTCCCAGGCGCAAATAATGGGGGCTCCCGACGATTGGGCGAGGGGTATTAAATCGGCTATATGGTCGGCATGCCCATGAGAAACGAACAGGTAATCAGGCTTGATTTGTTCAATATCAATATGTTTTGCCCTTGGATTGGGCGAAATAAATGGGTCGAATAATAGGGTTCTACCATTTATTTCAACACTAAAACAGGCGTGGCCATAATAGGTCAGGTTCATAATTACTGGGCTCGAACTTCAAAAATACAGATTCGCCTGCATCCATTGAAAGAATCTTGCCCCGGAAAATCCGGCTATCAGCCTCTGATTCCCGATTATGTAATTTATCCCATTCACTTCTCCCAATCGCACTACCTTTGCCTGCTTTTGAACAATTGTATAAGCTAACGGGTTGTTTTTTTTAACTTAATAGAAGAATTATGAGAAATCCATCCTTTTGGTGGATCATTGCCGGAATCATGTTACTGTTAGATTGGTACGTTTATCTGTCACTAAAAACAGTTTTACAACCCCAGTCCGACCGAATAAAGACCTTGGTTATTTCCCTGCATTGGACGCTGGCAGTATTAACCTTGCTGGCATTATTGCTTTTCCCCTATTTGAATTATTTACAGCAATCTCCTTTTTTTAGAAATTATGTATTTGCCATTTTGGTGGGATTGTTCCTGTCTAAAATGGTGGCTTCGCTGGTGTTTGTTACCGATGATATGCGGAGGGGCGTTAGTTGGCTGGTTATGCGGTTTTTCTCCAGAGGGGCGCAGGAATTGGATTCTGGAAGCTTACGTATTCCCCGTTCGGTGTTTATGAGTTGGATTGGATTAGGTTTGGGAGGCACTTTATTTGGAACCTTATTAATTGGTTTCCGAAATAAATATAACTACCAGGTTAAAAAAATTTCTCTCTCGTTTGCCAACCTGCCAGCTAGTTTTAAAGGATTGCGGATTGTGCATATTAGTGATATTCATAGTGGGAGTTTGGCAAATATTCGGGCTGTAGAAGCTGGTGTAGCGTTAATAAAAAAGCAACAGCCCGACCTCGTTTTGTTCACCGGCGATTTGGTGAATAATAAGGCAGATGAGATGGATAACTTACAAGCCATTTTTGCCCGCATACAGGCCCCCATGGGGGTATTTAGTACATTGGGAAACCATGATTATGGCGATTATGTGGCCTGGCCTTCTATAGAAGCTAAAGTAGCCAATCTTGCCGCATTAAAAAAAGTACATGCCAACATGGGCTGGCGTTTATTAATGAATGAGCATGTGGTTATAGAGAAGGGGAATGATAAAATTGCTGTTCTAGGTATCGAAAACTGGGGAGCTAAAGGCAGATTCCCCAAATACGGCCGCATGCAGGATGCCTATCCCGGCACTGAAAATATTCCTTTTAAAATATTGATGAGTCACGATCCCAGTCATTGGGATGCACAGATTCGAACCGAATATCCCGACATTTCATTGATGCTTTCTGGCCACACCCATGGTATGCAATTTGGCTTGGAGACGCCTTTTTTAAAATGGAGCCCCGTTCAATGGATGTATCGTCAATGGGCAGGATTGTATGAAGATGGCAACCAAAAATTATATGTAAATCGAGGTTTTGGTTTTCTGGGATATCCGGGCAGGGTAGGTATTCTTCCCGAAATTACTGTGATTGAATTGGTTTAATTGATTCCCCCGCTTTGTTAAAAAAAGGTTGTTAAACATAACTTTATCGGTTTGGCATAGCATTTGTTTATTTTTGTAAAAATGATTATTTATGAAATATTTGGTTTGTTTATTAGTTGCCGGAACCTCTTTGATACAAGTTGCCCAAGCCCAGAGTTTTAAGTTGGGGGTTAAAGTAGGGGGCAATATGAATAAAATTGAAGGCAAATCATTTAACGACGGCTTTAAGTTTGCCTACCATGCCGGTGCATTTGCCGAAATCAATTTCAATAAAAAATGGGGTATTCAGCCGGAGGTTCTCTGGAATCAAATGGG
>JBBAJQ010000027.1:17314-33412 GCA_040403945.1 Sediminibacterium sp.
TCAATTTCAATAAAAAATGGGGTATTCAGCCGGAGGTTCTCTGGAATCAAATGGGCGGTGTACCCTCCGATTTTCAATCGGTTTACGGAACAGCTACCAATGTTTCTATCAGTAGTTTATTTAATCGGGATAATGTATTTAAACTGGATTATTTATCCATCCCTATTTTGCTGCGCTACACAACCGTAGGGGGATTATTTACCTTTAATGTGGGGCCACAGTTTGGCATTGTGCTTCAGCAAGATAAAACGCTGATTCAAAGTGGACAGGATGCTTTTACAGGTGGTGACTTATCGATGGTTACCGGAGTGCAATTAAATTTACTTATGTTGAGAATTTATGGGCGCTATAATATTGGATTGAAAAATATCAACAATATTGATGACAGAGATAAGTGGACCAGCCAGCAATTGCAGGTAGGCTTGGGCATCAAATTATAATTCCCTTATTTTTTGGGTGGCTGTAGTACAAACTGTTTGCGTATTTGCTGAATTGTTTTTTTCAGCTGGATTGTTTCTTTTTGTTGTTGCAGCAAAAAAGCATTTTGCGCTGGATCTCCCAATACGGCTTTCATTTCTGCATCAGATTCGTAAACCATCTTTCGGAATGTATTTTCGTAATCTTTCATTCTCGATTGGCGGATTTTGTTCATCAGTGACTGTTGAATTTGTTCTGCTTGGGTAAGTAGCTGGTTCAGTTCTCTACCGCTGATATTTGAAAGGCGCATACCTAATAGGGTTTCCAGAACGGCTAGGCCGTTTGCTTGTTTTTGATTAGCATACAGCTTGCCCTGCTGTTCGTAAAAATCGTGAATGGCATTCCAGGATTTTATTTTTCCTGTTCTCAGTTTTTGGAGTAGCGAGTCCAATGCTTGTTTTTTAATTAATTGTCCGCCAACATTTGTATAAGTTTCGATGGTAAGTTTAGGGGGGATTGCTTTTTTAAGCTGACCAATATTTTTACAATCTTTTTCTTTTATTAATCCAATTAGGGCTCTGATGCCATACCATAGTAGCATCTCGCAAAATGCCTGATAGGCAGGAAGAACTTTTAACAGCACTACTTTTCTTTTGCTGTTTTCCACACCTTCGAGGTGGATGGTGAGGGATTGAATCTTTTCGTTATTAGAAAGAAGCGCCTGTTTACCAAATGCACGGGATTCAATGTTTGTGGGTAGTGAGGGGTCTGCCGCTAGTAATGCTTTACCTGTTGCGGTTTCAATTAGTTCTAGGGCATGTAACAATTCAGGGGCGGTATCGGGCGCGAGGTAATCGAATTCGAGTAGTTGTGTTTTTTCGGTTCTTTGATCCCGATCATTGTATTTAGCTGCATTACGGGCAAGTGCATACATGTTGTATAAAAACCAGTAGCCGGGTAAAATAGTAATCCGGTCGTTAGTAACATCGTGGTGCACCAGTGAAAACGGAATAGGTATATCCAACTCTGCCGGGTAGTCGCCTTTGGTTACAATACAGAAGCTGGCAAAGCGGGAATTGTGTTTCAGGCTAACACATAAGCCGGGCCAGAAACCCCGCCCCATAATGATTTCACCATCAGCCCCGCGACTGTTGTGGTTAGATCCGATGGTGGCACCGGCGGCAATATTGCTTTGTCCCATTACCAGCGCGGCACAAAGAAACGAATTGTTATGGTGTTGTTCATGCGAAGGAAATATCAGTGAGTTGAGCACTTCGCAGCAAGAGATAGTAGCGTTATTGCCGAGGTAGGAGTTGATAAGGCGGGCTCCGTATTTTAGTTGCGAGTGGGAGGCCATAATAAATCGAACCGCCTTTACGCCATAAAAGATGCGGCAGCCATAGCCTACAATACCATTCACCAGCTCACATCCCTCGCCAATTTGGGTAAGCCCTTCCGGACCAGAATTAATGGTTAAATTTTTCAATTTGTTGGCTCCCTTGATATAGGCATCCGAACCGATCCATACATCTTTAATTATGCTGCAGTTTTTGATAAGGGTTCGGTCTCCAATTTTTCCATAGTAGCCTCGCTTGTTATTGAAACTTTCTTCTGTTATTTTTTTAAATTGGTTTTGTAATTGATCATCGTCCCGATATCGGCTCCACAGAAAAGCATCTCCCGGTAACATACCATTAAAGGGCATCACTTTTCTACCTGTATTTTCGTTGCAGATTTCCATCCAAATGCGAACCGATTCCTCTTCTCCTTCTTTTATGATGCCATTTCCAAATTTAGCATGGTTGGTGGCTACCAATTCGTGAATATTAATCAGCATTACTTCCGAGCCAATAATATAGTGCGACAAATAGGTAACATTATTAACTACTACATTATCTCCAAAATCGCAACTGATGATGGTAGAGTGGTAGAGGCCTACTGGCATTTTCAAATCGCTGAATCCCAAACAAACGGGCTCTAATTTTCCGATACGCACGAGTCCGAAAAATGCACAGTTCTTAACTAAATCAGGATTAAAAGAATCCGATACTAAAAAGTTATTCCAGTTGTCACTGGTATTGCCATTAATCACCAAACGTTCAATCTCCTGCGCGGTTAGTCCACGATATTCAATACCATTGCGGTTTTGCAGGTTGCGCAGGTAATACTCATTTTTGCCTTTGGGTAAAAAGGGCGCTTTGATAAAATCGTAGCCCAAGGCATCATGCGGTGTTTGATAAATAATATTCTTCAACATTGCTTATATTTAATGTGTAAAGATACATTCATTGTGCCCTTAGCTGTTTGTACCATTATTTTTTTTGTTAGTATATGTTGTGTATGCCTAGAACTACTTACTTTTTTCTGCAGTTTTTTGTCGTTTTATTGCTGGTTAGTGCGGAAATATGCGCACAGTATAGTCCTGAAAAAAAATATGCAGCCAACTACATCAATTCTGATACCACCCGCTCGAAATTATTAACCGCCTATCAGCCGCAGGTTCCTGCAGGTTCGCCCAATATTGTACTTATTTTATTGGATGATGTAGGTTTTGGAACGTCTTCTACTTTTGGGGGATTGGCACGCACGCCCAATTTTGATAGTTTGGCTGCTCGGGGATTGCGGTACACGAATTTTCATACAACGGCATTGTGTGCTCCTTCGCGGGCTGCTTTGTTAACCGGGCGGAATCATCATTCGGTGCATATGGGGCATTTTACGGAAACTGCATTTGATGCGCCGGGGTATGATGGGTATATGCCTTTTGAAAAAGCAACCATGGCCGAAGTGTTGCGGGAGAATGGGTATAGTTCTTTTGCTGTGGGCAAATGGCATTTAACGCCTGTTGCAGAAAGAACGGCTGCGGGTCCGTTTAACAGATGGCCAACGGGAAGGGGCTTTGACGAATTTTATGGATTTCTCGAGTCGGCTACCGATCAATATTATCCAGTATTGTGGGAGGGGCATACGCCAGTAAAAATAGATACGGCAGCCGGGGTACATTTTAATACGCTGATAACGAATCGGGCCATTGAGTATATTTCTCAGGTAAAAAAAGCAAAACCAGCAAAGCCCTATTTTCTTTTATTTTCTCCGGGAGCGGTGCATTCCCCCATGCAGGTGGATAAAAGTTGGATTGATGCCTATCGGGGTGCATTTGATGAGGGATATGATGTGTATCGTGAAAAAACGCTGGCTCGTCAGCAACGTATGGGTATTGTACCGGCAGGTGTAACGCTTCCGCCACGGCCTGCGCAGATACCTGCCTGGAATACCTTAGATTCCCTCGAACAAAAAGTAATGGCGCGTGCCATGGAGGCCCATGCTGGTTTTTTGAGTGAAACGGATTATGAAATTGGCAGACTGATTCGGTATTTAGACAGTACCGGACAGATGCAAAACACGCTGTTATTTTTGATTATTGGTGATAATGGGGCAACCAAATACACGGCATCCTTACCGGGATTACCGGCTAATCTGGAGCATTTAAAGGGAGCAGAACGATCTCAGGCTGCCTATGCGCATATCGATGAGATAGGGGTGAAAAATTTTAAGGGAGATATTCCGCTGGGTTGGACGCAGGCTATGAATACCCCGTTTCGTTTGTTTAAGGGCGATGCTAATGCCGAAGGAGGAACCCGCAATCCTATGATTGTAGTTGCGCCCGGATATATACAAGATCCCGGAGCAATAAGAACACAATTCACGCATTTGGTAGATATCTGGCCTACGATTTTGTCGGTAACCAATTTAGGAGTACCCCAAAGGATAAATGGATATCGGCAACAGCCATTGGAGGGGTATTCTTTTGCAACTACTTTTCGGCAAGGGAATGAAAATTTTGTACATCCCCCACAATATTTTGAAACGGGTGGCCACCGGGCTATTTATGCGGATGGATGGCGGGCAACTGTGTATCATAGGTATGGCACACCATTTAGCACAGACCGTTGGGAATTATTTGATACCAGAACAGACTTCAATGAGCAAAACAACCTGGCCGAAAAATATCCCCGGCAATTAAAAAAAATGGTTCGACTGTTCGAGCAACAGGCCAAAAAATATCAGGTGTATCCGATGCAGGAATCCTGGTTTCCGGCGGATGCGTATTTGCAGATTAGCGATAGCAGGATGAGGGGGCGGTAGGGGATAATCTAGAAAAAATTACACTAAATTTCTTGTGTCTGGTATTTTTATTCCAGGTGATTGTACGTATTGATTTTATTATATTCGAAAATAGTATGATGCAATAAAATTTTTCATATATTGAGAAAAAATCAGCGTGTGAATTTTTTTCTTAGTGAATTGACTATTGCGCTTTGTGTTTTTTTGTTAGGGTACATTGGCATAACTACATAATTATTTTTTATATATGAAAACTCTGAAAGGTATTTTCCGCATTGTATTCATTTCTCTATTAATCATTCCATGTTATTTACAGGCTCAATTGGTTATTCAACCCGATCCGGATGGAATGATTCAACAAATTGAAGTGCAGAAATTAAGTAAGAAAGCGGAGTATGGAATTTTTCGGATGGAACGCAAGTATTCTTTTTCCTTGTCGAAGGGGCTGGATAAATTGCCAGTAGTTGCTGCAGAAGAGAATGCTTTGGTTGAGTTGGTTGCACTTAAAAAGAATGCATCTGTTGGCTATTTAGTTCCGGTGAATTCATTTAAGGTGATGGATAAATTTCAATTTGAAGTGTCGAATGGTAAGAACTTATCAAAATTTAATCAAAAGCCTCAGAAGTATTCACTTACTTCCTCGGGTATTTTTATGGATGATAATGTAGGTTGGGTGCAAAGTTTTGATGCTCCCGAATCTGGATGTAGAGGCAAATTGGAGTATCGGACAGACTATTTAGATGCTAAATACCTCACTCGGATATTTTTTCATGAGCAGGTACCAGTAAAAACCTCGTTGGTAGAGTTTGCCGTTCCCAATTGGGTGCGTATCGATTTTAAAGAAATGAATTTTCAGGGATATGCCATTAAGAAAACTATTCGGAAAGAAAAAAATTCTACTATCTATTCATTCGAGGCTACGAATATAAAGGAGAAGTTGCGGGAGCCTTATTCAAAGTCATCTCCTACTTATTTGCCACACTTACTGATTACCATTCGTTCTTTTGATGTGGAAGGAAAATCAGTTCCAGCATTTGCAAACCTGGCAGAGATGTATAAGTGGAATAAATTTTTGTATGATAAAGCTGGAAATGATGTGTCAGGATTGAATGCGCAAGTAAAGGAAGTTATTGCCGGAAAAAATACAGATCTGGATAAAATCAGGTCAATCTACTATTGGGTGCAAGATCATATCCGGTATATTGCTTTTGAGGAGGGCTATGCCGGTTTTATCCCAGAGAGCGCTCAGCAGGTATTTGATGTAAAGTATGGCGATTGCAAGGGGATGGCAAATTTGGTAACGGAAATGCTCAAATTAGCTGGGTTTGATGCCCATTTTGCCTGGATAGGAACCCGGGATATTCCCTATAATCCTGAGGAAATACAGAGTTTATGCGTGTACGATCATGCTATTTCGGTGCTTTACCATAATAATCAGGTATATTTTGTGGATGGCACAGAAAAGTCGATTGCCCTTGGGAATAATGCATTTCGGATACAAGGGAAATCGGTGCTGGTAGAGCACGGGGCAGCCTTTAAGATAGAAAAAGTGCCGCCGGCTATCATTGACAGTAACGTGATGTTGCGAAAGGCACAATTGGAGATGACTTCGGGTGGTATGAAGGGCCACGTGGTAATTACATTTAATGGGGAATCTAGAAATTATTTTAATTATGCGTATGCCAATATTCCTACCAACAAACGCAAAGAATTGTTGCGCCACTTTGTAGAATTTGGTGATAAGAATATTGAAGCAACTAACATTGTAACCAGCAACTTATCCAGCAGAGATATACCTATTCGTATTGAAGCCGATATTGTAATCAGTGGGAATGTTACAGTGGCCGCAAATCAGAAAATATTCGGACTCGATTTTTTTGCCGCAGATATTTCGGATATGTTACCGGCAGATGACCGCCAAACTCCAATGGACCTAGATTATTTGATTCAAATGAAAGATGAGATTACGTTGAAGCTTTCTGAAGGGGAGAAGGTAGATACCTATCCACCCAATCAGGTTTATAGCGTAAAGAATAATTTATTTTCTGCTGATTATAATTTAAAGGGGAGGGAATTTACGCTCAATAAAACGCTTACGATTGGATCGCCCATAATCGAGATGAATGAATTAGCAGCGTGGCGAACTTTTATCAACCAAATAAAAACATACAGTAGAATCAAATCGGCCATAACTATTCGATAAAATGCATTATTTTTTTATGATACCTAATAGATTTCTTTTACTTTCCCTTTTCTTCATTGCTGCATTCGCAGGGGTTTCCGCTCAACGTTTACCTGAAAAACGGTTGAAGGAAATGGAAAAAATGATGAAAGAAAAAAAATTATTGCAACCCGATGCTGATTTTGAAACGGGTAAATTGGATAGCAAATACACTTCCGAAAGTGCTGTGTTAATGGCGCATAAAACCACTTTTGATTTTGATACCCGAAAGAAAAACAAGGTGCTAAAGGCTTTTGTTACGATTCGTACATTAGGAATTGTTAACGCGATGAATGAAAAGGATTTATTAGTAGAGGAGCGTGAGCGGAGGAAAATACTACTGCAGGATAATTTTGCTGTTGACAAATACAGTATCATTTATTTTCGGCTGGATGAAGAGGAAGATTTGTTTGAGGCAAGGGTAATCAAGAAAGATGGCACTATCAGTTCAGTTTCGCTGGAGGATGCCATTAAAGTTACCAGTTACAGTGAAGTGCCAAAAGATTTTCTAGGATATACTGATAATCCGCCTTCCAGAAAATACCGGCCTGAATTTTATAAGGTTCCCATTCCCGACCTTGAAACTGGCGACATGATAGAATATGCATTTCAACATTTAAATAGCCAACATTACGTAGGGGGTATCTTTTCGGAAGATGATTTTAATCCAGTATATTATCTATGCGAGCGTGAAATGCCCGTGATGAAACAAGTAATTGAAGTGACTACCGTTTCTGATTATAATATGGGTTATCGTTCGTTGAAGGGAGCTGCTGGTTTTGAAGAATCAGAGGAAAATGGCAAGCGGAAATATAGGTGGACGGATGTAAACCGACCAGGTATTAGAAGTTTATCATACATGAATCCGTTAACTACCTTGCCTTCTGTTAAGTTTCAGGTTATTTACGCTAAAAAGCGTGGACAAGATTTTATCTGGTTTAATAATAATGGGGCATCCAATAAGCCATTGTCTATGGATGAATTTGCCACTAAAGGTTTAAAGTATTGGAATCGTATTGATCAGTTTGAGGATAATAGGAACGGTGTGATTTATTTTAATACTTCGCGAAGCTATTCTGTACTAAATAAGCAAATGAAAAAATTAGGGATTACGGAATTGCCTGATGATGAGTTTGTGAAAACATCTTATTATTTTTTGAGAAGCAAAACTTTGTGGCAAGAATGGACAGATTACGAGTTTGCCAAAAGTTTTAGTACTTTTTTATCTAAAAGATCTATACCCCATGAAGTTCTAATTACAACCAATCACAAAATTTCATCTGTATCTGATATCGCTTTCGAGGAAGAAATTATATGGGGTGTAAGAGTAAAAGGCCAATATTATTTTAATCCGGGCGATCATTTGAATCCCGGTGAAATACCCTCTTATGTTTCTGGAAACCCCTGTGGCATATTTAAAATTGAAAAGTTAAAAGCTATAGGTGCTCATGAAGTTCAGGTATTGCCTGCATCAGATACTACTCAAAACAAAAATTCAGTTACTATTACTGCCACTCCTGATATTATTAAGGCCACTGTAAAAATTCAGAAAGAAACGGAAGCAATTGGTGTTTCTAAGCAATTTATTTTAGACGATATATTGGCAGAAACACCCTTTGCAGAAAATGATTTGCGAAATTATGGTGGAGTTGGATTATGGGAAGAATTACCCAGCAATGAACAGGAAAAATTGATTGAAGAATGGGAGTTTCTCAAAAAGAAGTGGAAGGAAGAAAAGCCCCAAACTATGAAATTACAAGCATCGTATAGTTATGGAAGGCCTGTAGTTCAGTATGCTCAATTCAGATTGCTGCAAGATGGGCGAAACCATAAAAAGTCGGTTCTGAAATACAATGAACAATTTGAATTGGGGGAGATGATTGCAACGGTAGGGGAAGATTTGGTGCTTGATATACCCCTTTTAATTGAACAACAAAAACAAGTGAAGCAAGCAGAAAGGGTTCGGATTCACGACATTGATAATGGATTTGCCAGAACCAACAGTTGGAAAATTAACTGTATTATTCCTCCCGGCTACCAAGTGGTAGAGACCGAAAATTTGAAACAGGAAGTTAAAAATGCCACCGGAAAGTTTTCTACTAATTATCAAATTAATGGAAATATACTTACCATCCAGGTAATCAAACAGTATGCTCAACGATTAGTACCCGTTGAACAGTGGAATCAGATGACTGCTTTTTTAGATACAGCCTATGCGTTTAGTATTTCAAAAATTGTTATGAAGAAAGTGAAGTAGCTATAGTTTAAGTTAGCTGTTAAAATGCTTAGTTTGTTTCTTTTATTAGGTTACATTACTAAATATATTGTATTAATTTTAGGGCAGTATAATTATAAACGATAGAATAAAATGAAAAAAGAATTCCTTTTGTTGTGTAGTCTAATTTTTTTTGTTGCCTGTACGGAGAATTACTCAAATGGTGAACGAATCGGTGTTATTACGCAGTTTTCCGAAACAGGCTTAATCTGGAAAAGTTGGGAAGGCCACTTAAATGTTACCCAAACGGGGATGAATAGCAGTGTTCCCTTCGATTTTTCTATTGATAATGATAAGCCAGATCAACAAGTAATTAAAACGCTTGATTCTGCCGCACAATATGGATGGAAAGTAAAATTAGTGTATCACGAAACGGCTGGTAAAAATTGGTTTAATAACAGAGGAGAGACTAGTCATTTTATTACCAAAGTAGAAGTACTGGAAAAAAACTTTGGAAATGTATTCAACGGTTCACCGGTGCAGAAAAATGTTGGCCGAGTAGTGGATACCATTTATATCGTGATTACACCTGATAATCCTGATTATAAGAAGTTTTTTAAATAGTTTCGTTTTTTATGGAACAAGAAAAGAAAATAGATAACCCTTTCATTTTTGGATTCATATTTTGGTAAGCTATAAACATTTACTCCACCGTTACACTCTTTGCTAAATTCCTGGGTTTATCAACATCACAACCTTTGGCTAGACCTGTATAATAACTCAGCAATTGGAGCGGTATTACACTCAATATGGGGGCAATGGCTTCATGTGCTTCGGGAATAGTGATTACGTCGTTGGCCATTTCGGGTAGGATAGTGTCTCCTTTTGTAATGATGGCAATTACTTTTCCCTTGCGCGCTTTTATTTCCTGTACGTTGGAAACTACTTTATCGTAATACATATCTTGTGTAGCTACAAATAGTACGGGTAGGTTTTCATCTACCAGTGCAATGGGTCCGTGCTTCATTTCGGCAGCGGGATAGCCTTCTGCATGTATGTAGGAGATCTCTTTTAATTTCAGTGCACCTTCTAGTGCAATGGGAAAGTTGTATCCTCTGCCGAGGAAGAGAAAATCCGTTGCATCTTTATATTTATTGGCCACTTGTTTAATGTGGTCGGATTGTTTGAGTATCTCCCTGATTTTTTCCGGAACCTGTTCCAGTTCTAATAATAAATTCAGGTAATCTGCTTCTGCCAGGGTTCCTTTGGCATAGCCTATTTTGAGTGCCATCAGGGTTAATACGGCTACCTGTCCGGTAAAGGCTTTGGTGCTGGCAACGCCAATTTCTGGTCCTGCATGCGTATAAGCACCCGCATCACTTAAACGGGCGATACTGCTGCCTACGGCATTTACTACGCCAAATATAAAAGCGCCCTTCGCTTTGGCACTTTCTAAAGCTACCAGTGTATCGGCGGTTTCTCCACTTTGTGAGATGGCAATAATCACATCTCCCGCATGTATTACGGGGTTGCGGTACCTGAATTCGGAGGCATATTCTACTTCAACGGGGATGCGTGCAAAAGTTTCAATTAAATATTCTGCCAACAAACCTGCATGCCAACTGGTGCCACAGGCAACTATGATAATCCGGGGGGCCGATAAGAAAGCGGGAAGATGTTGCTCAATTCCGCTCATGATAATTTTTCCTTCTGCTGCCAATAGTCTGCCGCGCAACCCATCAAAAACGGTTTCAGGTTGCTCCATAATTTCTTTCAGCATAAAATGCGCATATCCTCCTTTTTCAATGGCGGATAGTTCCATATCCAGCCGAGTGATATAGGGCGTTTGTTTTTCATTGCCCAGGTTTTTTAAAATCAATTCATCCGGTTTTACAATGGCAATTTCATAATCGTTTACATATACCACTTCGCGGGTATACTCAATAATTGGGGAGGCGTCGCTGGCTAAAAAATGTTCCCCTTTACCAATGCCGATTACTAAAGGACTCCCTTTTCTGGCTGCAATAATCGTTTCGGGATCATCCGAAGCAATCAGCAGAATGCAGTAGGCGCCTACTACTCTTTTTAAGGCTATACGAAGGGCCTCTTCTAGTGAGCAGGTATTTTGGGTTTGAATTTCTTCAATAAAGTTGAGGAGTACTTCGGTATCGGTATCGCTTTTGAACTGATACCCTTTTGATACCAGCTCTTGTTTAATTTGGGCGTAATTTTCTATGATGCCATTATGTATCATGGCCAACTTTCCACTCTGCGATACATGCGGATGTGCATTTCGATCACTGGGTTCACCATGCGTAGCCCAGCGCGTATGTCCTATCCCAATCTGTGCATGCAATCCCTTACCCAATAAAATTTCTTCCAGCTCAGCTACTTT
The DNA here is from genome assembly GCA_040403945.1 of Sediminibacterium sp. Taxonomy (GTDB): domain Bacteria; phylum Bacteroidota; class Bacteroidia; order Chitinophagales; family Chitinophagaceae; genus Sediminibacterium. Next base: position 28,688 of record JBBAJQ010000027.1, read on the forward strand.
CCCTTTCTTTTTATATACTTGTAAAGTACTATCCTGTTGCAAAGCAATCCCTGAACTGTCGTATCCACGATATTCTAATCGTTTGAGTCCTTTTAATAAGATGGGATATGCTTCTCTTTTACCCGTATATCCTACAATACCACACATGTTGAATTATTTTTTATATTGTGCGGCAAGTTACCAACTGAATGCTAATTTTTTCGGTTTACCTGATAAAGAGTTGTACAAATAACATTTTACTCACATGATTCCATTGCAATTTTCTACCAGTCAATCCTATATTTTAGAAGATGATTGCGTGTTATTGCGGCCTTTGGAAAGGAGTGATGCCGATAATTTGCATGTTTTTTCGGATAATGAACCGGAATTATGGCAATATAGCCTGCAAACAGCCGCAGGTTCGTACAATCTCACGCAATATCTGGCTACTGCCATTAAGGATAGGGAATCCCAAAAGTCGTATCCATTTATTATCTACGATAAGCAAAAGGCTGCCTATGCCGGTTCTACTCGATTGTATGAAATTGATCTGGCTAATCAAAGTTTGTTATTGGGCTATACGTGGATAGGGCGTGATTTTCAGCGTACGGGCATCAACCGGCACTCAAAATATTTACTCCTGCAATTTGCTTTTGAGCAGGCAGGGTTTCATCGGGTGGCATTTCGGGCAGATAGCAACAATATAAAAAGTATTCGGGCCATGGAGGCTATTGGTTGCAAACCGGAGGGTATTTTACGCGAGCACATGGTATTGGCCAATGGAATGCGCAGAACCAGTGTATTGTTTAGCATATTGGCGGATGACTGGCATAGTTCAGTTAAGAATCAGCTGCGCTTATTGCTCAACCTTAAAAGTTGACTTTTCAGAAAAATATATTATTTTTCGGGGCAGATTCATTCCAATCCCCCCATTCGCATGCAAAAAATTTGCTGGATCCTTATATCTATTTTGTATATTAATCAAGCGCAGGCATCACCGCTTGAGAAAAATCGATGGCACGATTTTGAGGGAATGATTGGCAAGCAGCTGGCACATATTTCTGTGTTTGTAGAAGATGCGGGTAATGTAACCGGTAAGATGTGCTATAGCGGAAAGCAGTCTACCTATAGGTTGCAGGGAACCATGGAGGGTAATCAAATACAAATTACCATCTATCAGCAAAATCAATCCATTGCCCAGGTAACCGGCGTGCTTACTTCTACTGATGCCGATCGAATTGAGGGGGAATGGAAAGAGCTGGCCACCGGCTCTGTGCAGGCCATCAAAATCTCTTATATTGCTTCTTGCGGAGGTGATCTTACTCATCGCTATACCACCATTGATTTTACCGATTCTGTAGCGGAGCGGTTTATGCAAACGGCAGTAGAAAAAATTTTGGCAAAAGATAAAAAATGGGTAGCTCAAAACACTTTTTATCCGCTCAATACCAGCTATATGGGTAAAAAAGGAGTAACTATTCGCAATGCGCAGGAATTATTGAATAATTACGACCGCATTTTTTATCCTGATTATCTATTAAAATTTAGGGATTTATGTTATTGCGGACTTTTTCATAACTATCGGGGTTTAATGTTGGGCAGGGGAGAGCTTTGGATTGGTCAGGTCCCTTCGGCCCCCGGAAAAAAACCCCGTTTAGTTATTAACGCTGTAAATAATTAGTTGATTCGAGCGTAAGGTTATATCATAATGCCACTTAAAAATACCCAGGCCATGCTGAAATAAATAATCAGTCCGGTTACATCTACCAGGGTAGCCACAAATGGCGCAGAGGAAACCGCAGGGTCTGCACCCAGTTTTTTTAATACCAATGGAAGCATAGAGCCTGTAAGTGTTCCCCAAAGCACCACACCCATCAAGGAAAATCCCACTGTTAGCCCTATTAAACTCCAGTGTTCTCCATAAATGTCTTGAATAACGCCTCTACTCATTAACTGATGCCACAAGGCTATGCGGAAATAACCGATAAAGCCCAATATACCTCCCAGGGTAAGTCCACTTAAAATCTCTCTTCTCATTACTCGCCACCAGTCTTCTATATAAACTTCGCCCACCGCCATCGCCTGAATAATTAGGGTAGATGCCTGCGATCCGCTATTACCCCCACTCGAAATAATCAGGGGTACAAAGATGGATAATATCAATGCTTTGGAAAGTTCATCCGAAAAATAGGCCATGGCACTGGCGGTTAATAATTCACCAAAGAATAATAGAATCAGCCATCCGGCTCTTTTTTTGATCAAGGTAAAAAAGGGAATATCCAGATAGGGCTCATTTAAGGCTTCCGTACCCCCCATTTTTTGCATGTCTTCACTAAACTCCTCATTGGCTACCCACAACATATCATCGATGGTAACGATACCCAATAAAATATTATTATCATCAACCACGGGTAGCGCCACCCGGTTATTCATTTTAAAAACCTGACTGGCATGTTCCTGATCGTCTTGCACATTTAGGGATACTACCCTGCCGTCTACAATTTCCTCCATAGTTTTATCGGGGGAGGCAAGAATTACATCGCGGATACGGATATCATCTATCAGTTCACCTTGTTCATTAATCACATAAATCACATCGATGGTTTCACTGTTCTTGGCATGTTTTCGAATGGTTTCAAAAGCATCCTGCACCGTGTTGTGCTGATATACATACACATAATCCGGCGTCATCAAACGGCCAACGCTGTCTTCGGGATAGCCCAACAGAGACAGGGTAATTTTTCTTTCTTCGGGGTCGAGTAATTTTATCAGATCGCGGATGGCGGCTTTGGGCAATTCTTCTAAAAAGTCGGTACGGTCATCGGCCGGCAATTCATTCAATAATTCGGCGGTTTTGGCAGAAGGGAGCTCTTTTACAATATCTTTTTGCTGAGAGATATCCAGTATCTTAAATACACTGGCAGCCCGGTGTATGGCCATATTCGCAATGATGCGATCGGCATAATCGGGGTATTCATTAATCAGTTCTGCTACCTCACTGATATTTTGATCGTTTAAAAATGCACGGATTTCCAGGGTATCCTCCTTACTAATCAATGCTTCAAAACGGTCGAATAGGGACGCTTGCTCCATTTCTTCCATCATGGGTGCAATTTAATCAGTATTTCTGAGTATTCAGTCTCCGAGCTAGGGAGGCTATTTTTCGTTCCGTATCTTTAGGGTATGATACTACCCTGCTTGTTCGTGGCCCCTTCTGCAAACAGGGGGAGGGGTGTGTTTACATCCGAGCCCTTACTGGAAGCACAAGCAATTGAGATTTCTCCGGTGCTGGTTTTGTCGTTGGAAGAGCGTAATGAGGTGGAGAAAACCCGTCTGCACGATTATATTTTCGAATGGGGCAAAGAAGGGGGGGAGGCCTGTGTGGCTTGGGGGTATCTATCTATTTACAATCATGCCGCCGAACCCAACTGCCGATACGAGATGGATTACGAACATCAACTGATCACCATCCGAACCCTGCGGGCTATTCAGGTAGGGGAAGAATTGTTTATCAATTATTTGCCGGAGGAAGGAAACATTCCGCCAATATGGTTTGAAGTGAAGTGAATAGATGTAACATCAAATTTTGAAGTATGTGTTTGATTTGGGTAGGCACTTTTCAGTAAGGCATTTATTATTCATCATTTAAACAAATCAATGGCTGCGCTTATCTATTGTCTCATATAAGGGTACTTACAAAGAAACTTATCTCTGGTAATGTTGTGGTATTATTTAGCATATTGGCGACATTTTCCCGTGGGTCGGCCACGCTGCTTTGATCTCCCCAACGTTCTTTGCAGTAAAAGTTAGTATTGAATGAAAAATACGTCATAAAAAAAATTATAAATTTAACAGGCGAAACCCACTTAGTTTTTTAAACAGAGGAGGGAACAATTATAGAAGAGATAAACCATGAGAAAAAATAGTTTAATTATAGGTACATTTTTAGCAATTACTGCTATTTTATTTAACATTTTTGGAGCTTCTTCCTCTACTGGCAGCATAATGACAGAAAAAGTTGAAGGCAGCATTGAAAGCACAGATTCGGGTACTGTGGTAACTATTGGCAGTCAAGTTTGGACAACCAAAAACCTTGATGTAAGTGCCTACCGCAATGGCGACATCATACCGCAGGTGCAAGACCCAAACGTTTGGAAAAACTTAACTACCGGTGCCTGGTGTTATTATGATAATGACACCATAAAAGGAGCCAAATATGGTAAATTATATAATTGGTATGCGGTAAACGACCCTCGCGGCCTAGCACCAAAGGGTTACCACATACCCACAGATACTGAGTGGACACAATTAATAAACTATTTAGGAGGCAAGGCTAGTGGAAAAATGAAAACTACTTCCGGATGGGAAGCGCCAAACTTTAATGGGTCCAATAGTAGCGGATTTTCCGGCCTTCCGGGCGGTGCCCGTAGCGACGATGGACCATTCAACTCCATTGGCAACATCGGTCACTGGTGGAGTTCTACGGAGGTACCTACAGACTATGCCTGGCAACGCAGCCTGAGTGGCCATCGTGGTACTGTAGTTTTCAGGCATTTCAGCTATAAGGCTTTGGGGTTCTCTGTTCGTTGCCTCAGGGATTGATTTTATTTGATTCATTTGACAATTTGATTGTTTCCGCGAAGCGGTCTATTCGTGCCAATTCGAGTTGCGCCAAGCATAGTTGATATTCATATTGCAACCGGGTAAAGGAAGCCTGCTGCACCCGATTACTGGCAAGGGTAATTT
>JBBAJQ010000028.1:0-33178 GCA_040403945.1 Sediminibacterium sp.
AGAGGTTTGTCCTGCTTATATGTTTATTACCATTGTTAAATACAGTGGTGGGGCAGTTTACTTTAACAACCTGTTCGGGGTCTACTTTTAGTTTTTCAGTAACCAGTGAACCAGTTGGTACACAATATAGTTGGACTGCCCCAACCGGTCCAGCTACTTTTACAGGCGGTGTCGCGCAGCCAAATACGCAACTTGTAGTTACGGGTAATTTAAGTAACCCTAACAATGAAATTGTTACGGCAACATATACAATTACTTCCACCACTAACAATGTGTATACATTAGATGTTCGAGTGGTTCCCTTTCCAATTGCCAATCCCGTAACTGACCCAGATCCGGTTTGCACAAATCAATATACTAATATAATTCCCCTCAGCGGTCCCAAACCGAATACTGAATTTTTCTGGTCATACTTCACAACCTTCATAGGTTTACCAGCATTCAACACAATCCCCGTATCAGCAATTCCTGCATTTCCAGCTGTTAATAATACCAATGTAATGCAATCTGCAAATATTAGCATAATACCAACAATAATGGGCTGTGCTGGTAATCCTGTTGTGTTCAATTTGCGGGTTAAGCCTGCCCCCAATATAACAGATAATCCCAACCTTACTTTTTGCCATGGCACTACCACTCCGCTTATTAATCTCACATCAAATATGCCAGGATCTATTATTAGCTGGTTTAATGATAATCCAAGTATAGGCCTAGTCACTTCTAGTGTAGGCTCTATTGCACCCTTTGTAGCAGAAAATATAGGTGTTGTTGCAACAACTGCCAACATCCAGGTTTCCGGTTTTTCAAATGGGTGTAATGGTCCAACCGAAACATTTACTATTTCAGTAATTCCCATTCCACAAATGCAACCGGTGGCTAATGCCAGCATTTGTGGTGGATTATCGCCTACCGTTCAATTTTCGGCTCCCTTTTATCCGGGTTCCAATTTTAACTGGACAAATAGTAACATAGCAAACGGACTTCCTGCGAGTGGATCGGGGCAGATTAGTAGTTTTATTGCCAATAATTTCTCCAATATTCCTGTAACGAGTGAATTTATTGTAACCCCCTCTTTTTTGGGATGTAATGGATCCCCATTTTCATTCACTTTGGAAGTAAAAGCTACCCCTAGAGCTGACAATATTAGTAGTTTTAGCAGATGTGCCAACACCATAATTGGTCCATTAAATTTTACTGGATCGCCCGTAGATGGAACAGAATATCAATGGTCGCACAATATTCCAAGCATTGGATTATTGTCTACTTCAGGTATCGGAAATATAGATGCGTTCACTGCAACAAATGGTGGAAATATTCCTGTTACATCCAATTTTACTGTTCGGCCGTATTCCAATACTTGTTATGGCCCTACCATAAACTTTACTGTACGCGTAAACCCTATCCCTACTGTAGCGCAAGTTGCAGATCAGTTTAATTGCGAGTACCTTACAACAATACCTGTAATTTTCGCAAGCACTGTTGCTAATACTACTTTCAATTGGACAAATAACAATTCTGCTATAGGGATTGCGAATAGTGGATCTGGTAATATTGGTGTTTTCACCTATGCAAATCCGACCCCTTTAGATATAACCGGAGTAATAACGGTAACTCCCATCTCGAATGCATGTTCAGGAACACCGATGAGTTATTCGTATACTGCCAAAGCAGCCCCTGACATGCAGCAACCTGCCCCTCAAATTAGATGCAATGGGGTAATTACAGATCCTGTAACTTTTGTGCCAACCACAATGGCAGGTACTATGTTTAGCTGGTCTAGAACGAACATTACTATTGGCACGATATCCTTAACAGGTATGGGAAATATTGATGCCTTTACTGCTAACAACGGTGGTCAAAACATACCAGTTCAATCAATTTTCACGGTTATTCCTTTTTCAAATTCATGTAATGGTATACCCCGAACATTTAGCATTACCATTAACCCTACCCCCACAGTTACTGTAAATCCGACTGGACCAATCAATATATGCAGTGGCTTTTCTACTACGATTAGTTTTTCAGGGTCTTCTGTTGCCAATACCGTTTATCAATGGACGAATGATAATACATTAATTGGAATTGGTGCTGCTGGATCGGGTTCTTTATTGGCATTTACATCAACCAATACATCCGCCTCCCCTATAACAGCGCTTATTTTAGTAACCCCCGTTTCGAATAGTTGTACAGGTACTCCTGTACAGTTTAGTATTTGTGTAAAACCTACTCCAGCAATTAGCACTCCCCCCCCAGTTGTAATCTGCTCCGGAATAGCAAGCAGTCCTATAACCTTTACAGGATCTATTGTAGGAGGTACGCAGTATAACTGGGTGCATACTACTGCAATCATAGGATTAACTCCTTTAACAGGTACCGGAAATATTCAGTCATTTACCACAACCAATAGTTTTAATGTCCCGATTAGCTCACAATTTACAGTAACACCTTTTAGTAATGGTTGTTCCGGACCAACAAGAACATTTAGTTTTACAGTCAATCCAACACCCAACATCACCCCGATAAATGACAGAGTAACTTGTTCTGGTGTATTCAATAATATTACATTAACCGGCTCTTTAGTGGCTAATACTACCTACAATTGGTTAAATGATAATACTTCGATTGGTGTAGGATTATCAGGTTCAGGAAATACAATTGCTTTCACTTCTGCTAATCTTAGTAATATACCTATTTCAGGCAGATTTACAGTAACTCCAGTGTCAAATACCTGCAGTGGTATTCCAACCACATTTAGTATCTTGGTAAATCCGCAGGTAACCGTGAATACAGTTACTAGTCAGGTTGTATGTAACGGTATCGCTACTACAGATATAATTTTTACAGGATCTCTGGTTGCAAACACAACTTATAACTGGACGCAGAGTTCTAATTTAATTGGTTTAGCTCCCCTCTCAGGAACCGGAAACATATTGGCATTTACAACAACTTCTTCTTCAAATATTCCATTGTTAAGTGTATTTACTGTTACACCCATGTCGAATTCCTGCTCAGGAGTTACTCGTACATTTTCAATTTTGGTAAATCCTGTTCCCAGCGTAAACTCCATCAGCAGTGGAACTTATTGTAGTGGAACATCCACTTCTTTATTATTCACAGGCTCCGTGGTACCAGGTTCGCAATACCAGTGGACCAATACCAACACCTCCATTGGCTTGGCTGCCAGCGGTGTGGGAAGTATAAATAGTTTTACCCTTACCAATGGTAGCAATATAGCTATCTCCGCCAATATACTTGTTACGCCTGTTTCTAACAGTTGTAATGGAATTCCTACCAGTTTTAGCATCACGGTTCAACCGGCAGTTTCCATTAATGCAATCTCAGATCAGGTGAAATGTAATGGAACACTTACCAATGACATTATTTTTAGTGGTTCTCCCGCAAATACCATTTACAACTGGACGCAGTTGAATAGCGTAATCGGATTGCCGGGTGTTTCAGGTACAGGTAATATCCTTGCATTTACAACCAATACGGGCGGTTCAAATGTGCCCATTGTAAGTATGTTTACTGTTACTCCGATGTCGAATTCATGCTCAGGAGCTACTCAAACATTTTCAATATTAGTAAATCCCGTTCCCAGTGTAACTCCAAACAGTAATGTAACTTATTGTAATGGAACGGCCAACGTAATACTATTTACTGGATCAGCGGTACCCGGAACGCAATACCAGTGGAGCAATACCAACCCATCTATTGGCTTAGCAGCCAGCGGTACCTCAGGATCAAATCCTTTCATTGCCACCAATAATAGTAATATACCCATCACTGCCAATATTCTTGTTACGCCTGTTTCTAACAGTTGTAACGGCACTCCCAATCTTTTTACGATTACAGTAAATCCTATTCCATCCGTAACCGCCGTACCTGACCAATCTGTATGTAATAATGAACAGGTACAAGCGGTAACTTTTGTGGGTTCAGCGTTATCGGGTACCTCTTATCAATGGGTTAGAACCAATTTACCAATTGGAGCCGTAGCACTAAGCGGTACTGGAAACATTCCTGCATTTACAGGACAAAATATTGGAAATGTGCCGGTTACCTCCGTATTTACGGTTACCCCTTTTTCCAATACCTGCTCCGGAACACCGATAGTATTTTCAATCACGGTTAACCCACTTCCTACCATTGATCCCATCATGAATTTACCCATCTGTGCAGGATTACAGACTGGTCCAATAACATTCTCAGGATCTTCAATGGCCAACACCCAATTTACCTGGACAAACAGCAATACCACCATTGGATTAGCGGCATCTGGTAGCGGGAATATAGCTAGTTTTACTGCACTCAATACGAGTAATGTTGATCAAACAGCAAACATTACGGTAACTCCTATGTCGAATAGTTGTTCAGGCAGTTCCTATACTTTTCAGCTAGTTGTAAAACCGGCACCTACATTATCCCCCATCGACTCCCAGGTAGTTTGCGAAGGCACCGTTATTTCCAACATCATATTTACTGGTTCGAATTTAACGGGAAGTACCATAAACTGGACAAATAACAATATCAATACTGGATTACTTCCATCCGGAATTGGCAATATAAATGCCTTTACCTCCACCAACATCTCCAATTCACCTATTGAAAGTAATATACAGGTTATTGCAAACCTTAATGGTTGTTCCAGTAGTCCCCAAACATTTATAATACGGGTAAATCCAACCCCTAGCATCAATGTTATTGCTAATCAAGTGGTATGTGGAAATGGTACACTCAGCCTACCCTCCTTTACTGGATCAGAAGTTAGTGGAACCTTATACCAGTGGACCAATACCAACCCTGCCATTGGTATTGCAGCAAACGGAACTGGAAGTATTGCACCATTTACCGTGCTGAATAATTTCTTTATTCCTATTTCTGCCAGTATTAACGTTATCCCTATTTCAAATACCTGTGAAGGAACTCCTATTCAGTTTTCGATTCTTGTAAATCCTACTCCAGCAATTGTTCAAATTGAAGATCAATTTCTTTGCAAGGGTGCACCCACCACTGCCATCAATTTTAGTGGTTCCGGAGTAGCCAACACTATATATAATTGGTCGAATACAAATCCTGCAATTGGCCTTGCTTCAACAACAGGAAGTGGATCTATTGCATCATTCACCAGCATTAATAACTCATCCATTCCAGTAACTGCTATCTTTACTGTTACGCCCATATCAAATAGTTGCGTTGGCTTGCCCATCCAGTTTAGTATTCAGGTAAACCCAATTCCATCCGTAGAGCCGGTTGCGAGTATAGCGATTTGTGGTACCCAACCCATTGGTCCAATTAATTTTGTGGGCAACCCAAATGTTGGTTTTGTTACGGTACCCGGAACCAACTACTCCTGGACAAATAGTAATGCCGACATTGGACTTCCCTTAACAGGATCGGGTTCAATTGCAACTTTCAGTGCAACCAATCTTTTCAATATTCCTATTAGTTCACTGATTACCGTTACCCCTATTTCAAATTCGTGTAGCGGAACGTCCATCAGTTTTTCGATACAGATACGTCCCAGCCCGACGGTAGATTCCATCCATAACCAAGCTCTTTGCACAGGTTTAGTAACCCAGGCAATCAATTTTGCTGGTTCAACTATTCCAAATACGATATATAACTGGACGAATAGTAATCCGGCAGTTGGACTTGCATCTGCAACGGGTTCGGGTAATATACCTTCATTTACTGTTACGAATTTATCGAATGGGCCTATTACAAGTATAGTTACGGTAACTCCATTTTCCAATGCCTGTTCCGGAACTCCTCTTCAATTTAACATAACCGTAAATCCTATTCCGGTGGTTAATCCGATAGGAAATATTTCTGTATGTGGAAATACGTTAACTGGACCCATTGTTTTTACTGGTTCTCCTCTTGCAGGAACTTTGTATCAGTGGACGAACAACAATACCAATATTGGCTTACCAGGGTCTGGGGTGGGAACTATTTTTGCTTTTACCTCAACTAATAACAATAACGTTCCGGTAACTGCGCAGTTTACTGTTACGCCACTTTCAAATACCTGCTTTGGATTACCTCAAACTTTTTTACTTACAGTAATTCCATCTCCTCAAGTGAATTCCATAGGCGATCAGGCATTGTGCACCAATTCAATTACAGCACCGATTGTATTTGATGGTGCAACTGTTGCAGGTACCGAATACAGATGGAATCAAAACAATACGGCAATAGGATTAGCCAGTGTTAGTGGAACAGGCAATATCAATTCATTTACGGCAGCCAATAATTCAAATATCCCTATCACCAGCTTCTTTACTGTTAGCGCCTACTCGAATACTTGTTATGGAACTCCTAAAACATTCTCTATAACAGTTAATCCAATTCCAGCAGTGAACCCCGTACCTGATATGGTTTTATGTGGAAATGCCAATTCGGGTCCAATTTTATTTTCAGGTTCTCCCCTCGCCGGAACATTATATCAGTGGACAAATAATAATAGTGCCATTGGATTGGCCGCAACCGGAGTAGGAAACATTAACTCATTCACTGCCTTAAACAGTTTCAATACTGGTATTTCCGCATTAATAACAGTTACGCCTGTTTCCAATACCTGTTCAGGAACTCCAAAACAGTTTACTATTGCAATAAAACCAACGCCAGGAATTTTTGCAGAATCAAACCAACGACTATGCACACAACTTCCCACTGTTCCAGTAATATTTGTAGGATCAACTATACCTGGCACCGAATATCAATGGGTACATGACAATCCTGCTGTGGGCTTGGGAACTTTAAGCGGTGTGGCAATGGTTCCCGCTTTTACAACAACGAACCTATCGAATGTATCTATTTCGAGTAAGTTTACAGTAACGCCATTCACCAATGGATGCGCTGGAAATCCGGCCATTTTTTATATAACAGTTGATCCGATTCCAAGGGTAGATGCAATACCCAACCAGGTAGTTTGCGGACTTAGAACAACCAATCCGGTTAATTTTACGGGCTCTCCTATTGCCGGTACAGTATTTAATTGGACGAACACAAATACATTTATTGGATTACCAGCCATCGGTTCAGGAAACATAAACAGTTTTACTACCAATAATAATTCAACCCTGCCCATTTCCGCACAAATAACAGTAACCCCATTCTCCAATACTTGCTTCGGAACCCCCATTGTATTTAATATTTTAGTTAAACCAACGCCGGGAATAGATAGCATTGCTTCGCAAATACTTTGTGCCAATACCAATGCACTTCCTATCAATTTAATTGGTTCAGTAATTGAGGGTACCCGATATGATTGGTCTAACGATAACCCCTTTATCGGTTTAACTTCTTCCGGAACAGGAAACATAAGTAGCTTTGTTACAACCAATAGCTACAATGTACCTATAACAGCTAATCTACGAGCCACCGCATTTACAAATGGATGTATCAGTGATCCTATCAACTTCTCCATTTCTGTAAATCCTATTCCCTCTATTTATGGACTCACAGACCAAGTAGTATGTGCTACCCAACCAGTTAATGAAATCATTTTTTCAGGATCAACAATGGTGGGTACAATATATGAGTGGACAAATAATAATACTAATACGGGACTCTCTTCCACAGGTATTGGCAGTATTCCTGCTTTTACTGCAAGTAATTCATCCAATATACCCATCAGCAGTCTTATTAGTGTTACACCTATATCAAATTCCTGTTCGGGTGTACCAGCAAATATGGTAATTACGGTAAAACCAAGCCCTACGATAGATACAATAAGTAACAAAATATATTGTAAAAATATTATTACCCAACCGGTTATATTTTCAGGGTCAACTATAAGTAATACATTATTCAACTGGACACAAACGAATAATACCATAGGATTTACGCCTACAAGCGGCACGGGAAACATACCTTCATTCACTACGCAGAATATTTCTAATATTCCTATAAAGAGTACAGTAAGCGTTACCCCATTTACAAATGGATGTAATGGAATCCCTTCTTTATTTGATATAATTGTAAATCCCATACCCTCTGTAAATTCAGTTGCTGATATAACTATTTGTGGAAATGGACTAATCACTCCTATCGTATTTACAGGATCGTTAGTTCCGGGAACAGAATATAGATGGACGAACGATAATACTGCAACTGGAATTAGTGCTACTGGAATTGGCAATATAGATTTCTTCTCTGCAACGAATAACTTTACGGTTCCCATTGTTTCTAGAATTACCGTAACGGCGTTTTCGAATAATTGTAGTGGCAATTCGGTAAGCTTTACAGTTACTATCAAACCAACTCCAAAGGTAGATTCCGTTATTAATCAGATTGTTTGTTCCAATACATCTATCCAGCCCATTTTATTTACGGGATCAGTAGTGCCTGGAACACAGTATCAATGGTATACTTCAAATGTAGGAATAGGAATTAGTACAGCTACTGGAATAGGAAATATTCAATCTTTTACAGCAATTACCACCTCCTCAGTTCCAAATACAGCCCAATTTACTGTAGTACCTTTCTCAAATAGCTGTTCCGGAAATCCAATTACCTTTTCCATCACTGTAAATCCAATACCCACCGTAAATAGCTTACCGGATGTTATTCAGTGTGGCTCAATAAATACAAACACTATAATATTTCAAGGTTCACCAGTACCTGGAACAATTTATGAATGGACAAATAATAATACTTCTATTGGTCTAGGATCGGCAGGCACAGGTAATATAGCAGCATTTAGTGCAGTAAATTCTGCTAACTTACCGGTTTCAGCTCTTATAACTGTTACCCCATTCTCAAATGGTTGCAGCGGGACTTCTAAACAATTTAATATTATCATTAAATCTACACCTAGTATCAATTCAGTGTCAGATCAAATAATTTGTAGTGGGAAAAACACAAATCCAATTATATTCTCTGGTTCTAAAGTAACTAATACTAAATATAACTGGGTTGCAGCAAATTCACTCACAGGTATACCTACAATTTTCGGTTCTGATAGTATTCCATCCTTTGCTACTTCTAACATTTCGAATGTTACCATAAGAAATACGATTACCGTAACTCCATTTTCAAATGGTTGTTCAGGAACCCCCGTTTTATTTAATTATATAGTACATCCAATACCTAATATTAACCTAGTTGGAAATCAAGTTATTTGTGGTAGTGCACTTTCTGCACCCATCATCTTTACAGGGTCAATAGTTGAAAACACTTTATATGAATGGAATAGCAACAATCCGTCAATTGGACTTCCGTCCAGCGGAACGAATATAATTCCGTCATTTACTCCTACCAATTCAATCAATGTACCCGTATCAACGATTATTACGGCAACTCCTCTATCAAATAGCTGTTATGGAACCCCTATCAGCTTTAGCATTGTTATTAAACCTATTCCGGTACTAGATTCTTTACAGAGCCAAGTTATTTGTAATTCTTTCAATACCAGTGCTGTAATTTTAACTTCTTCCATTTCTAATTCCAGTTATACCTGGACGAATAGTAATATTGGCTTGGGTTTACCAACTAATAACGGAAGCGGAAATATTCCATCATTTAAGGCAATTAACAATGGGGTAATTCCTGGTAACACAACATTAGAAGTAACTCCTTTGGCAAATGGTTGTTTAGGTACCCCAAAATCATTTACCATTACAGTTAACCCAACCCCTATTCTTAGCACTCCTTTAGCTCCTACCGGTATATGTAATAATACCATCTTTAGTTATACACTAGAAAGTGCAACGCCGGGCACTAGTTTCTTATGGGAAAGATTAGCCAATCCTAATATCAATGGAAATACTACCTCCGGTGGATTTACGCAATTTATTTATGAAACTTTACAAACAACCAATACCCTCAACAGTTCGGCTGTTTATGCCATTAGCTTAACGGCCAATGGCTGTTCGAACGCGCAAACAATTACAGTTACTATTTCCCCTTCTCCAGTACTATCTAGTTCAACCAATATTCCATCCGTTTGTTCCGGTAGCATCTTACAATATACTGCCCAAACTGCCACGCCCAACACATTAATCAGTTGGAGCAGAGGAAATACAGCAGGTATAACAAATGCGCCAAATACCGGTATCAATACGATATCAGAAATTCTTACCAACAATACATTGTCTGCAATAAATGTAAACTACACCGTAACCTTAACCACTGCGGGATGCAGTAATAGTCAAACCGTTACCGCTACCATTTTACCAACACCTATGGTATCAACACAAAATTTTAGTGTATGTAGTGGAGGACTTCTAGAATTTTCGCCTTCGAATGTTGCAGATAGCACAAAACTTACCTGGGAATTGCCGTTAATTTTGCCAAGTGGATCTATATCAGGTGCACTACATGCCACCACTCCTACAAGTTCGTTTACTCAACGCCTTATTAATAACTCAACCCAAATTGCTTATGCGCTTTATACAGTAAAAACAACAGCTAATAATTGTTCAGGCAATACCTTTAGCATTACTGTTCAAGTTCTACCAAGTCCTGTAATCAATAGCATCACACTTACACCTGTTTGTAGTGGTACTCCAATAGCCTATTTACCTGCAGGTGTTTCCGCAGACACGAGATTTAGTTGGTCTCAACCAGAGCAAATACCCAGAAATAGCTTGAATGGTACCTCCTCAGGAAATAACCAAAATGCATTCACACAAACGCTGTTTGCGCTCAATACTGTAAGAGATACTGCTATTTACACAGTTCAGGCAAGTAGTCCTAACTGTATAGGAACAACCTTTACAATAACTGTGCTGATTAAACCTACTCCTTTTGTAAATAATGTATCAGATACCATTTGTTCTGGAGAAATATTTACTTATATCCCTGATAGTATCCCAGCCGGAACAAAGTTTATTTGGTCAATTCCACAAATATTTCCACTTGGTTCGGTAATAGGTACTACCCCACAAAGTACGCCATTAGATGAATTCGCACAAACGCCTGTAAATATTGGCAATCAGATTGCAAATCTTACCTATCAGGTAAATGCAGTATATGATAACTGTATCTCACAACCATTTACCCTTAATTTAAAAGTAACACGCCCTATACCTGTTATAGCAGCTTATAAAAGTTCTACTTGCAGTGGAGTTGCCGTTAACATTACACCCAGGAACATGCCATCAGGAATTACGTTCAGTTGGGATTTACCAGTAAATAACAATGGCAGAGTTTTAGGAGGTACAGGTAGCTTAACAGAACAATCCACTATACTACTATCTTTGTTCAACAGAAGCATTCTGCCAGATACTATTCTATATTCAATTATTCCACACTTAGATAATTGTATCGGACAACCATTCAACGTAAATGTACTAGTTACACCACTTCCACAGGCATCCGCAATCGGAGCGGGTTATGTTTGTCAAAATGTAAATGATAGCTTACGCATAGAATTTAGCGGAAGACCACCCTATAATTTTATATACTCAGATAATGGAACCACCGGTGCAAGAAATAATATAACAGCTAATCCTTATACACTTATTTTACCACCTACCGGACCCGGAGTTGCTGATAGAACCATTAAAATATTCCAAATAAGTGATTCAACCTGTACTAATTTCAATGATACAATTCAAGTATACCAAGAAATAAAGAGACTTCCTGTAGGAAAACTTTTATCTCTTCATGGAAATTATATTTGTAATAACATTCCAGATACCCTGTTTGTAATTTCTGCCGATTCGGTAGGTTACGAATGGAGATTAAACGGAAATATTATTCCAGGTCAGAATACAGATTCATTAAATTTTGCAACACGGGCAGGTATATATCAAGTAACCTTAACAGATGGATTCGGTTGTTCGGATACAACAACCAATTCTATAAGATTAATCGTAAGTAAACCCCCAGTAATTAAATTTAAACAGGATATTAGATGTATCAATAGCCTAATTACTTTCACCAACCAAACAGATTCCCTCATATCCGGACCGCTGAGTTGGAAGTGGGATTTTGGTAATGGACTTACCTCTACTAATTACCATGCCACTACAACTTATCAGGTAAGTGGTAGCTACCAAGTAAAGGTTTCTGCACAGCAACTGAACTGTGGGGCGTTTCCTCCTACTATTCTGGATTCTGTTATTCAAATATCAAAACCAATTGATGCAGTAGATAGTTTAAATGTAAAAGCCTACAAAAATCAAAATACCGTAATAAGTGCACGACTGATTCCCAATTACAGGTATGAATGGAGAAATATTTCGGGAACAACCGCCGGATTAAGAAATCCGAATTCCTATGAAACCATTTTTAACTTTGGTGAATCAGTAAGGTATGGTATCAAACTAATCTCACCAGAAGGGTGCATAACAAACGACTCCATGTGGGTGAGGGTATATAATGCAGATGTGATAGACATATTTGTTCCCAAAACATTCACGCCCAATAACGATGGCAGAAATGATAAAATATTCCCGTATCTAACCCCTGGAATTAAAACATTTAATTATTTCAGAATTTTTAATCGCTTTGGAAATATCATATTTGAATCCCAAGATTACTCAATGGGATGGGACGGACGATTAAAAGGTGTAGAACAACCTATCGGAATATATTTCTGGGAAGTAAATTACGTAAATGCGAATGGCAAGAAAGAATCGAAATATGGTCAATTCCTATTATCCAGATAAATGAAAGAGATGAAAAAAATACAACCCATACTACTGCTTCTATTGTTAGTTGCCGGCTTTCGTATATCTGTTAATGCCCAGGATCCATCTTTCTCGCAGTTTTATGCATCTCCGATGAATATTAGTCCTTCATTAGTTGGATCGGGAAGTGCAGATTGGAGAGTGATTACAAACTTCAGGAATCAATCAATTGGAAATCAATTTATAAGCTTAAATACTACTTCACTTTCTTTTGATGGAAAAGTTTTTAAACAAAAATATCGCTCCTCTAATTATGTAGGTATGGGCATGATGGTATTGCAGGATGCAGGACTTTCAGGCGCCTATAGAAATAATTTTGCACAGCTTGCAGTAAGTTCACATGTTAGTCTGGATGAACAAGATAATCATGGCTTAAGTGCTGGGTTAGGAGTAATTTATAATAATACGATTGTAAAACCCGACATGCTAGACTATTCAACCCAGATTTCATTCACGGGCTTCGATCCCAACATTTCTACAATGGAAGATTTGGCCATGTTTAATTATAGACCCAACTATTTTTCTGTTACTGCAGGCCTATGTTATACCTATACTTCCGATAAAGCAAATTTTGATATAGGTGTATCCGGATATCGGTTTACAAGTAAAAACAGAAGTATTTTAGGAAATGATAAAATTGTAGATCAGCCTCGGTATAATTTTCATGCCGATTTTCAAACTTATTTGAACGACAGATTGGTAGTAAATATAAATACAGTTTATGTTAACGAGAGCTTTGCAAATACATTGATTATGGGCGCTAATTTTGGCCGGATGATGTCTACAGACGATTTACCAACAGTTTTTAACGTTGGGCTTTGGTATAGAAAAGGCACAACCACCTCCATTATTCCCTATCTGGGTATCATGTACAAAAATATGCAAGCGGGTATAACGCATGATATCAATATCAACAACGCAAGAAATAATTCTTCGGGCTTGCTTAGAACTTTTGAACTTTCCCTTATTTTCAGAAAACCCGGCAAGAATGGTCGTTTAATGGATTCCTTTGGAAAATAACTCAGTAAAGTTTACATAATCAATCCTGACTGGAACTATCAATAGTCTTCACTACCCGAACTAACTTACCCTCACTATTTACCCCTTCTAATACTAGAAGAAACTTCTTGCTGAAATCATTATTGAAATAATTCAATTTAATGCGGGGACTTTTTTTATTGGTTAAAATGTAAGGATTCCAAAGTAAGGTGATACGATTATCCGGATCAAAACTCGGTTCTTGTTTATCGTAATTGGGTGATGCAAATTCTTTAAACCGGGAATATCCGCCCAAAATCGTGTATTCGAGTCCCTTTGCAGTTGGGTCTGCTTTTCTTGTATCTGTGCCTCTTTTCGTGTAAATAGCAATAGCCCCACCTGCCCCCCCACCTGCTGAACCAAAAAAGGGCGGTCGGAAAACCTTTATAAATGCTATATCCTGAATACTTACCGATTGAACAACATCCACCTGAGAACGCATTTCATTCAAATACAAATCAGGTGTAGCACCTCGCCAATTTAATGTTGCCCCGGAACCAGATCCGGAAATCATCAATCCGGCTACGCGACCTTGTAAATAGGTTAATATGTCTATCCCCCCCACCAATTTACTATCTTCTCCCACATCAAACGAATAACCATCTCCCCCACTAAATAATCCACTGGCATATCTTTCTTCTAGCAATTGAACACTAGACTTGGCCTTCGTTTTAACCACAACTTCCTGTAAAGTTGCGGCAGCGATCAACTTACGTAATTGCTCCTGTTCTTTATATATGGCTGCCATTCTCGCTCTCATCATGCTATCACCGTATACACCCAATGGATTTTTTATTACAGCTGTTCTCATACCGGGTTGAAACCGTAATAACCCCATGTCCATTTTAACTTGTACAACTTCCGTAAGCTTACTGTTTCCATTAAAACTATAATACAATTTGGAGGTATCATAGAAAAAAAGATTAGGCACTTCAAAACTGGCATCTCTAGCAAGGGGTGCAAAATAAAATTGCTTACTACTATCCTTTCCCACCATAATTAAATTAAGCTGCAAAGGCGACGATGACATATTCGGCTTTACGCCAAAAACTTTACCATTAATTCGAAGAAAACTAGATTCAGCAGGATAGTTGATTACAGGAGGTATGCCAGCTTTCAACTTGTTCCAATCAAATTTTCGCCAGCCGTGTGTTAGCATTACCAAATCAAGGTTAGCAGTTACACTATCAGCATCCGACATCAAATAATAGGCAGGATTATAAATTTTACCTTTAACATCTCCACTTAGCAGCAAATCAGAAAAAATCGTTTGCGTTTCAGGGGTATTTAGAGAAAAGTCTGTTATAGAAACCGACAAATTAGCAGCGGCCGTATCAGGCACAAAAATTTCAACTATATTTTTTCCCCTTTTATCTACATTCACAATCGGAAAAGTTACCCGTACATTAAACTCATGCTCGCGATTATTCACAAACAAAACACGCTCGGCGATGGGCAAAAAATCTTCGGAAAATAAGGTAAACTGAAGTAATCCGGTGGGAAGTTGATCAATAGGTATCTGAGCAGATACCTCTCTTTTTTCAGTTAAATTGATATTAACCTTATAAAAAAGGCTCTGATTTAAATGCACCCAAAGATTTAATTTTTTCCAGTTAGCCGGAATAGTCTCCGACCGCTGAATCCGAACCGTGGCCTGTTCATTTCCTCCCTGTATCCCCATAACTATCCCTTCGATACTGGGCTTTACAATTGGCAAGACACCTTTTTTACCCAACTCGTCCGTCCAGTTTAATTGATAATTCTCACCACTAACCGGCGTAAATGAAAAAATACCCATTCCAGCGTGTTTAACCAGAATGGTATCCACTTTTTTTCCTTTACTATCGGTTAGGGAACCTTTAATTTTAACAGGATCACCATAATTATTGGTAGCCTGAAAAGCATACTTATTTAGTAACCCCGCAACTGCAGTACCTCCCTCTGGAAAAACCTGCACAATAGTTCTTCTTTCAGAAGGGTTGCGCACTTTACCTGTAACCGATGATACAACCTCATTTAATAAAATATCTTTCCGAAATACATAATCAGTATCGTGGTTTAACATCCAGCTGGTATAGGCCTTAACGTGTAAAAAATTGCCTGCATAACCGGCAGGAATTTCAAAAGCGCCTTTAGCTGTTGACTGAAAAATGGGCGCTACTGTTTGCTTGATGATGATACCGCTTGTATCGTACCATTCTACATATAAATTTTTACTCAAAACACTCAGTTCATTTCCCATGCGCAAATACGCCTTAAAAAAAACTGTTTCATCTCGGTTATAAATATTCTTATCGAAATGAAGATGTACTTTCTCAGCCGGAGAATTTAATTCATACACTACCATCATAGAATCCAACTCCTGTGTAAAAACCGGCGAAGCGAAACCTAAGAATAAAAAAAAACTCAATAAAGCGCGTCTCATGAATTACAATTTTCGAAGGATAAAGATAAGAACTGCCTATGAATTCTTTTGATAGTAAGGAATGCTATCGTCGCAAATAGCCTCTTTCTGTTGCCAATAAGCCAATGTAACCACCTGCCCTTCTTTTGTTTTTAGTAATCTGCCAAAAATTGCATTGGTAGCATTAAATACTACATTGGTAACCCCTACTGTATAAGTGGGGGGGGAACTTACCTCCAAACTAGCAGCATCCGAAGTAACCGGAGCAACTTTTGCCGGGGGTGATGGAATCACCTCAACTATATAACCATTTAACTCTAGCAGAGTACGCAAAAAACTTACACGTTGCTCAGATACATTTTTTTCTACAATAGCACATTTGATGCCATTCAAATCTTCAAATTCGTGGTTTTTATTAATCGCCATATATCCTAATTGATTCCACTTAGTAATTGAAAAATATGTTCGTAAAATCCGCCCAAAAATCCAACTATCAGCATACCTGCCAGGCAAATAATCAAAGCCAATGTAACCGAAAAATGTAGGGGCTTCGCCTCAATTGGATGTACAACCTGATTCATAAATATTGTTTTTACTACCCGAAGATAGTAATACAGGGATATCACCATATTAACAGCGGCAATAGCAATTATCCAGTATTTACCCCCAGTAGCACCAGATAACAACAAGAAAAACTTACCGAAAAAGCCAGCAGTCGGGGGAATTCCAGCAAGTGAAAACAAAGATAGTGCCAATACCCAGGATAAAAAAGGGTGGGATTTATATAAACCCGATAAGTCTATAATATTTTCTTTTCCGTATTCAGCCGATAATACGGATACAACTCCAAAAGCTGCCAGATTAGAAAACAAATAGATCAAAAGAAAAAATAAAACACTGGTAGCACCTGTTTGTGTATGTGCACTTAACCCGATCAATAAAAAGCCAACCTGAGCAATGGAGGAAAAAGCTAATAATCTTTTTATATTTTGCTGCCGAATGGCAAATAGATTTGCAATAATTACCGACGCCATAGCAAGGATAATCAAGGCTGGATACCATACATCTATTTTTTCCTCAAAAGTTTGATAGAGAAATGGAATCATCACCATCAAAACTGCCGATTTAGAAACAACCGATAAAAATGCAGTTACCGCAACAGGCGCTCCTTGATACACATCGGCCGTCCACAAATGAAAAGGCACTGCTGAAATTTTAAAAGCAAAGCCAGACAAAATGAATAAAAAAGCGAGGATTGAAAGGGGGGAATGACCTATCTGTGTGCTGATTACACTATAATCCAACGAACCCATTAAACCGTATAGCCACGAAATACCCATTAATAAGATGGCCGAAGAAAAAGCTGATGACAATATCAACTTCATCGCAGATTCAGAAGACTTTCTATTTCCAAAATCAAAGTTAGCAGCACCGGCTAATGGCAGCGTAGACATCTCCAGACCGAGATAAAAGAGTAATAGATTAGAAGAAGACAACATCAAATACATACCCAACAGGGAGGTAAGTAACAAAACATAGAACTCTGGCAGATTTTTCATTTTCCGAAGCCAGTCGTAAGAAAATAATGAAATCAGCCAAACAGCAAAGCCGAGTATAGTCTTTTCGAACAAAAGTAAAGGGGTTGACTGGAAGGTGTCGCCAAACAACTTACCATAATTAAAATCTACAAACCCAGCCAATATATTTACCAGCAATAATATATTCATTAATTGAATCCAGAACTCATTGCTGAAATCCTTTAAAAGCCAAAGTATCAGAATACCCACTATCAGAAGGGATAGAAATATTTCCTGTTTTAATATAAGCCATTCATTCAATAACATATTGCACTTATTTTTTTATCAAGGTTTGAGCGCCCGCATTAATAATAGCAGCCGCTTCATCACCTGTTATATATTGAATTAAAAAAGGAGCAATACCCATCACAAAAATTCCAGTCAGCAAAAAAACTGCCGCCATTTTTTCGTACCAAACCGCATCTGTAAGAGAGGCATATGCTTGTTGCAGTGGACCCATAATTGCTTTACCGGTAGCCCGTAAAATATATACAGCCGTAACAACAATTGATGCGCAAGATAAAAGCGTTGCTATCCGAACCCAGGTAGCAGTATTTTCCCAAGAACCTACAAATACAGTCATTTCAGCCACAAAGCCACTTAATCCCGGCAACCCTAATGAACATAAACCGGCAAGCACAAAAACCGTACTAATAAAGGGCAAATTTGCCAACAATCCGCCTAGCTCAGCTACTTTCCGGGTATGGGTGCGCTGATAAATCATACCTATGGCAGCAAAGAATAGGGCAGTCATTAACCCATGTGAAATCATTTGCAATATGGCTCCATAAACAGAAGTAGTATTAAACACCCCAATACCCAACATTACAAAGCCGCAGTGACTAACCGAAGAATAGGCATTCATGTATTTTAGGTCGGTTTGCATAAGGGTTACAAATGCCCCATATAATATTGCACAGGTAGAAAGTACAATAATCACGGGTGCATAATGCACAGCGGCATCAGGCATTAAAAAAGAGGCTACCCGCAAACATCCATACCCGCCCAATTTCATAGATATTCCAGCCAGAAACATGGAGGCGGCCGTTGGTGCAGAAGCATGACCATCTGGTACCCAAGTATGAAAGGGAAATAAAGCGGCAAAAATTCCAAATCCGGCAAATAGCAAGGGGAAAAATAAGTATTGAAATCCGATTGGAAATTGAAATCCAGCCAGTACAGTTAAGTCAAAACTATGTGCCTGATGATAAATTGCCGTTAATCCGATAAAAACTAATGCAGAGCCGGCCATCAGCATTAATGCTAATTTCATGGCACTGTATTCTTTTTGTCCACTACCCCAAATGCCTATCAGCAAAAACTTGGGAATTACAGCTAACTCTAAAAAAAAGAATAGGGTAAAAATATCTCTCGACATAAAGAAGCCATAAGCGCCCAAACTCAAAAACATAAGTAAAAAGAAAAACTCTTTAGGTAGGGTAGTTTCTTGCCAAGATACCAGCACACCTGCTAACACAACCAATGCAGTTAAAATCATCATAGAAATGGCAATACCATCTACCCCAATGTGAAACTGTATATTCCAAACCGGAAACCATTGAAAAATTTGCTCAAAATATAGAAGTTGAGGCATAGCCTGTCTGCTTTGCAGAAACTGAAATAATACCCAGCCTACCAATACCAATTGTACTAGTGCAGCAGCAAGAGAAATCATTCTACTTGCAGACTCTTTTTTAACCAATATAATCATAAGGGCTGCAAGCAATGGAACGATAAGCAATACGAGGAGGTTCATACTATTCAATTATTTCCAGATATAAAAAAAGAAAATCATCCAGGCAGCAATTCCTGCCAGAAAATAAAACAGATAATCCTGTAATTTTCCCGATTGCATACCCCGGATAAAATAATAAATGCTGCCCACAAAAGTGCCAACCCCATTCACGGTTCCGTCAATAATATGCTTATCGAACCAAGCAAAAGGTTTTCCAACCAGGGGGAACAATATCTGTTGGGTTATCCAGCGATATATTTCATCGATATAAAATTTATTGGAAGCTGCCCGATAGATGCCTCCAAAAACTAAAGCCCACTCCGAGGCTCTGTCGGAAGGTTTACGATAAAAATAGGCAGCCAATACAATTCCTACCCCAGATAAAGTGAGCGGTATAAGAGAAAATTTCCAATCAATGTGCGATGCCAATGGAGATCCACCCTGGAATACCCAGGCGGAAAAGGGTAGAAATCCTACCACAATTGTACAAAGCATTAGCACTATCAGTGGTATTTTCATTGTAGCCGTTCCTTCGGTATGGTGTGGATCGGTTGGTTGACTTTTCCCCCAGAAAATGGAAAAATATAAACGAAACATATAGAAGGCTGTTAACGCGGAAGTAATTAGTGCCATTACAAAAACCGGCCTATTTGCATGATAAGTTGCCAACAAAATTTCCTCCTTACTAAAAAAGCCTGCAAATGGAAAAATACCAGCAATAGCCAAACAAGCTATTAAAAAAGAAATATGGGTTATAGGCATATACTTGCGTAAACCGCCCATTTTATCTATTTCGTTACTATGTATCAGGTGAATAACTGCTCCCGCACCCAAAAACAGAAGAGATTTAAAAAACGCATGGGTAAAGAGATGGAAAAGAGAGGCTGTATAGCCCAGGTATTGATCGTCGCCACGGGCGATACCGAGTGAAAACATCATATAACCAATTTGCGACATGGTAGAATAAGCCAACACCCGCTTGATATCTGTTTGCGTACAGGCTATGATAGCAGCAAAAAATGCAGAGAATATACCAGTATAGGTAACCAATTGTAAAATACTCTCCGAAAGCTGAAAAACCGGAAACAATCTTGCCACCAGATAAACGCCTGCCACTACCATAGTGGCAGCATGTATCAATGCAGAAACCGGCGTGGGGCCCTCCATAGCATCGGGAAGCCATATATGCAGCGGGAACATAGCCGATTTACCGGCACCCCCGATAAAAAGCATAGCCAATCCCCAGGTGAGTGCGCTTATTCCCATCCATTGAGCTGTTTGTATGGCCATAGATTGCGCAGTGGTAGTATTTGTTAAACGTTCAATTAGCGTAGCAATATCCAGGGTTTCTCCATAAAAGGATATAATCAAGATGCCCATTAAAAATCCTAGATCGGCAAAGCGAGTAACAATAAAAGCCTTTTTAGCTGCCGCAATTGCGGTAGGTTTTGTAAAATAATATCCTATTAATAGGAAGGACGAAACCCCTACTAATTCCCAAAAAATATAAATCTGAAAAAGATTGCCGGCAAGAATCAACCCCAGCATAGAAAACGTGAAAAGCCCCAGGAATGCATAATAGGTAGTATACCGCCCCTCCCCTTTCATATATCCCAAACTAAAAAGATGAACCATGGCTGAGATAAGGGTTACTACTACCAACATCATTACCGTTAACGAATCAAGTACCCAGCTCATTTCTATTGTTAGCTTAGTTCCAAAAACTAACCAAGGATATCGAAATAATTCAATGGAAGGATATATACCATTATTTGGCCCTGTAACTACAAAATACTCATAGGCGATTAGCAATGAAAAAGAAGCAGCAACGAGTAAGGAAAGGGTTGCTAACCAACCGGAAAATGGTTGGGATATCTTTCTGCTTCCGATTCCTAGCAATAGAAAATTACCAAATGGCAGTAGCAGTATGATGAGTATATAGGTTAGATTGAGCATATTTAATATTTCATTTCGGATGCATCTTCCACGTCGATTGACTGATGTGAACGATATAAATGAATAATAATGGCAATGGCGATAGCTGCTTCGGCTGCAGCAACTATGATAATAAACAAAGCCAGAAAAATTCCTGCATTTTGCTGGGGATACAGATATTTATTAAATGCTGCCAAATTAATATTCACGCTGTTCAGCATAAGCTCTACCGACATTAGCAGGGTTATTAGATTTCGCCGGGTAAACATACCATACATTCCAATAAAGAAAAGGGCAGTGCTTACAAAAAGAATATGTTGTAATGGTATATGATTCATACTATATAAACAGGTAGGTTAATCAATTTTTTTATCAACTGGTATCTTCATGGCTATTGCAATACAGGCTATCATGGCTGCCAGTAAAAGGATACTTACCATTTCAAATGGCAAAGCATACCCCCCTGCCGAAACAGATAGCATTTCTCTTCCCAATACCTTCATTTCTACTGCTGGCACATCCGGCGCCACTCGCAAAAATCCAAAACCCCTTACACACCAAACAGTGAATGCCAAGCCTGATAATACCGCCAAGCCTGCAAAAAACAGACGAGCTTTTGAAGGGGAGGGAAGTGACTGTCCGGAACCCTGTGTTAGAAAAACAGAAAAAATAATCAATACAACTATTCCCCCTACATACACCACAATTTGAACTGCGGCCAAAAAATTCATATCCATCCAAAAATAAATACCGGCTATGCCCATTAATGAAAATAATAACCAAATGGCAGATCGAAATATCTTCCGGCTAGTTACTGATAAAACAGCCGTAATCAATATTACAGCAGCTATCACATAAAAAAATATGGCTGAAGCTGGCATCATTCTACTCCCTCCCTGATTTTAGAATTTGGTTGATTTAATTTTTTGGTGAGCTGATTTCTATTAAAAACGCTGTGTTCGAATGTTTGTGCCATTTTGATGGCATCGGTAGGACAAGCCTCGATACACAAGTTACACATGGTGCAGAGTTCTAAGTGGTAAATAAACGTATCAATGGCTTTCTTCTTTTTACCTTCTGGAGAAACATCGAATTTAGTGATGATTTTTATAGTTCCGTTGGGACAGGCTAATTCGCAGGCTGTGCAACCAGTGCAGGCATGTTCATTATTCTCATCGTGCGTCATTACCACTTCACCGCGAAATCTTTCGGGTAATTGAAGTTGATTTCGATTGTCGGGATACTGCTGCGTAATAATTTCGGAAGGGTGAAGAAAATAATAGCCTGTTTTTTTCATGCCCTTTAGTAAGGAGCGAACACCCTGATAAACATCACTTATATATTCTTTTAAAAACATAGTTTCCGGTTATCCAGTTAAAAATGCCATCCCATAATAGCGATTACTGCTACTAACAATAAATTAAATAATCCGATTGGTAATAAATATTTCCATTCCAAGGTAAGAAGTTGGTCAACCCTCAACCGCGGGAAAGTCCATCTAAACCACATAATTAATAGTATCAGGGCAAATGTTTTTCCCATAAACCAAATTGAGGAAGGAATATAATCCATCAAATGGTTAAACCCTTCCCAATGGGCAATATGCAGGGGCATCCAGCCTCCTAAAAATAAGGTAGCTCCAATAGCACAAACGATAAAAATATTGATGTATTCGGCCAGAAAAAATAAAGCAAAGCGCATACCCGAGTACTCTGTATGAAAGCCTGCAGTTAATTCCGATTCGGCTTCTGCCAGATCAAAAGGAGCGCGATTGGTTTCGGCGGTAACAGCAATAATAAAAATCACAAAAGAAATGATAGCCGGAATATGTCCTTTAAAAATCCACCAACCATTTTCCTGAGCTGCGATGATATCTGAAATGCGTAAGCTGCCACTTAATACCACAATACATAAAATCGAAAATCCGGCAGATAATTCGTAGCTCACTATCTGAGCGCCACTTCTCATGGCACCTAACATGGCATATTTATTATTACTCGACCAGCCTGCCACTAAAATACCTATCACGGAAATGGAAGAAATAGCAGAAACATATAAAACCCCAATATTGATATCCCAGATTTGAATACCACGTGCAAAAGCTACCGGAGCCAACAATAACATGGCAACCATCATTACCAGAAAGGGTGCCAGATTAAACAACAATTTATCTGCCCTGTCTGGCACCAACCCTTCTTTCATCAATAATTTTAGTGTATCTGCCACGGTTTGCAGCAATCCGGCGGGTCCTACGCGGTTGGGCCCTACCCGTATTTGAATATGAGCCGCTACTTTTCTTTCCAGCAATACCAAAACTAATCCCAATACAGCAAAAAGAGTAATGGCTAAAAGGGCAATCATAATACATTCTACCAGCACGGCATAATTGCCGGTATGCTGTTGCAACCAAGCATGTATAAATTGCGCCAACTGCTGAAAACTAAACATACGCGAACAATTTCAAATAGTTTTATCTGTCAATATCTGGTATAACTAAATCGAGGGTTCCCATGGTTGCCATCAGGTCGCCAATTTTGCTGCCGCTTGCCATATGATTCAGTGCCGACAAATTAGAAAATCCAGGCGACCGGTATTTTATTCTGTAAGGAGTGGTGCCTCCTTCACTTACAATATAAACCCCCAGTTCTCCACGAGCCGTTTCTACCCTTGTATAAAATTCACCCTTCGGCAATTTAATAACTGCTTTGGTTTTAGCCTGGTAATCGCCTTCCGGTATCGCATCAATCAATTGCTCGATAATATGGATAGACTGATACATTTCGCGAATACGAACAATGTAACGGGCAAAAGAATCACCGGCGGTATCTATACATTGTTCAAACTGCAGTTTTTCATATCCGGAATAGGGAAATCGCTTACGTATATCCCCCTCTACACCACTAGCCCTGGCAACCGGACCAGTACAACCAAAAGAGATGGCATCTTCTTTACTAAGAACTCCGATACCTACGGTACGATTTCTGAATATAATGTTATCGGTAACTAAATCTTCCAGTTCAGAAATTTTCCTTGTAAACTGAGCGATAAAAGACTTAACACGAGGTACAAATTCCGGATGGAGATCGTACATCACCCCTCCGGGAACCATGTAATTCATGGTAAGACGGGCACCACAGGTTTGCTCCATGATGTCGTTAATAGTTTCTCGCTCACGAAAGGTGTAAAAGAAAGGGGTAAAAGCACCCAGATCCATTGCCATCGCGCCAATCCATAATTCATGGGATGCAATGCGGGTTAATTCGCTCATGATGATGCGAATTACCTGAGCTCTTTCGGGTATTTCTAGTTGCATGCCCTTTTCTACACATAATGCGCAGGCAAGGTTATTAATATGGGCAGAGAGATAATCCATTCGACTGGTAACATAGATAAACTGTCGGTACGTTAAACTTTCCGACATTTTTTCTATAGACCGGTGAATGTATCCTAAATGTGGTTCGATTTTAATGATAGTCTCGCCTTCCAGGGTAATTACCAGGTGTAGCACGCCATGTGTTGCCGGATGTTGCGGCCCTACATTTATCACCAACTGACCATCCCGTAAAGGTTGTTCCGAAGAACCGGGATTAACAAGGGTAGTTTCTGAGTACATGCAACAATTAGAGTTTTATCATATTTACGGGATCTTCAAAATCTTTTCGCATTGGGAACCCCTCAAAATCGTCGGGTAAAATTAATTTTCGTAAATCGGGGTGATGGGCAAATTGTACACCAAACATCTCAAAGGCTTCCCGCTCATGAAATTCGGCCGTACGCCAAATGTCGGAAACGGTTTCAACTTCCGGATTATTTCTATCCAACTGAATTTTGATCACCAGAGTTTCATCTGTTTGTGTGCTGCGGAGATGATATACCATGGTCAGGTGGGTTTTCCAATCTACACCAGTAACACAAAACAAAAAATCCATTTTTCTATCACTCCGCAAATGCTGAGCAACAGCCTTCCAATTTGCAGCAGCAATAGATAGGGTTATCCACTCAGTTCCCTCCTCAAAAACCACCGAGGGCTCAACTTCTAAAAGGTATAATTTGAGTGCTTCCTTATCCATATTTACGATTGAGGAGTAAGCGATTGTTCACGAATTTGTTCACGGGTTAGTCCACTCTTAATTTTCTCCTGCAACGTAATAAGCGCATGCAATAAAGCTTCTGGACGTGGGGGGCAACCGGGTATATATACATCAACGGGAATAATATGATCAGCCCCCTTTACCACAGAATAAGTATTATAAAAAAAGGGGCCCCCGCTAATAGCACAGGCACCCATGGCAATTACATATTTTGGATCAGCCATTTGATCGTACAATCGCTTCAGCACCGGTGCCATTTTATTTACAATCGTACCGGCAATAATAATTACATCCGCCTGACGGGGTGTCGCCCGGGCTACTTCAAAACCAAATCGGGAGAAATCGTATTTTGCGGAAGCGGTAGACATCATCTCAATACCGCAACAACTGGTGGCAAAAGTTAGGGGCCAAAGGGAATTAGACCTTGCCCAGTTAATTAAATCCTGAAAATTACTGGTAACTAATCCACCACCGGGTAAATCCATCACCTGTCCGGGAAAAACCCCGTTATCCATAGCCGGAGAATTATTTATTTCCATTGTAAGGCTCCTTTTTTATGGGCATATAAAAACCCAACGAATAATATAAAAATAAAAATTCCCACTTCAAATAATGCTGCCATGCCTAACTCTTTAACCACAACTGCCCAGGGATACAAAAAAACCAGTTCCACATCAAAAATCAGGAATAGTAAAGCAAATAAATAATAGCCTACAGAAAATT
This sequence comes from Sediminibacterium sp., assembly GCA_040403945.1. GTDB lineage: Bacteria > Bacteroidota > Bacteroidia > Chitinophagales > Chitinophagaceae > Sediminibacterium. The sequence goes on from JBBAJQ010000028.1 coordinate 26,148, forward strand.
GCTGCCAGGGCGACGTATCCGTTGGAATACCACATTCGTAGGGCTCGCCCTTTTGAGGATTTTTATTGGCTTTTACCAATATCCATCCTACTAAAATTCCGCCCGCAGAAAAAACAATGGCGGCAGCTAATAAAGCAATTAATGAAACTGATCCCATGGCAATACTATACGTAAATTATAAGGGTAAATTACCGAATAATTTGCAGGGAGAAAAAAGTTATCTTCCCCAATATGTCAATAACTTTTAGCCTTGTAAAAGGGTAATCGGACTATTCACCAGATTTTTTCTTCGCCCTTTTCTCCAGTTCTTCACGCGTAATGGTAATCATATTCCCCATTTTCTGTTTTCCCCGATAGGTTACTACACGCATCATCGAACATTCGGCTGGAGGATATATGAACCCTCCTTTATAAGCGGGATAAAAATAATCCGGGAAAGTATTGTCAAAAGAATAATACAATTGCAGGTTATCTAATTCCGTTTCAAATTGAACCTGCAACTTACCATCAGCAGACTTTGATGTATAGATAATCGGGTCGAAAATACAGGCTGAGTACTTTTTCTCAGCTATATCGTACCGCTCCATGTGTGCTTCGGTTTTTTTTGCAAACCAATTCCAGTTTTTCTTGTCGGCTGATGACCAGAAGGTTTCAGCAAGCGAAAAAGCCCTGGGCCAAACCATATACTGCAGGTATCGGTAATTATACACCTGCTCTGTCCACAAGTTACCCTGCCCCCCTTTTATATACTCGGCAGCAACCCCCGGAGGTACAGGCTCAAATTCATAAGATTTTTTTAAACGGAGTGTGGCATATACATGCGGCTCTGTAGCAGCATCCCCCTGCATATAGTCTATATACGCAAATGTGGTGGGCGTCATTACTACCTCATGCTTTTGTTTTGCAGCTTCAATTCCACCCTTCATCCCCTGCCAACTCATTACGGCAGCGCCGGGGGCGAGTCCGCCATGCAAAATCTCGTCCCAGCCAATCATTTTCTTTCCTTTGGCACTCACTAATTTTTCAACCCGCTTTTCGAAGTAGCTCTGCACTTCATCCATATTTTTCAGTCCTTCCTTTTTCATTAATGCCTGCACCTCTGGATCTTTTTCCCAGAAATTTTTGGGGCACTCATCTCCTCCCAGGTGTATATATGGGAAGGGAAATAAAGCGGCTAGTTGTGTGATTACCTGATCTAAAAATTGATATACATTCTCCTTAACTGGCGACAAAGTATTATTTACCATGGCGATAGGCGGATTTCCATGCGACCAGTCCATAATTTCTTCGCCCGAGCGTACTTTATATGTTTTAGCTAACTCGGGGGTGCCGGATAATTCGGGATAAGAAACTACGGCAGCCAGGCTATGACCCGGAACATCTACTTCTGGCATAACATTTACAAAACGCTCTTTGGCATATTGAACCAGTTCTTTAATATCTTCTTGGGTATAAAAACCACCAAAATTCCGGGGCTCATTGGATCCGGGTACAGGGAAAGTGCCGAAATATCCTTCTTTCTTCACATTCCAGGCGCCTACTTCTGTTAAGCGAGGTAATCCCTTTATTTCAATTCGCCACCCTTCATCATCGGTTAGGTGCAGGTGCAAAACATTATATTTATATCGCACCATATCATCAATAAACTGTTTTACCTCCTGCTTGGTAAAAAAATGTCGCGACACATCAAACATCAATCCTCTCCAGCCAAAACGGGGTTTATCCATCACGGTAACATAGGGAACTTTCCAGGTAAAATTCTTTACAGGTGTATTATTTTCAATCTCTTTTGGCAGCAACTGAAACAGGGTTTGTACCCCATAAAACCATCCCGCAGGTGCAGCAGCCGAAATAACTATTCCTTTTGCATTTACGGAAAGTCGATACCCTTCTGAACCCATTACAGCTGTTTCTCCGGGAACTGATTGAAAAGTTATTGTGGCTGAACCGGCATTGCCATTGGTTATTTTTTTTCCGGTAGCATTCGCCAGTTGCGTTTTTAATGCCCGAACTACCCATCCAGCTTCATCCGTTGCCGGTGCAGCAATGCTAATAGTGGCAGGCAAGGTAAAACTACCATTGGCCCGTTTAATAGATAGCGGTTCGGGAATGATGGTAATGGTGGTATCAGCAGCAAAAGAAACGAATGTGGATACACATAATAATAAAGTTATCCCTAATCGGAAGAGATTCATATGGCAAAGTTTTGGCTAAATTAAGGATAAACTGATTGCCCTTTCAGGTATTTTATTTCAAAATACCTAATGCACTAATAACAGCCTCATCATACTGAGCCCCCACTTCGTAATAGCCGGGTTGCCGGAATAATTGCCGGGCAATCAGCATCTGTACCCGTTGTAATACAAATTTTTTCTGGGCTGGGGTTATTTGGGTAAGTGAAATATTGTCCGCAGCAGCAGCAGATACCATTTGTTTCCAAATATCCTCTTCCGGTTGAATAAAACTGGAGATTTGCTTAGGAGTTTTGAGGGTATCCATAGCTTGTTTATGCTGCAAATAATAACGATACGCAAATACACTCAGGGTATTTTTATAGAGCAATTCCATGATGGCTGTATTCAATAAGGTGCTGTCCCAATTTTCAACGATATCAGGCTGAATCCCGCCTCCCCCATATACTTTATGTCCCGCCGGGGTAGTGTAAACTTTCCCCTGGCGATAGGTAGTGTCGTTCTTTCCAGAAGGCCCCTGCAATACCCGCTGCATCACTTCTTCCCTGTAAGCTTCTTTATTGGTTTGATACGGCTTTTGAATATTTCTCCCCAGTGGTGTATAATAACGGGCAACTGTAAGGCGAACAGCTGAGCCTCCGGATAAAGAAAACTGCTGTTGCACTAATCCCTTTCCAAAACTTCTTCTGCCAATGAGGGTTGCCCTGTCCCAGTCTTGCAGCGCACCCGCCAATACTTCAGAAGCAGAGGCAGAAGACTCATCAATCAAAACCACTAGTTGGCCCTTTTCGAAAATTCCTTCCCGCTTGGCAAAATAATTGGTTCGGGAAACGTGTTCCCCCATTGTATATACAATCAGTTTGTCGTTCGCTAAAAACTCATCGGCAATATCTATGGCTTCTTTCATTAAACCTCCCCCATTCCCCCGTAAATCCAATACAAGCTTTTGCATCCCTTTTTTCTGTAGCCCTTCCATCTGCTGCATAAACTCTTCATAGGTTCGGTTGGCGAACTTATTCAGGTGTAAATAGCCCGTTTGCGCATCTAACATAAAGGCAGCATCTACAGATGGAGTAGGCACATTGCCGCGATTAAATGAAATATCCAGTGATTGCTGATTCCTTTGCAGGGTTAATTTCAATAGGGTATTCGGTTGTTCACGTATCAATTTTCTAACGGTAGCAGCCGAAAGTTGTTTACCCGAAAGCTGTATGGAATCATTTAACCGTAGTAATCGGTCGCCTACCTGAACACCCGCTAATTCAGCGGGCGCTTTGGGTATAAGAGCTATTACATGAACCGTATCGGCTATCACCTGAAATTCAACCCCTATTCCCTTAAAACCCTCATTCATTTCATCCTCCACTTCTTTTAATTCACTGCGATTTAACCAGGTAGAATGTGGATCGAGGTGACTCAACAATTCGTTACTCACCAATTGATCGATACTATCGGCTGCAACCGGATCTACATACTTTTCCCGAATTAATTTCATCAATTCGGGCAGGGCAGAAGTAGATCGCGAGGAAAAACTGCCGGTATTACCCGTTTTATCCCGCAGCTGATAGCCAATAAACATCCCGGCGATCATTACCAGGGAAAACAAAAGGGGCAGCCAGACCTGTATTTTTTTTCTTGCCATAAATATTAGTTCTTTGCAACTGTCGGATAAGGCGCAAATATCCATATAATTCATGAAAGGGGGATATTTGCCTTCCAATTCTATAGAGAGATATCCGGGTAGTAGCGAATTGTAGTAATAAATTATGTGTGTATGCCTATTCAACTGATTGCAGACAGCGGTGCAACTAAATGTGACTGGTGTTTGATTACAAATGGAAAAACCCGAAAAATATCCACGCAGGGTATCAGCCCCTATTTTTTATCGCAGGAGCAAATCATTGTGCTTTTACAAAAAGATTTAATTCCCAAATTGAAGGGTATTGTAGTGCAGGAGGTACACTTTTACGGAACAGGGCTCAGCAATCCGCACAATAGAGCAATCATCCGAAAGGTATTACAACAACTATTTCCCAAAGCCAGCCGGGCAGTAGAAACAGATTTACTTGCTGCCGCACGTGCCCTTTGCGGACACAATAAAGGAATTGCCTGTATTTTAGGAACCGGTTCTAATTCTTGTTATTATAATGGCAAGAAAGTAGTGAAAAACAGTCCCGGTATTGGATATATTTTGGGAGATGAAGGGAGTGGTGCTTATCTAGGGAAAAAACTGGTGCAATATTATCTGTACGAAACGATGGATGCCTCTCTGAAAGCTGCTTTTGAAAAACGTTTCGGGCAAACTCGGGAATCTATCCTAGAAAATGTATATAAAAAGCCCCTAGCCAATCGGTATTTGGCTTCCTTCGCCATTTTTTTAGCCGAAAACAGGGGGCATTATATGATAGAAAATATACTGGAAGATGGATGTAACGAATTCTTTTTTCACCATTTATTAAAATACAAGGAGATACATCAATTTCCTGTACATTTTACAGGAAGTATTGCATTTGGTTTCAAAGATGTTTTACAGGAACTTTGCAACCATTACGGACTTCAATTGGGTAGGGTTTTAAAAACGCCCATGCAGGGTTTAATTCAATATCATCAATAACTATATGAAAGAATTTATCCGATATACCGAGCTGCCTTCTCAGTACAGACATCTGGAAAAAATGAGCATACCCGAATTGCTGCAAAATATCAATCAGGAGGATAAAACCGTGCCCGATGCTGTAGAAAAAGCCATTCCGCAAATTGAAAAACTAGTGGCTGCCATCAGTGATAAAATGTTGGCGGGGGGACGATTATTTTATATCGGAGCTGGCACAAGTGGCAGGTTGGGTATTGTGGATGCCAGCGAGTGTCCGCCTACCTTTGGGGTACCGTATGGATTGGTAATTGGCATTATTGCGGGCGGCGAAAAAGCGATCACCACGGCCGTGGAATTTGCTGAAGATCATCCGGATGAAGGATGGAATGATTTACAAAAACATTTTGTAAGCGACAAGGATGTGGTAGTGGGATTAGCGGCCAGTGGCAGTACGCCCTATGTTATTGGTGCCCTAAAACAATGCAGAAGAAAAGGAATTATTACAGGAAGTATTTGTTGTAATCCTAATGCCCCCGTATCACGGGAAGCTGATTACCCGGTAGAAATTATGGTTGGATCAGAATTTGTTACCGGCAGCACTCGAATGAAAAGTGGAACCGCTCAAAAGCTAGTGCTGAATATGATATCAACTTCGGTGATGATACAGCTAGGTCGTGTGGAAGACAACAAAATGGTGAACATGCAACTCAGTAATGTAAAACTAGTAGATCGGGGAGTGAAAATGGTAATGGAGGGCCTGGCACTGAAAGATTATGAACAAGCGAAAGACCTGCTGCTAAAACATGGTAGTGTTAAAAAGGCAATTGATGCAGCCGGAAGCAGCCAATAACGATTCCTATGCATACCATTGAACCATTTTATAACTGGAGGCATATTTATATCGCTGAAGAAGATAAACTATCCCCCTTTTACGGAAAAAAATACAGTGAGTTTGAATACTCCCAAACGATTTACAATTACTATATCCACCCACAGTGGGATGAGTTCGGCAGTAAAACCCTTTACCTGAAAATCATCTATGTAGATTATGAACTTCATTTTTGTGTAATCGAATTAATCGGCGAATGGAATGATGCCATTGAAAACGACATCATGATGCTGAAGAGAGAAATCGGCGACGAATTAATGAAAAAAGGGATTACCAAATTCATTTTTATTGCCGAAAATGTGTTGAACTTTCATAGCAGCGACAATGAATATTACCGGGAATGGTACGATGAAGTGAGTGAAGAAGAGGGTTGGATAATCGTGTTGAATATGCCGGCAGCCACCCAGCAAGATTTTACAAAAAAGAAGCTGCAATACTACATGGAGCTAATGGAAATAACGGAATGGAGATTGTATAAACCCTATCATCTTTTTACCAAAATAGATAAAGAGTTGCACCTACGGCTTAGTTGAACCTCTCTTGTGCATAGTATCTTGTAATCCACAAAATATTTGTATCTTTAAGGCAAATATAGCTGTATGTCATTACCCGTTAACAACAAAAACAATGGCAAATCCGGCAGCAAATTTGTAAAGCCCGGTGCCCAGAGTTCTAAGTTTATTGCCAAGCCTGGAGGTAGTAAAGCCGGCGGTGGAGGCAAAAAACCCATCAAAACCGGTGGTTCCAGAGGAAGTTGATTAGGTTGGTATTCTACCTATACGTCCATTAGATCATCGTAAGCTGCCCGCAACTCATTTAAAGCGTGGGTATCCCCTGACTTTTTTGCAGCTTCCATCCCTTTCTCATACCATTCAATAGCTTCCCCGATTTTTTTTTCCTGCACCAAAAGGGCGGCTAAGTGGTAGTACGACCCTACATATTGGGGATGCTGTTGCAGTAAACGAATAAAAATTGCAACCGCCTGTACCGAATCCCCTGCTTTACTATATTCCAATGCCAACGCATGCTGCAGAAAAGGGTCTTCTGGTTGGGCTTTCAAGTATTCTTGTAATTTTTCTATCCGATTCATTTTCAAATATACGCAGGATTGGTGGGTTGTATTTACCGTAAAATCCATGTAAAAATTAACGATTCGGTTGAAAAATCAATGAAATTCCTCCCTATATTTGCAATTAGTTGCATAAACAACCATTTATCCCGACAACAATTTTGTAACCCTTATTCTGAAATGTATGAAAATACTGGTCTGCATCAGTAAAACGCCGGACACCACCTCCCGGATTGCATTTTCCGACAATAATACCCGTTTTGATGAAGCGGGCGTTCAGTGGATCAT
>JBBAJQ010000029.1:0-1504 GCA_040403945.1 Sediminibacterium sp.
GAAAAAGAGAAGGAAGCAATACTGTTTCAGCCCAATACTAATACCTCACAAAATGTTGAACAGCAGCCACTGGAGGATACTTTTGCGAGAACACCCAATCCTTCTCCCAAACCACCTGCGGCTGCCGCTACGCCCAAATATCCGGTTCAGGCAGATTCAACCTACGATCAGGCTTCCAATACGGATAATTTTGACGAGTTCATACAGCGAATAATTACATCCTTACACTCAGAAACTTTTTATGTGGGTATTCCAAATCTGGTGTTACGTGAATTCAACTATCTGATGGGTACAGATTTCGATTTTGAAATTACTCCCAATGCAACGGTGATACCTAGCGGTAATTCCTATTATATTAAGTTTCCCAAAACTGGTCAATATACCTTTAGATTTACTGATAAAAGAAAACTAACCAAAAAAGTATCTTTCGAGAAAAAAGTAATGGCGCAACTGATTCCTCCGCCTCAGGTTAAGTTGAGTGGGGATGCGTCTAACTCTTTTAGAGTAACTGCATCAATTAAAGATTTATTCAATGCCAATCGCCTGGTGGGCTATTTACAGATTTATGATATCCCGAATTTCCCGGGAAGAATCAATTCGTTTTACGTTACCAGAATTTCCAGAGAAGATGAAGGAACCTCTCAGGAGCGTGTTTTGAATTATGGCGACGTATTCTCGGCAGAACTGCAACAAATGTTGCGAAAATTAAAGAAAGGTGACCTATTACTGTTTGATAATATTCAAGTAACCATGAAGGATGGTACTTCAAGAATTGCCTCTCCATTAACCTATAAAATCATTGAATAATGTATCGTAAGATTTTTTTGGGATTGATACTGCTGATCGGCTTCCAGCAAGCCTTTTCACAAGACACCCTATCCGGCAACTATGGTTCGTTGATTTTAACCAAGAAGAACTATGTAGTAAATGAGGTAATTTCTATATCTGATTCCTTTGTGGTGGAAGCAGGTGCACAGGTTCAAATAAACTCCGGCGCCAGTATTATTTGTTTGGGGGCTGTACGTTTTGCCGGAACACCCACCGCTCGTATCAGAGTAACCAGCTCGAAAAGCCAAACAGGAAATGGGATTGTTATTCAAGGAGTAGTTAGTAGTGATATTAATATTCAATATGTAACATTTGACAGCTTAAGTATACCACTTTTGTTTTCTGATAATTGGTACAGAAATAAGGCGGTGGTTAGAAATTGTCAGTTTATAAACAATTTGGGTTCTCAGGCGGTAGTTCATGTGATGAATCCGCAAATTCCATTTAGTGATAACCCACCTATTTCATCGGTAGAAATTTCTCAATGTTTGTTTGGTGGTAATACGGCTCCGCTTCGTTTTGAGGATTTGAGAAACGATAATTTAAAGATTGACGTATTTGGAAATACGTTTACCAGCAATAAAATATCGGGATATGCCCAGTATACGTACTCGAATAATGTTTTATTCGGTAAGCTTGATATTATGCAAACCAGGTTTACGGCAAATATTCGGGA
>JBBAJQ010000029.1:1604-33079 GCA_040403945.1 Sediminibacterium sp.
GGCCGAATGGCTAATAAGAAGGCCATGAAATTTATTAATGATAAATGGCAACTGGTGGGCGATAGTTCGAACCCCATTACCAATACATTTAATTTACGGCAGGGTTTGCGGGCTGTTCAGCTAATGTCTAATAAACCGGTGGTAGCCAGAACGATGAGTCTCCATTTTATTTATGCAAAAGATTCGCTAAATACTTTGGATAGTGTTATATCTCCCGGTTCTTATAAAAAGGATATTGGCACTAAAAATATGGTTCAGTTAAACATGACTTTACCGGTGGATACCCTTTTCAAATCGAAACCCGGCTACCTGATTGTAAGAGGCTTAGAAGGCGAACAGGGTGAGTATGTTCCGGATGTATATATCGGGTATGAAGCGTTTTTAAAATACATGTTCAGTAAGCGCGCTCAGTATGGAATCGGAAGGGGAGGCGGTGGAAAGGGCACAAGTCAGTCTGAATTTGATTCTTCCATGCGCCGCAGACCTAAACCACCCGTAATTATTTCTGAATATAAGAAGAAGTATGAGGTAGGTATTTTAGCTGGAAATGCCATTTATTACGGAACACTCTCTAATGCAAAGTTATTTGCCAACGATTTTAATTCTGTATTCGGCCTGCAATTCCGGTATAGTTTAAAGAAGAACCTGTCGTTAAGTATTTCGTATTTGTCGGCTACTTTAACCGGTTCGGATGCTCGCTCGGGTGATACTTCTAAAGCCTCTAGGGGCATGTCGTTTAAAACGCCTACTACAACATTGAGTATTCAGTTCGAGTATGATTTCTTCAATAATCGAGTTTATGCAAGTAATATGCGGTTCCGCCCTTCTATCGGCTTTGGGGTAGATTATATCATGTTCACGCCTATGGGTGAATACCTCGGAAAGTGGTATCCACTGCAGCCAATGGGTACGGGTGGGCAAACCATACCTTCCACTTCAGCAACACCGCTGGTTCCGTATGCGACTTCTACCCTGGGCGCACCTGTTACCGCTCAGTTACGCTATTACGTAAATAAGAAAACTATCTTCTCCTTCTTCGCAACCTATCACCTGGCATTTACCAACTATTTAGATGATGTGGGCCCCGATCCTTATCCTGACCCCATCGCTATCGGTTTGGCCAATCCCGATAATCCGGAAGCGGCTAAATACTTTGCCAATCCAACCAACCGGTATGTGCAAAAAGGGCAACTCCGCTCAGGGGCAGCAGATGTGTCGGATGGGTTCTTTACCTTCGGATTTACACTGGCGCATCACTTTTAATAAAAAATTCTATTGTTTGGCACCCATGATTTATTGCATGGGTGCTTTTTTATGTGTATATTTTTATATCGTACATATTATATTAATTGAAAATGATTAAAATACAAATATTGTTTTATTTTATTTGTGTTTATAATTTATGATTAAAATCAGCTATTGTTATATTAATAGAGCATACCTTTATTTTCTATTTTCTTTAACAATTGACTGAATGTTAGTTTTCCTCCATAAAGTTCGGTTTTGGGTTACCGGGCTTTTCATATTAGCCTTTTCTCTGCCGCTCTATAGCCAGAATTGCACGGTGAATGCCGGGGTAGATGAATTTGTATGTAAGGGTGCACCATTTATACTAAAAGGAGAGGCCAATGGAAACTTTTTTCCGGAAGGAAATGCCATATGGACACAAATTGGTGGACCCACCGTAAGTCTGGGCAATCAGGTTGTAAATGGATCTAGCATTCGGGTAAATGTGAATGCCTTTTCTCAAGGGCAAATGTATGAATTTCGGATTTCAGCCCGCTGTGCAGACGGTACTCAGGTATCCCAAACTGTTAAATTTCAAACACAATCTTCTACACCCGCCAATGCCGGGCCAAACATACCACAGGTTTGTGCCGGAACGATAGTTATGGCAGCAAATGCTCCCTTAACACCCATGGAATTTGGCACCTGGAGTAAAGTAAGTGGACCAAATGTTACCATAGTAAATCCTTCTTCGCCAACAACTTCTGTTGTAATTCCGGGGGGACAATCAGGACAAACGGTGTTAAGATGGACAATTAATAATTCGGATAATGGTTGTTCCACATCATCAACTGTCGCCTTCACTTCCACTGGTGTTAGTGGCACTGTGAGTGCTGGTCCGGATCAAAATTTAAGTGCCTGTTATAATCTTACGCAAAATACAAATCTGCAGGGCTCATATGCGGGTAATGGATTATTTGGCCAGTCAGGAACCTGGACATTCGTGAGTGGACCCTCCGTACCATTTATTGGGAATCCTAACAGTAATATTTCCAATGTTTCTAATTTAAAAGAAGGGGTATATACTTTTCGTTGGAATGTTAGCGGGCCCTGTGCCAATGGAACCGATGAGGTATCTATAACGGTTCCGGCAGCCAAACAAGCAATCACTGCTGCGGGAAGTGCCAGCAGAGTGTTTTGTGACAATACAACCTCTACTGTTTTTTCCGCCAATCCTCCGGCACTAACCAATGAAACTGCTTTATGGATTAAAATTGCAGGGGCTGGAACAATTGCTTCTCCTAATAGTCCTACCACCGTTATATCGAACCTAACGCCCGGGACTTCTAGTACATTTCGGTATACCATTACTAACACAGTTACCGGTTGTATCTCTGAGGGAAATTACACAGTAAACTATATTACGGCACCTACTATTTCATTTATAAATTCTTCTACTTTCTTGCCTCCAACACAATCTTCTGTTTCATTGCCCTTTACTTATACCGGGGGGATTCAAACAAGTTGGCAATTGATAAGTGGACCAGTAGGAAGTACATTGGCTCCTTCCGGATCTACCTCCCTGCAAAGTATAGGCAATAATACTTCTCTCGACTTAGAAGGTCTTGATCAATTTGGTACCTATCGATTTAGACTAGTTCGGTTTGCCCCCGGTGGGATAGGACCATGTGGAGTAGCTACCGCTGATGGGTATGTGGTGGAGTCTTTGGTACCAACTGAATCGAATCCAGGCTCGGAACAGGTATTGGCTTGTAATGATTTTGATGTATCTCTAGCAGCTAATCAGCCCCTTGTTGGAACCGGTTCTTGGTCGCAAGTGAGTGGACCCAATACTGCCAACATTATTTCTCCATTAAGTAACGTAACAAGTGCCACCGGTTTAACCAATGGCGTTTACTTTTTCCGTTGGCTTATTACGGCGGGTCCCGGCACTCCCGATCAACAAAACGATGTAAGAGTTGTGGTGTCAAGTTTAACGCCTACCACTGCCAATGCAGGTGCAAACGAAACAATTTGCGCAGGAGCTCCGTATAAATTAAAGGGCAATAGTCCTGCTTTAAACGAAACAGGAATATGGTCGGTAACTCCATCTGCAGGTGTTGTTTTTGAAAGTGTTAATGACCCTAACTCAAAAGTAACCGGTTTAGCAGCAAATACCACCTACACATTTACATGGACAATCAGCAATGCTTGTGGAACAAACTTTAGTAAAGTTACCATTACCACCAACAGCTTGCAAGGCCCCAATTTGGCGAGTGCTGGTCCAAATCAATGTTTAACTGCCACCGCTACTACTTTTCAACTGGCAGGAAACGCACCTGCTGGTATTGAAGTGGGTACCTGGAAACAAGTGAGTGGGCCCATGACGCCAACGATTTCCAATACTGCTTTATATAATACCAGTGTTACCGGGGCATCTAATGGCACTTATTTGTTCGAATGGAGTTTGTCTACGCCAGGATGTATTGCTACCCGGGATACCGTTCTAATAACGGCATCTGCAGCAGCTACTACCGCTTCTGTTACCCAAACTCCTGTAAATACTTGTGGGGTTAGCTCTCTCACATTAAATGGTAATACTCCTGCCGTTGGAACCGGGTTATGGACTCGACTTACAGGACCCGGGCCAGTGGAAATCACTTCTCCTAATAGCCCAACCTCAACCGTAACTTTTTTAAGTCCAAATAACGCTTATATTTTTAGATGGACCATCTCCAATGGAGCATGCTCTAGTAGTTTTGCAGATGTTAAATACAATATTTCTGCCAGTGCATCTCCGGTAACGGTAGGGGCCGATCAGGTAATTTGTAATCAATCTTCTACTACACTATCCGGAAGTGCCATAACATCTGGAACAGGACTTTGGGTTTTGGTAAGTGGCCCTAATGTGCCCACTTTTTCAAGCTTATCCAATCCAACCGCCACTTTATCGGGATTAGTGGAAGGGGTTTATAAATTAAAATGGACAGCCAATAATGGTTTGTATTGTCCGCAGGAAGAATCTTCTATTCTTACGATAACTGTAAGAGAAAAAGCTACTGCATCTGTATTTGCCGGCGGCACCTGCAATGCCACAGCAGTTCAATTAGTAGGCAATTCCGGATCTACGGGTACCTGGTCGAATGTATCCGGACCCAATACACCCACATTAACGCCCAATAGTAGTAACGCTGCTATTGCAACCGGATTAATTGGTGGCACGTATACATTCTTATATACGTTACCGGTAGCAGGTAGTTGTCCTGCTTCTACCGCAACTACCAGTATTACTCTTTATTCAGAACCAACTGTTGCCCAGGCAGGTACCGATAAGGAATTGTGCAATTTAACTAGTACTACCCTTGCGGGTAATACACCAATTATCGGAATAGGTCAGTGGACAATTGACACGAAGCCCCTGGGTTCAACAGCTGTAATAACCAATCCTGCCTCACCCACCTCAACCATTACAAATCTTACACCTGGTGATTACTTGTTAAGATGGACTATCAGCAACGGAACTTGTACTAGCAATTCTGATTTGGTTCGAATTACATATTATGCACCACCCACCACTTCCAATGCAGGTCCAAACCAAAGTAATGCCTGTTCATCGGAAGTTCAATTGAATGGAAATACAGCAACAGTTGGTATCGGAACTTGGACGCAGGTTAGCGGGGCACCCGTAACAATTGATGCCCCCAATTCACCCAATACATTGGTACACGGAACGGTACCCGGAACCTACGTATTCATGTGGACGATATCAAACGGTAATTGTCAGGCATCAACATCCACTGTAACGATTACTGTTTCCTCTACTCCTCCAAACCTAGCCAATGCCGGTCCGGAACAAAGTATTTGTAATACGGGCGTTTCTGCTACCACCACTTTGGCTGCCATTTCACCTACCGGCGCAGAAACAGGATTATGGACGGTTCAGTCAAAGCCGGTTGCTGCAGCCAATCCAACCATTGCGAATCCATCTTTATACAACACCCAGGTAAGTGGACTGGTAGAGGGCGTATATGTTTTCTCTTGGACGGTTAGCAATGGAGCTTGTAAATCTGCTTCTTCCGTAACCATTCGGGTAACTAACCAGCCTACAACAGCCAATGCGGGGTCTGATTTTTCTGCTTGCTTGTTTAAACCCGTAAACTTATCCGCAAGTCCCGTTACTACTGGATTAGGCACCTGGTCGGTATTTTCTAAACCAACCGGTAGTCCCGATCCGGTATTTGATAATGAAAACTCTCCCACTTCTGGTATTTTTGGTTTAGTGGTTGGTAATTATATTTTTACCTGGTCTAGTTATAATGGGCCTGGTTGCGCTACCAGTTCCGATCAGGTAAGTGTTCAAATGGTAAATCCCCCCACCACTGCTCAGGCAGGTAATTTCCAAACAATTTGCGTGGGCACTGCAGCTGTAATGACAGGTAATAGCCCTACGGTAGGCATTGGCACCTGGCAGCTGATTAGCGGTCCATCACCCGTAACCATTGTTTCGCCGAATGCTTATAATACTTCTATTACAGGTTTTGTTGCTGGGGTATATGCTTTTAGCTGGACTACCGAAAGTGGGGGATGTGTATCAAGCGATCGGACCCAAATAACAGTGCAACCACCTGTAGCAAATAATACAATCGGAAGTCCGCAACTCATATGTTCTGGAACAACGGCTGCCGCACTTACGGGTACGCTGCCAACAGGGGGTAATGGTTCTTCTTATAGTTATCAGTGGCAAAAATCTACTACTAGTAGTTCAAGCGGATTTGCGGATGTTTCTGGCGCTAATGGCATCAATTATTCTCCGGGTATATTAACGGCTACTACCTGGTACATACGAAATGTAACTTCTGGTGCTTGTACCTCTCCGTTTAGCAGTAATACCATTCAAATTTTTGTAGAGCCACCAATAACAAATAATGTTATCACACTTCCGATTACTAATGTATTTTGTCAGTCGGGTGACCCTGAAAGCATAACGGGTGCTATTCCAACTGGGGGCGATGGGCTTTCTTATGGGTATCAGTGGCAACAGTCAACAACCAGTGCAAGTGCCGGGTTTGCCAATATTTCAGGCGCAACTAATCAGAGTTATGATCCGCCATTATTAACAACCACTCACTGGTATAAACGGGTAGTTACCTCTGGATCTTGTATCGACCAGAGTGCAGCAAAAGAGATTACTATTTATCCATATCCAGTTCTTACTTCCATTACCTCGGCTAGCCGTTGTAACAATCTCACATTTACATATACTGCAACCAGTTCTGTTGCTGGAACTACCTATGCTTGGTCACAAAGTTCAGTAGCTAACATTAATGGGGGAGTGGCTGCCAGTGGAAATACGGCTTCGATTAATTTGCAACTGAATAATGCAGCATTTGTTCCTGTTCAAACACAGTTTTATTATACATTAACTGCTAATGGTTGTACCAACCCTACTGTATTTACTGTTACGGTAACTGTTAATCCAACCCCAACCGTAGATATTCCAATACCTTCCTCTCAGATAGTTTGTAATGGATTAACCCCCACGGCCACTATTAGTTTTGATGGATCACCAGTATCTGGAACTGTATATAGTTGGATAAATAATACCCCTTCAATTGGACTCGTGGCTTCAGGGACCGGCAACATTGCTTCTTTTACGGCAGTCAATACATCAAACGTAGATGTAACTGCAACTATTACCGTTACCCCCATGTCTAATGGCTGTAGTGGACTATCCAGAACCTCTACCATACTGGTACATCCTACTCCCAATATCAATACCATTGCAAGAGCTACCTGCACAGGAATTTCATTTACCGTTGTTCCTGTAAATGGAACGAATGGAGTTGTTCCCGCAACTACACTGTATAGTTGGGATCCGCCCACTGTAACTGCAGGACTAACTGCAGGTGCTGCAGGATCTTTTACATCTACTATTAGTGGATTGTTTAGTCATACCCAATTTGCCGCAGAAACTGCCACCTATACTGTAATACCCAGTACAGCCGATTGTGGAAATGGTAAACCGTTTACGTTGGTGGTGACCATTAATCCTAATGCAGATATTACCCCGCTATCAACCACCGTTTGTGCCGGGGTAACTTTCCAGGTTTCTCCGGTTCATCCTACCGATGGTCGCGTACCAGCCGGTACTAAATATACCTGGCTAGCCCCCTCCGGTAGCGGATTTACTGGTGGTGCAGCTCAAGGTACTCAACAGAATTTTATTTCGGGTAATTTAACCAATACAACCAATGGAATTACTACCGCCACTTATGTAGTAACACCCGTTTCAGGTAATTGCGTTGGACTCACTTTTACACTGCAGGTAAATCTAAAGCCCAAGGCAATAATTACCCCGATGAGTGCCACCATTTGTAGTGGACAAACTTTCCGGGTTACGCCAACGGATATTACCAATGGAATTGTGCCTCCTCCCTCCACTACGTATACTTGGATAGCTCCAACGGGTAATAGTTTGGTGGGACTAACCGGTAATGCCATAGCCTCGCCAGATATTAGTGGACAGCTTTGGAATGTAAGTAATATAGCCCGAACAGCCACTTATTTGGTTACACCACTTTCTGGTGATTGCACAGGTAATGTATTCTCAGTAACCGTTTTTGTTAATCCGGTAGTATCCGTTACCTCATTCTCTCGAGTAACCTGCAGCGGCGCCAACTTTAGTTTTTCCGCAGTAAATGTTACCAATGGAGTTGTTCCGGCCGGAACCCAATACACCTGGCTGAGTCCTTCTTTGTCGGGAACCATTTTAGGAGGAAGTGCAGGAGGGCCTGCCTCTACTATTACTGGTAACTTATCCCATACCAATAGCTCTGTTTTAACAGCTACCTATGTGGTAACACCTGCAACCACTGCATGCGGACAGGGGGCGGATTTTACGTTGACTGTATTTATCAATCCAATACCCATCTTTACCACTCAACCTACTATTGTTGCTTGCGGTGGATCTCCTTTCTCTATAGCGCCAACTGATGGAGTTGATGTGGTGCCATTCAATACTAGGTATTCTTGGTTAGAACCGACCGGATCTGGATTTAGCGGGGGTGTTTCTAAAACGGCTTCTACCGATATTAGTGGTCTGCTTAATAATACCACCGCTTTCGCTACAACAGCTACTTATTTTGTTACACCTACTGCGCCCGGTGGTTGTGCAGGCACGCCATTTACGGTTACCGTTTCTCTGGTGGCCAATGCCTTTATTCCTGCGCTTTCAACTACCACTTGTAGCGGCGTTACTTTCAATTTTACGCCTGCGGCTGGTATCATTCCTACCGGAACTACTTATCAGTGGAGTGCACCAAGTGGGGTATCAATTTCAGGGGGTG
The DNA here is from genome assembly GCA_040403945.1 of Sediminibacterium sp. Taxonomy (GTDB): domain Bacteria; phylum Bacteroidota; class Bacteroidia; order Chitinophagales; family Chitinophagaceae; genus Sediminibacterium. The sequence continues at coordinate 10,178 of JBBAJQ010000029.1, forward strand.
CCGGGGGTGTTGGAGAAGCTATTAGCGGAACACTAAATAATACAAGTACTATAACAAGAACTGCTACCTACGTGGTTACCCCATCCGCCGGAAGTTGCAATGGCAATGTATTTACCCTTACAGTGTTTGTATTGCCTGTTGCCATACTAAATCCTCTAACGGCTACCACTTGCTCCGGTATATCCTTTACTGTATCACCCACAAGTGCCAATGGAATTCTTCCAGCAGCCACTCAGTACACCTGGACGGCGCCTACCGGAACAGGAATAACAAACGGAGCGAGCGAAACAACGCCGGTGAACGCCATTTCCGGAACCTTATTGAACACTACTTCTATTTCCCGAACGGCTACCTATATCGTAACTCCAAAAACCGGCAATTGCTGGGGACCCAATGTGAATTTGGTAGTAACCGTTTTGCCTAAACCATCCATTACAACACTCACAACCGGTATCTGTACCGGATTCACATTCACCCTATCTCCTGCTGATGGTACCGATGGAAATATACCATTCAGTACAACCTATACCTGGCAAGCACCTACGGGTAGCGGATTTACAGGTGGTGCAGCGCAGGCTTCCGGAGTGAATAATATTATCGGACAATTATTTAATACTTCTGCGGCATCCGTTACTGCAACGTATCGGGTAACACCTACTGCAGCTAATTGCACGGGTGATACATTTACTGTTTTTGTTGTGGTGAAACCTCTGCCTGTTATTTCAGCTATGAGCACAACCATTTGCTCTGGTGCCACTTATCAGTTTTCACCATTGAATGCAACCAATGGAACTGTTCCGGATGGTACACTTTATAGTATATGGGATGGAACAACCTGGCTTCCGGCAACATCACCTATAACTGGAACACTTACCAATGTTACTGCATCGGTTCAGACTACTACTTATCAGGTGCAGCCTTCCGTAAATGGTTGTGTTGGACAAACATTTAGTGCTACTGTGTTCGTTACTCCAATTCCTTCGGTAAATACAATTGCTTTAACAACCTGTAGCGGGGTATCTTTTGGTATTACTCCTGTAAATGGCACCAATGGGTTGGTTCCTATCGGCACACAATACACTTGGTTACTGCCAACCGGTTCAGGATTTACGGGCGGCGTATCTCAATCAGTGAGTATAAATAATTTTGCGGGTAACCTAACGAATCTTACTTCAAGTATAGTTACTGCTACCTATCTGTTACAGAGTACATATCTGGGTTGTACCGGAAATTCATTTACAATTACGGTGAGCGTTTATCCGGTAGCAGCAATCAATTCAATCAGCACATCCGTTTGTTCGGGAACACCATTCTCTGTTTCACCGAATGATACTCAGGATGGACTAGTGCCTTCGGGTACTTTGTATAGGTGGCTGACTCCAACCGGTGCAGGCTTGGTGAATGGTGTGTCGCAAACCACCCCTGTTTCTGCGATAACAGGAAATTTAACGAATAACACTGCTTCTTTGCGCACAGCAGTTTACCAGGTTACCCCCGTTTCAGGATCTTGCACGGGAACTACTTTCTCTTTATTGGTAAATGTTCAGCCAATAGCCAGCATCAATGCGATTACAACTGCCACCTGCTCCGGTGTTGGATTTACAGTTGATCCGGCAACCACCGCAACAGGAATTATACCTACAGGTACTTTATATACTTGGACTACACCTCTAGGAGTCGGATTTACCGGTGGTGCAGCGCAGCTAACGCCGGTTGCAACCGTAACGGGAACCTTAACCATGACGATTGCTGCGGCAACCTCCGCTACCTATCAGATCACGCCTGTTTCGGGTTCGTGTGCTGGAACCGTATTTACTTTGGTAGTTAACTTACAACCAAAAGCAGCCATTCAACCAATTGCGATTTCAGTTTGTGCGGGTGTTACATTCAATGTAGTTCCCGATAATAATACCAATGGCATTGTGCCTGATGGAACCCAGTATACCTGGTTAGCACCCACTGGAAGCGGATTCACCGGCGGTGTGGCACAGCCTACTGCTGCGGGTAGTATTAGCGGAAAACTCTTCAACACTACGGTTGATGCTGCTACGGCCGTTTATACAGTAACGCCGGTGTTTGGTGCATGTTCCAGTAATTCATTTACGGTTACTGTTCAGGTAAGGGCTCAGTCATTTATCAGTGCTTTTAGCCAATCAGTGTGCACAGGCGCCGGCTTTACTATTATTCCTGCGGGTACTGGTTCAAATATTATTCCTTCCGCTACATTGTACACCTGGTTGGCCCCAGTCGGAGTTGGATTTAGCGGTGGCCTGGCTCAGAATACACCTGTTGCAGCTATCTCCGGAACATTAACTAATGCCAATGCGCAGGCTGTTACCGCGGTATATACTGTTTCACCCATTACCAATGGTTGCGCAGGAACTGTATTTACTACCACAATTTTTGTTCAGCCGGCTGCCGCAATAACTGCCCTTTCTGCTACTATTTGTTCAGGAACCTCTTTTGTAGTTGTTCCTGTTCCAACTACAAATGGACTAGTGCCTACTGGTACTTTGTATTCATGGTCGGCACCTGTAGTTCCAAATATTACCGGGGCATCCGCTGGTTCTTTACTTACCAGTATCAATGGTAACCTTACCAATACTTCTGCTAATCCTGTATCGGTTACCTATCAGGTATCAACTATTAGTGGAGCCTGTGCCGGTAATGTATTTACAGTGGTTGTATTTGTAAAGCCAGTAGCAGCCGTTCAAAATTTATTTACCACAACCTGCTCAGGGGTAGGCTTCGAAATAAGCCCTCAAAATAATGCGAACGGACTTATCCCATCTACTACAAAATATAGCTGGTTGACTCCAACAGGAACAGGTATCAGTAATGGATCGGCAGGTAATTTAGCCAATAGCATAACGGGAAATCTTACCAACACAACTGCATTGGTTGCCACCGCCACTTATATAATTACTCCTATTGCAGATAATTGTGCGGGATCTTCCTTTACACTGGTAGTTCAAGTGAAACCTAAGCCAACATTAAATTCAGTATCTAACGCTTCGCCTATATGTTCCGGAACCCTATTCCAATATACACCTGCCAGTGCAACACCGGGTGCTGATTATAGCTGGACGTATATTGCTGTTTCTGGTATTACCGCATCAGAACCCTTATCTGGCAGCGGAGCTATCAGTCAGCTTTTAACCAATAGTACCAATGCAGCTATTACGGTTACGTATATTTATTCTCTGAATGCGGACGGTTGTATAGGCCATGGTACAGATGCGGTAACCGTTTTGGTGAAGCCAATACCTTCTCTTACCGGAACACTTACCCCTGCCAATATCTATACGGGAACGGTATTCAATTACAATGCACAAAGTAATGTAGCCGGAAGTACTTTCAACTGGGTAAGAAATCCGCAAGCTGCTATCAATAATACTATTGGTAACAGTGGTTCAGGTGCTGCCATAGCTGAAGTGCTTACCAATTCATCCAGTAACATTGTTTTTGTTCCATATCAATATACAATAACCGCTGCCGGATGTTTGGCATCTCAAACAGTTACAGTGGGTGTTGTGCCAGCTTTAGTTCTCTCCAGTTCACTCACGCCACCACCGGTATGTAGTGGTACGCTTTTCTCTTATACAGCCACTTCCGATGTGCCGGGTGTATCTTATACCTGGAAGAGAATTGCTATTAGTTCAATCAATAACAATACTGCTGGTAATGGATCCGGAGCTGTTATATCTGAAACACTAACCAGCTTGGCAGTAGCACCTGTTGCGGTTACCTATGATGTTACCTTAGCAGCATTTGGCTTGTCCAATACCCAGCAGGTAACTGTAATTGTTCAGCCAACTCCTTCTGTTGAGCAACCTGCCGCTCAGCAAATTTGTAACCAGGGTAATTCTTTGCCGGTAGTATTTACCGGTAGCGTACAAGGTTCGCAATATCAGTGGGTGAATGATACTCCTGCCATCGGCTTGGCCGCTTCCGGAACCGGGAATATACCTTCTTTTGTAGGCACCAATACTGGTTCCGTTCCATTGGTTGCCAACATCACGGTAACGCCTATTTCAAATGCCTGTTCTGGATTGCCGGCTTCGTTCTCTATCACTATTCAACCTACACCTACACTCAGTAATTCACTTACAGCAACTGCTATTTGTTCGGGCACAACATTTACTTACACTGCAAGTTCACAGGTAACCAATGTAAGTTTCACCTGGCAAAGAGAATCTGTGTCCGGAATTACCGCTACGGGTCCGGCATCTGGTGTGGGCAACATTTCAGAACAAGTATTAAGAAATATTTCCCAGTCATCTCTTAGTCAAACCTATCTCTACACCCTTACGGCAAATGGTTGTGCGAATCAGCAGCGGGTTTCTGTAGAAGTATTACCCGAACCACGATTAACCAGCACAACCACACCACCTGCAATTAATGGTGGCAACGAATTTGCCTACACTCCAACTTCCTCTCTGCCCTCTACCCAGTTTAACTGGATTAGAGCAGCGGTAACCGGTATCAGCAATCCGGCAGCTAGCGGAGTCAATAATATTCGGGAGATACTATTTAATCCTACTACCAATCCAATTACGGTAACCTATGTTTACTTCTTGAGTTCCGGAGGATGCGAGGGAATGGCAGAAGTGAAACTTCGGGTAAATCCGAATCGAACCACTTTATTCCCCGGATCTATTTCCGGAACACAGGCAGTATGTATAGGAACGGCAGCAACTGCTTTTGTTTCCCTCTCTCCCGCAACCGGTGGTAATGGAACTATTGATTACAGATGGCAGTCTAGCCTAGATAATATAACCTTTACCGATATCCCCGGTGCAACTGCACTAACGTATACCGCTGGCACCCTTTCTCAAACTACCTATTTTAGAAGAGTGGCGGTATCCGGCGATCAGGAATTTGCTACCAATGTGGTGGAGGTTACAGTGAACAAGGCAGTTGCGCCTGTTGTAACGCCGGCAGGACCATTATTCCTTGTTACAGGTGGAGGTTTCACCCTTACATCCACCACGGCAGTGGCATATCTATGGAGTAATTCGGCTACCACGCAAAGTATTACGGTTACGGCTCCTGGCGGCTATCGAGTTACCATCACGGATGCGAATGGTTGTAAAGACACCTCTAACCTGGTAGCTGTTTCGCCACCACCCCCTGTAACCATAAATGCAACCTATATAATCGGCAATCCCAATAATCCACCTAACTCTGGTGGGCAGGTTACCGGTTTACCTGGCGCACAGTTGAAATATTACCTGCTCTCTGCCGGTGGTACCCCTATTCCTGTACCGGTATTACCAAATAGTCCGGGTACTTACACCTATTATGTTAGTCAGGTTGTAAATGGATACGAAAGTATCCGCGTACCTTATACGGTAACAATAATTGAGCCTTTCAAAATTTCTGATCCTCAAAAAGTGTTATCATCCAAGCCGGAGATACAACCGGATGGCAGTTATATTATTCGCTTTAGTTTCTATGTTAATAATAATCTGACCCTTTTACTTGATAGTATCCGCATGAAGGATGACCTTACGCGTGTGTTTCCTTCGGCAGTGCAGTTTGAGGTAATGAGTATTAAGGCGAGCGGAACGCTGGTTGCTAATCAGCAGTATAATGGAAGTTCCAATATCGAGTTACTAGCCGATGGAAGTAGGTTAAATCCGGGTGCGAAGGATTCTATCAATCTGGTAATCCGAATGGTTCCCAATGGCTTCTTTGGCATTTTGAAAAATACAGCTACCCTTTCTGCTAAAACACCTTACGGAACACTTACGGTAAACTCCAATGACCCCTCTATTGGAACCGGTGTTGGTAATCGAGAGCCTACACCATTTGAAATACCAGGGGTGGAAATATTTGTTCCCGGCGGATTCTCTCCCAATCAGGATGGAATGAACGATTATTTTGTAATCAGAAGACCTTCCACTACTCTTATACAACTTGAGATATTTAACAGATGGGGTAATGTGATATATCGTTCGGCTGATTATAAAAATGATTGGAACGGAAGAACCAATCAGCCGGGTAATGTATTAGGACCAGAAATACCGGATGGCACTTATTATTATATAGTTACCGGAACCGACAGAATATCGGGCAAGATTACCCGCTTAAATGGATTTATAACGGTTAAACGATAACGAATTAGAAAACAATTGGAAGTATGAAAAATATGTTCACAGTAAATAGGTTGCTTGGCTCATTAGCACTCCTGCTTATTAGCATGGGTGCCTATGCTCAGCAAGAGCCTATGTACTCTCAGTACATGTTTAATATGCTGAATATTAATCCTGCTTATGCCGGAAGCCGCGGCGCTATTTCTACAGTTGCTTTATATAGAAATCAGTGGTTAGGTTTTCCGGGTGCACCCCGCACTACGTCTTTTTCTTTTGATATGCCACTTCAGAATAAGAAGATTGGTATCGGTGCACAATTTTACGACGATCGGATTGGGATAGAACGAACCACCGGCTTTAATGCAATCTATGCTTTTCGTTTTCAATTTGCCGGGTCCGGAACCTTAAGTTTGGGATTGCAGGCAGGTTTGTTAAACTATCAAGCTAATTATACAGAGGTAAACACCTACGTGCCCAATGACCCTGCTTTTTCTTCTAATGTTCGCGGGATACTACCCGCTTTTGCCGCAGGTGTATATTATAACTCGGATAAGTTTTATGTAGGATTCTCTACACCTGCGTTACTAAAAACAAAAATAAAATACAATAATGCGGCTGAGATTGCATCGGTAACCATACGTGATTTACATCTGTATCTAACTGCAGGTACTGTATTTGAATTGAATCCCGATTTAGCCTTAAAACCCTCTATGTTAGTAAAGGCAGTGAGCGGTGCCCCGGTTGAAATGGACCTAAACTTAAATTTATGGCTTCAGAATAAAATCGCTATTGGCGCATCTTATCGAACCGGTGATGCGATTGTTGGTATGGTAGAATATCAGTTTAATCAGCAGTTTAGATTTGGATATGCCTACGACAAAACATTTTCGAACCTGGGCACCCTGGTAAATGGAACCCACGAACTGATGTTCCGAATGGAATTCGGATCTCCCGCTGTTCGCGTAACCTCCCCTCGTTATTTTTAGTTAAAACCGAAGCATGAAAAAAGTTCTTTTTTATTCGCTGATTTCCTTATTGCTAATTCAGTTTCAGGGGTTTACACAAACTAAGAATAGCAACCGAGCGAAAGCATTTTTTCAATTAGCCGAGCGTGAGTTTAATGATTACCGGTATTGGTATGCTATCCCGTTTTATAAAGTAGCACTGGAGCAAAGAGCTGCTATGTACGATTCCGCTTGTTTGCTGCATCTGGCCGAATCGTATTGGCAAATGAACTTTTATGATTCTGCCCAGCAATATTTTTTGAAGTTTGAAACAGCCATCGGTCCCTCTTTTTTTAGTTCCCAACGATTGGCAGAATTAATGGCTCTCCGTGGTAAATATTCTCAGGCTTCCGGTATTTATCAAGGATTAGCAACACGTTTTCCTGGTAAACAATCACAACTGGTTCGCAATAGACAAGTTGGATTTTCGAATCCTGAAAAATTTAGTCGCGATGCCGACAATTATGCGGTTCAATATATAGCAGATAACTCTGCCGAACAAGATTTTAGTCCTGCATTTTATCAGAAAGGTATATTGTTTGTTTCCAATCGTTTTGTTGGTCCGGATTCCGAAAAAGAATTCGGCTGGGATGGGTTGCCTTTTGCACGCGTGTATACAATTCCTGATGACTATATGTTGAGAACAATAGATACTATGCCTGCCCGAAAGGAACGGGATCAGAAAATAAAGCTTATTATCAACGATGATTATACCCCTACTACTTCTAACGATAATAATATTCGGATTGATTATAGAAGTATAGAGCGAACCCGATCAGCCAATCCTCCTAAACCTTTAACACGTTTTTCCGATAACTTCAGTAATTTATTTAATTACGGACCACTCTGTTTTAATCAATCGGAAACCAAAGTTTATTTTACCCGGAATTCAGTTAAATCCAATAACCGCAAACATCACCTAGAAATTTGTGAAGCTAGTTTAGATAAATCCGGCTGGGTAAATGTACGGGTTATGCCTTTTGTAAATAACGACTACGATTATTTTCATCCTGCTATAACCAAGGATGAAAAACGTTTGTATTTTTCCAGTAATCAGCCCGGAGGAAAGGGAAGATCTGATATTTATTATTTTTCATTAGATCCTGATTCTTCCAAATCTGATCCGGTATTATTGGATGAAAGAATTAATACGGAAGCAGACGAATTATTTCCAACTATTGCGGGTGACACCCTATTTTTCAGCAGCAATGGATTGCCTGGATTAGGGGGGCTAGATCTTTTTGCGATTCGCTTATCTGGAAATGGGATTATGGGAGAACCTAACAATTTAGGGGTACCTGCCAACTCTAATTATGATGACTTTGGCTTAATTTGGAAATCCGATAAACGGCAGGGCGTATTTTCCAGCGATCGATTGGGCACAGATGATATTTTTACTATCGACTTGCTCAAATATCCTATTAAAGTTACCGGTTCTGTTTTTGATTCCTCTACCGGAAAAGAGTTGACCGGCGTTCGGGTATTGTTGAAACAGGATGCGCCTACCTCATTACCTGATCAGCAGATGCTTACAGAGTTATATGGTGCGTATCGGTTTGAAGGCAGATCAAAACAATCGTATACGTTGTATTTTACCAAGGAAGGTTATTATACCGATTCAATTAAAATACATAAAGATTCTGTAATCAATGATTTGCAGATACCTGTCTTGATGATGCGGCCTATTCCTCCGCCACCACCAGCTCCCAAGCCGGTAGATACCGACGGAGACGGGATTGAAGATGCGTTGGATAAATGTCCCGATTTAACCGGACTTCCCTCAAATAATGGATGCCCGGAAATTCAGAAGAAGCTGAATGAGTTGGCCAAAATGATATTCTTCGAAACCGATAAGGATGTATTAACTGCGGCGGCATATCCGCCGTTGGATTCGGCGATCAAGATCTTATTAGACTATCCACAAACCACTTTGATTATTGAAGGACACACGGATAATGTAGCCTCAAAAGCTTATAATAAAGATTTGTCGCAAAGACGGGCAAATCGCGTAAAAAATTATTTAGTAAGTAAAGGAATTGTGGCCTCTAGATTTACCAAAGTAGTGGGCTATGGTTTGGAGCAACCTATAGCCGACAATGCATCAGTAGAAGGACGTTCGCTTAACAGAAGGGTTTATATTAAGGCACAGTTTTACGAATAATTGGTATAATAGATTATGTGGAGGTTATAGTTTCCTCTTGATAAAATTTACTAGTATGAATCGATTTATTCAGGTTATCATTTTTTGCTTATCGCTGATTACTGCGAGTGCGCAACAAGTGACTCTTTTTGCAGATTGTAATTTCAGGGGATATTCTGTTAATCTGCCCCCGGGTAATTATACGGCTGCCCAGCATGGCATGCGACTACGAGATTTATCTGCTATAAATATTCCCCCGGGGATTACGGTTAATTTGTTTACACAGGATTTTTTTAACGGACATTATATTACACTTAATCGGTCCAGTGCCTGTTTAATTAACGAGCATTTTAACGATCAGATGGTTTCTATTCAAATTATCAATAATGGATATGTTAACCCCTACCCTGATGCACCGGTAATTTTTTATAATCGATGTAATTTTCAAGGTAATCAGCAGTCGCCCATGCAGGAGGGAACCTATTATAGTATTCCCATGGGTTTTATCACCATTCAATCTATGCGCGTTGCACCCGGGTTTGGGGTGATTGTTAGAAAGGAATCTGGCTTTGGAGCGAACCTACAAGTAATCAATGAAGAATACCGGGCTGATCAAAATTGCTTGAAACTATTATGGGGGGCCACTGTGAAAGCTGTTTTTATTTATCGCTTGGGGAATGTAAATACAGGTAACTGGTCGCAGGTGCCTAATCCACCCTCTCCACAAACCTTTCAGCAAGGGGCGGTTGTTTATACAGATCCCTTTTTTAGAGGAAGAACACAGATTTTATATCCCGGAGCTTATCGGGGCTATCAGTTAACACAGGTAGGCGAAAATGCCATATCCTCTATTATGCTGGCACCCGGTTATCGCGCCATTGCCTTTACCGGTGCTAATTTTGATGGGGCTTCTATCATTTATAATACTTCTAATAACAATCTGCATAGCGGATATCCTAGCTGGGGTAATCGGATACGCTCTATCATTATTGAGCGCTTAGGGCATCAGCCTACCGTTGTTCAACCTATTGCACCGCCAGCGCCACCACCTGTATTTAATAATAATCCCAATACAGTAGTTATGTATGGCGATGCCAATTTTAGCGGCGCTGCACAAGCATTCCCCATCGGTAATTACCGCGGTTATCAATTAAATATCGTGGGTCAGCGAACTATATCTTCCGTTAGTGTGCCCCCCGGCTTAAAAGTAATTGCCTATGAAGGACCTGAATTCAACGGGGCCTCCAGAGAAATTGCACGTACTGTTGATAATTTAGTTCAGGAAGGTCTAGGCTGGAATGATCGAATTGCTTCTTTTATTGTACAGCGAAATACCGGCGCCCCAGCCCCCGTTATCGGTCGCCCCGAGCCCGTTATGCCGCCAAACGGGGGTAGACCAGAACCTATGCCGCCAGCAAGACCACAGCCCAGTAATAATGGCGAGCCTAGTGGGGTATTTGCTTATGCGGATGCTTATTTCTCAGGTGCCGTTCAGCAATTGATGATGGGGCATACAAATGGGAGTCAACTTAATCTGGTAGGTCAACGTACCATCTCTTCCATCAAAATTCCACCCGGTATTAAAGTAACTGTATATGAGGGAGCCAATTTTGATGGCGATTATCGGATACTATCTTATACAATCGACAACCTTGTTGCTGAAGGGCAGGGTAGATGGAACGATCGGATTGGTTCTATGGTAGTAGAAAGAGTTAATTGATAGGCAGGTAAATTTAGGGGCAACAATCTAATAATCGCACCCCCCTAAATTTTAAACCTTAATTGCCTTCGCGTATGCAGGGGGTATCTGCTTTTTTACCACCGCTAATAAATGTTTTACGTTTACAATTTCTTCGGTTTCCGAAAGCGGTAATGATATTTTCCATGCCTGCTCAACCGAATTTAATAAATAGTTCCATTCCCAGTCCGACATATCTAATTCCTTTTTAAGATTCGTACTGGGCCTGAGTGCAGGTGATTCGATGTTTAATTTCTGTTGTAGAATTTTCCGTAAAGTGATAAATGGCTGCATGGCTACATATTTGGTTGATAGATACCCTGCTAGTTCAAAAATGCTGCCAGTTAGGTGCAAAAGAAATGTTACAATAAAAATTTATGAAAAATAATATAATATTAATGTGTATATATTTTGTAATCATATTATTATATGTATAATAATATTATTAATTGTATGTCCATCCGATTTTACATTCTCTACCCTGTAGAAAGTTAGTTAGTAATCATTTGAATAGTAGCTAATTATAATTCCCGAACCCAGATATGCCTAAAACTAATAGGCTCACTTTTATCACCATGCGACTGCAGTTTGATAGGGGCGGGGCCATGGGGGCGATAGGTGGGGGGACCCGTATAGGGTGTATCTCCTTTTAATATTGCATTGTTTTGAATCAGCACCCCATTTTGAAAAGCCGTTATACTGGCGGCAGATTTCAAGGTTCCATCTGCGTTAAAGCGGGGTGCTATCCAAATTACATCATAGGTTTGCCATTGGCCGGGCGGTTTGCAGGCGTTTACGAGGGGAGGATATTGTTTATAAATACTGCCGGCTTGTCCATTCACATAGGTATCATTGTTATAGCTATCCAGTATTTGTAATTCATATCCCCCTGCTCCTTCCTCTACTTGTAAAGAGGCTAAAAACAAGCCACTGTTTCCTCTTGCTTGTCCAGACCCAGAAATATTTTCCGGTATGCGGTATTCTAAGTGCAGTTGAAAATCGGTAAAGTTTCTTTTGGTTCTGATATCTCCGGTTTTTTTATTAACCGTCATCACACCTTTTTTCAATACCCATTCTGCGGCACCTGCCTTATCATTATCATTTACCCATTCGCTCAAATCATTTCCCCCCAATAAAATAATGGCATCCGACGGAGGTTGGCCTGGCAGATTACCGGGAGTTACCAATCGGGGAACCGGCGTATAATATTCTGTTTCTTTAGGATCGTATTTCTTTTGGGCCTGTATGCTGGATACGATTACTAGTAAACAACTCAATAAGCAGATCTTTTTCATGTGTATGGCTTTAAACTTTAGGTAAGGTATATCCATTATGATAAGGTTTTAGCAGGTAGTTAGCATTAATATCTGCATCTGTAAAACCTCCTTTTTCTGCATTCCAATATAATTTTTTTCCAGATCGGTAAGAGATGTTGCCCATCTGCGCTACGCTGGCCACTGCGGCTCCCGCTTGGATGGAGCATCGAAGGTTTTCCATTTTTCTTGATTTAATTACTTCTACAAAATTCATCCAATGTTTTTGCAGTCCATTGTCGGAGGAAGGATGCAGTGGTTCGCTGATTTTATTTTTACTCTGTTTCTCTTCTATCACTTCCCATCCGTTTCTATTTAATATCAGCGTGCCATTATTACCAATAAATGCAATGCCATGGTCTCTGCCGTACGAGCCATTATCAATACCCATAGCTGAATCCCATACTAGATTAAAGCCATCAAATTCATATAAGGTAGTAAGTGTATCCGGCGTTTCTTCTGCCAATTCAGGGTAGGCAAACTTACCTCCTAATCCATCGATACTTTTGGGTAGGGTTGCCTTCATGCCTAATAGGGCATAGTCTAGCAGGTGCACACCCCAGTCGGTCATTAAACCCCCGGCATAATCCCAAAACCATCTAAAATGAAAATGGAAGCGGCTACTATTAAATGGTAAAATAGGTGCCGGCCCCAGCCATTGTTTATAATCTACTCCCGTCGGAACAGCCGAATCGGGCACTACCGCTTGTGGGCGCATCCATCCCTGATAACACCAGACTTTTACGGTGCGGATATTGCCTAGTTTACCACTATGAACCATTTCTATGGCATCGGCAAAATGTTGCTGACTTCTTTGCCACTGGCCTGCCTGCACTACCCGATTGTAGCGTTGTTGAGCAGCCACCATTCTGCTGCATTCAACGATTGAATTACCCACGGGTTTCTCTACATACACATCTTTACCTGCTTCGCAGGCATGTATCATCATCAGGGCATGCCAATGATCGGGGGTGCCTATGATAACGGCATCAATGTCTTTATCATCTAGTAATGCCCGATAATCTGCGTATTTTTTGATGGTAGATATGTCTTTATTTTTTGCTGCAAGTTCTGCCAGTCGCTTATCCATCACCCCCTTATCTACATCACATACAGCCAATAATTTTACACCCGGAATCTGTATGGCTGCCATGGCATTGGCCCATCCCATCCCATTCATACCGATTAATCCTACACCCAGGCTATCCGAAGGCGCCAGCCTACTGCCTGCAAATAATTTTTTTGCAGAAGCAGCCGAAGAGAGCATACTGCCCCCTACTAGAATTGCGGACTGATGAATAAATTTTTTTCTGCTGGTCATAGAGGTCTTATTTTAAAGGAAGTTAGCAAAATTTTGCCATCTACCCGAGGTGCTGATATTTTTCTATGTTTCATTGCTTTGCTTAACTTAATTTCTCTCAGATTAGTAAAATACGTGATTAGGTTGGTAGAATTTGTACAAACTTATAAAATGTAACCAATGGGAATGTAGGCGCTTACTTGCTTAGGTGTGAAATAGTTTCGGAATAGGTTAATCTGCTTGCAGCGTATAGTGGGTATCAGTATCTTTATATTCTAAACCTTCTTTATGTATCCATTCCGAATTAAATCAACACCGGTTATTCTCACCTGCTTATTGTTAGTTAGCGCATTTATCGCCGGTGCACAGGAAAAAGCTACAAAAAGCGATGTACGAAAAAATACCATTAAGCTGAATCTCTCGAATCCCATGATTTTTGGGGGAAAAGCCATCGTGGTGGGTTACGAGCGCATCCTTTCTCCTTATCGATCCTTCTCAGTAGATATTGGAACCATGGCGCTGCCCTCCTTTGGATCCGGATCAGTAAACGATTCCCTGAAACTATTATCTGGTGCAAAAGATAAAGGTTTCCATATTTCTGCTGATTATCGCTTCTACCTATCAAAAGAAAACAAATATGAGGCACCCAGGGGGGTGTATATCGGGCCCTACTATTCATTTAATAGATTTAGCCGTTCCAATTCATGGAACCTGAAAGCCACCAATTATACCGGTAGCGTAAATACCGATCTTGGGTTTCGGGTGCATACAATTGGCATGGAAATGGGCTATCAATTCGTATTTAATAAGAAATGGGTGGTTGATATGGTACTTGCCGGCCCAGGCATTGGCTTTTATCAGGTAAATGCTGCTCTGGCTACTACCTTGCCGGAAAATCAGAAAGGACCATTCTTTGATCAACTGAATAACTACCTGCAAGAAAAAATTCCCGGATTTAACAGAGTACTAGGCGAGGGTTCTCTTCGTTCTAACGGTAATTACAAAACTACCGCACTTGGATTTAGGTATATGATAAATGTTGGGTTTCGCTTCTAATAAAATTGTAAATTGCTTCTAAAATAATTAGTATGAAAAAGTTGGTTCCTTTCGTTTTGTTTGTTTGCTTATTGCAGGCCTGTTCGCCTTATAAAGAGTCTACGGGCGTATGGGTAAATAAAGAGAAAATACAGGGTAAGTCGTATAGCAACATATTTATTATTGTTATGACGGCCAATCTGGAGGCAAGAGCTTTACTTGAGAATAACCTGGCTTCGCTTGCCCAGGAAAAAGGCTATAAAGTTGTAAAAAGTATGGATGTGATGCCGCCCGGATTAAAAGATGCCGCGATGCCTTCTAAAGAGGATATTGCTAAAAAAGTAAAAGATAATAATTGTGATGCAGTTTTTGTTGCTTCCTTATTAAAGAAAGAAGAGGATGTTCGGTATACCCCCGGAACTACTGCTTATTCCGTGCGCCCTTATTATTCTTGGAGTGGAAATTATTTTGGCTATTATAGCCACTGGTATCCTACCGTTATTAATGATGGGTATTATACAAAAGAAAAGAATTACTTTATGCAAAGTAATTTATATGATGTAGCCTCTGAAGAAATTATGTGGTCAGTTCAATCAACCGTTTTTGATCCCAGTTCACTAACTAAATTTAGTAAAGCCTATACCTCTCAATTAATAAAACAATTGAGAGAAGAAGGACTGCTTAAATAGTTTTTTAGAATACATTCAGATAAAAGCAATCGGATTCCGGTTGCTTTTTCTTTTTTAGCCAGCCGCAAAGATTATTTGCGCCTTATTATACATATTTTACTAAATCATCAACCGAGTGCTTGAAATGTTAATTACCCCGGGTTTCGTTTGTTTTTTCGGAAATTATGGTAATTTGGCACTATATCCAGCTTAGTATTTGTAATCAAATTATTGGCCGGTTTTAATAAGTCCAATCCTTGTATTCATGACATTCCAGCGCTGCCGGTTTTGTCTTTTATTGTTTCTTTTCCTGTGCCAAATACACGGTACGGCTTCTGCGCAACTATGCCCCAATCCGGGCCAGAATCCATTAACCCCTTTTCCGGTTTGTGGAAATTTAGTTTTCACCCAAAATATTGTGCCCGCCTGTAATGGGCTTTCTATGGTAACCCGATGTGGGGCAGATGGGATAGATTATCGGGATTTTAATCCTTATTATTATCAGTTCACCTGCTACCAACCGGGCAAGTTATGTTTTACAATTACTCCACAAGTATTATCCGACGATTACGACTGGCAGTTATTTGATATTACTGGCAAGAATCCGATGTTGATATATACCGACCCCAGTTTAATAGTGGCCGGCAACTGGTCGGGTACCTATGGCGTTACAGGGGCATCCTTAACCGCTCCTAATACCAACGAATGTGCCTCCGATCCAAGATCGAACATCTCTACCTTTAGTCGGGTGCCCGATTTAATTCAGGGGCATGTGTATTTGTTGATGGTGAGTCATTACACCCCTGGAGATCAAAGTGGGTATCAGCTAAATTTGTCTGCCCCCGGAGGAACGGCATTAATTACGGACCCTTTGATGCCTGCAATAAAAACGGCTTCAGTAGTGTGCAACGATAAGCAAATGGGTTTAAAAATGAATAAGCCCGTTCAATGTGCTTCTATTGCCGCCAACGGAAGTGATTTTGTGGTTAATGGGCCTACCCCTATTACTATTGTATCAGCCACTGGTTATAATTGTTCCGGTGAATTCGAAACCGATTCTATCCTGTTACAGTTTACCGGTAATTTAGTAGCTGGTGCCTATACCATTTCTACTAAAAATGGTACAGATGGAAATGGAATAATCGATTTTTGTTTTAATCCAGTTAATCCGGCTTCGGCATTTTCGGTTCAGTTTACTCCGGTAGCTCAAATTCTTCCACTTACTACTACCGTTTGCTCTGGAACGGAATTTATGGTTACGCCATCGGATGGTTCGGGAAGTTGGGTGCCTCCGAATACTTTGTATAGTTGGGCAGCCCCCGCAGGAATCAATGTAACGGGTGGTAAGTCGCAATCAGTTCCACTTACTGCCATAACTGGCAATTTGCGCATTGCTGGTGCCAGCATATTAACTGCTACCTATTTTGTAACCCCGAGTGGGGGAGGTTGCACCGGACAGCCATTTACGCTTACTGTTTTTATTCAGCCAACCGTTGTGGTAACTCAATCTGTTATAAGCACCTGCTCAAATCAATTATTTACTTTTACGCCCATTAATGGCACACATGGTTTGGTATTGCCATCCACTTCCTATCAATATACACCTATTGATCTTGTGGCTCAAGTAACGGGCGCTCAAGCAGGTTCCGGCATATCCATACAGGGTACCTTGCTAAATCTTACGAATACTATCCAGTCGGCCAACTACCAGGTAATTCCCTCCACGGCAGGTTGTTTAGGAACACCCTTCACACTTATGGTGGATGTTTTGCCGGTACCCACTGTGCTTCCTTTTTCTCAAACAGTTTGTGCCGGGGTAAGCTTTTCATTCAGTGTAGATGCCTATACTTCCGGAATTATACCTACAGCAACTCAATATAGTTGGCCAGCCCCCCCGGTTACAACATCCATCAGCGGTGCAGCTGCAGCAAGTAATGTTGGGGCACTCACCGGCAAGCTATTCTCCACCGCTGTAAATTCAATTAGCGTAACTTATCAGGTTACCGCAAACACATTGCAATGTGCAGGAAACTTATTTACGGTAACAATTTGGGTTAAGCCTACTGCACTTATACAAACAGCAACACTAAGTGTATGCAGTGGAAATAGCTTTCAATTTTCACCTTCCACAGTATTAAGCAACCGAATCCCTAACGGTACCCTATATACATGGAATGTGCCTACTGGTATAGGAATTACTGGGGGAGGAGCCGCAGCAGGCGTAACCCACCTGCAAGGAACACTTTCTAATAGCACCAGTTCAATAAAAACCGCTACATATACTATTTTATCGGTAACAGATGGTTGTAGTGGTTCGGCCTTCACAGTTTGGGTGCAGGTAAAACCTATTGCCAGAGTTCAAAACATTCCTTGCACGGTGTGTACACAAAATCTGCTAACCATCCAGCCAGAAGATGGGGTGAATGGAATTATACCTGCCGAAACTCAGTATACCTGGGTAGAAAAAGATAGCATAATGCCCTCTACTGGTATTCCTTTAATAAAAATGTCGAGGGTTATTAGCACTCGGTTTACTAATGTTGCAACAGCTGCCAGTGGTGCAGTTCTGGCTGTTACGCCGTTAACCGGTTGTGGAGAAGGAGCCGCTTTTTCTGTAGTAACTACAATTTTGCCTAAAGCAACCATTCCAGCTTTACAAGATACCATTTGTAGTGGTCAGGTATTTCAGCTAATACTTCTAAATCAAACCAATGGAGCCATTCCAATCGGCACAGAATATGCATGGGTAAATACGATATCCAGTGGTTGGTCGGGTAGCTTAACCGGCACCAGCACGAATGGAATTATACAAGGTAGCATTCGCAACGTAACTGGAAGTGCGAACGTAATTCCGCTACAGGTGCAACCTACTTCTCCAGGTGGTTGTTTGGGAAGCACCTTTACTGTTACATTTCGGGTACAGCTAGTGGCAAATGTTACGGAAATATCAACCACACATTGTAGTGGAACCCTGTATTGGTTTACACCAGTTACCGGTACAAATGGCTCTATTCCCGATTCTACTAGTTTTAACTGGCAGCCAGTAAACACTTCTGCATTAGTAAGTGGTGGATTGTTTACTAACCAGGTTAATTATTTTTCCGGAAAGTTTACTTCAACAGCTGATGCACCGGTTTCTATGGTGTTTCAAGTAACGCCGATAACCTTACAAGATGGCTTAGCCTGTTCGGGTATTCCCTTTACTTATACAGAAAAGGTACTTCCGGTTCCTACGGCTACTATCCAATCTCTGGGGCCCTCGGTTATTTGTGAGGGGAAAGAAGTTATATTGGTTGCGGCAGAACTAGGCAGCTATCTATGGAGCAATGGATCTGTATCGCCTTCTGTGTCTATAACCAGTCCCCAAACAATCACTTTACAGGTAACCAATGCATATAATTGTACTACTTTATCAGATTCGTTTCCTATTACGGTTCATCCTCGTCCCCGAGCAAAATTTATCCTGCCCGATATTTGCTTGCCAGGTGGCACAGGAAAGTTTCTCAATAAAAGTACAATAGCGGATAGCACTGAATCACTATTTACATATAACTGGCAGTTCGGGGGTGTAGCAAATCCAATCACTTCAACGCTAGAAAATCCTGTTCAGCAATACACTGCTATAGGAAGTTATCCGGTTCAACTAATAGTAAGCTCCGGCAGGGGATGTGAAGATACCTTGGTGCAATTATTAACCTCTATTTATCCGCAACCCAAAGTGCATATTTCGGCAACAGACATTCAGTTATGCCTGGGAAATCCTATTCAGTTTTTTGGAACCGCCAATGGCATGGGATTTCCGGCAAAGGAATGGCACTGGGCTATGAGTGATGGGGGAGGTTCCAGTTTACAAAATCCTATTTGGGTATTTCAAAAGCCGGGACTACAAACGGCTCAGGTATATTTTGTAAATCAGAAAGGTTGTACGAGTGATACAACATTCGTTCAAATTCCGGTATATACTAAACCCGAACTTCGATTGGGGCCATCCATCACCATTGATAGGGGAGATAGTGTTCGATTGGTTCCTAAATGGGTAGCCGGACAAGATTTGTATTACAAGTGGTATCCTGCTCGTTATTTAAATAGCGATACTGCTGCTACCCCTATCGCAAGGCCCAATGATGATATTACCTATCTGTTACAATTAACTGGAAAGGGATATTGCATGGTTTCCGACACCCTACACATTAAGGTAATGAAAGAGCCGGAAATTCCCAATGCATTCTCACCAAATGGAGATGGCATATACGATACCTGGCAGATAAAATACTTGCAAGATTATCCGAACAGTTCGGTTCAGGTATTTAACAGAACTGGTAGATTGGTATTTTCATCAACGGGAAATGGTAAAGCTTGGGACGGCACCTGGAACGGCAAGCCGGTTCCGGTTGCTACTTATTATTATCTTATTCAACTCCACAATGGAAAGCCACCACTATCCGGGTCTATAACTGTAATACGATAGGGGGTAGGTTTATATTTTCAATAACTGGGCAGTTGCTGGATCATAATCAGCTAAAATGGTTCGTATGCATTTGATAATGGATGGCAAGCTCCCATCAATTTGTCTCCGAATTAATTCTCCAATGGGGTGATATAAATATTGTGATTCCATCACTTTTAATTGTTGTAATTCTGTTGGTGAAATTAATTGCTCGAAAGCCCGGTAGCTAGCCATACTTCCATCGAATGTAGAATCATTCATTGCCTGTTGTTCATATTTTTTAC
The DNA here is from genome assembly GCA_040403945.1 of Sediminibacterium sp. Taxonomy (GTDB): domain Bacteria; phylum Bacteroidota; class Bacteroidia; order Chitinophagales; family Chitinophagaceae; genus Sediminibacterium. The sequence continues at coordinate 30,205 of JBBAJQ010000029.1, forward strand.
AGATATTAATCCAGGCAGTTTTTTTGGTAACCAATAAATGATTTAATAAAAATACATAGTCTTTCATGTATTTTTTTGCTGCAACATTATATACAATGCCGTAAGTTACTTGTTGAAATCGATTCCCTGGCTTACCATAATATTGCTGAAAAATTTTTTCTACTGCTGCGCCCGACCAAAAATGCCAGGCTTCTTTTTTGGCGGTATATACGGTTTTGGTAAAGGGTGATAATCCAAACTGTTGTTTATATTTTTTCACAAATCCATCACTCGGGTAATCTTCGCCCAGTATATCTCTTGTATATCTGTATAGAAAACCCGGAGACGAGTAATAGTTGCTTTCAATACTTCGGATTAGATAACGTCCGTTGGATTTAAAAATGCTTTCTCCAATTTGTGAGGGGTCGTTAAAAACTAGGGAAGTGTCGGGATAGAATACAGGATTAAACTGCCGATAACTTTCGATGGGTGCACTATCTCCTTTATTACGGATAAAGGTTTTCAGGGAGGCAGCGTCTGGTTCTGAATCGAGGAAATTGTGAAATATCAATTTGTATTGAATTTCTTTAATTGGATTGCCTGCCAAGAATGCCATGCAAGTGATGGCGGTAGACAATAGAATGGCCAGGTTGATCCGCCAGAGGCGGACAGGATTATTCATAGGATTTTTTTTGGAAGGTACAAATTCAGGTAAGTACATACAAAATCAGGCGCTGATATTTTTTGTTAAAATCAGACTAAGATGTAGTACTTAAAAAAGTAAACTATGCAGCATTGATTTTGTTCCAGCAGGCTTCAACCTGTTCAAATACAGGCTGGCTAAGGGGAACAATGGGCAGCCGTAGTTGGTTTTCGAGCAGCCCTTGTAAATACATAAACGCCTTTATTCCGGCCGGATTATTTTCTGCAAATAACAAGTCGTAGGCATGCAGCAGGCGATTATTGAGTTGTTGAGCTAGGGCAAATTCGTTGTGTAAACAGTGTTGCACCATTTTCGAGAATATGGCCGGAAACGCATTGGCAGCCACGCTAATCACTCCGTCCATACCGGCCGCAATTTGTGAAAGGGTTAAGGCATCTTCACCGCTCACCACTAAAAAATCGGCGGGTCTTTCTTTTAGAATCAGGGCACACTGCTCCATTAATCCACTGGCTTCTTTTATTCCGGCAATATTGGGTAGTTCGGCTAATCTTAGGGTAGTGGAAGCCGACATATTTCTGCCGGTTCGCCCCGGAACATTATACAGTATTACGGGTAGGGGAGAAGAATCCGCAATTGCTTTATAGTGCTGATAGATGCCTTCCTGTGATGGTTTGTTATAGCTGGGGGAAACACTTAGGATGGCAGTTGCCTGATCTAATGGATACTCCGAAAGCTCCTTTACTACAGCTCGGGTATTATTTCCACCAATGCCGGCAACTACGGGTATTCTGCCGGCAGCTTGTTGATAGGTAAATTGGAGGATATCTTTTTTTTCGGATGCCTCCAGCACTGGGGTTTCTCCGGTTGTTCCGAGTGAAACAATATATTGAACCCCTCCTTGAATTAGAAATTCAATGATGTTGGCTAAGGCATTAAAATCAATTTGGTGTTGCGAGTTAAAGGGAGTTACGATGGCTACACCGGTTCCGCTAAGAGATTGTTTTAACAAGATTGGTTAATTGATGGTTAGTATGATTAATAAGTTGAATAAAATTTTAATTTCCTTTGTTGGATTGGGTTTCTTCCCAAAATCCCATTTTGCCATACTTCGCTATCCTTTGTTCTACCCGGTTGGTAGGGGAAAGGGGAATTATTTCAGCAAGGTTTTTTAGGATGCAGGCCTTCAGTAGTTCGGCAGCTGCCGTATAATCCCAGTGGGCACCTCCCATGGGTTCGGGAACAATTTCATCTACCAGTCCAAAACCTTTCATATCCGAAGCGGTAAGCCGCAATTGTTCTGCAGCCGTTTCTTTTTTATCCCAGCTGCGCCAGAGAATTGAGCTGCAACTTTCGGGAGAGATCACAGTGTACCAGGTATTTTCCATCATTAATACCCGATCGCCAACGCCAATACCTAGGGCACCTCCACTAGCGCCTTCCCCAATGATTACAATAATCACGGGTACTTTCAGGCGAATCATTTCGTAAATATTTCGGGCAATGGCTTCGCCCTGTCCACGTTCTTCTGCTTCCAGTCCCGGAAAGGCACCCGGCGTATCTATTAAGCAAATTACGGGCTTATTAAATTTTTCTGCCAGCTTCATCAGGCGAAGGGCTTTGCGATAACCCTCCGGATTAGCCATACCAAAATTGCGCATTTGGCGGGCCTTGGTGTTGATGCCTTTTTGCTGACCTATCATCATCACGGTTTGTCCATCTAGGCTGGCAAATCCGCCTACCATGGCTTTATCGTCTTTAAAGTTGCGGTCGCCGTGCAGCTCAACAAAATCGCTGCACATTTTTTCGATGTATTTAAGGGTATAGGGGCGGTCGGGATGGCGGCTCAATTGCACTCTTTGCCAGGGCGAAAGATGTTCGGTAATTTCTTTTCTTTTGGCAACAATTTCCTCCTCCAGCTGCTGTATATTGGAGGTATAATCAACCTTGGCATTTTTTTCGGCAAGCTTTCGGGTTTCTTCTATTTGCTCATAAATTTCTTTAATGGGCTGTTCGAAATCCAGAAATTGCCTGTTGGGATACTGTGGCATAGAAAACTTTAAGAGGGTAAAAATACATCATCATCCTTTTTTCGAAAAGATTTGTTTCAACAGGGGTATTCCCCTTATATTTGCACCCCAAAGACTCCGTTATTTATAATATTATATTGTAATATGAGTTTGGATCGGTAGTTCAGTTGGTTAGAATGCCGCCCTGTCACGGCGGAGGTCGCGG
>JBBAJQ010000030.1:0-11817 GCA_040403945.1 Sediminibacterium sp.
TGGCTATTCCTTTGAATAAAGTGGATGACTGGTTACGTAAATACAAGAGCTGGCACTATTTTGTTATCAGAACCTATCGTAGCAGGTACGAGGAGTTATTGCATACCATTCAAAGTATTGCCTTTAAAAAAATGGATGAGCGATTGGAGAGTTATCTGATGCAACAGGTAAAGCAATTCGGTAATACACTTCCCTTAACCCATCAGGAAATTGCTACTGATTTAAATACATCTAGGGAAGTAATTAGCCGGCTGCTGAAAAAGATGGAGTTGAGCGGATGGATAGCGCTGAACAGAAATTCAATTGACTGGTTAAAAAAAACACCTTGATTGCATTGCTTACCTCAATAGCCTTCTTGCCTCTACCCACTATTTTGTATAGCCATAGCGGTTATCGTGGCGGGGAAACGGCAAATCCATAAAGTTTGGGCAAGCATTCTCATAATAATGTAATTGGGTTCAATTAGAGCTATACTTTTTTGCGATGTGGCACTTCCAATAAAAACGAAAACCATTCCGGCTATTTAAATAGATTTTTTCCCAATTAATAACATGGCGTGCAATCGGGTAGGGGCATAAAAAAAGTCACTTAAAAGTGACTGCATCCAGAATCAATAAACGGCAAAGCGACTATTCGAATTCCAGTTCGTTCATGTTGTACTCCCAGCTAAAAATCAGCTCGGAAGTAGCTTGTTTTTTGTTAGTTGTCATTGGTATATTTTTTTGATTGTTTTTGTTAGATTTTAGTGGAACACCTACTTCATACTTATGCAAATAAGATGCCAAAATAGAGCGATTTGTTGCCCTGATTCCGGAATTTGTATGGAGTGTGTTAGACAAAACCCTTTGTTTAATAAATATTAACAAAAGGTTCAACAAAAGGTTGCAAAAAAGGATAGGTATTTTCTAAAAACCGCAAAAAACCGCAAAAAGTGATGACAATTAAGGGTTATCATGCAAATAATGGCATAAATCAGCGGTTGATAATAACAAATTCCACCCTTCTGTTCGTTTCCCGGTCTTTTTCGGTTAGTTCTTCCTTTACGATTTTTTCACTGGCGCCCATCCCTTTATAAGAGAGACGACTACTGCCGATGCCATTATTGATTAGGTAGCGATAAATTTCCCGGGCCCGGTTGCGTGATAACAAGTTTTCGTTGGTATCGATATCTAAACCATCTTCGTTTGTTTGGGCGCAGCAGATATGACCCCTGATTTCAACCTGCAGGTTCGGATTATTTTTCATCACTTCCAGCACCTCATTCAGCATAGGTTGTGAAGTGGGCAACAAAACATGTCGGCCTCCTTCGAAGTTGAGGTTATTAAGTATAATATTGGCTTTACCTTCTTTGATTTGTTCTTGTAATGCTTTTACCGGAGGAGTGGGGGTGGCGGTAACTGTCTTTACAATTCCTGATAACTCAACTACGCGATTAAGTTGATTACGGGTAGCCGTATTTGATTCCTGTTCGGCAATAGGATTTCTTTTTCCCAATGCTGTTCTTTTGATGATTTGTGTAGGTACAAAACCTAGCGCCAGTAAATACTTTTCTACTGCTACCACTCTGCGGGCTGCCAGCGAATCGTTGTATACATAATTTCCTCGCAAGTCGGTTCTACCGGTAAGGGTAATGCCCGTAATGTTTTTATTATTTGCCGCTAGTTGCTGAAGTGAAGCAGCCGATGCAGGCGTGATAGCCCACTGATCAAAATCGAAATAGACTTTACCCAATATGCTATCGGTTTGTGCGATAACGCTAAGGGAAAAAATACTGCATAGCACAAAGGCCAGTGTTTTTACTAACATAGGTAGGATTTATAAAAATAAAGATAAGTAACCAGAAGGGTTAATCATTACCAGGGGGTAAGTCCTAACAATTTTTTACCTAATTCACTTAATTCAGCGGTTGCATAACGGGTTTGTTCCCAATGGCGGGGGTCGCCGGGGAAGGCATAACCTTCTGGGGCTATGCGGTTTTGCCATGATTGAACTCTCCAATGTTTGAGTGGCTCGTTGTCTTCTTCTGCCGGCATCATAGAAATATATTGTGCAATACGCACTTTATCTTTACTTAGGTTCGGACGAATGCCATGCGGTTCGAGGCTATTAAATATCAGCAGGTCGCCTGCCTCAAGGGGTACTTTCACCAGTTCGAGTCCGCTTATATCCGGCATAAAATGATTTCGGTCTTCCGGCTGGGTAAGTTTCCAAGTATCATAGGTTCTGTATAGTTCTGGCACACATTGAAATCCGCCCATATTTTCATCTGTTTGATCGGCCAACGCCAAAACTCCCTGCACATTTACCGGTTTGGTTTCGGGATCATAATCCCAATGAATAAACCCTTTATACTCAAATCCCGGCTGAATAGGGAAATTGAGGTTGGCACGGTCGATGGTTACCCATAATTTTTCCGTACCCCAGATATCTACAAATGCATCGTACACTTTTTGTACCTGTCGGTTATTCCAAAGATGCTGGTGATTATATACTTCTACCATTCCTGTATTGGCCAGTTCTTTCATTTTCATTTCGGCACGCGGGGGTGTATACCAGGTGGCAGGATTTGCCGGATCTTTTTCTTCAAATTCCCATAAAAATGCGGCAGTAGCAGCAGCCTGTTCTTTAGAAACAGCTTGTTTGATAACCACATATCCATTATGCTTCCAAAAATGCCAATCTTCTTCGCTTAATACCCGCAGTGGTTTTCCATTACTCCGGTTGTTCAGCTGAATCGCACTGCTTTTGGCGGTGGAGGGATTGCCGGGAATATCTGTATGCGCATTGTTTGGGGCCATGGTGGGAACCATCGTAGGTACCATTGTTTTCTGTTCCATGCTATCTGTGTTATTTTATAAGCGTTTGTAAAGTGGCTCTAATGATTGCCATAGTTTCTGGTCCCACACTCATGCTGGTGAGGTACTGGCTATGTGGAATGGTATTGCCGGTTTCAAAAAAAGTCGGCTTCAGAATATAACCCAGTGCATCCTGTGAAAGACCCAAGATCATTTTTGGTCCGGTATTTTTCATCAGTCCGCGCGTACTTAAGCTGAGGGCTGGAGAGGTTTCTCCGGGATGGGTGGCCATGGCAGCATTGCCGATTGTTGCATAGGCAATTTCGGAAACTACACTGTCGCTAAAAACTCTTTTAACTACGCCTACTTGGGATAGTTGCCGAAAGCCTTGATTCTGCAAAGGGAATTTCACTTGCTGCCGGCGAAACACCAATTGACTATTACTAAGAGTTTGCGGTTGTTTTAATCTGCTTACCACATAGGCGCCTAGTTTTTCGCCTATTTTCATTGCCTGTGCATAGCTTTTAGGCACGTCTTCGGGCTGCACCCATCCGCCAATGGCCCCCTGTAAAAATAGATGGATACCTCCCTGGGCCGAGTCGGCATATTTATAATACCCACCCACGTAATCGGCACTTGCGCCAGCAGCCACATCATCCAGAATTGTGGGGTGACAGGCAAAATTTACCAGGGTTACAATGTTTTTATTCAGGGCGTCTTTAAACTGAAGGATAGTAAGGGTTCTGTCGAGCAAGCCCGGCTCTGAAATATTTTTCACCCAATCTTCCCCAAAACTGCCTACTGCATAGCGGCCAATACCAGAGCGGCGGCTATTCCAGGCTTTTTGTAAAGCAACCACGGCCTGATTTACTATTTTTTTCATGTGGGCTTCATTTACGCCACTATGCATTAAGTCTTTCCCCCATAATCCTACCACATCCGGACCTGAATGTGTATGTGTAGATGATAGGATAATTTGTTGAGATGGGAAACCCGGAATTGCCTTGGCCACTTTTTCGCGAATTTCTTGCAGCTGCGGATACATCAACCCAATGCAATCAAAGGTTAGGATGCCAATGCTCGTTTGGTTATTACTGATAACTACCGCCTTCACATATAAATTATCGGCCACCTCAATAAACTTGCGGTTGTTTTTCCCCCCGGCGAAATACAGGCTATCGCTATCGGGATTAATGTTTTCTTGTGCAGCTCCCACCCGAAAGGTTTGGGCATTTGTTTGGCATGTTAGCACAGCTACAAGTAAAGCAAAGAGGATGCTTTTTTTCATGAAATACGGCTTAATTCACCTAAAAATTACAGAGATATTCTCATCCCGACAATAAAATTTGCACTTCTTTATTATCTTACTGCCCAAAATCAATCACATGTCGGATAAAAGTAAATTACTAGAACTTGTACAGGCGGGCTATACTTTCAAGGGAGAACACGTAAAAATTGGTCGTGCAATGTTCGAAGGGGAAGTGGTGCCAGATGCTGATATATTTCTGCCTTTGAAAACCTTGAATCGGCATGGACTGATAGCGGGGGCTACGGGAACGGGTAAAACCAAAACCTTGCAGATGATCAGTGAGTGCCTGAGTGATAACAGTATTCCGGTATTGTTGATGGATATCAAAGGCGACTTGAGCGGTATTGCTGCGGCAGGCGCTGCGAACGACAGAATCACGTCGCGCTATCAACTGCTGGGGATGGAGTATAAACCCGCTGCCTATCCGGTTGATTTGATGACGCTAAGCAATGAAAAGGGCATCCGTATGCGTGCCACGGTGAGCGAGTTCGGTCCGGTTTTGTTGAGTAAAATTTTGGGGTTGAATGATGTACAAGGCGGGTTGGTTGCTTTGATATTTAAGTACTGCGACGACAACCAGATGCCTTTGCTGGATTTGAAAGATTTCATCAAGGTATTACAATATATTGGCGATGAGGGGAAACAGGAAATTGAGAAAGCCTATGGCAAGATTTCAACAACGTCTACCGGTACCATATTACGTAAGGTGGTAGAGCTGCAACAGCAGGGTGCCGATCGTTTTTTTGGTGAAAGGAGTTTTGAGGTGGATGATTTGCTTCGGATTAGTAACGATGGTAGAGGGATGGTGCATGTATTGCGCGTAACGGATATGCAAGACCGGCCTAAATTATTTTCAACTTTCATGTTACAATTACTGGCCGAGTTATATGCTACCTGTCCGGAAGAGGGCGATTTAGATAAGCCCAAGCTGGTAATGTTTATTGATGAAGCGCATTTAATTTTTAATGAAGCTAGTTCTGCATTATTGCAGCAATTAGAAACGGTTATTAAGCTAATTCGCTCTAAAGGAATTGGTATATTCTTCTGCACCCAAAACCCGCAGGATATTCCGGCCTCTATATTAAGTCAGCTGGGGTTAAAGGTGCAACATGCTTTGCGGGCATTTACGGCGGCAGACAGAAAAACCATCAAGCAGGCAGCCGAAAATTTTCCGGTTACAGATTTCTATAAAACAGACGAATTGTTAACGCAGCTGGGTATCGGCGAGGCCTTGGTTACTTTGTTGAATGAAAAGGGTATTCCCACACCGTTGGTACATACCATGCTTTGTTCTCCGCGCAGCCGGATGGATATTTTGTTGGATACAGAAATAGATCATTTGGTAGCCAATAGTAAGCTGGCTGCTAAATATGCTAAGGAGATAGACAGTGATAGCGCCTACGAAATATTAACGCGAAAATTAGAACAGGCTGCTGCTCAGGCACCGCCGGAAGAAGAAAAGCCGGCCGGTCGCACAGCTAAAGAGCCTTCTTTCTTTGATAACCCCGTGGTGAAGCAGGTGGGAAGAACCGCTGCCAGTGTAATTACCAGAAGTTTATTGGGTGCATTGGGGTTAACGGGCCGTTCTAGAAAAAGATAATCATTCCGGTTTCTATACATTGTATGTTGCGTTTGTTTGCCGGTAATCGAACTTTTATGAAATCTGCATTGGCTGTTTGGTTGCTTGGGGTATTAACTGCTGCAAATGTGCACGCACAAAAAATTACAGCCCATCGCCTGCATCAACTAACGGTGCAAGAACATCCTGCCTTGTTGGCTGCCCAGCAACTTATCATAGTGTGGCAACGCCCCGGTGATTCATTACATCACGCCTGGCTTACTGCCTGGGAAAGAAAGGGAACCCGCTGGAAAAAAATCAGGCATTCGGCTCGAGCTGCTGTGGGTAAAAATGGAATAGCTGCCGCCGGCACTAAAATAGAAGGGGATGGAAAAACGCCCTCCGGCTGGTATAATTTGGGCCGCTTGTTTAGTTATCTGTCCACCGTATCCACTCAATTGCCGGTAACCCAGTTAACCCAGGCGGATAAATGGATAGACGATCCGGCATCACCCGCCTATAATCAATATGTTCGCGGAGAAACAACAGCGGCTTCCTATGAAAACTTACTTTTGAAGAGCGACGACTACAAATATTGTATGGTGATTGAATACAATACACAGCCCGTTGTTCCGGGAAAAGGCAGTGCTATCTTTTTTCATTTGTCTAACCCGGAGATGGGGCCTACGGCTGGTTGTGTTGCCATTACCGAAAAAAATATGTTACCCATTTTACAATGGATGCAGCCCAATCAGCAAAGGGTTATCTGGATAGGGAATGGTTCCAGTGATTTTAAAAAGTAGCAGCTGCAGTAAGTATTGTTACCACCAGTGAATGCGACTGTAATTATTGGTGGTAATTGTTTTTGGCAAATTTCTGGCTACTTCAATCGCAATTTGCCGAAAATTTTCGGCCCGTATTTTCGACAGTTCGTATTCTCTGGCTGCATCTTCCCGGGCGTATTGTATCAATTGATTTTCGCGGGCTACCTGATCGTTATATTGTTTTACTTTTAGTTCCCAGGCGGCTCTTTCATCGGCAGCAATTTTATCGCTCATACTTTTCAGCATCTCATTAACCTGCGGCATACAAGCAGCAGCTGGATGGATAGATAGTAAAGTATTGCCCGCAGTTTGTGCACCTGAATAAGAAGGGTTGGCTGCCCACTCCCCTTTAGCACGGGTAAGCTTTTGACTACATTCTGCATCAATTTTTTGTTTAAAATATACAGCCATTTTCGATTGGCAACGGGTATAGCAATCTTTCGAAACATCTGGTATAGCGGCCAGTTCGTAAATTGCTTGGTCGTATTTACTTTGGGCGGCCAGTGAAGCAGCTTTTTCTTCAATCAAGGCACATTTGGCAATATAGTAGTCCATTATTTTCTGCTTTCCTTCCTGCATAAATTTCTCAAGTTGCGCATTTTTAGTGGGGATGTTTTTAAATCCATCAATGAATGCCTTGTTTTCGTTGGTGCCCACACCTTTTATAGTCATGTTTAGCGAAGTGAAAGAAAGATTTTCTATTCCATCTCCGATATATAGGGTAATGTTCATGGTTTGTGCAATCATGGCGGGCGGACCAGCAACCACATCTTTAGTAAAAAGGCCCACATTAGCCGTAATTACAAATCGGGGTCTGTAAGCACTGCTGCCCATGGCATATTGTGTGGCGATGATGCTGAGTTTGTTTTCTAAAATGGCTTTGGCTTCGGCGGGTATTTTTACATCATCCGAAACATAGGTATTGAGGGCGATGCGGCCCAGATCGTCGGATTGGGCGTAAGTAAGTAAGGAGGTAGATAAACAGAGGGCAAGCAGAAAACATTTCATGTGCTTATTTTTTCTTTTTAATTTTTTCCAGTTCCCGTAAATAAATAAAAACTTTTTTATCGGTTTCGTTTTCGTCGGTAAACATGGATATAAGTTCGAGGGCATCTACATAGCCGATGGAGGATTCTTTTATCACTTCTGATATTTCGCTTACTGAACTGCCATTTTTTTTGGAAGTAGTGGCGGTAGTGGTAACAATGGATTCAACGGAGATATACGAGCCATTTATAAACTGACTCACCTGTGCCTTAGCTTTTACTTCAGCTACCCGATTCATAGTGCTCTCGGAAGAATAGTTTCCGGCGCTCAGTTTTACCAGGGATATCAGGTATTTGTTTTCGTAGTCAAGAAAAACCTTCACACCGGTAAACGGTTCGCTTTTATACATGCGCGTGATAAAATTACTCAGCGCAGTTTTTTCGGCGTTATACGATTGACTGAAGGTGCTCGTATGAAGGGAGCCTACAATCATCAGTAAGAGGACAATTTTTTTCATACACCAACTATCATTTAACCAAGGGGAATTCGGCCAAGCTATTGAATAAATTTATTTTTCGCCCAATACTAAGATGGCTTCTCCTAAACCGCGTGTCATCAGTTTAGCAGTAATGTTAAAGGGAGCGGCTTTCAGGTACTTTTGTAATCCTCTCGCAAAGTCGCGGGCATCCATGGCATCCCCCGATTCGTTGAAAAGTGGTATGCGTACCTGCTCGTATAAAATATACGACTCTGAATTGTCGGTAGTATTGAAATTACCTTTTATGGTGTTATTCTTCATCCAGCCGGCAATATATTCATTCAGCTCTTTTCCATTAAACTCTTCTTCTAGGTCTTTATCCCAGTTTTTCCAGGTTTTTATTTTTACAATTACTTCCCGGCCATTCTTTTTCATGTCGTTAAAATAATTGTCGATTTGCGAATTGAATAAAGAGAAATTATCTTTTACCGCTTTCAATAACAAATCGGGAACAAATTTGTCGGAGGCCTTGCTGTTGCCAGTGGAGGATGCGATTCGTTTGCCGGTATAGGCATCGAATGCGTCTAGGGTATAGCGGATGATATTTCCGCCGCCAGCACTATTCACTTCCCACCAGAGTTGAAGGATAATATCTGATTTAGCTCTTTTTTTCAGTTTGTCTAGGGGCGATTCACTCAGGTCGGATCCTGAGCTGCTGCTACTGGTAACATTATCTTCGGCAGATACCTGCTCTAGCTTTTTTAATTCCTGCTCGGCATCTTTTAATGTATACCCTTCGCTCAGCATAAAAGCACCGAGTTTGGCGATAACCTGAGCCAGTTCGGTATCTTCTTGAAAGGCTTGTTTGTAGTTGGGAATTTTTTTCTGTGTTCCCTGATCGTTGTACTGCATCATAAAAAAACGCTGATTGCACCAGTTATCGCTCGGTAGAATCATCAGGGTAGGTTTCTTGGGCTGAGCGATGGAAGTAAGGGATGCGGCCATCATTACCAATAGAAATAAAATTCGAAACTTGAATAATTGCATAATAGAGAGATTAAGATGAATCAGCAGATAGTGGGTTGCCAAAAGTTTAGGCTGGGATTCGACGTGTTTTAAAATGGCACCCTTTTCCTTTTATTAAAAGGGTTATTAGACTGCCTTTTTACCGGCTGGAGTTGATAAGGTGGCATACCCAATTTGCCGGTGAATATACCACCGTAGTTTTCCGGGAAAATGGCAATTAGGTATTGTATAAATTGAAGAAGGGTTCGAATAACGGAAATAAAGCGGGAAATACCCGAAGGGATAAATGGATTCATGGGATTTGGATATGGGTCAATCAGTAGCTGAAAAATTCAGTTTCTGTTGAGTTGATAAAATTATTTGATTTCTTTGGTTGGTGCTGTATTTTAACATTTTGTATACGAATAGTAATTTTCTTTACTTTCAGCAACATATTACATACCTATTTTAATTGGCCAACTCGCTAACTCTTTTCCAAACGCCGGCATCAACTGGTATGCCACGTTCCCTGTTTTCTTTTCTGTTATGCATTGATTGCTCACCGGGGTATAAAATTTCAGTAATGTTTTCTGCAGGTATGGCTGATTTTATTTGCTGTATCGTGTTTTGTATTGCATTTTTTACAAAATCAGCACTGCTTATCCGGAGTGGGTCGAACGCCATAAATACCTGGCAGCAGGATGCGCAACTCCCTTGTTCGAGTCGGTCGATCGCAGCGGTATGATTGCCACCGGAAAGGAGGGCAGCCATTAAGTCTATCAGTATGGCCATGCCTGATCCTTTCCATAATCCGGTAGGCAAGATTCTTCTGCTCTCTTCAATGGAGGCGGGATTGCAGGTGAGTGCTCCATCGGAAGTAAATCCCCCATCGTAGGGCAGTTGTTGATTGGCTAGGCGCTTCACTTGTAATTTCCCATACGAGTATTGCGACATGGCCATATCCAGCACTATGTGTTGGCCGGTTGGTTCAGGTACTGCCATAATAAAAGGATTGTTACCAATAGCGCCCGTGCGGGCACCCCATGGAGGCATGCAGGTTTCGGTGTTGGTGAAACAAATTGCGAGCATACCTTTATCGGCGGCCTGCCAACCATAGGTTCCTCCGCGCATCCAATGGGTAGTATTGCGTAAGCTAACCATACCCATGCCATTTATCTTAGCTAAATCGGTCGCACGGTCCATTGCAAAAATGGCATTGGTTATACCCGGGCCCATTTCTCCATCATAGATTTCCCATGCGGCTAACGAGTTTTGTATTTTTGCTTTTCCCAAAGGGTTAATCCATCCACGGTGCAGGTAATCTACAAAGCGCTCTACCCGATTGAGGCCATGCGAAAAAACGCCATCGCAGCTCGATTCGGTATGAATGCGCGCACAAGTGGCCGCAGTGTTTTCGGGAAGGCCTGCTTTGGTAAATGCCCGAAATATGGTTTGTTCCATTTCCAGAAAAGGTACTCGTATCATGGGGTAGATTTTATGCAAGGATGATCCAGTTGGCAGTTTGTTATTCAAATAGCCGGAGGTTATCGATAACAAAATAAGCGAATGAAATGAATACCCACTATAGCAGAAATAATATTTTGTTGGTGGGAAGTAAAGTAATGCCGCTAAGTACAGAAGACACTCATCTGTTATGTTCTTCTAATATCCCCGAAACTTTTTCTAATATCTGGAAGGCAGTTTCTGCCATTAGGTTGCCTTTATTGTCGAGTAAGGGATTTATTTCAGCTAGTTCGATACAAACCAGCTTATCAAATTCGCACAAGCAGGTGAGCAAGTCGGAAATTTCTCCTGGCATAAACCCAATGGGTACTGGGGTGCCCGTGCCATAAGAAACCTGATCGCTATCCATACTATCTACATCAAAGGATATGTAAACAGCATCACAGTTTTGCAAGATATTGCGGGTTTGTTCTACGCACTGCCGGATACCTTTTTCCCGAACCTGCGCTACTGTAAAAACGGTGATATGCTTTTCGGCAATCAGACTCGCTTCGGCAGTTTCAAAATCACGGAGACCAAAATAAATCAGGTGTGCGGGTAATAGTTTGGCTCCCGGGGTACCAATATTTTTAAGTCTTTCCCAATACTGAAGGGTTTCGTTGCCGGGTTGGTTTATCTGGCAACTGAGGTTGTCTTCCGCAAGGGCAGCTGCTAAGGGCATTCCATGAATATTGCCGGAAGGGGAGGTAAAGGGAGAATGGATATCTGAATGTGCATCAATCCATATAACGCCAATCTTCTTTTCGGGAAAGGCAGCCTGTATGCCGCTGATGGTGCCCAGTGCGGAGGAGTGGTCTCCGGATAATACCATAGGGAAATAGCCCTTCTGTAAAGATACTTTTACAGCGGCTGCCACTCGCTCGCATTGCTCTACAACATGCTCGATTCTTTTTGCAAAGTTGTTGGTGTTTTTGTTATAGATGGTCTCATTGCGGGTGAGCACATCAATGTATTTATGTCGGTTAAAATAATCATTGCCCGAGTTAATGGCAGCTATTTCCAACGCATCAATACCCAAATCAGAGCCTCTTGTACCGGCTCCGATGTCGGAACGGTTTTTTATCAATTGAATGGTCATACCTAAAGGTACAACCCCTAAATTTAGTAAAGAAATCCACCCTGTTAAATCCAGATCAATCCATATAAAAATGCCCTTTTGTTGTATGCCTACCCCGAAAAAAAGTCGCCATTCGGATATAGCACTCTGATTGGCAGCTCATTAGCGTATGGGTTTCAGATGCATGGGGGGATCAACGGATTAAAATCCGTTGGTGAAATATGGGGCGAGGCTACGCCTCTTTGTTTGGGGGGATTAAAATCCTTTGGAGCCGGGGTAA
>JBBAJQ010000030.1:11917-32791 GCA_040403945.1 Sediminibacterium sp.
GGCGAGGCTACGCCTCTTTGTTTGGGGGGATTAAAATCCTTTGGAGCCGGGGTAATTACATCCAATTTAGCAGGTATTTTTTATAGGCTGCGCGTAAATCGGCAATTATTTTCTCCAGCTGATGTACTTCTTCTCCTATGTTTATATTATCCGATACTAAACGGGTATCTACCCTTCCGGCATGAATCTTTGCTTCATCTGATGCCAGGTGATGGTTTTGTAGGATGCGATTTCTGAGTTCGTCGATATTTCTTTTCTGAATCAGAAACTGGTTCTGAAAATGTTCGGCTTCTGACATTGCTTCTCGGGAAGTGTTTTTGTTAACCACTTCGCTTAGTAATTTTTCTAAAAACTGAATTTCCTGCTCATAAAAGGAAAGCAGATGTTGTAATTCGCGGGGTTGATTGGCAAGGTGGGTGGCTGCTGTAAATGACATAACACTTTGTTTTAGGTGGATAATTGAATGAACCCTACAAAGCTACTTGGCGCAAGGGTGGGGAAAAATGATATTTGTCAGGTATCGTTTAATAAAACTGCGAAAACACAAATCAAGTAACTTTACCTCTACAAACTTACTGTTATGCAAATGAAAACTTTATTAGGATACCTGTTGTTGATTGGCATATTTACTGCTTGTTTACAAAAGCAGCCGGTGAACGATGTGCCCGACAAGTTGAAAAAAACTATGCAGCAGTTTTTAGAGCAGTCTGCCCAAGGTAATACAACCGGCACCCAGTTTACGGTGGAGGAAGTGGCTTATTATGCCGGTCCGGATTTTTATGAATGTGAATTCACGGTGAGAATGAAGCGTTTATCGGGCGGAGATACTACCGGCCAAATGCAGGCGCGCATAAAAAAGGATTATTCATCTGTTAGCAGAAAATATTAGCTCTGCTGCTGAAAAATTTATTTTTTATGCCCGGTAATTTCGGTAGAAAACAATAGCCGGTGGGTGCTTGGCGCTGTGTTGGCTATCACGCGGATACTTTTTCTTACCCAGCCGGTAACGGACAAGTTGGTGTTGAAACGTACGCGTATGCTATCTGTTTTTCCCGGCATAACCGGTTGAGAGGGGGCTTCAACCTGCAAGCAACTGCATCCGCCGTCTGCCTCCGTTATAATCACGGGCGAATCCCCCGAATTGGTAAATACAAAACTAAAGTGTACGGTGTCTCCCATCGGCACTTTGTCCAGTTCTAAGCTGCTCGATTGCCAGCTTATCTGGGTAAGTAGGGCTGGGGAGGTTTTGGCTGGGTTTTCGCTGGGGGTATTGCAGCTTGAAAGACTATGAAAAACAATATATAATGATAAAAAAAAGATCCATTTTTTCATAAGTAGGCGTTATGTGTACAATAATATATATTTATCCAGGTCTCCCCAAAATGTGTAAGATATTTAGATACAAATAAAAAGCATTAATACATTATCATTGCTTTACAAATAACATATAAAAAAATATGATTGATTCCGTACACCGTGTTAAGATTTTATTAAATTAGTGCCTTATTCTTCATAAACTAACTGCTATGCCATTAAAAAACCAACTGTTTTTGCGGAGTGCTATACTCTCGCTTATTTTCCTTTTCTGCAGTATCGGTGTTTTCGCACAGAAATCCGTTATCGGGAAAGTCACCAACAAATCTACTGGTCAACCACTTGCGGGGGCTACTGTTGCCATTAAAGGTACTACAGCCGTAACCGTTACTGGGAATGATGGTACTTTTACCATCAATGCGCCAGCCAATGCTACCCTATTGGTTACATCCATTGGGTTTGAAACTATTGAGCAGGCTGTGGGCGGTAAATCTGATTTTTCTTTTTCGTTAAGTGAAGCAACCAATCAGCTGAATGAAGTGCTGGTTACCGGTTATTCTGCGCAACGTAAGAAAGACATTACCGGTTCCGTATCTGTTGTAAACGTAAAAGATTTAAAAGCGGTTCCAGCCGGTAGTCCTGAACAAATGTTACAGGGTCGTGCTTCCGGTTTGAACGTAATTACATCCGGACAGCCAGGTTCTGGAAGTAATATCCGTATTCGGGGTATTACTAACTTCGGAAATGTGGATCCGTTAGTAATTGTAGATGGTGTTCAGGGAAGCTTAACTAACCTGAATGCTGCTGAAATTGAATCTATTCAGGTATTGAAAGATGCCGGTGCCGCCTCCATATATGGTGTGCGTGGATCGAATGGGGTAATTGTGGTAACCACAAAAAGAGGTCGTTCTGGCCGTGCGGTGGTTAACTACGAAGCCTATATTGGAAAGCAATATCCTGCTTCGGGTAATCCATTTAATTTATTGGATTCTAAAGGAATGGCTGACTTAACCTGGTTGGCATTAAAAAATTCCGGTCAACCTACTACCCATCCTCAGTATGGAAGTGGTGCTTCACCAATTATTCCAGATTATATATTAAATGGGGGTGCTGCCGGTATTGTGGGAAGTATTTCTGCTGCCGACTTAGCAAAGTATAATGTATCCGACTTCAGCAAGCCTATTTACCAGATTGTAGCTGCCAACAAGCAAGGTACCAATTGGTTCCAGGAGATTTTCTCTCCAGCTGGAATTCAAAGCCATACAGTTACGGCTAGCGGTGGTAATGATAAGAATACCTACCTGTTGTCGATGAACTATTTCAATCAGCAAGGTACTTTGATGGGCACTTATTTAAAGCGGTATTCTGTTCGTGCGAATACTACGTATAATATTACTAAGAATATCCGAGTGGGAGAAAACCTTTATCTGTTCAACCGCGACAATCCTCAGATTGGTAACCAGAGTGAGGGAAATGCTATTTCGATGTCTTATCGTCAGCAACCTATTATTCCAGTGTACGATGTTTCAGGTGGTTTTGCAGGAACAGCTGCTAGAGGCTTAGGAAATGCACAAAATCCGGTGGCTAACCAGATGCGTTCTTTAGATAATAGAGGTAACTCTTGGGATATTCAGGGTAACGTATTTGCAGAAGTTGATTTCTTAAAGCATTTTACTGCCAGAACTGCTTTTGGTGGAACGATGAGCAACTTCTACTATTACAACTATGGCTATAGAACTTATGAGAACGCTGAAAATAATGGCTCTAATTCCTTCAGCGAAAATGCAGGGTATAACCGTCAGTGGACTTGGACTAACACCGTAAAGTATAGCAATGTATTTAAAGAGAAGCATGCAGTAACTGCGCTGGCAGGTGTTGAAGCAGTTGAAGTGTATGGTAGAGGTGTAGGCGGAAATGCATTGGGCTTTTTTACCGACAATCCTAGCTTCCGTGTATTAAGTACAGGATCTTCAGGATTTACCAACTACAGCTATGCATATCAAAATGCATTGTATTCTCAGTTTGCAAAAGTTGATTATGCCTATGATGACAAATACCTGTTCAGTGCCACTGTAAGAAGAGATGGTTCTTCTCGTTTTGGTTCTGAAAAGCGCTTTGGTATTTTCCCTTCATTTGCTGCAGCTTGGAGAATATCTCGTGAAAAATTCATGAGCAATGTTAAATGGATTGATGATATGAAAATCCGTGGTAGCTGGGGTAAACTCGGTAACCAGGCAAACGTAGATCCTTCCAATGCCTTCAGTCAATTTGGCGGAAGTCCTGGTGGATCTTTCTATGATATCAATGGTACCAGCACTTCTTCTGTTCAAGGGTTTAATGCAACCAGAATTGGTAACCCAAAAACTGGTTGGGAAGAAAATGTCTTAACCAACTTTGGTATCGACGCCTTGTTGTTTAAGAATAAGTTGGATGTAAGTATCGAGTACTATAAGAAGACGATTAACGGTCTGTTGTTTTCAGACCAGGCTCCTGCAACTGTTGGAGGTGCTGCCTTACCGTCCGTTAATATCGGAGATATTCAGAACACGGGTTTTGACGCCTCCGTTACCTATCGTGGCGTGGCTAACAAAGATTTCAAATATGACGTAGGTGTTATTTTCACTACGTATAAAAGTACAATCAATAACATCCCCGGTAATTATTTTACTGCTGGTGGATCTAGAATTGGTGACTTCGTAAGAAATCAGGTTGGTAATCCGATTGGTTCTTTCTTCGGATACGAAGTAGCAGGTATCTTCCAGGATGCATCTGATGTGTCTAGATCAGCTACACAGGATGGAGCTAAGCCAGGAAGATTCAAATACCGTGATGCCAATGGAGATAAAGTGATTACAGATGCCGACCGCGTTTTCTTCGGTAATCCCAACCCTGATTTTACTTTGGGTTTAAATTTGGGCGCTCAGTATAAGAATTTTGATTTCTCTACTTTCTTATATGGTTCATTCGGAAACGATGTTATCAACTATGTTAGATACTGGACTGATTTCTATCCTTCCTTCCAGGGGGCTAAGAGTATCAATGCATTAAATAATTCATGGTTGCCTACCAGAACTGCTACCAATATTCCTATTGCTGAGAATGATGCCAGTTTCAGTACGAATCAGGTTCCCAACTCTTATTACAGAGAAGATGGAAGCTATTTTAGATGTAAATCAATGATTGTAGGATATACAATGCCAACTGCCACTCTGAAGAAATTTGGAATAGAGAAATTTCGATTCTATGTGCAGGCAGCTAACTTGTTTACCATTACCAAATACACGGGTCTGGATCCAGAATTGTCTGGTTCTAATGCCGCCTTCGGTATTGATTTTGGTAACTACCCTAACAATCAGCGGAATATCAATATCGGTGTAAACGTAACTTTCTAATCAGAGCCATCTCATCAAGAAAAAAATTACAACATGAAACAATCAAAATTGAGAATCATTCTGGCAGGAGTTACCGCAGTTATCGTACTAGCTGTATCCTGCTCTAAAAGTTTTTTAGATAAAAATCCTATTGGTTCTTTGGACCAAAATACCCTCGCCAACAAAGCAGGGGTTGAGGGGTTATTAATCGGTGCCTATTCATTATTAGACGGATATGGCGGTGCCGGTGGCGGCTGGCAAAGTGCCGGCTCTAACTGGGTATACGGCGGAGTTACTTCCGATGATGCCTACAAAGGCTCTGACCCCGGTGACCAAGCAGATATCGTTCCTATAGAAACCTATGCACCCACTGCCTCCAATGGTTATTTTAACCAAAAATGGCAAGCTGTGTATGATGGTATCCAGCGTTGTAATGATGTATTGCGCATCATGGCAGCTGCTACTGATATCTCTGCTGCTGATAAACTGAGAATAGAAGGACAAGCTCGTTATCTGCGCGCCCACTACCATATGGAAGCTAAGAAAATGTGGAATAATGTACCTTTTGTAGACGAAAAAATTACCTACGCTGCCGGAAACTTCAATGTTCCCAACACAGCAGATATCTGGCCTAACATCATAGCTGATTTGGATTATGCGATTACCAATTTACCTGCAACACAAAGTCAGGTGGGCCGTGTAAATTCATGGGCTGCGAAGTGTTTAAAAGCCAAAGCGTTGATGTTTAGACGTGATTATGCTGCTGCATTACCCATCCTGAAAGATGTGGTTGCCAATGGAGTTACTGCCAAGGGTTTAAAATACGACCTGCAAGCTAACTTTTTCGACAACTTTAATGCAGAAACTAAAAATTCTGCAGAAGCAGTATTCTCTTGTCAGCAATCCGTTAATGATAATTCTAATGGTAGTAACGGTGGCTGGGGAGATGTGTTGAACTTCCCTTACAATGGCGGACCCGGCGGATGCTGCGGTTTCTATCAGCCTTCTGTAAGCTTGGCTAACTCATTTAAGGTAGACGCTAATGGCCTTCCTTTATTGGATACCTGGAATGCCTCTGATCTGAAAAACGACCAAGGCATTAACTCTACAGCAGCTTATACGCCTGATGTAACTACGCCTGTAGATCCTCGTATTGATTACACCATGGGTAGAAGAGGTATTCCCTATCTGGATTGGGGAACACATCCTGGTAATGACTGGATTCGCGACCAGAACAATGGCGGACCCTACTCTCCTATTAAAAACGTTTACTTCAAGCGTCAGGCTGGAGCCTTAACAGATAACTCATTCTGGACTGCTGGTGTATCTGCTAATAATTACACTTTTATCCGCTTTGCCGACGTATTGTTGTGGACAGCGGAGTGCGAAGTAGAAGTAGGTTCTCTGGCAAATGCAGTTACTTTGGTAAACCGTGTAAGAAGCCGTATGAAGGATAATCCTTCAAGGTGGGTAAAGAATGCTGCCGGTGCTAACGCAGCAAATTACCAGATTGGATTGTACACCTCCTTTGCTGATCAAGCTGCTGGTCGTAAAGCCGTTCGCTTCGAAAGAAAACTGGAACTGGCTATGGAAGGACATCGTTTCTTCGACCTTGTTCGTTATGGAACAGCTGACGTAGAATTGAATGCCTTTATTGCTAAGGAAAAGGCAAGGAGAACGTATTTTACAAATTCTGTTTTTACCAAGGGTAAAAATGAATACTACCCTATACCTCAGACACAAATTGATCTGAGCAAGGGCACGCTCAAGCAGAACCCTGGTTTCTAATTATTTTCACTAAGATTTATAGAAAGAGGCCATGTATTACATGGCCTCTTTCTTATTTTTATGGATATTGTGCTGCTATGCTATTCGCGCTAAAAAAAACACTGCTTCTAACAAGCTTTTCTGTTAGTATTTCTCGTTTTGGATATGGGTTACTGCTTTGCATTTTGTTTGCCTCCTGCAGCAAACCCACCTTATTCGAAGCCATTCCTTCTGCTCATTCTGGCATTCATTTTGCCAACAATATTAATGAAACGGATTCTGTTAACGTACTCGATTTTGAGAACGTGTATAACGGAGGTGGAATTGGCGTGGGCGACTTTAACAATGATGGCTTGCAGGACATCTATTTTTCGGGCAACCTGGTTTCTAATAAACTTTATATAAACAAAGGCAATTTTTCTTTCGCAGACATTACCGCTTCCGCAGGTGTGGGCGGCGAGGGCAAATGGTGTAGAGGCGTTTCTGTGGTTGACATAAATAACGATGGCCGCCAGGATATTTATGTTTGTGCAACCCTATTAAAAGATTCTGTTAAGCGCGAGCATTTATTATATGTGAATCAGGGTCTTGATAAATCCGGTAATCCTTATTTTATCAATCAGGCTAAAGAATATGGACTGGGATTGACCAGTCATGGCACCATGGCAGCCTTTTTCGATTATGATAATGATGGCGATCTGGATGTATATATCGCCAATAACGAAATAGTAAAGAATGATTTTCCGAATCGCTTTCGTCCGGTTTCAAAAGATGGAACACATCCTAATACGGATCAGTTAATGCGGAACGATTATGATGTTGCACTGCAGCATCCTGTGTTTACGAACGTATCTAAAGCCGCCGGCATTTTGGTGGAGGGGTATGCCCATGCAGTTAGTATTGCCGATTTTAATCGCGATGGCTGGAAAGATATCTATGTGAGCAACGATTATTTGTCGAGCGACTTACTCTGGATCAATAATCAGAACGGCACATTCACCGATCAGTTGGCGGTTTATTTCAAGCACACTTCCGCCAATGCAATGGGTAATGATGTGATTGACGTGAACAACGATGGATTAAGTGATGTGATTGCACTGGATATGAATCCGGAAGACAATTATCGTAAAAAAATGATGCTGAACCCCAATAGCTATCAAACCTATCAGAATTTAGAGTACTTCAACTATCATTTCCAATATGTGCGTAATACACTCCAAATTAATCAGGGCCCGCGCGTAGTAGAGAATGATACTATTGGAGCACCAGTATTTAGTGATCTGTCTTTTTTTGCAGGGGTAGCAGAAACCGATTGGAGTTGGACGCCGCTGGTAGCAGATTACGATAACGATGGCAATCGAGACATCATCATAACCAATGGATTTCCGAAAGATGTTACAGACCACGATTTTGTCGCCTTCAGAAATACTTCTTATGCAGTAGCTTCTAAAAAGCAATTACTCTCTCAGATTCCTGAAGTAAAAATTAAAAATTATGCCTATAAAAATTTAGGGAATTTACAATTTTCGAATACAACGGATGAGTGGGGACTAACCGCGCCCAGTTTTTCTAATGGTGCCGTATATGCCGATTTAGATAATGATGGCGACCTGGATATGATAGTTAATAATATCAATGATGAAGCTGGGGTATATAAAAATACACTTCAACAAAAAAAGAAAGAGGGGGCCAACTATTTGCAAATTGTATTAGAAGGGGATTCGCTTAACCGGCAAGGTATAGGAACCTGGGTTGAATTATATTTTGGCAGAGGTAATCGCCTGAGTTTAGAAAGTAGTCCTTACCGGGGCTACCTTTCTTCCGTAGACCCTATAGCCCACTTTGGTTTAGGAAGTAATACAGTGGTAGATTCAATCGTAGTGCGCTGGCAAAATGGATTGCAGCAAACCCTGCAACAGGTTAAGGCGAATCAGCGAATAACCATTAAAAAATCAGCCGCTGTTCGGGTAGATGTGCCCACACAAAATATGCTGGCTTCTCAAGCAATTTTCAGGAATATTTCCCGGCAAGCTGCATTGGGATATAAGCAGGAAGAAAAAGACTTTATAGATTTCAACATACAAAAACTAATTCCGCATAAGTTTTCTGAATACGGACCTGCATTGGCAGTGGGAGATGTAGATGGGAATGGACTAGAGGATCTTGTAATGGGCGGGTCTTTCTCATTTAGCGCACAGATATTTTGCCAGCAAAAGGATGGACGATTTATTCAAAAGCCCCTCTTGGCAGGTGCTGATATAAATACGAAACGCTGGGAAGATGAGGGTATGATTTTGTTTGATGCAGATGGCGACAAGGATTTAGATATATACATTGCCAGTGGCGGTTATGAGAATGAGAGAAATACGAGTGTCTATCAGGATAAGTTGTATGTAAATGATGGCCGTGGCAATTTTAGTTGGCACACGAATGCATTGCCAAAGGAATACACCAGTAAAATGTGTGTGCGCGCTTTTGATTATGATAAGGATGGTGATTTGGATTTACTGGTTACTGGTAGAGTGGATCCATGGAATTATCCGAAGCCTGTGTCGAGCTTTTTATTTAGAAATGACACAAGAGATACTACTATTCGTTTTACGGATGTAACTGCCTCTGTAGCGCCGGCTCTAAAAAATATCGGATTAATATGTGATGCCCTGTGTAGTGATGTTAACGGCGACGGCTGGACGGATGTGTTACTGGCAGGTGAGTGGATGGCACCCACGTATTTGCAAAATCAACAGGGTAAGCTGGTGCTGCAATCTATGGGAACTGCTATTGCTGGAAAAACCGGTTGGTGGAATTCTATTGCTGCCGGCGATTTTGATAAAGATGGGGATATCGATTATGTGCTGGGCAATATGGGTAAAAACAGTTTTTATCGGGCCGATGCCAATCATCCTGTTCGAATATTTGGTGGTGACTTTGATAAAAATGGCAGTTATGATGCAATACCTTCTTTGTTTCTGCCGGATATTAAGGGGAGAAAAAAAGAGTTTCCTGCCCAAAGCAGAGATGATTTAGTGAAGCAGATGATTAGTATGCGGAATCGATTTCAGAATTATAAGGGGTATGCAGTAGCTGGTATTGAAGAAGTGCTTTCGCCCGAGCAGAAAAAAATGGCGATTCAATTTTCGGCAACAGAGTTTTCCTCCGTTGTGCTGAAAAATAATGGTAAGGGAAATTTTGAGATGATTCCGTTGCCAAGCGAAGCACAATATTCTACGTTGAATGGTATGGTGGTAGATGATTTTACGGGTGATGGTAATCTGGATATTGCTATCAATACCAATGATTATGGCACAGAGGTTTCTGTAGGAAGATATGACGCATTAAATGGATTGGTGTTACAGGGAGATGGTAAAGGAAACTTTACACCGCTCAGTATTTTACAAAGCGGTATTTTTTTACCAGGCAATGGCAAAGCGATGGTTCAAATTGCCGGCGCAAATGGATATAGCTGTTTGGCAGCCAGCGAAAATCGCGGACCGCTTCGGTTATTTGAATTAAAAGAACCGCGCACCATTATTCCGGTATTCCCCAACGAAATTAGTGCCACCCTTTTTTGGAAAGATGGTAGCAAAACTAAGCGTGAGTTATATTATGGATCTTCATTTCAGTCGCAATCTGGCAGACATATTTCAGTAAGCAAGCAAGTAACCAAAGTAGAAATAACTCAATTGTCTGGCAGCAAGCGCCTAGTATCCCTACAATAAAAACAGTTCTGTATGGTAATTAATTTGTGTAAGAAAGGAATATTAGTTGCTCTTCTTTTAGCAACTGTTGGGTGTAATACAAAGTCTGCCAATGATGTTTCTTCGGTGGATGTTTTATTGGCAAACGAAAATCAACTAACTCAGGTTATCATCTACGATGTGTTTACCCCTCCGGTGAGCAGTCGTATTTATGTTTATGCATCGTTGGCTTCCTATGAGGCAATCAGGCATGCAAATCCCGGAACTACTTCTATCACAGATAAATTACATGGCTTTGCCCCTATGCCTCAACCGGAGGCGGGCAAGCAATATGATTATACACTGGCTGCCACCAAAGCGTTTTTTACTTCGGTTCGTAAAATGGTATTTTCGGTGGATTCTTTAAGTAAGTATGAGAATTCGGTGTATAACAGATATAAGCAACACTTAGATAAAGAAACCTATGAACGCTCGGTTTTATTTGGTGAAGCAGTGGGAAAGCAGGTGCTGGCAAGGGCCATGAATGACGGATATATTAAGTCGAGGGGGAAGCCTAAATATCTAGGCGCTAACGAGCCGGGTAAATGGCAGCCTACTCCACCCGATTATTTAGATGGGGTGGAATGGTGTTGGAATACGATGCTGCCACTGGTATTAGATTCGGCATCTCAATGTAAGCCCCCTGCGCCACCTACCTATAGCACCGATACGGCCAGTATATTTTTTCGCGAAGTAAAGGAAGTGTATACCATCGGAAAAAACTTGACAGAAGAACAAAAAACCATCGCAAAATATTGGGATGATAATCCTTTTGTGATTGAGCATTCCGGGCATATGATGTTTGGCAACAAGAAGATTACCCCTGGGGGGCACTGGATGGGTATAGCTGCTATCGCTGCAAAACAAAGCAAGGTAGATGCTGTAGTGGCTGCCCGGGGATTTGCTTTAACATCCGTAGCTTTATATGATGCCTTTATAGCCTGTTGGGATGAGAAGTACAGAAGTTCGGTAGTGCGACCTGTAACTGTTATTAATGGGCTGATTGATAAAAACTGGATTCCTTTTTTACAAACCCCACCATTTCCCGAATATACCAGTGGGCATAGTACCATCACAGCTGCTGCAGCAGAAGTGTTGGCAGCGGTATATGGTAAAAATTATGCTTTTTTAGATACCAGTGATTTAGCTTATATAGGCATGCAACGCCAATTCAATTCATTTGAAGAAGCTGCTGCCGAAGCTTCTATCAGCCGGGTGTATGGGGGTATCCATTATAGAAATAGTGTAGATCAGGGGGCAGTTGCTGGCAAAAAAGTAGGTCAACTTATTATAGAGAAAGTAATCAAATAGAATTTTAGGTCTTTTGTATAATCACAGTAGGTTGTAATACTAACAGGTATAGAACTACCTGCCGGATTGTTTGAGCTATCTTTATTCAATTATTCAAGGGTGGTAGCCACCTGCGGGTGACAAGCACGTAATGAAAAAAATTATCTCCGGCCTTATTCTTAGTATTTGCTTATGTAACTACATTACAGCTCAGGTATGTACTGGTAGTTTAGGAGATCCTATAATACGCGTAACATTCGGTTCGGATGCTACTCCTAAAGGCCCCTTACGCGCTGGGGTTACTAATTTAACTTATACCGGTAATGGATGCCCGAATGATGGGCAGTATGCAATTACTAATATGTCTTTCGGGTGTTGGGGCAATTCTTGGCATTTAATGGTAGGCGACCATACGGGCGATGTGGGGGGGCGGTTTATGATTGTGAACGCATCACCTGAGCCGAATACTTTTTACGTGGATACTATTAACGGATTATGTGGAGGGGTTACTTACGAAATGGCTGTATTTATTGCAAATGTATTGCGACCTTCCAGCTGTGCAGGAAAGGGGGTTATGCCCAATCTTACTTTTACAATTGAAAATTTATCCGGTACCGTATTACATAGTTATCAAACCGGTGATATTTCTGTAGAGAATCAGAAAGTTTGGAAAAAGTTCGGCACTTTGTTTCAGGCACCCGCCGGTGTGGGCAAGCTAATTTTGCGTATCGTGAATAATGCACCTGGTGGCATCAATTGCGGTAATGATCTGGCACTGGATGATATTACATTTCGGGCATGCGGCCCTGTGATAAATGCGCAGGCAGATGGTAAACAGGTTTCTGAATTAGATATTTGCGAAAATGTGCAGCAGCCGATTCTGTTTTCTACGCAACTGCCCACTTCTTTTGTTCAGCCTACTATTCAATGGCAGCTGAGTAGAGATACGGGTAAAACATTCACTGATATTTCGGGCGAACAATCCACCAACTTTTTGCGAAAAAATACGTCGGGTGGCAGTTATCAATATAGAGCCATGATTTATGAAGCTGCCAATGCTTCATCTCCGGCTTGCCGTTTTTCTTCCAATATCACAATTGTAAATATCAATCCCCTTCCTGTTCAAACAGCCCCTACCCGATTTTTTGGATGTGCGGGGTCTGACTTTTATTTACAATCGGTGGAGGGATCTGGATTAAGTTATCAATGGCAGGGCCCGAATGGATTTTCTGCTTCGGTTAAAGACCCGATTATTAAAAATATTACCTATGCCGATTCGGGATTATACCGGGTTCGAATTATCACCGACCGGGCTTGCGACCGAACAGATAGTTTTTATATTCGAGTGTACCCCGGTACTTTTTTAGCAGTAGATTCCGGAGGAACCATTTGTGCCGGAGAAGCATTTACATTACGTGCAAAAGGCGATGGACAATTCAGGTGGTTACCCGTTCGGGGATTATCAGACAGCACATTATCTACCCCTGTTGCCCGTCCGGACACCACCACATATTATCAGGTTATGCTTACCAATAGCTATGGCTGTAAAGATTCTGCTATAGTATTAGTTCGGGTGAATCCAATAGTATTTGTATCCGCTGGCCCCGATCGGGGTATATTCGAAGGAGACACGTTGATTTTGCAAGGTGCAGTAAAGGGCGACCCACTAGATTATTACTGGCTACCGGATCAGTGGATGAGCAATGCTAAAATTTTGCAACCAGTGGTTAGTCCAACAGACAATATTCGTTATATTTTATATGCCAGTTCTAAAACTGGTTGTTCTATTAAGCAAGACGATGTGCAGATAACCGTGTATAAAAAACTTCGTATTCCCAACTCATTTTCACCCAATGGGGATGGCATTCACGATAGTTGGGTTATCGAAAATGGCAATACCTATCCGAATGGAATGGCGTATGTGTATAGCAGAAATGGAAGCTTGGTTTATTCTGCCAAAACAACGGCTGTAAACTGGAATGGTACCCTGCAGGGGAATCAATTGCCGGTAGGTACGTATTATTATGTAATTCAATTAGGCATCAATCGCCCGGCGGCTACCGGTTGGATTTGGTTAACACGGTAAGCAGCTCTCTATCGATATACCCGAACATAATCGATTTCGTATTGTGCCGAATTGAATTGCGGATCAACCGACCCACCAAACGTTCCACCCATGGCCAAGTTTAATAAAACAAAAAATTTCTGATTGAAAGGCATATTGCTTGTATTGTTACCGGTACTGAAAAGCGGAGTGCCATCATATAAAAATTGAATCAAATCAGGCGTCCAAACAGCTGTGTACGTATGAAATTCAGTGGTAACATTTGATTGTAAAGCAGAGGCTGATACGGCTTGTCCGCCCGAGCGACCCGGATAATGCAAAGCAACATATATTCTGTTCAGGTCGTTCCCTTTATGTTCCAGAATATCTATTTCGCCACAAGCAGGCCAACCTGCGCTAGAAATATTATCACCTAACATCCAGAAAGCAGGCCAGGTGCCGCCACCAGCGGGTAATTTGGCACGGCATTCTATTTTTCCATATTGAAAAGAGAACTTCCCTTTTGATAATAATCTGGCAGAAGTGTAAGGGCTGCCATTAAACGATTCTCGTTTAGCAATTATCTTAAGGGTTCCATTATTTACAATGGCATTATCTGTTCGGTTGGTGTAAAATTGTAGTTCATTATTTCCCCAACCTCCGGCACCGAGATCGAAGCCCCACTTGGTGGCATCGGGCGCTCCGCTTCCATCAAACTCATCCGACCAAAAAAGCGTCAACTTTAAAAATACAACAATATCTGTTCCTGTTGCTATTGTTTGGTTGCCTGCACCCTTAGCGGTAACGTTCACCTGATATATACCTGTTTTGCTATACTTATAGGTAAGGCTGCCAGTGGCGGATGTTTGCGTAACGCCATTACCTAAATCGAATTCGTAACTAACGGCGTTTTTTGCGGTGGCAACAAACGACACATTGCCGCTACTGTCGTTAGCAACGGTTGCAGTTAGGGAAAGGTTTTCGGGGGCAGGACTAACCGGAGTTGTATCTCCTTTTCCGCAGGCAGCCACCAGAAGAAAACAGGCGCCGGGCAGCAGAAGGCGAAAGAAGTGTTTGATCATGATAGCTTGTGTTAGTGCAGAAAAATAAAATTACTAAAAAATCACTGGCTGATTATAAAAACAATAGGCATAGCCAATAAAAATAATTGCTGAATGCACCTAATTCGGTTTCATTACCGGCAGTATTTTGTACTTTCAACATATCAAGTTGATGCTATGTTCGAAAAAAAGTTTCCTTTATTTTTAGTAGGGTTGATATTATTATTATCCTCCATGAATGGCCTTGTTTTCAGCCAAAAAATCAGTCAGCAGATTTATATCAATCAGCTGGGTTTTTATCCCAATGGGTCAAAAATAGCCCTGGTAAGTGGGCTGTCTACCGCTACTAATTTCTACATCACTTCCTCCAATTTGCGGGACACTTTTTTTGTTGGCCAACTTTCTGAGGAAAGGAAATCGGCTTATTCATCTTTGCGCACTTGTGCGGCTGATTTTAGTTCTTTCAACAAGCGGGGTAGTTATGTTTTATTTATTCCCGGGTTGGGGCATTCTACCGTTTTTCAAATAGGCGATCATATTTTTAAGCCTGCCGGTATAGCAACCTTAAAGGGTTTTTATTATCAGCGATCATCCACTATTCTTGAACAAAAATATGCGGGTAAATGGCATCGGACTACCGGGAATGATGATAGGGCGGTAAGAATCCATCCCTCTGCAGCCAGTACACAGCGACCTGCCGGCACAATAGTTGCTTCCTCTGGTGGCTGGTATGATGCGGGGGATTATAATAAGTATGTGGTAAACTCCGGCATAACGGTAGCCACGCTTTTATCGGCTTATGAAGACGACCCGGCTTATTATAGTAAGCTGGAAGTAAATATTCCCGAGTCGGGAGATGGTATTCCGGATATATTGAATGAGGCCCTGTATAATATCCGTTGGATGTTAACTATGCAAGACCCAGCTGATGGTGGCGTGTATCATAAATGTACCCATGCAACTTTTGATGATATGGTGATGCCGGGAGTTACGCGTGAACCTAGGTGGTTGGTGCAAAAATCTACAGCGGCTGCATTAAACTTTTCGGCCGTTATGGCTCAGTCTGCGAGAATATTTAAGGGGTTTGCGCAGCGTTATCCGCAATTGGCGGATAGTTGTTTGCGTTCGGCCCGTAAAGCGTATAGCTGGGCACAAGATCATCCGAACATTACATACGACCAAGATGGAGTGAATAAAAGGTTTAGTCCCCAAATTACAACAGGCGCCTATGGAGATGGAAACTTTCGGGATGAATTTTTTTGGGCGGCTGCTGAAATGTATGCCACCACGAAGGACATTGCTTTTTTCTCTCAGCTGCAAAAATATCTACCAGCTTCTTGCATACTCCCAAGCTGGAATCAGGTAGGCATGTTGGGAAGCTATACGCTTATACGTTTTCGGTCTACTTTACAAAATCCGCAAAACACTGCGTTATTTTCTGCCGTTGAGCAGCAGCTAATGGAGTTAGCAAATAGCTATATACAGTTTGTAATAAAAAGTCCTTTACATAGTGTAATGGGGCAGTCGGCTACTGATTTTGTTTGGGGGAGTAATTCTACTGCAGCCAATCAGGGTATTCTGTTATTGTATGCCTATCGGGTATCTGGTAAATTGGATTATCTAAAGGCTGCGATGGAGAATGCCAATTATTTATTGGGCAGGAATGCTACGGGCTTCTGTTTTATTACAGGTATGGGTAGCAAATCACCTATGCATCCACATCATCGAATTTCTGTGGCAGATGGTATTACCGAACCAGTTCCCGGCTTATTGGTGGGCGGACCCAACCCCGGTCGTCAGGATGGTTGTAATTATACTTCAATTGAAACCGAAATGGCGTATACAGACGATGATTGTTCTTATGCAAGTAATGAGATTGCTATTAATTGGAATGCGCCGGCAGTATATCTTTTTAATGCACTAGAATTGTATAGCCGCCAGCTGATAAAGAAGTAATCCGGCAAGCATACATATTTTGTTCTTCAGGTGTATATTTTACTCCAGCTAATGTTATCTGCTTAGTAATATCTATAAAATTGTTGAATATTATAAAATCGCAACAAGAAACAAGCAGTTGAAAAGGAATCCATACGGAATACATAATAGTATTGTTCTTTCGTATTTATTCAAGCTAGTAGATAGATCAATGAAAAAAGTTAGTATACTGCTATCGGCTGTCCTTTTTTGTTTAGCTTCCTTTGCGCAGGAGTCTAATGAAAAAAAGGAGCCTGAAAATTGGCACCCCTATCACCGAATTAGTGTTATGATGGCGAATGGCCATATTCCTGCTATGAATGCTTCTGGCGGAGCGGTTAAAAATACAATCGTACCGGTTTGGGGGTTTGACTATGATTATTGGTTTCATCCCCGCTGGGCGGTGGGTTTGCATAATGACTTAATTATTCAGCAATTTAAAGTGGCGAAGGAAGAGGGCGGTACTGTGGTAGAAAGGGTTCGGCCATTTAGCACTTCGGTTACTGCCTTATATAAGGCAACAGAGCACTTGGTTTTTACTGCTGGATTTGGGCAGGAGTGGGAGAAGAGTGAGCATTTACGGTTATATGATTTGGGGGTTGAATATGGTTGGGAATTACCCAAGGACTGGGAATTAAGTGTAAATGGGAAGTTTGAAAAAAAGCTATCGGTATATAGTACCTGGTTATTTGGTATTGGCATCAGTAAAAAAATAAGGAGCCAACACAGCAGTGGTTTACAAAAGAAGGACTGAACAATTGTTTATAATGGAAAACGAGCACAACGAAGCCCCAACAACTTCAGAAGTAAAAAATCAAACAGCATTGGAAGCCACCTTGTATGCACTGGAACGAACGTTGCTGGCCTGGGTAAGAACATCGCTGGCATTATTGGGAAGCGGAATCGCGATAGACAAGGGAATGGAATATATTCACCAGACCCGGGTATTATCGGGAACGGCCTTATTTGAAAATGCACACGTGATAGGTATTGTATTGTCATGCTTTTCTACTTTATTACTCCTTTTGAGTACTTTATTTAGTTATCAGCGATTAGCCAGTCTGGCCGATCAGTTAAGAATCGGTCGCAAAGCGATTTTTCCAGTTATGGCCACATCTTTTTTGGTAATTATACTAGGGGCAACGATTTCTATTCTTCTGCTGATTAGTTAATGATTTCTGATTATCTCCGGCATTTTGCCTGTAAATTGCAAGGATGCCTGCTTACTTATCACTTACCGAATTACAATGGATAATTGCCTTATTGGGGGCATTTATTATTGGCTTGGGTAAGGCGGGTCTAAAGGGGGTAGATATGCTAAGTGTTACCCTGATGGCCATAGTTTTTGGTGGCAAGGGATCCACCGGCGTAGTATTACCCCTGTTATGTGTGGCAGACATTGCCGCAGTTATATACTACAAACGCCATGTTAGATGGCCATATTTTTTTCGGCTGATACCCTGGATGGTAATTGGCATCCTAGTGGGTGTTTGGGTGGGTAATGGGCTAGATGAGGCGCTGTTTCGGAAAATAATGGCAGCCATCATTTTAGTTACCATAGTAATGGTACTGCTGATAGAATTCAGGCTAAAACAAGCTATACCAGATAATCGATTGTTTGCCGCAACAACCGGATTGATGGCCGGATTTACTACTATGATTGGCAATCTGGCTGGCGCATTCGCTAATGTATATTTTTTAGCAATGCGGGCGCCCAAAAATGATTTTATTGGTACCACTGCATGGATTTTTTTATGCATCAACCTCTTTAAGTTTCCTTTTCAGGTATGGGTTTGGAAAAATATTCAGGCAACCACCCTTGCAACCGATCTGTTGCTACTTCCTTTTTTGGCTCTGGGGTTTGCCACAGGAATACGATTAGTTGGGCAATTGAATGAGCAGGCCTTCCGGAAACTGGTAATTATACTTACCCTGGTGGGCGGAGTGATTATGTTGGCAAGAAATTAGGTATAACTGCCTAAAAATGAGTATTTTAATAAAATATTCCAAAATTGTACTGCAAGTGATTGCCTTCTTTACTCTAATATATCATATGCTAGAATAAGTTTGCATAACAGTTTGCTAGTTGTATTAATTAATCAAAGAATTCATCTCCCCCCATGAAAAAATTCTTTAAGTACCTTGGTATTTTCTTTGTAAGCCTGATTGCGGGCCTGATTATTTTTTTTACAGTTATCTTTTTTCGTTCTGCCAGTATTGCTTCCAAAAATGTAAAACTTATAGGTGAGGATGCCCCCGTTATACATACCGGCGGATTTGCCTTTCGGGATTTGAATAAAAATGGCAAGGTGGATGTGTACGAAGATCGGCGGGCAAATATGGATGCGCGGGTAGAAGATTTACTTGGGCAAATGACGCTAGAAGAAAAAGCGGGGAGTATGTTTATCACCATGGCGGGGATGAATGCCGATGGTAGTTTGCAGGAAATACAATCTCCCTTTAATCCAATCTCTTTTATACTGGAATCCAATTCCACTTTGGTGCTGGCCAAAAAAATGAATCATGTGAATACGCTACAATCCACTTCACCGGAAGCTATGGTGAAATGGCATAATGCTATTCAAAAACTGGCCGAGCAAACGCGTTTGGGAATTCCCATAACCCTGGCTACTGATCCTCGGCATGGTGTACCCAATGCTCCCGGCGCCAGTATTTATACGCCGTACTTTTCTAAATGGTGTTCTACACTTGGGTTGGCTGCTACCGGCGATACCAATCTGGTGCGGGCATTTGGCGATATTGCCCGACAGGAGTACCTGGCATTGGGTTTCCGTTTGTCGTTATCTCCTATGGCCGATTTGGCTACGGAACCCAGGTGGGGACGCATCAGTGGAACATTTGGTGAAGATGCTGCATTGGCTGCTCGCTTAACGAAGGCCTATATCCTAGGGTTTCAGGGGGATTCTATTACGCAATCTTCCGTAGAATGTATGGTGAAACACTTTTCCGGAGGGGGGCCTCAGCTGGATGGAAAAGATGCACATTTTCCGCCCGGCAAACAGCGCTACAGCGGAAAAAACTTTTTATATCATTTGATTCCTTTTGAACAAGGTGCATTTCCGGCACATGCTGCTCAGGTGATGCCCTATTATGGGATTCCCGTAGGGCAAACATCCGAAGACGTAGGATTTGGATATAATAAAGATATAATTACCGGGTTGCTTAGAAATAAATATCATTTTGATGGAATTATTTGTACCGACTGGGGATTGGTTTCTGATGCTACTTTATGGGGCATCACAATAAAGCCCGCATCTGCACATGGGGTAGAAAAATTAAGCAAGCCAGAGCGGGTAGCCAAAATTATCAATGCCGGATGTGATATGCTGGGGGGCGAGGCATTGCCGGATCTGGTGGTTCAATTAGTGAAGGCAGGTACTATCAGCGAAAAGAGAATCGACAGCTCTGTAAGGAGAATCCTTCGCGAAAAATTTAAGTTGGGCTTATTTGATAATCCCTACATCGATAATTCGAATATCGCCAAATTAGATGCAAAGGCATTTGCCGACAAGGGAATTGAAGCGCAGCAGAAGTCGTTGGTGTTATTGAAGAATGATAAAAAAATGCTGCCCCTGGCCGGAAATAAGAAAGTGTATCTGCAAGGATTTAATGAGCAGGAATCGAAAGCATACCAATCGCAAATTACAGATATCAACAATGCCGATGTGTGTATTATAAAAATCAATACGCCTACTAATGCGGTGGGGGACAAATATTTGCTGCAAAGAATTTTTAATCTTGGATCATTGGCTTTTTCTGAAAAAGAAGAAGCGGCCCTATTGAAGGTAATCAGATCCAAGCCAACTATCGTAGTGGTAAATTTACAACGACCCGCCGTAATTCCTACTATCAATGCCGAATGTAAGGCACTGATTGCTGATTTTTCTAGTCAGGATAATGTGATTCTGGATTTAATTTTTGGCAAGTTTTCACCGCAAGGTCATTTGCCTTTCGAACTGCCCTCTTCTATGGACGCGGTATTGCAGCAAAAAGAGGATCTACCCTACGATTCTAAAAATCCACTATACCCATTTGGGTTCGGACTACAGTATCAGCGGTAGGTATTTCCGGCCATTGGTTTTTCCCAGAGCTACAAATCTCTTCTTCCAACTTGCCAAGAGGCTGAGTGAATTTGGTAGTTTCCAGATTGCTCAGCCCTCTATCTTGCTGTGCCGAATTGGCATAGGCTCTGTCACAACTTCAAAGAAATTCCAAGCTAGATAGCAAAGTCACCAAAAAGAGGGTATTCACGGTTCATATTGGAGAAATTTGAACAAGCTACAGTGATAAGACAT
>JBBAJQ010000031.1:0-32366 GCA_040403945.1 Sediminibacterium sp.
GTTTATTCGTTTTTAGACCAACGGTCATTTTTCGTAATTTTTAGTGTTTGGTATCCATTTTGTTGTTCATCTCTGCAACAGATATATTGAGCAACAGGATAGCAACAAATGTAGAGCGCAATAAAAAAATTGCTACACACTGCACTAGGCTGCACCAACTTGCACCATGCTGCTATATAACTGCGAAACGAAAATAACTGCTAGTATATAAAGGGCTATTTGCCATTATTGATTCCTGTTTTTAGAGAGGGTTTTCACGGGAGGGTTCATAATCTACATTCTCCGTATTATTTTAATTTTCTATTCAATACACTAATCAGTAATCGTCTAACCGTTCCCATTTCATCCGCTTTACTTGTTGCTACTAATAAGGCTAGACACTCCCAGGGCGTTTTAGTGAATTCTTCAGTTTCCCCCGCAAAAAATCATTTGTTTGCCGGCAGCTTTTGTTATAGATAGTTTTTATGCTGGGTTGATCTTATTGTGGTTTCTACGGGAGATTTTTTTTTCAATTTCTACTGCAAAAAATACCAGGGATGAAGCAGCGCCAACCAATAAAAATTCATTCAGCGCTAAAGCTTCTGTTTTAAAAATAGGCTGAAAAAAC
Source organism: Sediminibacterium sp. (assembly GCA_040403945.1). Classification (GTDB taxonomy): domain Bacteria; phylum Bacteroidota; class Bacteroidia; order Chitinophagales; family Chitinophagaceae; genus Sediminibacterium. Next base: position 608 of record JBBAJQ010000031.1, read on the forward strand.
GGAACATAAGTGATAGCCAATTGTAGTAAAAGGGCAATAATTACAGCACCTAGAAGTGGCTTGTTAGAAAATATCCTAATACTAAATAATGAATGTTTTTCTGAGCGAATTGCAAGCACATGTCCCATCTGACATAAGCAGAGCACGTTAAAAACAATCGTTTGCCAATGCATTCCATTCCTGATAGCCCAACCTTGTAAAGATAAGGTAATGCCGGCCATTAGTATTCCTACCCATATAATATGTAAGCCCATGCCATTAGCAAAAACACTTTGCTGTGGAGGCCGAGGTTGGCGGTTCATAATATTTTTTTCGGCTTTTTCAAATGATAATGAAATAGCAGGTAATCCATCAGATACTAAGTTGATCCATAGAATATGGATAGGCAATAGCGCAACAGGTAAACCAATCATCGGACCTAACAATAATGTCCACAGTTCACCTGAGTTGGTTGTCATGAGGTATTTGATAAACTTAAGTATGTTATCATAAATTCTTCTTCCTTCCCGTACTGCCTTTAGAATGGTAGAAAAGTCATCATCCAGCAAAATCATGTGGGCGGCTTCTTTAGAAACATCAGTTCCGGTAATTCCCATTGCTATACCGATATTTGCTCGTTTAAGTGAAGGCGCATCATTAACTCCATCACCCGTCATTGCTACGTAATGCCCTTTCTGTTGCAGCATCTTAACTATCTGTAATTTTTGTTCTGGTGATACACGGGCATATACTTTTATTCTTTCCACTTTGGCAAAAAAGCTGTCATTATCTAGTGCGGCCAATTGCTGCCCTGTTATTATCAAATCCTTTTCATTGTTTAAAATTCCAATTCGTTCTGCAATATTTTTTGCTGTAAGTGGATGATCGCCGGTGATCATTACAGGTACAATGCCAGCTGTTTTGCATTGTGCTACTGCATCAAATACTTCCTCCCGTGGAGGATCTATAATGCCGGATAATCCTAAAAATTGAAGATCTGATTCATGAATTTCTATATCTAGGTTTTCAGGTAATGCATCCCAGTAGCGATAGGCAAATCCTAATATACGGTGTCCTTTAGCCGCCATATCGTTTACCTGCTTTTGCATGGCAGGCAATTCAATATTTACGCATCGCTGCAGTAGAATATCTGGAGCTCCTTTTGTGAAGGAAATAATTTTATTGTTATGACTGTGAAAAGTAGTCATTAGTTTTCGGTCTGCATCAAAGGCAATCTCTGCTAATCGCGACCATGTATCGGATTGAATATTTTGCTCCCTGGCTACTTCCATCAAAGCAATTTCAGTGCTGTCTCCTTTAATTATTTTATCATCACCTATAACTGTATCATTATTTAAAGCAAACGCATGCAGCAATAGCGCAACTTCTTCCTGTTGGTTGATACTAGGTAAAGCATTTCGTTCATATAATTTTCCGTTTACAAAAACATCTTCTACATACATTTTGTTTTTGGTAAGCGTACCTGTTTTATCTGTACAGATATAGGTAACAGAACCTAATGTTTCTACTGCAGATAATTTTCTGATAAGGGTATTAAAACGAATCATTCTTTTTGCAGCCAGGGTGAGGGAAATTGTAATAACAGCAGGCAATGCTTCTGGAATAGCAGCAACTGCCAGCGAAATGCTAGTCATTATCATTTTTACTAGATCCTCGCCCCGCAGCCAGCCTGCAACAAAAAACAAACCGCATAAAAACAATATCAATACAGAAAGTTTTTTTCCGAAAGAGGCCATGCGTTGTTGCAATGGTGTAAGAGATTCGTCTTCCTGCAACATTTTAGCTATTCGGCCTAACTCGGTTTGCATTCCGGTTGCAATCACTACCGCAGTTCCCCTTCCGTATGTTACAAACGTACCTTTAAATGCCATATTTTTTTTGTCACCTAATGGCATATCATCCATTTCAAGTGAATGGATGATTTTGTCTATTGCATGTGATTCGCCAGTTAATCCGGCTTCTTCAACTTTTAAATTGATAGATTCTATGATACGAACATCGGCAGGAACTGCACTGCCTGCTTCTAATAATACAATATCACCCGGTACCAAAACAGTGGCGGGTAGCCAAGCGATGCTTCCATCCCGAAGAACCCTTGTTTGCGTAACAGCCATTTGTTTTAAAGCCTGCATGGCTTTTTCGGCCCGGTATTCTTGAAAGAAACCGATTATGGCATTTAGTATAACAATTACAAGAATAACAATGGTATCTGTAAGGTCGCCAATAATGCCTGAAATTATTGCTGCCGCCAGCAAAATTAAAATCATCACATCCCTAAATTGTGCGAGCAACATGCTGGCTATACTTTTCTTTTTCCCTTCCTGTAACTCGTTAGCGCCAACCTCCAATAGTTTTTCTTCGGCTGCTAACTTACTTAGTCCTTGCTGAGTAGTGCCAAGTAATTCAAAAGTTTCTTTTATACTTAATCTGTGCCAGTTCATATTCTTTGCGTATTTATTGTATGAATAAATATGTTATTAGTGTCAGGTACAAACGAAGTATGGTAAAAGTATCAATATGTAAGCGCCCTATCTGTTTTTTCTTAGGCCTACACAACAGGAAACACTTTTCATAAGTATAATCAGCCCCTGTTATTTTCTTTGAACTAACTATAATTAGTTGTATTGGACCCTTAATTATTAGCCCAAACGGGATTAATGTTTGAGACAATTTTTGGGAATTAGTAATATGTAATTATACAGTAAATTCTTCTTCTATTTTATTTGCATTGATAATTCCTTTTTTCTAAGCGTTTTTATTTCTTTTGAAACTTCTTCTATGGTTTCTATAAATTCGTCTAACCGATTGTTGTTGTTTAGGTACACATCATTTACTACTTTTCCAACTTCATAATGAATTAAGCAACGCCAGCGATTGGCACCAGTGTAACACTCAATCATAAAGCCAGATCTTGTAAAAAAGCGAAATTCAGTATATCGCTCGCTGTCGGGATCTCTCAGTTTAATTTCTTCCCTCACCATTTTTAGATGGGCAACTACTGAGTCTATTTCATCTTCATCAATATACTCTACATTGGTCATGGGAGCATCTGTAAAAATATTCCTACTACCTCTTTGGTCTATTCTTATGCCATATAGTTTATGTCCGGTTACTAAATCTTTTACGGATGCTAGATATACTATAAGCTCACGAATTCTTCCTCTTTCCTCTATGTGGTATTCTACGTGATTGCGATAGTTATACAACTTTCTATGTATAAGGCTTTCGAAAGTAGAGTCAACCCTTAGCACTACTGTATCTATATGATTTTTTTGTTGGGCATTGGAAGTAATGCTAATAAAAAGCAGAAATACAAAAGCAGCTTTTCTCATATAAGTATTTTTAATAATTACATCAAGTTTTATGCCAAAGCTGAAATAGTTTATTTTTCCCAGTATTTTTAAAAGCTTAGTGATGGATAATGTCTTAAAGGTGATTGTATATATTTTGGGGGATCAAGACGGTTGCTTATCTGTAATCTAACTATTTGGAGTAGCATTTTTATATAACATTACTTTTCAATATCCTGCCTTAACTCATTGAACTGCATTATCTTTACCCGTAAGTAGCCAAAACTATTTTGTATTCATGGTATTACCCTCCATTGATATTTATTTTTCATTTGTGTTTCTGGTTGCTATTATTGGTTTAATGGTGGCTGCCATCTTGTATTTTTTAAATAGGGAAAGATCTTTTTCGGCTCGCTTATTAGCTGGCTATTTGTTGAGTATTTCAGTGATTTCCTTATTTTCTGCCCTGTATCATACCAATTTCTTTTTGTTTTTCCCCCATGTGCCCCGAACGATGGTTTTCTTGTCGTTAAGTGCCTCTCCCTTTGCCTATTTATACGTGCGCAGTGTATTACAACAAGAGTATACCTGGCGGAAATGGGATTTTGTATTCTTTATACCGGCGGTATTGTATACCTTAAACATGGTTCCCTTTTATTGTATGCCGCGGGAAGCAAAACTGGACATTATCCGCCAGCAGCTGAGTAACAATTCCATTATTGCACTCGAACCCGAAGGATGGTTACCACAAGGCTGGGGTATTATTTTACGCATGATATATGGTGTGATACTCGCATCTTTTCAGGTAAAAATGTTGGTTAATTGGAGAAGTAAACATCCAGAAGAACTGATACCTCAAAATTTAGCCATGTTCAAGTGGTTAATTGCATTCACAGTATTGGTATTATCTACTTTTATTGTATTATTAATTGAGTATGCATTTCAAATTTCTTATTTCTTTGATTTTTACAGGTTGATTACTTTAACCATGACCTTGTCTATCTGTATTGCTTGTATTTTTTTGTTTTTACAGCCCAATCTATTGTATGGATTAACTGGATGGTTTCAGGAAGTTAATGGATCAGATTTATCAGAACCCGAGGTTGCTATTGCTCAGGAACCCACACCTAGCAATACCTTTAGCAAAGAAACTGAGAGAAGTTATCGAACATTGTTAGAATCCCATCTTAGTGCTCAGCAACCCTTTTTAAAAGTGGGGTACAAAATCAGTGATTTGTCGAAGGAACTGGAAATACCTACCTATATTCTCTCTGCCTTTATCAATCAGGCATTTGGGAAAAATTTTAACGAGTGGGTAAACGAATACAGGGTACATTACCTGAAGGGATTACTCCAGCAAAATCCTGATTACCGTAAATATACATTGGAGGCCTTGGGTAAATTAGCCGGGTTTAATTCTCGTACCACATTTATCGCCGCCGTAAAGAAAACTACCCGGCGAACCCCTTCCGAGTTTTTTGAGCAATTTATTGGGGAATAAATACCCGAATTTGTTTGATTTTTCCCGATTTCAGAAATACTGAACTTTCAGCAACTACTCTTGCGCGCGCAATGTCTTTTTTTTACTAGTCAATTTAATCAGAAATACATGATTATAATTTATCATGTTTAAAATCAACTAATATGAAAAGAGTATTTGTAATCCTATCAATCGGTTTTTTCGCGGCATGTGCGCCAACCGGAGAAAAAAATGAAGCTGTCGGAACTGCCGGCAGTGATAAACTTTCTACCCGAATCGGAGAAATTACACTAGAAAGTGGCTACCCCTCCCTGAAGTCTGTAGATGAACTGTATGATGAAAGGGATTTTCAACGGGCATGCATTATCCATAACTGGGGTTTACCGATGGTAGGCTTTCATGCCCTGCACCTAGCACAAAGAGATCAGATTGGGGTAAAAGACGGAGAGGTATCGGTATTCAGGGATTTAAACGATAAAAAAGGGATGTTAACCCCTAATATAACCACTGTGTATGCTTTTTGCTTCTGGAACCTGGCCGAAAAAGGGGCCTTGGTAGTAGATGCGCCGGCAGGTTTAATTGCCGGTGGGGTATTGGACTTATGGCAGCAACCTATAACGGATATTGGTCAAACCGGACCCGATAAAGGCACCGGCGGAAAGTACCTGATTCTACCTCCCGGATCGCAGCCTATTTCCGCTCCGGGCTATCGGGTTTTTGTTTCTCCAACTGTGCAAATTTGGTTTGGAACCCGAGGCCTAGATCCAGACCCCGTAAAGGCAGAAGCTACGGTTCGCCAGCATAAATTTTATGCCTGGGCCGATCGTGCAAAACCTGCTCCCACAAATTATATCCCGGTTGCTGGCAAGCCTTGGAATTCGGAACATCCTTCCGACAACCGATATTTTAAACTGGTAGCCGAAGCGTTGATGAATGAACCGGTTCAAACCCGCGATCGGGTGATTGCCGCTATGTTGGTTTCGTTGGGTATAGAAAAAGGAAAACCCTTCCAACCCAATGAAAGACTTACAAAAATATTAGATCAGGCAGCAATGCTAGGGGAGCTAACTGCCCGTGCCAATGCATACGAAAAAAGATTTACCGGTGCAAAAGTGTGGGAGGGTAAAAAATGGGAATATGCTAATATGGTTGAGCTGAATCAGGAGGATACCAATTATACTCAAATCGATCAACGTGCTTCCTGGTTTTATGAAGCGATTGGTAATAGCACCGGAATGCAGGGAAGAGTATTGGGTTTTGGACAAGCTTATTTAGAAACATCCAAAGACAAAGCAGGTAATTGGTTGCTCGGTGCCAAAAACTATCGGATACATATTCCGGCAAATGTACCTGCCAAACAATTCTGGTCGATTACTTTATACGATAATGTATTGCGCAATCCGGTAATCACCGACCAGGGCTCTGCGGATATCTCTTCTCGGAAAGATATTGCAGTGAATGCAGATGGTTCAGTAGATGTATATTTTGGACCTTCCAAGCCCGCTTCAGCCAATAAAAATTACATTAAAACGATTGCAGGTAAAGGCTGGTTTCCTTATTTCCGGTTTTATGGACCAAGTGAAGCCTACTTTGATAAAACCTGGCAGTTAGAAGATATCGAAGAAATTAAATAGTATTTCTACCAATTAATCGATAGATAAAAAGAGCAATCAAACTTTGATTGCTCTTTTTATTAGAAGTAATGGGAACAGGGTAAAAAGTATCTGTATTTATATATTCTATCAGGGATGGAGATAGGGTAGGGCAGAAAAACTTACAAAAAAGCTAATCCCTCTGCTGTTTAAAGGGTTTCGTGTTTTGGGTATGCTGTAAATATGCAGGTTTTGCACCTAATTTGTTGCTCATCTGTGAACCAGCTATTTTGCCATTTTTACCACAAAAAATACTAATAATCAGATAGTTACAATAAACATGTAGTCATTTTGTAAATGTATAATTTTACCAAATGATAAAATAAGTAAATCTAAAGCTTTATTAAATATTTATTTTTGTAAAGTAATAAGTTTACATTTGTATTATTATAATCAATATCTACTTTTACTTTATGGGTAAGTTATCATTACAACTGCAACAGCTGAACAACAAGATGGGGCACTTTGCCTTGCTAAAGCAGGTAGCCATTCCGCCTACCGGTTGGATAAAAGCAATCCGCACCGCCATTGGTATGTCTATGCAGCAATTAGGCAAGAAGTTATCGGTTTCCAAGCAGGCAATACTAGATATTGAAAAAAGAGAAAAAAGCGGGTCTATCACCATTAAGTCGTTGAAAGAAATAGCCCGGGCGTTGGATATGCAATTGGTTTATGGCTTTGTTCCAAATGATGGGTCATTGGACGCATTAATTGAAAAGAGGGCCACCGAACTGGCCACTAAAATTGTATTGCGTACTTCTAATACCATGAAGCTCGAAAACCAGGGCAATACCAACACGCGTATTGAAAAGGCTATCAAAGAAAGAGCTGAAGAAATTAAAAACGAAATGCCTAAAATTTTATGGGATTAGATTTAGACTACATAGATGGACAAACCCCCTTAGACGAAGAAGAAAAAGATGGTCTGCTTATTCCTACCATTGCCACCCGTGGCGAGTTAGACGAGTTTGAGCAGCAGAATATTGAACAAGCAGTGCAATGGACTTTAGGCCGTTCCTTTAAGCCGGAGGCTATTTTTACCGAACACTTTATCCGCAAAGTACATAAGCGGATGTATGCCGATGTATGGGCATGGGCTGGTGAGTTCCGGAAAACCAACAAGAACATTGGGGTTGATAAATGGCAAATACCATCCGACCTTAAATACCTGCTGGATGAATCTAAGTATTGGCACGAAAACAATACCTACCCGCCCGATGAAATTGCGGTAAGGTTTAAGCACCGCATAGTAAGTATTCATTGCTTTCCAAACGGCAACGGACGGCATAGCCGGTTAATGGCCGATATTATCATCGAAAAAATATACAAGCTACCTGTTTTTAGTTGGGGGGCTGCCAATCTTTCCAGCGAAGGCGATACCCGAACAGCTTATCTTAAAGCCGTTAAATCTGCCGATAAAGAAGATTACAGTTTGCTGCTGAATTTTGCCAGATCATGAGGCATGTTCATGTAATCCATTGTTCAATTTTCTCTTGTGTTATTATCTGCACACAGTATCGAAAGCTAAAAAGATAAAAATTATCCCAAATAAAATTCTTTTGTCTTTTCTTATAGTCGGTAATAAAGGTTCCTCACTTGTAAATCAGGTAGACCAAATTATGATGGGTAGTTGCACACAGGTTGTTTGTAATAGCTACCATCTCCCCTTCAAACAACGATTGGTAGAACTAATCTACTATTATCTGTTATTATACCTAAAGTGCAAACAGGTAAAATGATCGTATAAGTAGATTTTGAATATACTGTTTATTTGCCCGCCACCTCAATCGCTGGAGGAATCTGTTTGTATTACTTGATCAAATATTGATTGGTTACTATTTTTCCGGATGCTTCCCATATATTTTTTTCAATTCGGTGTTCAGCCTTTACTTCATCCTGATAGAGTACTACTGTTTTATCCGGATTGCAATGGATAAATTGATTGTTTATGAGATAAGTTTTTTGAGCGCCCGAAAAATGGATTATCGGTAAATTGTTTGTCGTTTCAATTTGTTTGAATTGATTGTTTCGAATAGTTACCATTGGTCCTAGTGTGCTTTCATCTACTCCCGGCCGAGCAATGGATATGATTTGTCCGGCAAACTGTTCAAATAAATTATTCTCCAGCGTTAGGCGTTCAACCGGATACCAACCTTTTCTTTCATTTTCTTGCTGCAGATTGAGGATAATTCCGCTGCCTAGAAAAAATTGGTTATTGCGTAAGTAAATACTGTCTGCAACACTTGTTTTGTAGGCATAGAAAAAGGATTGTTGAGTATTAAAAATTTTGCAATCATGCATTCTAAACCAGGAATGCTTGTGATGGCCCGAGCTATCGGTGGCAATAAAGGCACGCGCGGTTGATTTATTCAGGTAAACTAACAACTTAGAAAGTGTTAAACTGCTTCCGGCCATTATCTGAAACACAAAAGGTGTACCGGTTGTTGCAATTGTAAATCGTATGGTATCGGTATGTGTTGCAGTTAGGGTGATATTTCCTTTTATTTGGATGGGCAGTGGTATCTCATAGTTTGTTCCAGTAAGATGAATTGTTAGCCTTTCAGCAGTGGGTTCGTTCATTACCTGAAACAGTTCATTGCCATTGGAACAATCTATTTTTTTGTGAACCTGATTTTTTATGGAGGGAGAAAACCAGCCGGCACCTGTTCCTGCATTGGCAAGCCTTTTTATTGCTTGTAGTCTTTTTGTTGAAATTATTCCAGCTTTTGCCCGGATAGTTAGCAAGGAGGCATCCGGGGCATTTTGCATCACGGAGTCTTGCCAATGTGTTGAATTTACTAAAGGATGAGTAGGGAATGAGATGGAATCCCCTGATAAAAAACGAAAAGAGGTGGCGGTGAAACCTTTGGGAAGGAGTTGCTTGCCTGCTTGGTTGGTTAGATTACCTGCAAAAATAAACCCATCCGTTTTGTCGTATGCACGATATAGTAAACTGTCTTTTGTGTTGGCAAACAGGTTATTTAGTACTAATACATTACTAGGGGCTTGACTTCTTTCCTTATCGCTGCCTTCGCCAAAGCTAATCGGGGCGCAATCAATAAAAGTATTATTAGCAACCAAAGCGTTGGTTACGGGAAGGTATCGAAGCGCCGGAGAGTTAGGTACGCCATTCATAATGCAGAGGGGTGCTCTGAATCCTTCTCCTCTGCATTGATAAAAATAATTATTCAGTATCCAGTTTCCTTCATTAATAATTCGTACGCCTCCGGTACTTGCTTTGTTATTTCCAAGAAATACATTTTCAATTACTTTGTTATTATTTCCATGCCTTAAAACAACAGCTCCCTCACAGGCGGTAAAAAGATTGCCCCGTATAATATTCGCGCCGGATTTTATAGAAATAATTTCAGCTTCCCCGTCGCAGTTGGTAAAAGTGTTGTCAGCTATAAGGGTGTTAGAATTTGATTCACATTGTTCAGCTAGTCCTACCCGAATTATTTCTCCTGTATTGGCGGCGAGGGGTATTCTGAATCCAAAATTGTTATGGTCTATGGAATGATAATTGCTTCTGCTTTTTTCGTTTTCCAGCATAACTGCCACTAATACACCCATGTTTTGCTTATTTAAAAAGGTGCAGTGGTCTAGTCTGTTATTTTTCCCCTGAAATTCTACCCAATAATTTTCTACCAATCTTTTGGTGGTAGTATAGTCGTTAATTACGCACTGGGTAACTCTACAGTGATTCGCTAACTGATTAGTGTGCGTTCGGAAACTTATTACAGACTTATTGCCCGCATGTCCATTGGTAAAATACCAACCATCAATAATTAGCCACTCGCCTCCTATTGACAATGAAGATTGTCCGGTAAACAACACTTTGCCCGGTAAACTTACCTTATAAATAATGGGTGCCTTTTCGGTTCCTTTTGCCGTTAGTTCTATAACAACATTGTTCCATTCTCCGGGCTGCAGTAGAATTAGGTCACCCGCACGTGCTTCTTTATCTGCCTGCATTAATTCTTGGGAGGAAAATACCTTCCAGGTTTTCGCAAATACGCTGGATAGGCAACCTAACTGAAGGAATAGGAGTAATAGACTAATTTTTTTCATGCCGGTAAATTTATACAGAGAACTTAAGGGAGGATTCCCTGATAATCAACTTGGGGGGTAGAATTTTTTCTATATTATTGGCAGACTCTTTATTATGCATGGTTTCTATAAAAAGTTTGGCCGCTGCTTTGCCCATTTCAAACGAGGGCATTTCAACACTCGAAATAGAAGGGGTAACCAAACCAGTAACCGGCTCGTTGTTAAACCCAACTAACCCAATATCTGTTGGCATTTGCAGTCCCTTTTTCTTTATTGCCAGCATTGCACCAATTGCCATGCGGTCGCTGATGGTAAAAATCGCATCTGGTCTTTTCTTCATGGCAAGTAACTCCTGCGTTGCATAATAGGCATAGTCTTGATTAAAATCACAATGCAAAATTAGATCTGGGTCTAATTTGATTTTATGTTTCTTTAATGCACTCTTATATCCATCCAATCTGCTATTACTGATTCCCAGGTTGTCTGGGCCTGCCAACACGGCAATTCTTTTATATCCTTGCTCAATCAGATGTTCAGTAGCCATAAAGCCTCCTGCCTGATTATCGAGACGAACACTGGGTGCGGGAAGGTGTGGCGTAATTCTGTCGAATACAACTACGGGTAAATTTCTATCCTGAATTTTTTTAAAGTGCTCAAAAGATTTGGTTTCGCTGGAAACGGATATGATAAAGCCATCTACTAAACTTTCTAGTAGCCGTTGCGTGTTTAGTATCTCTCTCCCGAACGATTCATTACTTTGGCAAACCATAACAGTGTAGCCCGCTTCTAGTGCCACTTCATCTATGCCCCTAACCATTTGTGATAATACATAGTCTAGATTCGGAATAATCACTCCAATTGTATGTGTTTGATTTTGTCGCAGACTAAGGGCTAACCGATTGGGCTGATAATTAAGTTCCTGCGACAACGACAATACGGCTTGTCTGGTTTCCTCACTTACATCTGGTGCATTTCTAAGTGCTCTCGATACGGTTGATAGAGATATGTTCAGCCGCTTGGCAATGTCTTTGATGGTAGCAGGATTGTCTGTATAATTGACCATATCTAAAGCTACAGGTTATTCTAACTTAAAAATACCGGCAACCTTACCGGCAACCTTGCCGGTGCGAAAAGTATTCAAGAATTTTAACGAAAACCTATTAGTATTAGATTTTATCTAACAAGATGCCGAAAAAGTTTATAAAATTTAAAGTAAACAAAACAGGTGATTTTCTAATAGAAGGGTTAGTATTACTTGCTCAACTGCAAAGTTGCGTGTTTAATAACCATTGCTAATGCGTATGCTCGTTATTGCCCTTGTTTCATTTTTGTATTCAATTAGGCTGCATAAACGGAAACTTCTATCCCGTTATCAACCTATGCTGCCCATGGTTACTAAACAGCCCTTGTTGCCTCGGAACGATATACAAACAGCCTCATATTCAGTACTTCGGTACAACAAAGTTTACAACCCTTGGTTCGCTGTATTTGCGCAGCCATCAAGGAAAATAATACTATTTATAGACCTGCCATATTCATCTAATTTATTCGTATGCAGATAAAAGATAAAGGGAACTTATATGTGGAAAATGATCATATTCCTCTAGAAGTAATTGATGCCGGGGTTAGCAGAAAGGTAATGGCATTTGATGATCAGTTAATGATGGTGAAGGTTTTTTTCGAATCGGGCAGTGAAGGCGTTTTACACCAGCATGCGCATTCACAAATTTCACATATAGAGAGTGGACTTTTTGAAGTGCAAATTGGAGAGGTAAAAAAGGTTTTAAAAACGGGCGATGCTTTTTACATACCTCCCAATGCGGTACATGGCGTATTGTGCTTAGAAAAAGGCGTATTGATTGATGTGTTTAGTCCTATGCGCGAAGACTTTGTTATGGTTTACTAACATATTTTTTAAACGAAATCTGATGAAGATTTTTTATCTATATAAAACTTTTACTGATTTATAAACCAAAAATTGCTATATGAAACTTTTGCGATTAGTATGCACCATTCTGTTGGTTTTTCTGGTAGGCACTGCCTTTGCCCAGAAAAGAGTTATCACCGGAAAGGTAATTGATCAAACCACAAAAGAACCATTGGGTGGGGTTTCTATCATTGTGGGTAAAAACCGCGGTACCGCCACCACCCAAACAGACGGCAGCTATACGCTTTCAGTAGAGCCCGGTATAAAAGCCCTCACGTATACGTACGTAGGCTATACCCCACAAACCTTTTCAATTGAAGGTAAGTCGGTAGTGAATGTGTCTTTACAATCCGAAGCAGCCATCCAAAATGAAGTGGTTGTAATTGGATATGGTAGTCAAAAGCGTTCTAATATTTCTGGTGCAGTATCTAAATATAAAAACGAGCGGATCGATGAGACGCCTGTTTCTCGTTTAGATCAGGCACTTCAGGGAAAAATTGCTGGCGTAACTGTTCAGAACGTTTCTTCAGAAGCGGGTGCAGATCCCAAAATATCCATTAGAGGAATCAGTTCCATTAATGCTGGTTCATCGCCACTGGTAGTAGTGGATGGACAAATTACGCCCGATGGCTTGGCATTTATCAACCCCGCTGATGTTGAATCTGTGGAAGTTTTGAAGGATGCAGCTTCTGCGGCTATTTATGGTTCGAGAGGCTCCAGTGGGGTAATTCTGGTTACCACTAAAAAGGGTGTTGCCGATAAGCCAAAGTATAACGTAAAGTACTCTTATGGTGTTAAATCTGATTATAAGCGGTATGATATTATGACAACCAGTCAGTACGTTGGCATGTTATTTGATGAAATGGCCAAGAAAAAATTAGATCCCACCGTTAATCAGGCTTCCAACACGGTAAACAATAACGATCGTAGTGCCTATCTGGTGGAAACGCAGATTATGAATGGCGCAACCGACTGGCAGGCTGAATCCTTACAACAAGCCAGGTTTCAAACAGTTCAACTCGGGTTATCTGGAGGTAGCAAAACCGTAAAATATTATGTTTCCGGTGGTTACCAAGGTGATAAGGGCATGATGTATAAAAGTAATTATGAGAAGTTTAATATACGGGCTAAGTTAGATGCAGACTTAAGTTCTCGGGTTAAATTAACCGTGAACCTGAATCCGTCTTACAGTAACCGGATTAGCCCCTCTCAAAATTTTACTAATTTTTGGAGAATGCCGGGATGGTTGCCAGTTTACCACAATGAGACCTCTGCCGCATTAGCCAGAACCAATCCTTTGCAATCCAATATCAAGGCCGGAGATTATGCGCATCAGCGACACTTTAGTGCCCTAAATTATTCCGGAACGATGCCCGATGGCACCTCATGGTCGGGTTCAGGAAATCCGGGTGGATCTGCACAGCAAAATCCGAAATCGGAAGTAGACAGATCAGACATCGAAGTAAATGAATATCGGCTACAATCATCCGCAGAATTGAGCGTGAAAATTTTACCAGGCTTAACTTTCAAATCTTTAGCCAGCGGATACCTCAATTATACTAAAGGATTAAATTTTTCCGAAAGAAGTGCTAATAGAGACGGTGATTTGAATGTGGGGGTGTTTACAGACAATTCTAATATTTATTTGCTAAACGAAAATACTTTCAATTATATCAAGTCTTTTAAAGACCATGATATTACCTTACTCGCAGGGGTAACAACCGAAAGAACTACCATCAACCGTAGTCAAACTACCGGATTCGATTTTCCAAGCGATGATATCAGAACCCTGTCTAGTGCAGCACAAATTGATAAAAATCGTTCATTCGGAACCAAATCTATTATTGGGTTGAATTCGTTTTTAGGGCGATTCACCTATGCCTATAAAAACAAGTATTTATTTTCTACCAGTTTTAGGCAAGATGGGAGTTCTTACTTTGGGCCAGGCAATAAATGGGGGTCTTTTCCTGCCTTCTCTGCCGGCTGGGTAATTTCTAAGGAAGACTTTATGAAGGATGTTACTCTATTTAACAGTCTAAAATTCCGCGCCAGCTATGGAGCAACCGGCAATAATCGGATTGTTGCGGATGCCTGGGTAGATTTATTGTATGGAGCTAATTATCCTTATGGTTCCGCTACCGGATCTAGCTTCCCCGGATTAATATCTTCCCCTTCCATTATTGCGAATCCCGATATTACCTGGGAAAGAACCTTTCAAACCAATTTGGGCGTGGATGCTTCCTTCTTGAATAATGCGATTACTGTTTCAGTAGATTACTATAATTCGCGCACAGAAAAATTGCTTTTGCAACAATCTGTAATGGCATTCACGGGCGTTCCCCAATATTGGAATAATCTGGGGAGTTTACGAAATACTGGATTCGAAATAGATCTAAGTACCAAAAATGTGCAAACCAAAAACTTTAAATGGACTACCTCTGCCAATCTATCTCATAACAGAAATGAAATTATTGAGTTAGGCACACAGCAATTTTTATTAAATCAAGGGGAGCGTTCCGAAGTGTATCGCAATCAGGTGGGAAGACCATTGGTTGAATATGTAGGTTTCAGAACATCCGGTGTATGGATGTCTCAAGCCGAAATTGATGATGCAAGGTTAAAAGGACTAACCTCTAATTTAACAGCTGCATTTACGCCAGGAGGTTTGCGCATTGATGATGTGAATGGCGACAACAGGTTGGATAATAACGACCGCGTGGTTTTGGGTAATCCTTACCCAACATTTATCTGGGGACTTACCAATAATTTTTCTTTCAAAGGATTTGAGCTTAGCATTTTTCTGCAGGGCAGCAATGGCGGCAAGTTGATTAATGGCGATCCTAATTATAATGAGTCGGGCAGAAACATGTTTGTTTATAACTCGAATCGTTGGGTAAGTGCCGGATATCCGGGGGATGGAAAAACGCCGGTTTCCAGAGGAACGGGTTTTAACTGGATGCTAACCGATTATGTGGTAGAAGATGCCTCTTATTGGTCGCTGCGCGAAGTTAACCTTAGCTATTCCCTGCCGGCTGGGGCAATGAAAAAAATTGGATTAAATGGATGCCGGTTTTATGTGGCTGCCCAAAACTTGTTTTATCATATGGCAGACAATTATCGGAGCATCAATCCGGAGGGAAGATTCCAAAATGGACCGTATAGCTCTGTGCTAATCGACGGCTATCAGCGAGGAAGTTTCCCTATTCCTAAAACTATTTTAGCCGGAGTAGACATTAATTTTTAATCTGAAAAAACTTATTATATGAAACGCATATATATTTTAATAGTTGGGATAAGTATTCTGTCTATTTCTTGTAAAAAGAATATTGATCTATATCCCTTGAATAATGTAGCCGTAGATAATTTCTACAAAAATGCTGCAGAAGTGCAAACCGCTCTTTCCGGATGTTATGCCGGATTGCGGAATACGCTTATAGAAGAGTGGCAAATGACGGAATTACGCAGCGATAATTCCATTATGGGAAATGCTGCCAGTGGTTCTGTGCCCAACCGCGAAAAAAGTGATATCGATTTGTTTATTCCAGCCACATCGTTAACCGCTATTTATACTTATTGGAGTGCTAATTATACCAATATCCGCAATATCAATCTGGTATTAAATAGTTTAGCATTGGATTATGATTCCACCTCCGGAAAGCTGGTTAAATCTCCCTCTACGCTAACCATTACCGACGCCGAATACAAAGAGTTGTCGGCACAGGCTTCTTTTTTGCGGGCCTACCATTATTTTAATCTCGTTAGATTGTTTGGCGGTGTTTTTTTAATTCATGAACCCTTTATCGGATCACAGGCACTTGATGCAATAAATATCAACAGAAGTAGCGCCAGCAGTGTTTACAAATTAATACTGGCCGACTTAGAGTATGCAGCTGCCAATGGAGTCTCATTGAATTATTCAACCTTTGCTACATCTAATGCAGGTAATGATCGCGGTAAAGTGAATGCTTGGACTGCAAAAGCTTTACTTGCCAAGGTATTACTTACGCTCAATCGGAAAACAGAAGCCAGTACCGTATTAACCGACATAATCACCAGTAGTGGGTATGGGTTGATTACTTCCGGTTTAACGCCCTATGCCGACGTTTTTTCTGTAAACAATGAAATGAACAGAGAGATTCTGTTCGCCGTACGCTATAAAGCAGGTGGTTTGGGGCTCGGTTCTCCCTGGCCCAATACCTTTGCCCCAGAGTTGAGCGGAACAGCGGTTGTGAATGGCGATGGAGATGGTTTTAATACAGGTACTATCGAATTGGAAAATTCTTATGCAACCGCCGATAGTCGGAAGGCATTTACACTGGGCATCTGGTCTTCCGGTAATAACCGCAGATTATATCCTAAAAAACATATTACACCCGTTACCTTGCTGGACGACGGGGAGAATGACTGGCCGGTAATCCGCTATGCAGATGTGATTCTAATGCAGGCGGAGGCCAAAGGGTATTCTCCGGAGTCGATTGCCTTAATCAACCAAACAAGGGCCCGGGCAGGTTTGTCGGCTGCGCCACTTACTTTAGTAAATGTGCCAACCCCCCAGCGCTTTGCAGACTCCCTTGCTATGGAAAGGAGATTAGAATTTGCCTTTGAAAATGTACGCTGGTTTGATTTGCTCAGATATAAAACCACCTTGCCTGAAATTACCGAGGATGCCGTAGCCCGAATTAAATCTCATTATGCCTTTATGTATACCTCTCACTACGGCCGTTATCCAACTCCGGTTCCTTCACTTGCAGTAATTCAAGGGTATGTTACTAATAACAAGTTATTATTGCCCATTCCGCAACGCGAAATTGATAATAATAGTAAAATTGTAATTCCTCAGAACCCCGGGTATTAATGTATAAAGTATGAGTATGAAAAAATTATGGATAATTGCTTCTTTATTAGGTACACTGGCAACTAATCTGATTGCGCAAACAACTACGAAGCCGAATATTCTGTTTATTGCGGTAGATGATTTGAAGCCAATTTTGGGTTGTTATGGTAATACGCTGGTGAAAACGCCTAATATAGACCGGTTAGCCAGCATGGGTACGGTTTTTATGCGCAATTATTGTCAGCAATCCGTATGTGGGCCCACCCGCGCAAGTTTGATGACGGGTATGCGACCGGATTATACCAAAGTTTGGGATTTGAAAACGCAAATGCGGGATATGAATCCTAATATATTAACCATACCCCAGCATTTAATTACGCAGGGATATAACGCCGCAGGAATCGGTAAGATTTATCATCCGAGCAGCGCTATTGATAAAATAGATCCACTTTCGTGGAATATTCCCTATATCGAATTAAAGGCAAGTGATTATGCGAATGGCATGGGCAAGCCTGCTAATTCGCAATATCAAAATCCTGCCACCAAAGCAATATTTCTGCAAGAGGTGCCTGCTAAACCTTCCACGGAAGACGAGGATATGAATCCTGTTAGTAGAAAAGGGCCTTCCTCTGAATGTATCGATGTGCCGGATGATGCCTACAATGATGGTGTGTATGCCAAAAAAGCAAAAGCACAAATTCAAAATTTATCAAAAGCAGGTAAGCCCTTTTTTATGGCAGTTGGCTTTCATAAGCCCCACCTTCCTTTTGTTGCTCCCAAAAAATATTGGGACATGTATAATCGAAGTGATATGCCATTGGAGAAGTTTCAGGAGCATGCTAAAAATGCCGTAGAAATTGCTTACCACAAATCTGGCGAACTGCGCAATTACACCGATATCCCAGCTTTCGCTACCTTATCGGGAGATAGCTTGCGGATTGGCTTGCAAACCGACAAGCAGAAAGAACTCATTCATGGCTATTATGCATCCGTTTCGTATATGGATGCACAGGTGGGTGTATTGTTGAATACGCTGGAAGAATTAGGCATTCTGAAGAATACCATTATTGTGCTTTGGGGAGATCATGGCTGGCACCTGGGCGATCATGATTTGTGGGAAAAACACACCACATTCGAACAAGCCAATCGCTCCCCTTTGATTATTGCTGCACCCGGTATGAAACCCGGACAAACGACTTCCTTGAGCGAACATGTAGATATATTCCCCACTTTGTGTGATCTGGCCGGCGTACCAATCCCTACCTTTTTGGCAGGAAAAAGTTTAGCACCTGTGCTCAAAAACAAAGCAACAGAAGTAAAGGATTTTTCTATGAGTCAATATCATAGAACCCTTACGGCTAATGAAGCTAAAAAGCTAGGCTATAAAAGCAGAAAATTGTGGGGATATTCTATGCGTACCAAAAAGTATCGCTATGTTATGTGGATGAATGATTTTACAAGTGCCCAGCCTTTTGACGCTAATAAAGTGTATGCCACAGAGCTCTACGATTTAGAAAAAGACCCTTTGGAAACAGTAAATATTGTAGCGGATAAAAAAATGAGTAATCAATCTCAGCAATTGTATAACCAGATGACTCAATTTTTTAAATCGCAGGAATCTAAATAAGTTCTAATAATGAAGCTGCATACAACTGGATTCTTTATTTCAGGGATACTTATTGCAAGCGTGTTTGGCTCCGTTAAGGTTGTATCACAAACAACCATCCAACCTAATATCCTATTTATTGCAATCGACGACCTGAAGCCTATATTAGGGTGTTATGGTAATACGATAGTAAAAACACCGAATATCGATCGCCTTGCAAAAAGAGGAACCGTATTCTTGCAAAATTATTGTCAGCAAGCCGTTTGTGGACCTACCCGCGCCAGTTTGATGACGGGGATGCGGCCGGATTATACAAAAGTGTGGGATTTAAAAACCCGGATGCGGGATGTGAATCCGGATATCATTAGTTTGCCTCAGTATTTGCAATCGCAGGGATATTCTACCCAGGGAATTGGAAAGGTATACGATTCACGATGTGTAGATAATGAAACAGATAAGCCCTCGTGGAGTGTTCCTTATTACAAAACAAACAAGAAATATTATCCCAAAGAATTGGGGGAGCCTGCATTAACGAGATATCAGAATCCAACTACCAAAAGCCTGGCTGCACAATATGCGAAAGAAGCAGCAGCACAGGGACTCAAAGGCAGCGAAGCCAATGATTATGTGACTGCAAAAGTTCGGCCAACTACCGAGTGTGAAGAGGTACCTGATCACGCTTATAATGATGGTGCCAATACCTTGCAGGCTAAAGACATATTAATACAACTCAGTAAGCAATCAGGTCCGTTTTTTTTAGCAGTTGGACTGGCAAAACCCCACCTCCCTTTTGTAGCCCCTAAAAAATATTGGGATTTATATAAGCGAGATCAATTGCCATTAGCTGAATTTCAAAATAAACCAGCTAATGCTGTTAACATTGCATTTCATAATGCCGGAGAAATTCGGGCATATACTGATATCCCAGCGGTACTATCAACTACAAACGACAAAGGATTTGGTATTACACTCCCAACGGATAAGCAAAGAGAATTAATACATGGGTATTATGCAAGCATTTCTTACACAGATGCCAATGTAGGGGTTTTGTTAAATACACTTGATTCACTAGGCATAACCGATAACACCATCATTGTTTTGTGGGGAGACCATGGTTGGCACTTAGGCGATCATAACCTATGGTGTAAGCATTCTAATTTTGAACAAGCTACCCGTGCTCCTTTAATTATTGCTGCACCAGGCCTTGCAAAAAAGCCCACTAAATCGCCTAGTGAGTTTGTTGATATATTTCCTACCCTCTGCGATTTAACCGGCATACCTGTTCCCGCTCACCTTCAGGGAAAAAGTTTGGTTCCACTGATGAAAAATCCGGATGCATCCGTAAAAACTTTTTCGGTAAGTCAATACCCCCGAAGCAGCGAAACTGCAGAGAACGAAAGATTAGGGTATGCAGGCACAAATGTGATGGGATATTCTATTCGTACCGATCGATATAGATACACCATTTGGATGAAGAATGGCTACCGGAGTACGGATCCATTCTCTGCTGCCTTGTTAGTTGGGTCAGAATTATATGATTATGTAAAAGATCCACAGGAAACCATCAACTTTACCGGCAGTGCAGCTTACAAAAGTATTCAGACATCCCTGCATCAACAAATGATTGACTATCTAGCTTCCCAAAAAAAGTAAACATACGATGAGTATA
The DNA here is from genome assembly GCA_040403945.1 of Sediminibacterium sp. Taxonomy (GTDB): domain Bacteria; phylum Bacteroidota; class Bacteroidia; order Chitinophagales; family Chitinophagaceae; genus Sediminibacterium. The sequence goes on from JBBAJQ010000031.1 coordinate 21,116, forward strand.
CAATTATTTGGTTGCCGGGTAAATAGTTAAATGGTAACGCATAATTGTTAAACGTATATAATTATTTATGCCACCCCTTTGTAGTATAATATTCCGAGCTTCAGTTAATCAGCGACCTACTTTACTAGCGCGTATCTTTTTTTGCCTTCCCCTGTTGGTAATTTCAATTACTGCTGAATCACAAAAAACATTGCATAAAAAGCCGAATGTGATTGTGATTCTTTCCGACGATATGGGCTACTCGGATATTGGTTGTTTCGGATCTGAAATCAGTACTCCACATCTTGATCAATTGGCTAAGAATGGTCTTAGGTATACGCAATTTTATAATACCGCCCGGTGCAGCCCTTCCAGAGCTTCTTTATTAACCGGATTATATCCGCATCAAGCTGGTATGGGACATTTAAGCACCGAAAATTTTCCGGAACCCGGCTATACGGATGATTTAAGCAAACAAGCTGTAACAATGGCTGAAGTTTTTCAGCTGGCAGGATATGCAACTTATATGGTAGGCAAGTGGCATATAGCTAAAAATCTTACGCCCCAGGGTGACCGTTCTAATTGGCCTATGCAAAGAGGGTTTCAACGTTTTTTTGGAACCCTGAATGGTTCAGGCAGTTATTACGATCCCGGAACATTAATGAGTGGGAACACATTTATTGCTCCTGCTAAAGACTTTTATTATACCGATGCAATTAGTGATACCGCAGTAAAATTTATACAGGAGCATACCAGCTCAACTCCCTTTTTTATGTATGTGGCTTACACGGCTGCACATTGGCCTATTCAGGCTCCGGAAGCCGCCATCAACAAAAATAAAGGCATGTATGATAAGGGTTGGGACAAGACTCGTATACTCCGCTTTGAAAAATTGAAAAAGTTGGGTATTCTTCCCAAAAACAGTGTGTTAACCGAGCGAAGTGTATCTATACCTGCTTGGGAAAACGAACCCTTACAAAAATGGCAGGTACGCCGAATGGAAGTTTATGCTGCTATGGTAAACATAATGGATGAGGGAATTGGAAGAATTATAACAGCGCTCGAGCAAAAAAATGAGCTGGAAAATACCGTTGTTTTTTATATGCAAGACAATGGGGGATGTGCAGAACCTTTAAATTCAAATCAACCAGAAGTTGCGCCTACTGATGTTCAACTAAAAGGCGCGAATTATGCGCCGGATTCTGTTTTCCGCGGCAAGCAACCTATATATTCCCGAAAGGGCGAATTCATACGAAGTGGAAAAGGGGTTATGCCCGGTCAGGAAAATACTTGGCTCGCTTATGGCGAAGAGTGGGCAAATGTTAGTAATACCCCTTTCCGATTATACAAACACTGGGTGCATGAAGGAGGAATCGCCTCCCCTTTAATAGTTTATTGGCCCAAAGGAATTAAGGCAAAGGGTGGATTGAGAAAACAGCCTGCCCATCTGATAGATATCATGGCAACCTGCATTGATATTGCCCAAATACAATATCCGCAAACCTATGGATCGAATACCATTCAACCCCTTGAGGGGAAAAGTTTGGTTCCCACCTTTACTAATCAATCCATTCAGCGGGACTATATTTTTTGGGAACATGAGGGTAACCGGGCCATACGGGTAAACAACTGGAAACTGGTAAGTAGAGCAACTACCAACAAAAAATTTTTACCTGAAGATGAGCGTGCCTGGGAATTATATAATCTAACCACTGATCCAACTGAAACGAATAACCTGATTTTACAATTTCCAGAAAAAGGAAAGGAGCTTGCTAACCTATGGCAACAGGCCGCCATTAGAACAAAAGCACTTCCCTGGCCCTGGAAATCAAAATAAAAAAATATGAAGCATTTTCATCTATTATTGGCTGCATTAATTTTCATGGGTGTTCTGAGTAGGATATCGTTTCTTTCTTCTTCGGGTGATTCACATCCGACTGCTCGAAAATTTTTATCTAGTGCTAATAAAGAGAGCAATACCCCAGAAAAAACCATATCGGTAAATCAAACAAAAGCCGGAAAGCCTGATATACTTTTTTTTATTGCCGATGATATGACGTCCATCGATTGTGAGCCATACGGAAATAAGGATGTGAAAACACCTAATTTGGCAAAACTGGCCGGTGAGGGCATGTGTTTCGACAATATGTTTAATGCAACCGCCATGTGTGGCCCAACTCGGCAGAGTTTATATACCGGCATATATCCGGTAAAAAACGGAAGCTATCCCAATCATGCACAGGTTTATAATAATATTGTTAGCGTTGTGCAACACTTTAAAAATATCGGGTATCGGGTGGCTTTAATTGGCAAACAACATTATGCCCCTATGGCTAACTTTCCCTTTGAATATTTGGGTGGCAGAAATAGCGATAATGGCGAAGGTATAGACATACAATTATCCAACGCACAACAATGGATTGATAAAGACAAAACAAAGCCTTACCTGTTAATTGTTGCCACCAATCAGCCGCATGGGCCTTGGACACGCGGAAACCCGGATTTGTATAATGCGAATAAAATACAAGTTCCTCCCCACTTAATTGATACCAAGGAAACCCGGGAGAGCCTGGTAAAGTATTATGCCGAAGTAACCTATGCTGATAGTCTTGTTGGCTATTGCATGGATATGGTAGATAAAAGAAATAAAAACAATACCATTTTTTTATTTGCCAGTGAGCATGGTAGTTCGCTACCTTTTGGAAAATGGACATGTTACAACATGGGATTAAAAGCAGCCTTTATAGTTCGGTGGCCGCAGATGATTAAGCCCGCTTCCCGAACTACGGTTTTAACACAGTATATAGATGTAGTGCCTACCTTATATCAATCTGCCGGGGGAAATCCGGATCAGCTTCGTGGAAATACGGAAAAAACGATGCAATTAGATGGAAAGAGTTTCTATGGAACCATGAGGGGAAATTCAGCAGAAGTGAGACCCTATGTGTATGGCGTGCATACCACACGGGGTATCAAAAATGGGTCGGATAATTATCCGGTTCGTTCTATACAAAACAAGAAATATAAATTGATTTGGAATTTGAATTATCAAGAACCCTTTTACTCTTCTGCCTCTCGTTTGGGCAATAAGTTATACGAAGGGTGGTTGAAAAAAACAAAAGGCGATAGTCAGTTATTTGCTCATGCCAGTTTATACAGAATACGACCCGAATTCGAGTTGTATAATGTACAGGAGGATGTTTTTGAATTGAATAATCGGGCCAGCGAAGCAGGTTTACAATCAATAAAAAATACTTTGTTAACGGAATTGAAAAAGTGGATGGCACAGCAAGGTGATCAGGGAGGCATTACAGAATGGCAGGCCCTAACCCGATTTAAAGGGGATACAACCAATTGGAAAAACTCAGCCGACTAATTAATAACTACCTAATATCCTAATAGATGAAAACAACCATATTTTTTTTATTAACATCGTTAGTATTTTGCTCGGGCTTAGCGGCGCAAAAAAATAAGTTGGAGAAAGCCCAACCCAATATCATTTTTATCCTCGCCGACGATCTGGGTATTGGAGATGTAAGTGCCTACGGATCTGATAATAACAAAACTCCCCTGATTGATAAGTTGGCTTCGGAAGGTATTCGGTTTACCAATGCATATACTGCCCCTTTATGCGGCCCCTCTCGCGCAAGAATTTTAACAGGCCGGTATGCATTTAGATCGGGTGCCGTAAATCAAGACCGGGTTGGTCTGATTAAGCCTGCTGATGAAATAATTACTCCCTCGATCTTGAAAAAAGCTGGGTACACTTCAGCTATGATAGGAAAGTGGAGTCAATTTGGTTCAACCCCCGCTGCATTTGGTTTTGATGAATACCTTACTTTCAAAGGAAGTGGTGTTTACTGGAGTACCGAGAAAAAAGGGGCAGAAACCTATTTTATAAATGGAAAAGAACTCCCCTTGCCGGCTGATGTATATATGCCGGATTTAATGCACCAGCAAGTAACTAAATTTATTTCTGCGCATCAAACCACCCCATTCTTTCTTCATTACTCCATGGTGCATGTGCATGCAAATATTCAACGTACACCCTATAGCCAATCTGGCAGCGATTTATATGCAGATAATACCGCTTATATGGATAAGCTGGTAGGCGATTTAGTGCGTGTATTGGATAGCTTGCATATGAGAGATAATACACTAATTATATTTATGGGCGATAACGGAACAGCCAGTAAGTATGCCGAAAGAAGCTCAATTGGAGGAAAACAATTATCTGGCAAAAAAGGTACTATGCTCGAATGTGGAAGTTTGGTACCTGCTATAATCAGCTGGCCCGGAAAAATTAAACCCGGAAGAATCAGTAACCAATTAATTGATGCCTGCGATTATTTACCTACCCTGGCCGAATTGGCGGGAGTTAATTTGCCTACTGACCGGGTAATTGACGGAAAAAGTTTTTTACCCTTGTTGTTGGATGCTTCCAAACTTCATCGTGATTGGATATTTATGGAATTGGGTAATCAGTGGTATGTTAGAGATGCAAAATGGAAACTTACAAGAGATGAAAAGCTGTTTGATATGCGGAATGCACCTTTTGAGGAAATATTGGTGCAAAATCCAGCTAGTAAAACTACAACCCAAGCCGCTTTTACAAAGTTGCAAGCGGTTTTAACCCAGCTACAGCCAGCAGCAGGTTATATAGATGACGGGGATGGTAGTGGCCGGCATGCTTCAAATGTTAAGAAAGGAAAAAAAGGGGAGGAGGAACAATAGGTAATCCAGAGAAAATCCTTTTTGCTAAGGAAACTTACCAAAAGAAGAAAAGGAAATCAGGGTACAATGATGGAAACAGCATCGGCAATGATACTGGCCTCAATATTTTTTACCTTGCCTTTGTATTCTCCGTCAATTTGAAAGGGTATTCTTTTTTTACTACGGATAGTTACTTTTTGCGTACTGAGAACCTCCACTTTTTTTGGGTTAAAAGGTTGATGTGTAAAAAGCATTTTGAGGGTTTCAATCATTGATATTTCTTTTAGCACAATAACCTCAAAATGATCGTCAAGCAAAGAACCGCTGGGGTTGATGATGGCACCAGTACTATAAGAAGTACCATTCGCCAGCACAATCATCGCTGCCCGCAGTTTGAGGGATTGTTGGTCGGTTTGTAGGGTTATGCTGTGCATTCTTGCATAGTACAACGATTGCAAAGAGGCCCAACCATATCCTAACCATCCTCGAGTATTGCCCCTATTAAATTTTTTCATCGCCCAGGCGTTTAATCCAATATCAGACAGATGTAAACAGATTTCGTTTTGAATGGCGATGGCATGAATTTTTATCGATTTTCCGGTAAGCAATGTGTGCATGGCTAGGGTGGGGTCGGTAGGTATACCCAATTCATAGGCTAATCCATTGGCTGAACCTGCGGGAATAATGCCCATAGGGATAGAACTCGTTAGTAAGGCAGTTGCTACTAATTTTATGGTTCCATCGCCGCCTACCGCTACAACAAGTTTAGGTTGCACCTGGTGGATGAGGGTAACGATCTTATCCGATGAGGTGTCTTTTTCTAAAAGGTGGAGGTGTACTTCCATTCCACGGTGTAGAAAAAAATCCTGGATAAGGGTATGCCAAGTTCGCCGGGTTGAGCCGGAGTGAGGATTAATTATAAATAAAATAACTGATGTTGGCATACTAATTTTACCAAAATGATTACCAATAAATACCGTAAATTGTAAGGCACGCTCTATGGCAAAGTTACAAAATAGCTCATCGGTAAACCTGAAGATTTATAAAGGATATGGGCACACCCATCATCTGGTGGTGTATGGTCATTTATTAAGGGGTAATCCCACTGTACGAGAGCGATTTACCCATAATTTTTTATACAATACCCGCCACCTGATTCGATTGTTTAGCATAGATCCTATTCCTCATGCGCGCATACGGTTGCAACACGGAACAACCCTGCTGGAAACCCATACCAAGGACGATGGTTTTTTTGAATTTCACTGGGAGTCGCCCCACGAATTAGTTGTTGGGGTTCAATCTATACAAGTAGCTTATTTGGATAATGATGGGAATGTTATACAGGAAGTGCCCGGTGAATTATATATACCTCACTCAGTTCAACTGGCCGTGATTTCTGATATTGACGATACTATCTTAATTTCATATTCGTCCCGCTTTCTGAAGCGCTTACGCGTATTGTTTACCCGGCAACCCCATAGTAGAAAAACCTTTGCAGATATCGTTCACTATTTTACCCTTTTATCAAAAGCGCATACCACCCCGGATTTGCCTAATCCTTTTTTTTACGTGTCTAGCAGTGAATGGAATTTGTACGATGATCTTACCGAGTTTTTTTCTCATAATCAACTGCCCGAAGGGGTGCTGCTATTAAATAAAATCAAGCGGCTACAAGAGTTGGGCGCGTCTGGTCAAACTCAGCATCATAATAAACTGGTTCGGATTGAGCGAATCATGCGTATGTTTCCCAAACAGCGGTTTGTGTTGTATGGGGATAATTCTCAGCAAGACCCGGCAATCTATGTATCAATCGCAAAGCAATTTCCAGAGAGTGTTGTTGCCATTTATATTCGATGTGTACAAGCTAAAAAGAAAGTAGCCACAAAAAGAGTATTGGCAGAATTGGCAGATACTACTATCCACACACTCTTATTCGAACATACTAGGGAGGCTATGTTACATTCTGCTTCTGTGGGTCTGTTGCCAGAAGATGCTTTGCCATCCTTAATAGAACAAGTAACATATCCCAACCAATAAAAGCAATCTACATGAAAAAAAAATGGCTTCTATTTCTGATGCTGCAAAGTGTATGTGTAGCTGGATTTTCTCAACAGTTATTGCCAGCCTCGGAAAAATGGGCAATGATGCGTATTGTTTTGGAGCCCATTGTAAGCAAGCAGGCAGCGTGGGCCTTACAACAATCTCCTATAACCATCACGGCATATCAATCTCCCCGGAGTTCGGGTGGGATACACGATTTTTTTTCAGAAGGAGATTACTGGTGGCCTAACCCGGTTTCGGCTGATAGTGCTTACATACAAAAAGATGGACTCACCAATCCGGATAATTTTGTGGCACATCGCTTAACAATGATTCGTTTTAGTCAGATTATGGGGGCACTCGCCTCAGCCTATCAGCTTACCGGTAACGATCTGTTGGTAAAAGCTGCCATGCAACATTGTAAAGCCTGGTTTATGGATACGGCAACTGCCATGCGTCCGCATCTTTTGTATGCACAGGCCATCAAAGGAAGATTTACTGGAAGAGGGGTAGGCATTATCGATACTATCCATTTTATGGAGGTAGTGCAGGCCATTTTAGCCATGGAAAAAAGCCGGGCGGCCAATCCCGATGTAATTCAAGCCTGCCGGAACTGGTTTGCACAATATTTGGTTTGGTTGCAAGAACATCCTTATGGACAAACCGAAAAAAAGGCCGAAAATAACCATGGTACCTGCTGGCTGATGCAGGTTTCGTGCTTTGCAAAATTTACAAAAAATGATACTTTACTAACTAGATGCCGCCAGGAGTTTGAACAAATATTGGATGCTCAAATGGAGGCCAATGGAAGTTTTCCCAGAGAACTGAAAAGAACCAAGCCTTATGGATATTCATTATTTAACCTAGACGCATTTGCAACACTTTGTCAACTATTATCAACCCCCCAGCGCAATTACTGGAACTATCAAACTGCTGGTGGTAAGAGTATCCAAAAGGGCATAGCATTTTTATATCCTTTTGTGCAGGATAAATCTTCCTGGCCCTATCCACACGATGTTATGTATTGGAATAATTGGCCGGTAGCCCACCCCTTTTTGCTTTTTGGTGGCGTGGGGTTGAATCAGGATAGTTGGATTACAACCTGGAAAAAATTAGACCATGCACCAGATGAGTTGGAAGTAATCAGAAATTTACCTGTACGAAATCCATTAATTTGGTGGGATCTTCCCCTACAACAGGGCAGCTAAATGATTGTTGCTAAACTAAAAAACAAGTAACTTTTTCTTTGATATAGAAACTATTTTAAAAATGGCTGGCTGTAAAAGAGGCAAAGAGTCTGGCGAATAAATGCAGCGTTAAAAAAAACATGTAGAACTTTATGCAAGCGATAAGATCTCAGCTTTTAATAGACGCACTTAATTCTTTTAGCGCAAGCACAAACTTGTCTAGTTCGGCGGTAGTAGTATATAGATTGGGTGTTATTCTACATCCCTGCACATTTACATAATCTATGGCAACCGTCCATATTTTATATTTTTTCAGCAGCGTTTCTGCCAGTAGTGCAGGTTTCATTCCCTGGATGCCCACATTAGCAATGGCACAAGACCTGTTGGCACTGGTAGGCGTATTCAATACAATCCCGGGAATCGAGCTAACGCGACTCGTCCAGTAGTTTTGTAAAAAGCGAAGTCGGGCTTCTTTTCTTTCGGCACCTATCAGGTGATAGAACTGAATTGCATCTTCAATAGACAAATCGGAATGAACGGGATGGGTACCCAGGTGATTGAGTTTAGAAATATCTCCCGGAGGTCTATCACCTTCGGCTAATAGCGGCCAGATTTTTTGAATATGCTCTTTTTTCACGTATAACATGCCTACTCCCAATGGAACACTTAGCCACTTATGTAAACTGGCACCATAGTAATCGCAGTGTAAGTCCGGAATATTGAATTGTATATGCGCAATGGCATGGGCACCATCCACCATTACTTCCACTCCTTTGCTGTGTGCCATTTCGCAAATCTTTCGGATGGGTAAAATTTGGCCGGTAATATTAATCATATGACAAACCATCAATAAACGCGTTTTGGGCGTGATGGCATTGGCATACAGTTGAACAATTTCTTCGTCGGATTTTGGGTGATTCGGTACGGAGATAATTTTGTTTACCACTCCATGTCTTTTCGCCACCTGCTTAAACATCTCCAGCATGGCACCATAATCCTGTTCTGCCATAACGGCTTCGTCTCCCTCTTTCCAGGGAAAGCCACCAATAATCATGTCGAGTGATTCGGTGGTGTTTCTGGTTAAAATCAATTCATCCGCCGGGCATCCTGTAAGGCTGGCCAATTGAGCTGCCATTTTTTTCTTATTGTCGAACTGAACAGTTCTCATGTAATACGATCCTTGATAATTTACCTCCCGGATATGTTGGATATATTTTTCCAGTAAGGGAGTCGGTAGTATATTATAGTAGCCATTTTCTAGATTGATGTAATCCGGTTTTAGTTGATACTCTCCGCGCACCTGTTTCCAAAAGTCATCATCGCTGGCTGTATCTGTAGGGCTGAGGGCGGGCAATTTTTTAGCCCAGGCCGGAACTGTGGCAATAGAAAAAGGGGCAGCAATTGCCGCTAAGGCCATTGATTGTAAGAAAGTTCTTTTTTCCATTAGGGATTCGGTTGGGTTGAATGGTGTAGGTAGAAAGCAATCATTTTTTTATAAGAGAAGAAAGTTTTGTGTAGCCGATATGCCACTCATCTTCCCTTTCTGTTGAGAGGGGACTTAGTTCAATTGAGTACTGTTGCAAAAGATTTTCGGATAACAGTTCTTCTATCTGATAAGAATCATCTACATCAACACCATATTGATCGTCTATATGAGAGGTAGCCCCTGAAAAGCCGGTGTGTTTAAAGAAACTGGTTGTTTTGGCTGCGCGGATAGCCGCTGTTTTATTAGGGGCTGCCAGAATCATTTTATAATGGTATTCTTCAAACTCCCCGGGTTTATAGCCACCCAGATTAATAAAAAATAATCGGGTAGATGTATTGCTATGTTTTTTCTCGGAAGCAGGTTTCACGGATACGGAATATCCGGTAACGGCTGTTACTTCTCGCCAGGCATCAATATGCAGCCGGTGTTTGCCTGGCCAGAAGGCGTTTAGTTGCGGAACAAGTGCAGCCAGGGAAGGTGCAATGCCAAAAAACAGATCGTGTTGCTCTGTATGCCTCCCTTCGGGTTTACAGCCAATTAAAACCATGAATAATTTCATGCATTAATATTACTAAAAAAATGCAGTAATTTGTTGTGTATGAAAAGAATCCTGTTTCTTCTTGTTCTATTTATTTATTCAATGGATATGATGGCACAGCAACACGATGAAAAAAAACAACAACTGTTGCAAGAAATTCAGCGATTATTTTCGGCAGAGGAGGGGGTCTTTGCTTTTGCCTATAAAGACCTTACCACGGGGGATACCATTTTTTTTAATGAGCGGGAAATGTTTCATGCCGCTAGCACCATGAAAACACCTGTAATGATTGAGATTTTCCGGCAGGCAGCGCTCGGTAATCTGCGCATGGATGATACGATGATAGTGAGAAAGGAGTTTCAGAGCATTGTAGATGGCAGTTGGTTTAGGTTGGAGGCGGGCGATGATAGCGATGAGGAGATGTATGCTAAAATAGGAACACCGCAAACACTCCAATATCTTATAGAACGTATGATTACCCGTAGTAGTAATGTAGCCACCAATATGCTGATGAGTCGGGTTACAGGAGATCAGATTACCGCCACGATGCGAAAACTTGGGGCACCAGATATTTTAGTTCGAAGGGGGGTGGAAGACAGTAAAGCCTATCAGCAGGGCCTAAACAATGTTACCAATGCCCATGATCTGATGGTGATTTTTCAGCAGATTGCGCTGGGGAACGCAGTTAGTCCCGATGCTTCCGATGCTATGGTTCAGATATTGAAGCGGCAATTTTATAACGACCTGATTCCGGCATTGCTGCCTAAAGAAGTGCAGGTAGCCCATAAAACGGGTTGGATTACAGGGGTGCACCACGATTCTGGCATTATTTATCTACCAGATGGCCGAAAATATGTATTGGTGTTATTGTCGAAGAAATGTACTAATGAGGTAGCGGTGGTTCAATTGCTTTCAAAAGCAGCGAAACTTTTTTATAATTATTTTAAATAATTGAAAATAATACATATAAACATATTTATAATATTAAATATGTTAATGTAGCAAAGTAATACTCAACGTCAGCTCAAATTATATAATTTTTTATCAGATGCAGCGTTTATGGATAATGGTTGGTCTGAATAAGACTCGTACTAGACGATTTAAGTTGTTTACGTCTAGGCCCAAAATATTTGATAATTTTTTAAACAAAAAAATTTTTTTATCAAAAACGTGTACATTTGACACGCTTAATAACCAATAAACTGCCATTTATGAATTGTAAGAAGCTAGTCATGCCCTTCTTAGTGGGTATTTTTTCATGCTTGTTTGCGATTGCTGTGCAAGCACAGACAAGGACTATTTCGGGAA
>JBBAJQ010000032.1:0-25406 GCA_040403945.1 Sediminibacterium sp.
TTTAAGTACTTAAATTCGGATAACTAAGGAAGGTTTCGCCCCGCCTGAGGAAGGTACCGCCCCGACTGGGGCTGAGGAAGGTTTCGCACAGCCTAAGGAAGGTGCCGCCCCGCCTGAGGAAGGTACCGCCCCGACTGGGGCTGAGGAAGGGTTCGCCCCGCCTAAGGAAGGTTTCGCCCCGACTGGGGCTGAGGAAGGGTTCGCCCCGCCTAAGGAAGGTGCCGCCCCGCCTGGGGCTGAGGAAGGTTTCGCTCCGCCTTGGCGGGCTGAGGAAGATTTAGGGAGGGACGCTTCGCTGGGGACTAGGGGGATTTAGAATGCATTCTAAACTCAACTATGCTGCAATGGGCGTTTTTTAATCATGCCGCCTTTTGTGTCTTTAACGCTGTTCATCACCACAAAAGCGTGTGGATCAATTTTTTCAATTTCAGTTGATAGCTTATTCAGCTCGAGTCTTGTAATAACTGTATAGATGATTTCTAATTCTTTTTTGCGCTCGCCTCTTTTACCATACCCTCCCTTACCACTATAAATAGTAACTCCCCTACCCAACTCACGTATTATCATCAGGCGAATATCCTCATGATGAGATGAAATAATGGTTACGCCAATGTATTCCTCAATACCTTCAATAATAAAATCTAGCGTTTTTGATACCGACAAATAAGTTATCATAGAATACAATGCCGACTCCAAACTGAGAAAATAAGCAGCAGCAGAAAAAATCACCACATTTATAACAATTACGATATCCCCAATAGTAGCCCCTAACTTTTTACTCAAGTATATTGCCAACACCTCCGTACCATCAATTACAGCACCTCCTCTCACACTTAACCCTACACCTACTCCTAAAAAAAATCCGCCAAATACGGCTACCAGTAATTTATCGGTGGTTACTATATGAAAGTTGAATAGTACCAGAACAATAGCCAAAGAACCGATAGCCAATATGGTTTTGATTGCAAAAGCCTTTCCTAAATTATAATACCCTAAAATAACAAATGGGGCATTGATAACAACCAGTAATACAGAAAGTGACCAACCTGTTAAGTTGGATATTAATAAAGAAACACCGGTTACCCCCCCGTCGATAAACTGGTTGGAAAGTAAAAAACCCTCCAACCCAAAAGCCGCAGAAAATACACCCACCACAATAAATATTCCATCCCGAATATTTCTCCGAAATTCAATTTTCAAATTTCGATAATGCCTTGCTTTGCCATACCGGGATAATGTGGTAGCAGAATTTTCCATTGTTGAACAATGTTTTTTTATTAATTTTTTTCCCAAACTATATGTTCGGGTGCAGCCCCCAATACCTTCAGTAATAGCGAAGGTACTATCCGATAGGTTTGCTTTAGTCCGGGCTGAATGGTTACTGAAAGCCTTACCGTATCAGCCTTCAACTGCAAACTTCCCAGATTTAACACCACACTGCTATCAGTTTCAGGATAAATAAAAACAATCGCATATTCACGAGAAAAATCAAAATCAGTAGGTTTACCATTAGCACCCTTGGTAGCAGCCATCCCCATTATACTGTCGAATGCTAGTTTATTAGCTATAATAATTGAGGTAGGCTGTTGTACGGAAAATGTATTTTTAACAAAATAGCCTTTAGCAACTTCATAGCTAACATTTACAGGTTCCATTTTTTTATTTTCTTCTGAACTCGCACAGGATAGTAAAATCATTATTCCACTGGCGACCCCAAAAATTGATTTCAATAACTTAACAGAGTAATTTTTTTTCAACGCCAATAATTTTTAGGATGCTTCTTTCTATTTTGAACTTGTGATATACAGTTGATTAAATAGCCATTTGAAAGTTCCATAGGTTTGGGCACGGAAATTTATCTCCGGACCAAAGACTACTAATTTCCCTTTGCCCATACTGGCTTCAAATGCTGCAATACCATCCTTTAAATAACCCTGTCCCCAAGCCCAACCACTTCTCAGGGGTGCAGCATTTCCAAACCAAGCTAAGGGACGAATTTGTTGGGATAATTGTGCGGAAGGCTGAATAGTAAATACAGGACTGGCATCAAAATAAACATCTGTTCTTGCGGGCATTCCCCAACCGGCGGGCGTTTGATTATTGGTAACTACTTGCAATACACTACCTGGAATATAATATTTTTCATTCGGCAACTTTCTTTCAACTCCATTTTGTCGCTCAACCAATGCATCTGAAACTGGCAATTGAAAATGATAGGCTAATTGAGTAGAAGAGCCGATACAAATGATGGTTCCACCTGCTTCCGCAAATTTTTTCAATTGGGGTATGGAAGTGGCAGCGGATAAGCGACCTAACTGGGCATGGTATTGTACAGGGATATCCGATTTATTAGGTTCCCTGCCTCTTGCTGTATTTGACCCCGGATTATACGGAGGTATGGCTCCCCCCACAAAAACAATTACATCAAAGGAATCCTTGAGATTACTTGAATCGATGTCTTTAGCATAAATTACTTGCGCTGCATAATTAAACCTTTCCATTAGGTATCTCATCCATCCAGATGGCATCGTTCCGCCATATTGATCCCATATGGCAACCCTTGCTGAATTGATTCGAACCAGGTTGTTTGGTTTTGAATCCAGAATGCTGGGCACTGCACCTGAACCTTGCATGGCCTGCTGAATGGATGCCTTATTTTTTGTATTTATGGGCACATAAAATGATCCTGCTGTAGTTCCGGCAAGAGTATCCATTGTTCTATAAACCTCCACACCCGATTTTAGCAGGGCATTAACCGCTGCATACGAATAATTGGCCGAAGCGTTGAGCAGCCAGCCTTTCTCTTTATTAATGGATGGAATAGCGGGCATAGAAATTAGTTCTCCATAAGGCAGTCTTTTCATGGGTACCTGAAACGCATCTAATATTCTATCGAACTGAATTCCCATGGTGTAGGCAAGCGTCCATCCGGCAGCATCATAGGGAGGAACAGGAGGACCGCCGGGATACGCAAAATCGTTCGGGTGATCCTGTGGCTCAAATAAGTCGAGCACATGCGGACGAAATGCCTGGTCGGTTTTTACCACCCAGGTGCCGCTGGGATAGCCTTTTCCATTTACCACTGCATCCGCAGTTGTTTGATGAACGATGATACCGGTGCCGATTAATGCATTTAAAAAGCGGATAGAAGTAGCTGCATCCGAAGTTGGCGGAATAAAATAGGCACGGGGGTCTCGGGTGGCCGATTGTTTCATAACAGAGTCGTACCATTTAACCGGAATTACCGGCACCTCCGTTCTGGCACCTACCACCGTTGAATCGGCTGTTCTTCTGCCGTTTGCAGACTGGCGTAGAGACTCCTGATACCCATTTTTTATAGAAGCCGATTTACTGGGAGACAATGCCCAGGTATCCCTACTTCCCTTTTCGATGGAGTTTCTGCCCATCCTATAAATGTTATACAGTAACTCGTCTCGGTAACGCATCGCATAATTGAGCACCGCATAATTGAGCGAAACCGAATAATCGATAGATTGTCTAAAACGCCAGGGGCCGGGCTTAACAGGAAATGGAGTAGAACTATTTGGAATCAGCCTATCGGGAACTAATGGAATTGTTGAAGGGGTAGGACTCCCAATAATTTCAGTTAGTAATCCTACCATATTATGAAAATAGGTGGTGGTGCGTAACCCGCCGTTATACCAGGTAGAATATACTGAACCATTTTTATTTGTATAGCCTGGTTTATTCTCTACATTCAATCGATTAATCATAGCCGCACCAACTGATTCTAAACTCGTTATTACAATGGGATCAAATGCATAATTAAAGGGGTCCCGGAATGGGGGACCGGCAACTACAGAACCGGGAGGTCCGGACTGGTGGTGGTTATACATAATCTGAGGGAGCCATTCGATATATAGTTGGCGACACATATTCTGCGTCTCCCTCAAATTGAGCATATAGAAGTCACGGTTATTATCGTGCCCAGCATATTTCTCGTATAAACGGGGTAAACCTTCGGTACTTCTTTTTTCCTTTTCGGCCTTGCGCATATACCAATTACTAACTAATTCCTGACCATCAGGGTTGGCATGCGTCATCAGGATAATTACATTATCAAGAATTGAGATGGTTTCCTCATCCTGCCGGCTAACTATTTGATAGGCAGTTTCAATTAATTGATGGGCACCAACTACTTCTGTGGCATGTAATCCCCCATCAATCCAAACAATCGCTTTTCCTGTTTTCGCCAATGTTTTAGCTTCCGCTTCCGTTAAACCTTCAGCCAGAGCCAGTTTTCTGGAAATATCCTTATACTGGTCCATTTTTGCCAGGTTTTCCGGAGAAGAAACTATCAGCATAAACTGATCCCTCCCTTCTTCCGTTTTGCCTATCGTAATAAAACGGGCTCTGTTAGAGGAAGCCGCCAACTTTTGAAAATACACCTCTGTTTGCGTGTAATTGGCTAATTGGTAGTCGTCGCCCATATTAAAACCAAAATGCTGCTGAGGTGTAGGAACAGGCTGACCATTCGCTACAAAATACGCAAACAAGATTCCGAAAAAAAGAGAAAATATTTGTTTATTCATTTCGATTAAAATATTAAATAGACATTATAAGTATATAAAAATCAATTATTTATTGATTTTATTTGTTCTTGTTGTCCCTCCGCAATAAAGGCTCGTAAAACTTGTTGCAAATCGGGTTGACTGCTCGGCTTACCATATAAAACGTTCTCTAGTTTCCACGAACCGGCAACCGCAATAAGTCGCACTTTATCTGTCCATACCTGTTGATACGATTGGTTAGTAAATTCTACAGAAAGCAGGGCAGTATCTTTTACAACTTCGGTTGCAAGCACTTTGAAACCTGTATATCCCTCATATAAACTGGCAAATATCTCTCCTTCAATTAATAAGGGCTTATCAGTAGGTGCTTTGGACATTCGAATGGTTTCCCTACTTTTTTGTTCTGTTTCTTTGCTTTGGGAAATCAGTTGAAACAATTCACTTGTAAAAAGTGTGGAATCCAATTTTTCATTACGAAAGGGGTTGGGGGTATTATATATTTTTTGCACAATAGCAACAGGAGATTCAGAAGGCTTCTGTGAACAAGCTGTCATCATTAGCGAAATAGCAATCCCTAATACTGCCTGCATTAATAATTGTTTTTTCATATTGGTTGGTTTACAGTTTAATTTTCCATTCGTTATTCATAGGTCTTCCCAGTAGTTGACTAGCTTCTTCATCTTCTTTTAATTTTTCTTTAATCGGATCCCACTCCAAATTACGATTCAGTTGGTAGGCAATATTGGCAATATTGCAAACTGAGGCGGTTCGGTGGCCGGTTTCAACATCACTAATCGGACGAGTACGGTTGCGCATTGCCTGAAAGAAATCTTTATAATGATCGTTGCTGTAATATACCCGTTTGTCTTTGTCGGTCATTACATACTGTTTCAGTTGAACCGGGGAGGTCTCTAATTTACCCCTTCCCACCTTAATTTCACCAGCACTCCCTATAAAATGAACCGCATTACCCCACTCCCACTTTTCATGGGTCATCTGTATTCCGTTACTATATTCCATTGTCAAATGCTGGATTTCTTTTCCATCGGGCACTTTAAAAGATATGGGTCCGCTTTCATCCATATCTAAGGCCCATTGAGCAATGTCGAACATATGGGCTCCCCAATCAGTTACCATGCCACCTCCAAATTCTTTATATAATCGCCAGTTGGGGTAAACATCTTTGGATATTGGGGGTGCTAATTCTTCATTGAATGCTGCGGGGTCGTTAGGTCCTAACCATAGATTCCAATCTAGTCCCTCCGGAATTGGTTGACCGGGCAGGGTATATGGAATGGGGGGTGCCCCGATATTCACCCGTACTTTCTGTATGTCGCCTATGTATCCATTTCTAACGAGTTCAACTGCGTGTCGGAATTCGTTCCAGGAGCGCTGCATGTTACCAGTTTGAAACACCCGGTTATATTTTCGGGTTGCCTTTACCATTGCTCTGCCCTCTTTTACCGTAAGCGCCATCGGTTTTTCGCAGTAAATATCTTTTCCAGCTTCCGCTGCTCTTACAGCTGCTGCTGCATGCCAGTGGTCGGGGGTTGCAATAATAACCGCATCCACATCTTTCCTTTGCAGCATCTCTCTAAAATCGCTATAAATACTTATTTCACCCAAAGAACCCCACTCGGTTTTTTTAGCATACAGCTTTTTCAACGAATCTATAGTAAGTTGTGCTTTTGCTTGGTATACTTCACTAATGGCTACTATATTCGACTCACCTGTTTGTACAAAATCTCTGGCCAAATAACGCCCTTGTTTTCCGGAACCTATAATACCAACCTGAATTCGATCGCTGGGGGAAATATACTTAGTCCCATTAGGCTGCTGCCCACCTAGTACATATCGGGGAACTATAAAAAATCCTCCTAGTAATTGGGCGGAAGCGCGAACAAATGCTCTTCTTGACTGAGGGGAAAGTTGCTTCTTTTTCATGGCAAATGAAGATAAATTTAGGTTACAATTTGAATCAAAATCAGTGAAAAGATATTTCTTTAAAGTTAGGTGAAATTAAGCCCATTGTCGATTTTTTTATCCCCTATTTACCCCAAATTTTCATGAATCCTTATTCTATCGAATACCTATCTTTATACATTACTCAGGTGTAGTTTTTTTCTGGAACGCCTTTTAAAATCAAGCTTGTGCATATTCCTTCCCAATTCCGGGGTTTAAATGAAGAGCAGGTATCACTGGCCAGGCAAAAGTATGGGTCTAATGAATGGGAATTTACAACCGAAAAAGGTTGGTGGAAAATGGCCAAACAGTTGGTGAGCGAACCTATGGTGCTTATGTTACTGGCCGCTTCCAGTTTATATTTTATTACGGGTAAAATAGCTGATGCCATTTTTTTATCGGTTGCCATTTTACTGGTTGCAGCTATTTCAGCCTACCAACACAGGAGAAGTACCTTGGCATTGGAGAAACTAAATAAATATACCCGACCCTTTAGTAAGGTAATTAGGGAAGGAGTGGTAAATTCTGTACAATCCAGTGAATTGGTTATTGGAGATTATATGCTGGCGGAAGAAGGCAATCAGGTAGCTGCAGATGGCAAAATCATTTTCTCTTCCGATTTAGGTATCAATGAGTCTATCCTTACCGGAGAATCTATGGTGGTAATGAAGGATACCTTACACCCAGATCCCTTTATTTATCAGGGAACCCATATTACCAATGGCATGGCGATTGCAGAAGTAACGGCTATAGGCTTGCAAACCCGTTTAGGAAAAATCGGAAAAAGCTTATCCACGATTCAGGAAGAATCAACCCCCCTGGAACAGCAAATATCCCGGTTTGTAAAATGGATGGTAGTATTCGGAATGGTGATTTTTTTAATTGTTTGGCTATTTAATTACTTACAAACCCATGCAATTATTCCTAGTCTTTTACAGGCGCTTACCCTAGCTATGAGTATTTTACCGGAAGAAATTCCGGTGGCATTTACCACATTTATGGCGCTGGGTGCCTGGCGTTTAATGCAAAAAGGCATTATAGTAAAACAAATGAAAACGGTAGAAACCCTGGGAAGTGCCGATATAATATGTACGGATAAAACTGGCACCCTAACCAAAAACGAAATGAGCCTGGTTGCGCTCTATTACTGGCCTAGCCAAAAAACCTTCCACTTATTAAATGATGAAGTAACTGAGGATGCATTTCCATTGATTCGCATTGGGATGTGGGCCAGTGAGCCACTTCCATTTGATCCCATGGAACAAGAGCTGCACAACCAATATAGTAAGGTTATTCAAAATGATGAAAGAGCCCACTACCAATTGATTCACGAATATCCATTGGAGGGAAAGCCCCCGATGATGACGCATATTTTTGAAAACCAACAAAAAGAGAGAATTATCGCCGCAAAGGGTGCACCCGAAGCTATCCTGCAAGTTTGTAAGCTACCGAAAGACGAAGAAAATACCATTTTATCCATAGTTCTTGCGCTAGCCTCTAAAGGGTACCGAATTCTGGGGGTTGCGCAATCAAACAAGCTGGATCAAATTTTTCCCGAAAAGCAGCAGGATATTCCTTTTCAATTTATTGGACTACTTGCTTTTTACGACCCTCCCAAAGAAAATATACGGGAAGTAATACAACAATTTTATAGTGCCGGCATTCAGGTTAAAATTCTTACTGGAGATAATCCGGTAACAACAAAAGAAATTGCACGTCAGATAGAACTTACCCATTCGAATGCAGTGATTTCAGGCGATGAAATTATGCAGATGCCCCCGCTCGATTTAAAAAATGCAGTAACCCAATACCAACTATTTACGCGTATGTTTCCGGAGGCAAAATTAAAAGTGATACAAACCCTCCAGGAGTTAGGGCATGTAGTGGCTATGACGGGCGATGGAGTGAATGACGGACCTGCCCTTAAAGCCGCACATATTGGAATAGCTATGGGTAAGAAAGGGACGGAAATTGCGCAACAGGCTGCTTCATTGATATTGCCCAACGACGACCTCAGTGGCATGTTGGAGGCCGTTGCCATGGGTAGGAAGATTTATACCAATCTAAAAAAAGCAATCCGATACATTATCTCTATTCACCTTCCGATTGTTTTACTGGTTTTTATACCCTTAGTGCTTGGCTGGGTATACCCGAATATATTCTCACCCATCCATGTAATATTCTTCGAATTAATCATGGGGCCCACCTGTTCAATTATTTATGAAAACGAACCGGCCGAGCCTTCGATTTTATTGCGTCCCCCCAGAAAAAAGACGACCCAAATTTTTAATTTTTCGGAGTTATCAACTAGTATCCTGCAAGGGATTATCATTGCCATAGGTTGCTTATGGATGTACCAATGGGGTATTCAACAACAACTAACTGAATCAGCAACTCGAACACTGGTTTTTATTACCCTGATTGCCAGTAATATTTTTCTAACGCTCGAAAACAGATCCTTCCACTTTTCTCTACTGCATACCATTTTTTACAAGAATCAGCTTTTAATAATCATTATTAGTATCACTGCAGGCTTATGTGCTTTAATCCTTTTGACACCTCCCATTCGACAGTTTTTTCAATTGGCTGTAGTTTCTCCAAAAGCATTCGGCCTCTGTTTGCTAACTGCATTGCTATCGGTGGTGTGGATGGAAATACCCAAATGGATAGCACGAAAAAAAATTCCACTGCTGAATGAGCCTAGACTATTATAAGGAAGAAGAAATTTTAGGAAGAAAAAAGAAATTTAATGCCCGTTGATTTTGGTAGGGTTCTAAAACTTGGCCATTATAAACAAAAATTTCATATCCTAATTGCCCCATTAGCGTAAATGTTAATTCTCTTCTCACCGTATCCCACACTTCGCAAAAAATTATAGGTTTGTTTGCTTTTATCACTTCCACCCCACCCTGCAATACATACCACTCAAAATTTTCAACATCTATTTTTATAGCCACCAACTGATGGGGAGGCTGAAACTCAGGTATCTCATCTAAAGAGAGTGCCCTAACATCAATACAATTAGGGGTATTTTCAGGGGTCTCCACTACGCGGCTTAAACCATGCATTAATACCCCCTTGTCGGTTGGCTGCGTCATTATTAGTTGTCCCGGACAATCTGCCAACGCAAGTTGATAAACATGAATTCGAGGTGCAACATATTTTTCTGCAATTTTTTTACAACAATTGAAATTAGCAGGGATAGGTTCAAAGGCAATTATAGTGCAACCGGGCTTTTCGGTAGCTATTTGCACACTGGTAACCCCTAAATTGGCACCGATATCTGCCACCATTCCCTTTTCTGGTAGTAGCTGAATAAAGTGTTGAAACTCTTTATCCGCATAAAGCCATCTACCCTTCCAAATTTGAAAACTTGCCAGCCAAAAAAGGTATTGGTCGATTCCCAACAGATATTGCAAAAAAAACTGAATCTTTTTTTTCATGATGGAACTATGCTATTGAAAACAGATGAGCATTACCCCAATCACCCGTATCAATTGAAATTAGAATGCAAAGTTACATAAAAGCAGATTTGGATTGTTATAGATATGCCAGCATTTAAATCGCAAACGAAAACGAAGGAAAGGTAACCCACCACTTATCAACCAATTAAATCAGGATAGATAAAATACTTCCTGCAGAGGATTGCTAATGGGTGAATGGTCTGGATGGGTATCCATTATATCTTTCATGTAATCCCACCATTTTTTCATGATAGGTTGATGGGGTAAAACATCCAATACATGGATGTCTTTCACTTCCATATATCCAAAGAGTACTCCGGTGGATGGTTGCAGGAAGATGGAATAATTAGCAATTCCTGCATCCTTTAATAGATTCTCCAATTCAGGCCATATTTCCCGGTGCCGCTTTTCATATTCGCTTTCACATCCGGGGTGTAATTGCATTGTAAAAGCTACTCTTTTCATAGTTTGTACTTTTAAAATGAATGTAACTTCTACTTATTTTCATAAGTGGATATCACATAATTTTTATCGGATTATTGCATTATTTCAAAATGATAATTCCCTGAACCTAGCTGAACGGTAATAGATCCGTCTTTCTGAATCGCGAATTTGGCTGCATCCATTAGATTGCCTGCCTCTCGAAGGGTTTCTTTTTTTCCAGAAGGAATCCATAAGGTGGCTGAAGTATTCGCAGGTATTTCAATATCCATTTGTAATACATTTTCATTTATTTGCCAGCTACTGCCTACCTTACCATAATAAGTATCTAAAGAAGCGCTCACCTGCGTAAAACCGCCCCCTAATTGAGGTCGTATGCTTATCTGTTTATAGCCAGGTCCAGACTCTTCGGTATCCAATCCTGCCATAACTCGATACATCCAATCTCCGATGGCTCCGTATGCATAGTGATTGAAAGAGTTCATCCCGGGTGTTTGAAAATTCCCATTGGGTTTAATTCCATCCCATCTTTCCCATATAGTAGTTGCCCCCATTTTTACAGGATAAAGCCAGGAGGGATATTTTTCTTGTAGCAATAACTGATAGGCCAAATCTGTATAACCATAACGCGTAAGCACATGACATAAATAGGGCGTACCTAAAAATCCCGTAGTAAGATGAACACCATATCCCCTAATATTTTCTGCTAATCTTGCAGCTGCCTGTTTACGCAATGTTTCTGGCAACATATCAAATTGTAAACTTAGCACATAGGCTGTCTGAGTTGAAGAAACCAATCTACCCGAAGGAGTTAGATATTCCTGCTGAAATGCATTTTTCACACGAACTAATAGCTGCGTGTATTCCTTTTGTTCTTCGGTTAACCCCAAAACCCTGGCTGCATTTATTAATAGCTGCAAAGAATTTGCATAAAAGCATTGGGCAATCAGGTATTTATCTGTTACAGCTGCCCGGCCATCATTATCATCATCCGGTCGGTAAAAAAGCCAGTCACCGAAATGAAAACCCGTATTCCATAAATCATTTTTACTATTAGCTCGCATATAACCCACCCACTTTTTCATGGAAGGATATTGATTTTTCAGCACCTGTGTATCACCATAAGCGAGATACATATTCCAAGGAATGATAGTAGCCGCATCAGCCCAGCCAGCTGATGCTACGGAATTTTTACCCAACACGTTGGGTATAACAAAAGGAACTGCACCATTCGGAAGTTGATCTGCTGCCAAATCCTTTAACCACTTACTGAAAAAGTTATGGACATTCATATTAAAGGCAGCTGTTCGCGAAAACACCTGAGCATCGCCCGTCCAACCTAATCGCTCGTCTCTTTGCGGGCAGTCGGTAGGCACATCTAGAAAATTTCCCTTCTGACCCCAAAGAATGTTATGCTGCAATTGGTTAATGAGAGAATGCGACGTTGAAAAGTTTCCGGTTACAAGCATATCAGAATGAAGCACAACGGCCTGAATATTTTCTGGCAAAAGCTTACCCGGATACCCTTCTATCTTTATAAATTGAAAACCATGAAATGTAAAATGGGGTTCA
The DNA here is from genome assembly GCA_040403945.1 of Sediminibacterium sp. Lineage (GTDB taxonomy): Bacteria > Bacteroidota > Bacteroidia > Chitinophagales > Chitinophagaceae > Sediminibacterium. The sequence continues at coordinate 11,972 of JBBAJQ010000032.1, forward strand.
AAAAATTCTTCCCCATTTCCTTTTAATACAAAAATATCTAGAGCTTTGGCAACCCGTAAATTTTCGATGTAAAAGTTCCCTTTCTTGTCTAATACTTCTGCATGAGCAATCTTTATCGAATCTCCGGCTTTCCCAGCTACTTTTAGGGTTACCCAACCCACTAAATTCTGCCCAAAATCTATCACAGTTTCACCAGCAGGGGTTTTAATAATACGTTTAGGACTAATAGTCTCGCGACGGGTAATCAGCTCATTTTCGGTTGCACAAATATTTTGCAAGGGATAACTAGCAATACGCACACCCTCCCATTCATTCGTTTGAAATGAGGGAGCTGTCCAATTTGGCTGTTCTTTTCTATGATCTATTATTTCTCCATTATACAATTCTGCATACCTTACTTCACCGGTTTGGCATACCCAAGACTGATCGGTTCCAATCGTTTCAGTAGTACCATCTTCATATTCAACAATTACCTGCATTAGTAATGCAAGGTCTTTTCCATAAAAATTCTGTTGATTAGAAAATCCAATCAAACCCCTATACCAGCCACTTCCCAACATCACCCCCAATGCATTCGCGCCTTTTAGAAGTTGTTGGGTTACATCATATACCTGATACGGTAATCGATTTGGGTAAGCAGTCCAACCCGGCGTTAAATATCCATTACCAATTTTTTTGCCATTCAAGTATGCCTCATATAAACCGTGTGCAGTAATATAAGCGGTTGCAGCTTTTACTTTTTTGGCTAGGGTAAATGATTTTCTCAATAAGGGACTTGGTCTACCAATGCTATCAGCCAATAATCCAGGTTCTATCCATTTTGCCTTCCAGTTAGCAGCATTCAGTAAACCGGTTTGAAAAAAAGCATTTTCAGTTGAAACTGCCGAATTTCCGGCTTCATCCCAAATTTGCACTTTCCACTGATATCGGGTGGCTGCCTTAAGCTGGGGACCGCGGTAATTAACCATAACCGACTGAGTGGAATTGATTCTACCCGAGGTCCAAAATGTACGAGTGGGTTGTTCAGCACTGTATAAGTTAATCTGGTATGCCTTTTGCCGGATATTACGATAATTTCCAGCTAACTGCCATGAAAATCGGGTTAGAGAATCCTCTATACCCAGGGGATTAACTTTATTATTGGTTAAAAGGTGCTGAACGGTAAGTTGGCCTGAGGCTCCTATACCGATCATTATGCTACCAAGTACCCCGAAGAGGCTGATTTTCATGGCAAACAATTTATGTATCAAATTACGAAGGTTTTCTGATTTTTCATTGTACAAATAGCTATCATTTAACGATTTGATGCAACCAACTACCCATTCATTTGTTACCTTTGCGGTCCGAAACAGACTTGATTTTTTCGGAAGTGTATTTTACATATCTTTTTACATATCTATGTTCCAAAAATCATTTGTCAAACTCATTGTATCACTAATCACAGTTCTACAGGTTAGTTTACTGCAAGCCCAACCCTTGCTTTCTATAAATGGAACAGTAAAAGATGCAGGATCGGGGGAAGTGCTGATAGGTGCCTCCATGTTTTTATTGGAGAACCCCCAAAAAATTACCCTAACCAATGCCTATGGGTTCTTTTCCATCTCGGTAATACCCGGAAAATATCAATTGGTAACCCTATTTGCTGGGTATCGCTCAGATACTGTTTCCATTCAATTATCAAGTAACAAAACAGTAGTAATCAAACTCCAACCCATAGGTAAGGAATTAACTGAAGTAGTGGTAAGCAGCAGCCGAAAAAACGATCAGGTTACTAAGCCACTAATGGGCGTGCAGAAATTAACGGTGAAGGAGATGAACAATGTACCGGTAATATTCGGAGAGCGAGACGTTTTAAAAACCATCCAGTTACTGCCGGGGGTAAAATCGGCGGGAGAAGGGAATAGTGGTTTTTATGTTAGAGGCGGTGGAGCCGATCAGAACCTGATTTTATTAGATGAAGCCACCGTTTATAATGCGTCGCATGTTTTAGGATTTTTCTCTTCTTTTAACTCAGATGCCATCAAAGATTTAACCCTATATAAAGGAGCTATGCCGGCAGAATATGGAGGTAGACTGGCATCGGTTGTAGATGTAAAAATGATTGATGGTAACAATCAGACTTTTCATGCAAGCGGAGGAGTCGGGTTAATCGCATCCCGGTTAAATTTAGAGGGGCCACTGGTTAAAGATAAGGGCTCCTTTATTTTAAGTGGCCGTAGAACTTATGCAGATGTGTTTTTAGGATTGAGCAGAGATAGCAGTATTCGGGATAATTCACTTTATTTCTACGATTTTAACGCAAAAGCCAATTATACCCTAAATAGCAAAAACCGGCTTTTTTTATCGGGCTATTTTGGCAGAGATAAATTGGGGTTTGGTAAAACTTTTGGCATTGACTACGGAAATAGTACAGGAACCCTTCGCTGGAATCACATTTTTAATGGACGATTATTTTTAAATAATTCATTGATTTATTCGAATTACAACTACAATATCGAAATAAAATCAGGGGTAAATAATATTATTATTAAATCGAAAATTGAGGACCTAGCACTTAAAACCGATTTCCAATATTTTATCAATAACGATAACAAAATCAACTTTGGCACACAGATTACCCGACATTTACTTTCGCCAGGTATTGTGGATGCCAGCGCCAATTCCAGTTTCAATTCTCAAGCCCTTCCGGTTAAAAAAGCATTGGAAGCAGCTGCCTATTTCAATCATGAATATGCACCCAATGCCAAGCTGCGATTGAATTATGGTATTCGCTTAACCTCCTTTTCGCTACTAGGGCCCGGCAATTTCAGCACTTACGATAGTGCCAGTAACATAATACAAACTACCGTTGCAACCGGATCAGGTGCAGTAAAAACCTATTTGAATCCCGAGCCACGCTTCTCTGCCAGTTGGCTTTTAAGTCCTGTAAGCTCCGTAAAAGCTTCCTACACTCGCAATGTGCAAAATCTTCATCTACTTAGTAATTCAGCGGCCATCAACCCTACGGATATCTGGATTCCCAGTAGCTTACAGGTGAAGCCAGAAATTGCTGATCAGGTGGCTATTGGATATTATAAGAATGATTTGGGATTTCAATACGAATTTTTTGTAGAAGCCTACTACAAATGGATGCAGAATCAAGTGGATTACAAGAACGGTGCTCAGTTGAGGGCCAATGAAAACGTAGAATCACAACTTCTGTTCGGTAGCGGAAGAGCTTATGGATTAGAATGGTTTTTGAAGAAAAAAACTGGCAAACTCACCGGTTGGGTTAGTTATACATTAGCCAGAACAGAAAGAAGTGTTGCAGGAATTAATAATGGTAATTGGTATCCTGCCAGGCAAGATCAAACCCACAATATTGCCATTGTGGGAATTTACCAAACCAATAGCCGATGGACTATTTCCAGCAATTGGGTGTATAATACCGGCAATGCGGTTACTTTTCCAAGTGGGAAATATACTTTGAACGGACAAACTGCCTATTATTACACAGAACGAAATGGTTATAGATTTCCGGCCTATCATCGATTAGATTTGGCAGCCACCCTAAAAAATAAACCGCGAAAGGGAAGAGAAGGTAGTTGGACGTTTTCACTTTATAATGTGTATGGCAGAGAGAATACCTATAGCATAGAATTTAAAGATGATCCAAATAATCCGGGAAAAACTATTGCCGAGCAAACAGCCTTATTTAAATGGGTGCCATCGGTTACTTATAATTTCAAGTTTTAAATAATGAAAGAAAACATATATACCGATTTACTTGCTTTCTTTTCGAATAAAGCAAAATCATTACCAACTGCTGGGGTATCGTGGGTATGGATTATTTTGCCCATAATTTTCGGTAGTTGCAAAAAAATTATTGAAGTAAATCTGAATGATGCTTCCCCTCAAATTGTTGTTGAGGGAAATATATATAATACCCCCGGCCCCTATGCCATTCGGGTTAGTAAAACCATAAATTATAGTGCCAACAATCTATTTCCACCAGTTTCTGGAGCGAATATGATTGTAAAAGACATTACCGATGGATTATTGGATACCCTAACTGAATCTTCGCCCGGATTATATCTTACCAAAAAATTAAAAGGTATTTCAGGGCACGAATATCAATTACAACTTACGGTTGGATCACAGAACTATACAGCCAATACACTTCTACCCCAGCCTGTTCCCTTTGACTCGGTTAGCTTCGAAAAAATTGCTCGCCCGGGTGGAAAACTGGATTATTATGCGGTGGTAAATTATCAAGATCCCCCAGGTGTATCAAATTATTATCAGTTTACACTTTTGGTAAATGGTAGAAAAATTGAAAACACGTTTGCTTTTGAAGACAGACTTTCCGATGGCAGATATGTTTCTCGAACTTTAAGAACAGATAGTACCTATATCAATGTAGGAGATTCGGTATCAGTTATCATGAATCATATGGGAAAAGAGGGCTTTCAATATTACAGCACATTTTTTCAAGTAACCGGAAATGGCTCTTTGCAATCTATAAGTCCTGCCAATCCTATCAGTAATATTTCCAACAAAGCTCTGGGCTATTTCTTAGCCAGTGCCACCCAAACCAGAAGATCTGTGGCTAAATAAAAGTAGAAATCCTTAGCAAGTCACCCATTTCTTTTATAGTTCGCCAGAAGCACACCAACTATTATACAAATAGCTGCTACTATTTTGGCAGGAGTAATGGCTTCATGCAACAATAGTATGGCTGCCATAGTACCAAAAAAAGGTTGCGAAAAGATAAATGCTCCGGTGGTTGCTGCTCCTAATATTCGAATGGCATAATTCATAAACAGATATGCCAAAAAAGTAGCCCCCAGCACTACATACGAAATGCAGAACCAATGGAATAAACTTAGGGAATGCCAGGAGACCGCTTTCAAATGAGGCCAGCCCAAAGGAATAATAACCCACCCACCCATAAAAAATACCCATTGCAACAGATGTAGTGGCTGATATTTCGCCATCAATGGTTTAATCAGAATTACATAACTGGAATATCCAATAGCTCCGCCAATAACAAACAAATCACCCAGCATTTCATCACCGGCGGCTGTGGAAACTGTATTGCGGGAAAAAACAAGGATGCATCCACCCGATATACCCAACAGCAAACCCAAAATTTTTGAAATTGTGAGTGATTCACGCAAAAAAATAGCTGCCAACAAAGTAATGGTGATGGGTGTGGTTAGTATAAGTAAAGCGGCATGTATTGGACTGGTTAAAGACATGCCGGTGATAGAAAAGCTTTGGTTGAGGGCTATCCCCGCCATCGCGCAAAAAAATAACCGCAGATAGTCTTTAGTAGAAATTCCTGTAGGTACAGGTTTTAGTAAGTACAGTATCCAGAATAAAGATCCGGCACAAAAAATACGGATACTGGTAAGCGCCATCGGATGAAGCAAAGCCGGACTCACCTGCTTAACCGCAATAACACTGGTTCCAAAAAAGAAATTGGCAGTTAATACCCCGGCGATAGCTTTTGCACGTTCCGACATTCGTTTTACATTTCCGGATGCTTTAGGCAGGCCGGCCTTACTGAGTAATTACCGGCACTAGTATGTAAATACCTTTCCACCCGCCATTACTTCCTGGGTTTTTTCGTTGAAAGTAACTTTCTCGCCTGTTCTGGCAGCAGCATTCGTCATGATGTTAGCAATAGAATGATAATAACCCGCTTCAACCGGAGCATTGGTTTGTTTACGGCTGCGTATACATTCCATCCAGTTTTTAACGTGGGCTGTGGTAAGTTCATCCCCACCAGTATTAGCACCTGATTCTACTTTTACCTCTTTATTGGTAAGATTAACTTCGGGCAACATATTGGGCATCATACCCATAGCTTCGGCAAATCTTGGGATCAGTCCTCCTTTGGAAGAAACTTTATTAGTAATCAGGTTTAGTTCACCTCCATTGGAATAATAAATTTCTCCGGGCTTTTCTTCTCCGTTATGCATACGCGAACCAAATACTACCTGAAAACCGGTGGTTGTATCGTTGGTAGGACCATAATCGAAAACAGCTGTGATGGTATCCCAGTTTCTACGGCCATCTTTCCACATATAAATTCCTCCATTGGCTGTTACGCTACGAGGATGATTGTATCCACTGAACCAATGCACGGTATCAATCTGATGGCTCATCCATTGACCAGGTAATCCGGATGAATAGGGCCAGAATAAACGATACTCAAGATATTTACGCGGATCAAATTTTTCGTACGGACGATTCAGCAGATAGCGTTTCCAATCTAGGTCTTCTTCGCGGCATTCTGCAACAAGCGCGGGTCTTCTCCATCTACCGGGCTGATTTACATTCCAGGTTAATTCAACCATGGTGATAGGACCAAATTTGCCTGACTGGATAAATTCGGCGGCTGCCATATAGTTAGGCCCACTTCTACGTTGAGAACCAATGGTAACAATACTTTTAGAAGCTTTCACTGCCTTAAGGGCTGCCCGGTTATCTTCCATGGTTTCTGCAAAGGGCTTTTCACAGTAAACATCCACACCTGCTTTTACTGCTTCAATGGTATGTAATGCATGTTGAAAATCGGCTGTGCTAATAAAAACCGCATCTACAGATCGGGATGCATAGAGTTCGTCATTATTTCGGAAAGCAGTAATATCATGCCCCATCTTATCCTTCAAAAAACCTGCCCCCTCTTCGCGGCGTTTTTTCCATATATCAGATACCGCAACAATATCAAAGTTCATTTCCTTGTAAAACTTCATGAAAGGCGGAATATGAGAAGATTTGTGGCGATCGGAAAAGCCAACCACCCCTACCCTAACCCGGTCGTTTGCGCCAATAATTCGGGCATAACTACTGGCACTAAAAGCTAACGATCCCAAATAAGTTCCAGCAACAGCCTGAGCAGATTGACGGATAAATTTTCTTCTGGAATTAGACATAGCAATCGGTTTAGGGTTAACTATTTAGCAATTAAAATATGCTTTGGCATTATTATAAGAAATGTCTTTCAATACGCCGCCTATCCATTTTTCGTCGTTGGGTAAAAGTCCCTTATTTATTTCTTCTGCAAACAAATTACAAATAATACGTCTGAAATATTCGTGGCGAGGGAATGATAAAAAGCTTCGGCTATCAGTAATCATACCAACAAATGTGCTGATTAAGCCCATATTAGATAAGGCGTTGATTTGTTTCTCCATTCCGTCTTTCTGATCTAGAAACCACCAACCTGATCCAAACTGAATTTTACCTTTTGAAGATCCATCATTGAAATTTCCCAGCATACTGGCAAAAACTTCGTTATCGGCTGGATTGATGTTGTATAAAATAGTTTTAGTTAATTGGTTGGTTTGATCTAAGTGATCGAGAAACTGGGCAGTGGGCATAGCTTGTGAGAAATCTCCAATCGAATCAAAACCGGAATCCGCCCCCAGCAGTTTATTCAAGCGAGTATTATTATTGCGGATTGGGCCCAGATGAAATTGTTGTACCCATCCATACTGGTGATAGAGTCGGCAGAGTTGCATCAACACATACCCTATAAAGGCATCGGGATTAGAAAATTGGGCATCCGGATTTTGTAAGAAATGTTCAAACTCTTTTTCCAATTCAGCGGTAAAATCAGCAGCCGGAGGAAGATATGATAAGCCGTGATCAGATACGCTACAGCCATTTTCGTGAAAAAAACGGACCCGATTATGGAGTGCTTCTAATAAAGTAGTAACATTTATAATTTTTATACCAGTGCTTTCTTCCAACCTACGTAAACTTTGTCTGAATGCAAAAGGATACTGTATCAATAAAGCCTTATCAGGTCTAAAGGAGGGATACATTCGAGTAGATCCGCCCTGTGCAGCCATATTCCGATGATGTTCCAAAGAATCCCAGGGCTCATCGGTGGTGCCTACATATTCTACTCGAAATGACTGTAAAATAGCTTGGGTTTTGTGGGTAGGTTGCTCCAATTGCAACCCAGCTTTTTGATAAATATCGAGGGCATTTCCGGCATGCAGGTATTCTTGAATACCGAATACATTTTTAAGTTCCAGGTGCGTCCAGTGAAATAAAGGATTCCGAATGGTTTGCGGAACTTTTTCGGCCCAGGCAAGAAATTTTTCTTGATCGGAAGCATTACCGGTTATAAAATATTCGGGAACACCCAATGTTCTTAGCGCCCGCCATTTGTAATGATCGCCACTTAGCCAGATATCGGTTAGATTCTTAAAAGTATGATTATCGGCAATTTGTTGGGGATTGAGGTGACAATGATAATCGATGATAGGAAGATCTCGAACATACTGGTGGTAGAGTGTTTGAGCAATAGGAGAATCCAACAAGAAATTATCATCGAAAATATATCCAGTCATCTTGGTAAAATTAGGTAAGAATATTAAACTCCACTAAAAGCAGTGAAAGCCCCATCTACCCGTATTTCAGTTCCATTCACAAAAGAGGAGGCATCACTCAACAAATAGATGAGTGCACCGTTTAGTTCTTCCGGATGTCCAAAACGTTTATAAGGTGTATGAATAATCACTTTATTTCCTCGATCCGTATAAGAGCCATCTGGTTGGGTTAATAAGGCACGATTTTGTTCGGTTAAAAAGAAGCCGGGCATTATACAATTCACCCGGATTTTATCGCCCAGCCGGTTAGCAACCTCTACTGCAAACCAACGTGTATAACAATCAACTGCTGCTTTTCCCATACTATAGCCGAGAACGCGGGTAACCACCTGATGAGCAGTTACAGAAGAGATATTAACTATACTACCACCCTCATGATCGGCCATAACGGATCCAAATATTTGTGTGGGTAATAAAGTACCCCACAAATTCAAATCCATGGCTTTCTTCATGCCGTCTATGTTCAAATTAAAGATATTTCCTTCCGGGGGCAATATGCCTTCTGGTACATTTCCGCCCGCGCCGTTAACTAGTCCATTAATAGTTCCTAATTTATCTAAAATGAGTTCTCTGGCTGCAATCAGTTGAGACTCATTTAACACATCTGCAGTTACTGCCAGGGCCAATCCGCCAGCCTGAATTACTTCATCGGCTCTTTGCTGGGCAACGGCTGTATTTCTTCCGAGGATTACCGGAATACCTCCGGCTGCGGAGATGGCCTTCACAAAGGCAGCGCCCAAAATACCCGTACCACCGGTTACAACAATTACTTTATCCTGTAGAGAAAAATTAGCACCCATATCTTAATCCGTTATATTATTTAGTGAAAGTGGGTTTTTTTACAAAGTAAATGCTACAGAAGCAATAAATAATTTACGAAAACGATGTAGGCACAAATAGGTTATGACCTTGTAGTAATTATTCTGGAATAATGGCTACCCGACTAATTTCGGACAAATTAATCGGTACTTCTTTTCGTTTTTTTACAAATACCAGTTGGTCATTTCTTTGTTCTTTAATTACCCCTTCAATCAGCACCTGATCTTTTAAACCGAAAACACGAATTGAGGTAGCTTTTTCTATCAAGTAGGTGAAAGCAGAGGCAGAATATTGGCTAACCTTCGGCTGTGATGAAATTGCAGCTCCGTTTTTTAGGCTAATCACAATTACACCAAATGCTCCTCTGGCGCCGAATGCCCCTGCACTGGAGGCATCCTTTAATATGTCAACGCCATCTACATCTTTGGGGTTTATGGCAGATAAATCACCATTATAAATAACCCCATTTACAACTATAAGAGGGTTTCGTTGGTTATTTAAACTACCTATTCCGCGAATAACAACAGAACCGCCACTCTTATCAGTAGAGGGTTTTACTTCTAGGCCTGGGATTTCGCGCAATAAATCAAATATGTTATTGTAGCTACCCGGGAGAATGGTTGTAGGCTTACTTTGCGCAAAAAGATGGCTACTAGTGAGCATTACTATTAATGCGATACTGGTAAGAAAAGCTAATTTCATTTGTTTAAGTTAGCTATTTTTCTGGCTTCTGTGGTAACAAAATACTTTGCCAGCATATTGGGAACTTCCCAGGATGGAAGCTGATTTTTTTTCAAGTAACCTAAGAATTTTTCAGTAACCCTGGCAAAATGCGCTTCATGACCTTCTTTATAAGAAGCAGGAATCATCACTTCCCAACCCTGGGTATTTTTAGTAACCGCTATTCCTGGATAGTTACCTTGCAAAGCAGCGATTGTTTGATCTACCTGCGTAGAAATATCTTCATGTAGATTTACGGGTTCAATGTAAAGGGTAGGTTTATATTGCTGTTCTGCCCCTTGCCTAATTACCAGATTACATTTTGTGCCCCTCATAATTGAATAATGGGTATCCCCTGTTCCCTCCGGCGCTTTGTAATTCCAAATAACAGACACCTTTGCATGCACGCCATTAATCAGATAATTAATTTCACCATTGCATTTTACCAGCACATTGCCGGCTGCATCCGAATACTTATTCAGATAGTCTGGAACGGCAGTCAATTGGGTAACTTCCTTTACCTGAGCGGATGAAAGGGACGTATGCCAGCTTTTAGCAGAAAGTAATCGTACATCCTTTTTGTACCGGATGATTTTTTCAGGAAAACATTCCCATTGAACTAAATCCACCAGGTGAGTGGTAACATCTACAATCCCCTCTCCTTCTTGTTCCACATCAAAAAACCAGGCAGGCCGTGTAAGGGGTGTTCCGGAAACATACTTAAAAAAGTGATGAACACTTTCTTTGGTAACGGCAGGATTATCAGGTGTGCCTTTCTCTAGTTGTCCAAACAGGGCAGACTGCATAGACAATGCCCGTTGCAGAATCGTAGTAATTTCGTAGCGTTCCGTCATTATATCATATAAAAGCACATTTTTGCTAGCTGCGGTTTGAAATGCTTTTTTTAATTTGTTGAAACCTGCCGAATTGATAGCCATAGGCTTATCAGAAAATACGTTGAAACCTGCCTGAATAGATTGAAGGATATAATCGGTTTTTAACTGATTATTACCTGCCAAAACCACCACATTGCCTTTTCTTTCATCGATCATTTTTTTAAAAAAATCGTTGCCGGCATATACCATTTCATTCCAGTGGGTGGGGGTAAGTTTTGCAGAATTGTAGGCTTTTATCTTATTCAGGTGCATTTGCAAATCTGCACCCTGCGGAGCATATACCTGCACAGTAGAATCTACATCCGGATACATGGATTTTTGAACCAAGGCCGCATGAAAATGCCCTGGATCCACAGTTATTAATCGAACAGGTTGCTGAGCATCTACTAATTGCGAAACCAGCAGAAAAGGAATAAAAAGAAATTTATGCATAAAAAGGTGTGCTAGGTGATTGATTAGCTATAATTTATTTTTTCAGCGGATCGTCTTTAGAAAGCGCCGTTGCTTTTGAATAATCAAGTCCTTTAAATTGAGAAGCAATGTAGCGAAGTCCTTGCAATAGATGATTACGATAAACGGCATCCTGGTAGCTTTCTTTACTATGTCCCAATGTGGTTACCCAAATATTCCCTCCCTCAAATTGTTGAAACCAAACGGCCGGATAATATTGGGAGAAGGTGCCCATATTTTTTTTGATATTAACAGAATCAGCCGGATTCAGGGAATTCACTTCATGCACCATTAATACGCGCATGCCGGGGTAAAGTTCTTTACCAAAGTAACATTCATCTTCGCGGGTCCATTGGTCGGGAACATCCGTCATGGAAGGATGCGCTTTATCAATTTTTTTCAGCGAAAATGCCTGAAAGCGGGCATGCCAAGAAAATGTTTCCCCAAGCATCATTTTAAACCAGGTCCAGTTGCGTTCTGTTCCGGTAACGGAATGCACCCCTACAAATCCTCCCCCAGCCTCAATATAGTGCCGAAAAGCTAATCTTTGGGCGTCCGTATCAAATACATCATTATTGGTGCTGGTAAAAACTATCAGTTGGTATTTTTTAAGGTTATCATCCGAAAAAATGGTAGGGTTGTCGGATACTTCTATAGTAAACTTCTCTACTACAGCCATTTCTTTCAGGCAGGCAACTGCTGCAGGTATATTATCGTGAACATACCCTTTTCCATTTTTGGTATATATTAATACGCTACTGCCTTTTAATTTATTAGGCAAAAAATTGGCTGCTGAAAGTGTGTATGGGGTATAAAATACGGACACCATTAGTAATAAAGCCCAGAAACGATTGAAAAGAATGGAGTAATTCATATATAACATTATTAGTATTTAGTTTGCCCCATTGAAATAAAAAAAGCATTCATTGATTAACAAATTTATTATCCACCTCACCGGAACTGGGTGAAATTTACGAAATCCTTTTCGTGGAATTTTTAATAAAAAATCGGCCAAAATATTTCTACATTCTGAATCTCAACTAATTTAAACCTTAAATCAGAAAATTAATCGGTTAGTATAACGAATTAATCGGTTAAGTTTTTAAACCAAACAATTCTTGCCATTATGAAGAAAAATGCAAAAGTATTTGCGCAGGCAGCAGTATCCGTTTATTTGCGAAACGGGTCTATTATGCTGGCCTTGTTGGCTTTAGTACTAAGTACTAGTTGGGTAAGCGCAGCGGACTTTCCGGCCACCCGCCTCTATGCCGCTCCCCCATCGTCCGTAACCGGTAAGGTAACGGATGCGAAAAATGCTCCATTAGAAGGGGTAAATGTGGTTATTAAAGGCACCAACAAAGGGGTAATCACCAACGCTTCGGGATTATTTACCTTTCCCAATGTTCCCGACAATGCTACCTTGGTATTTAGCTATACTGGTTATGGCAGCAAGGAAGTAAGTGTAAAAGCCAATCAGGGACCTATCAACGTGTCTTTATCCGAGCAGGTTTCGGGCTTGGGAGATGTGGTGGTAGTAGGTTATGGTACTGCCCGAAAAAAAGACCTCACTGGTGCTGTAGCACAAGTTAAGGCTACACAGTTTGAGAATGAGAATCCCCGGTCGGTACAAGACATGTTACGGGGTAACGCGCCTGGTTTGGATGTGGGCTTTGATGCGAGCACCAAAGGATCTAACTCCAGTTTACAAATCAGGGGTAGAGGTACTTTAACTGCCAGTTCCAGCCCATTGATTGTATTAGACGGAGTTATTTATCCGGGAGGTTTGGAAGATATTAACCCCAATGACATTTCAACAATAGACATCTTAAAGGATGCAAGTTCTGCCGCAGTATTCGGAGCTCGCTCTGCGAATGGTGTAATTCTTATTACCACCAAAAAGGGTAAAGTGGGTAAGCCCATAATTTCATTTAACGACAATATTGGTGTGAACAGACCCGCCAATCGACCGCATTTGCTAAATTCAGATGAGTTTATCAACTGGAGAACCGATGTACGCTGGTCTATGTTAGGTTTTGACTCAACTTCAAAGCCTGGTATTAAATATCGGTTTACCAATCCAAGTCAACTGCCCTCTAATGTAACCCTAGCCCAATGGCTGGCATTTGATGGATCTAATGGAGATCCTGAAACTGTTTGGTT
>JBBAJQ010000032.1:25506-32286 GCA_040403945.1 Sediminibacterium sp.
TAGCCCAATGGCTGGCATTTGATGGATCTAATGGAGATCCTGAAACTGTTTGGTTAACCCGCTTAGGCTTACGAGCAATAGAAATTGCTAATTATAAAGCTAAAACCAATCTAGACTGGGAAAAGTTGATTTTGAATGAAAATGCGCTACAGCACGATCATACCATCAGCATTTCTCAACGCAGAGATGATTATAACTACTACTTCTCCGTAGGCTATCTGGAAAATAATGGCTTAACTGTGGGAGACCGCTACAAAACTTTCAGAACCCGTTTTAATCTGGAAAGTACCATTGCCAGATACTTAACTGTTGGTTTAAACTTCCAGTTTGCTGAGCGGGACGAAAGTTCGGTTCCGGTAAATATGAATGATTTAATTCGTACTACTCCTTGGGGCTCTTATTATGGAACGGATGGAGTAACCCTTCGCGCCAGCCCCAATGATGATCCGGGAAACAACTCTCATCCTTTTCTGGGACAAACCTATGAGAGAAGATTGTACAAGTATGATAACTTTTTTGCATCTGCCTATGTAAAAGGTAAATTACCCTGGGGCTTCTCTTATCAGGTTAACTTTACGCCCCGGTTAGATTTCTTGCGTGAATACCGCCACCAGTCTGCACTTAACCCATTACTGGCTTCCAGAAAGGGTATTGTAAACAGAAGAAATCAAACAGTGTATACCTGGCAATTGGATAATGTACTTAACTGGAATAAAAAATATGGCAAACATAGTTTCGATGCCACATTCTTGGTGAATGCGGAAAAATTTCAATCTTGGAATACCAATATTCAGGCGGAGAATTTCGCACCTAATGACAACTTAGGATTTAGTTCATTGCAATCTGCCACTCAGGCTCCGGTAGTAAGTAGTGATGACCAATATGCTACCGGCGATGCCCTGATGGGAAGATTAAATTACAACTACGATCAGAAGTACTTCCTTACCCTCACAGAAAGAAGAGATGGATACTCTGCTTTTGGACAACAAAATCCTCGTGCCAACTTCCCTTCCGTTGCCTTGGCTTGGGCATTTAGCGATGAGAATTTCATGAAAAATGCTTCCAGCTGGTTAGATTTCGCAAAAGCGAGAATCTCCTATGGAGAAAATGGTAACCGCGAAATCGGACGCTATGCGGCATTATCAAACTTGAACTCTGGAACTTATGTATATATTTCAGCAGCCGGAACGCCAATCAATGTTGGTAGAGTAGCCGGAAGCAACCTGGCGAATCCAGCTTTAAAATGGGAAAGAAACAGCTCTATCAACTTTGGTATTGATTACTCCATTTTAAAGGGTGTGATTTCCGGATCCATAGATTTGTACGACAGAACTACCAAAGATTTGTTGGTTAACAGAACACTACCAAGTGTAACCGGATTCAATAGTATTCTTGTTAATCTGGGTGAAGTGAAAAACACTGGCTTTGAAATAGCCATTAACACCAACAACCTGAAAACAAAGAATGTTGAATGGCGTTCCACTATTTCTTTGTGGAGTAACCGAAATAAGATTGTAAACTTATATGGCCCTACCCCGGACTATGATGCTAGTGGAAAGCAAATTGGCACTTCGCAAAAAGATGATATAGCCAATGGCTGGTTTATTGGTAGAAATATCAATACGGTATTTGATTACCGCGTATTGGGTGTTTGGCAAACTGCAGATGCAGCAGAAGCTAGAAAATATGGTTACAAACCGGGTGATTTCCGCTTAGAAGACACCAATGGAGATGGCCAGTATACAATTGCCGACAAGCAATTTCTTGGGATGACGACTCCTGAATTTTCTTGGAACTTAAGAAATGAATTCAAATTATTCAAGAGCTTCGATTTCGCCTTCAACTTGTATGCAAGAATGGGACAATTGACGCAATTTAATGAAGCGAAAAATGTAGACTTGTTCTATGATCGTGCTCAGTTTTATCAACGCCCTTATTGGACCCCTAATAATCCCATCAACGATTATGCTGCTATGATGTCGAATGCAGGTGGGCCTGTTACTTGGAACGTTTGGAGGAAAAGTACATTTGTAAGATTATCGAATATTAGTTTGGCGTATACCCTACCTTCTGCAACCACCAAAAAATGGAAAATAGATGCGTTAAAAGTATATTTCAATGTGGTGAATGCTGGTGTAATTTCTAACTGGAAATACTTCGATCCGGAGAATAAGGCCTTAACTCCGCAGAACTTTAACTTTGGTATGAATTTAACTTTATAAGATAACCTCAAAAACAGAAAACATGAACAAGAAATTCAATAAAATATTTCTGCTGTCGGTTATCCTGCTAGTATCGATAGCATTTCAGGGATGTAAGAAAGACTGGCTGGAACCCAAGCCGCTTTCAATCTATTCTCCTGAAAACACTTTTGTAGATGTATTGGGATTTAAAGCGGGTTTGGCAGGATGCGCCAACAACTACCGCGGTGAGTGGTATGGAGATGGGGCACCCATTATTACTGAATTAATTTTCTCGGAAGTTTCCGTGGAGGGAACGAATGACAAAACCGGACCCGCACAAAATATGGATTTACAGATTCGCCCCGATGCGAATTTGAATAGTGTAGATTTTAATCGAATTGGTTGGTTCTGGAATCAAATGTATATAGGGATTCGGATGGCCAATACCATTTTAACTAGGCTTCCTGAGGCAACCGCCGTTTCTCAAGCAAATAAGGATATTATCCAAGGGCAAGCATTTTTTTACAGAGCTTACGGATATTATCGTTTAACCCATCAATTTGGCGATGTGCCATGCCCAGTAAAGGAAGTAACTTCCGCAAAAACGGATTTTCAAACTGTTAAGCGCGAGGTTATTTTAACCCGTATGAAGCAAGATTTGGAATTTGCAGTAAAGTTTGTACCCTGGGTTACAGAAAAAGGGGATGTTAACCGGGCAGCTTGTTATCACCTGCTCACGAAAATTAATTTGGCATTAGGTTTATTTGATGATGCCATTGCTTCAGCCTCAGCAGTGATTTCTAATGGCACCTACCGATTAATGGTAAACCGTTTTGGAGTAGATGCAAGCCGGGCTGAAAGAAATGTTATTTGGGATTTACACAGACCTGATAACAAATCCTCTGCAGCCAATGCGGAGGGATTATTTATGGTTACCAGTCGCCTGGGAACACCCAGTGCTTGGACCGATGGTACACCAGGTATGCGTATTATGCGCCAAACTGTTCCGGGCGTTTCAATTGGCTCAACCATTTTCACTCCTTCCGGTAAAGTAGGTATGGTGGCAACTTCTGGCGTTGAAATCGATATCATGAATATCTTTGGTCGGGGAATCGGACGTTGCAGAAGTACTTCGTATCATTACAATATGATATGGGATGATATAAAAGATCTTCGCCATGATTCAACTTCTGGTAACTGGATGTATCCTGAAAATATGCGCTACAATAATCCTGCTTTGAAGGGCACGGATACCGCCTATGGATTAAGATTGCGCTTAAGAGGCCCAACTGGCACCTTGCTTTGCGAAGACACGTTAAGAAGATGGTATCCTTGGCCCCACTATAAGGTATATATTCCAGATACCGAAAATACTCCTATGCAGGGTGGTCACTCCGATTGGTATGTATTCCGTTTAGCTGAAACCTTTTTGTTGAGAGCGGAAGCCTATATGTGGAAAGGTGATGCTGCTGCTGCCGCTGCTGATGTAAATGCAGTAAGAACTCGTGCAAAATGTTCTCCATATACTGCTGCAGATATGAGCATAGGAACCATTCTAGATGAGCGGGCAAGAGAGTTGTATTGGGAAGAGCCTCGCAAAACTGAATTAACCAGAATCGCTTACATTTTTGCAAAAACCGGATTGCCCTATAATGGAAAGACTTACACGACAGCCAACTTCTCCACCTCTAATTTTATGATTGATCGGATTTTAGAGAAGAATGAGTTCTATCGTAAAAATTTCGTTACTATTCGCGGAGATGTATTTCGTATAAGCCAATACCATGTATTGTGGCCGATACCACAAGAAGCTATTTTGGCAAATACAGATGCACGTATCAACCAGAATATTGGCTACTCTGGTGCATCCAGCAATGTGCCACCACTGGATAAAATTCCTGATTAATAAAATTCTACTTATTTTTAAAAAAGAATGCCACAACTCATGTGGCATTCTTTTTTAAAAATCACCCAATTGATAAACTCGTTTATGAAAATTCACAAGCTAGTCTGCTTATCTACCATCTGCCTATTTTTTCAACTAACTGCAGAAGCACAAACAAAGAGTGCTTCTAATGCATCTTTACAAACCTTGATTGATAGTGCGCTACAAAGAGCGGTTCGTCAATATAGTTTTTTAAGTACCCAATTGCCGGATGGCCTGCTCCCCAAAACATATTATTGGGGTACCAAGAAATTCGAAACCAGTAAAACGAACTGGTGGACGAGTGGCTTCTACCCCGGTACACTGCATTATTTATATGACTACAGCAAAAATGAGTCAACACAAAAAGAGGCATTGCGGGTTGAGCAGTTTCTACAAAAAGAGCAATTCAATAAAGGCACCCATGATCTAGGATTTATGATGTACAATAGTTTTGGGCATGCCAATCAGCAAAATCCTTCTAAACAAACAGAAGAGATTTTAGTGAATAGTGCAAAATCTTTATCGACACGCTTTAGAACAACTACCGGTACCATTAAATCGTGGGACCATGGCAAATGGCAATTTCCGGTTATCATAGATAACATGATGAATCTGGAGTTGCTATTCTGGGCTACGAAATACACAAAAGATTCTACTTACTATAAGATTGCGGTAACCCATGCCAATACTACATTAGCTAACCACTTCCGAAAAGATTACAGCTCGTATCATGTGATCGATTACGATTCTACTACCGGAGTTGTTCGGGCTAAAAATACGCATCAAGGGTATTCTCATGAGTCTGCTTGGGCGAGAGGACAGGCCTGGGGGTTATATGGATATGTGAGTACCTATCGATATACTCGAGACAAAAAATATTTAGCACATGCTAATCAGATAGCCCGGTTTATGATACATCATCCCAGATTGCCGCAGGATGGTATACCTTATTGGGACTTTGATTCGCCTGATATTCCCGCCACTTATAGGGATGCCTCCGCAGGAGCTATTATGGCGGCTGCTTTGTTAGAACTTACTCAATATGTGGCCGAGCCATTAAAAAAAGAGTACCGGCAAATGGCTGAAAAAATAATTCGTGCATTATCCACCCCCACTTATACAGCCAATATTGGCGAAAATGGGGGTTTTATTTTAAAACACTCCACTGGACATTTACCTGCCAATTCGGAAGTAGATGTACCCTTAACTTATGCAGACTATTATTATGTAGAGGCACTTATGCGCTTAAGAGATATGCTTACAAAGGAAAAATAGAGCTAGAAATCTTACGTAACGAAAAACGCTGCCATTAGATCCGGCAGCGTTTTTCGTTACTTTAGGAAAAGGTTTTCGTGATTTTTCGTAAAAAGTTGTAGTTTAGTATTTCCAATCTATTATCCAACCTACGAAAAATCAGGTGTATGAGTAATACCAACCTCAAGCAATTAGCGGCTGCATTGGGTTTATCCATTTCCTCCGTATCCAAGGCACTGAGGGATAGTTACGAAATTAGTACCGAAACTAAAAAGCGGGTTTTGGAGATGGCCAACCGCATGAATTACCAGCCTAACCCATTTGCCAGCAGCTTACGGAGAAAGAAAAGTGCAACCATCGGAGTTGTAATTCCCGAAATAGCCAATAACTTCTTTGCCTTAGCCATTGATGGAATTCAAATGGTGGCTCAGCAAAAGGGTTACCATGTGCTTACCTACCTCACCCATGAGAATCATACCAATGAGGTTTCCACCATTCGCCACCTGTTGGGAGGCAGAGTGGATGGTGTTTTAATGTCGCTTTGTAGGGATACCCAATCAATAGACCATTTATCATCTTTGCAAGAAAGCGGGATTCCACTGGTTTTTTTCGATCGGGTACCTGAACAAATGTCATGCCCCACGGTTACCACCGACGACTACGAAAGCGGTTTTCGGGCAACCGAACACCTGATTCAATCCGGCTGCAAACGCATTGCCTGTCTTTCCCTCTCTCACTACCTGTCTATCAGCAACAAAAGAATGAATGGCTACCTAGATGCTTTGAAAAAACATGGATTACCGGTTGAAAAGGAACTGATTATACAATGCACCAACGACAATGAATACAATGTTTCCCTGATTAAAACGTTGTTAAGGGGTAGAAAAAGACCGGATGGCATTTTTTCAACGGTAGAGAAATTAGCCATATCGGTGTATTATGTTACGCAGGAAATGGGGATACAGATACCTAAACAATTGAAAATCATAAGTTTTTCAAACTTACGAACAGCTTCGTTGTTGAATCCTTCTTTATCCACCATCACCCAACCGGCTTTTGAAATTGGGGTGGAAGCGGCTACCTTATTGTTTAGCATGATAGAAAAAAAGACGTTTGGAAACAGAATCGACAAATTAGAATTAAAAAGTACGCTGATTGAAAGAAATAGTTCGGCACGTATTATAAAAGATTAAATGTTTTAAAACTGTATTGTTAACAGATTGATAAGACTGCGACTTAGGGGGTTTGGGTATCTTCACCATGTAGTAGTAATACTACAAGAATTTTACCAGAATCCTTAAATCCTATCCCTGTTGCATACAATAATTTGCATGCGATTGAAAAACCAATTGGATATATGAAGAGGTTTGTCCTGCTTATATGTTTATTACCATTGTTAAATACAGTGGTGGGGCA
>JBBAJQ010000033.1:0-31885 GCA_040403945.1 Sediminibacterium sp.
CATCCGCCACCTTCCATCCATTTACATGGTGCATCGTATGATTACCGAGCATATGTCCTTCTTTTATTATCCGGGCTAGTATCTCGGGATTATTTTTTGCGTTTGCACCCACACAAAAAAAACTGGCCCTGGCTCCATATTTACGTAACTGGTCTAACACAAAAGGCGTTGCAAACGGATGGGGACCATCATCAAAAGTGAGGTAGATAGTCCGCTCCGTGTCCGGCATTTTCCAATGCAGTTTCGGATAAATCATCCGCAGCCAGCCCGGTGTTTTTACCAAATACATACCACAAAGATACACTTGTATGCGTTGCTTTTCAATTAGCCGTACCTATCCACTAAGCAGGTTTACCGGAAGCATAGTATCTTTGTAGTATGAACATCCCAATTCGCGTAAGATTTGCTCCTTCACCCACCGGTGGTTTACATCTGGGCGGCGTAAGAACAGTATTGTTCAATTATTTATTTGCCAAACAACAGGGCGGTACTTTTATTGTTCGTATTGAAGATACGGATCAGGGTAGATGGGTGCCCGGGGCAGAAGAATATATTTTGGATACCCTAGAATGGTGTGGACTGGAGCCGGATGAAAGTACTAGAAAAGGAGGTGCTTTTGGCCCCTACCGGCAAAGTGAAAGAAAGCCCATTTACCGGAAATATGCAGAAGAACTGATTACCAAAGGCCATGCCTACTATGCTTTTGATACGCCGGAAGACCTGGAGGCTATGCGGGAAAAATATAAATCCGATAGCAATCCTTCCCCACAGTATAATCAGGCAATCAGGGGTTTCATGAAAAATTCCCTCACCCTATCACCCGATGAAGTTGCCCAACTGCTGGCAGCAAAAACCCCCCACGTTATTCGCATCAAAATGCCCGAACATGAAACGGTGCATTTGGTGGACATGATACGGGGAGCCATCTCTTTTGAAACGAACACAGTAGACGATAAAGTTTTATTGAAAGCAGATGGGATGCCTACCTACCATCTGGCAGTAGTGGTAGACGACTACCTGATGAAAATTTCGCATGCTTTTAGAGGGGAAGAATGGCTGCCCTCTGCCCCCGTGCATGTATTGCTGTGGAAATACCTGGGCTGGGAAACTGCCATGCCGGAATGGGCACACCTGCCTTTGATTTTGAAGCCGGATGGACATGGCAAACTCAGCAAAAGAGACGGTGATCGATTAGGTTTTCCGGTATTTGCCATGAACTGGACCGACCCTAAAACAGGAGAAACTGCTCGAGGATTTAAAGAAAACGGGTTCCTTCCGCAAGCTTTTGTAAATATGCTGGCACTCCTGGGCTGGAATCCGGGTGGTGACCAGGAAATTTTTTCTTTAGAAGAGTTACTGCAGGTTTTTAATATGAATCGTGTGCATAAAGGAGGCGCGAAATTCGATTATGAAAAAGCCAAGTGGTTTAACCACGAATGGATTAAGCGCTTACCATCATCGGAATTAGTTACCCATGTTACCAAGGTTTTGGAGTCTGAAGGAATTAATAATCACTCCGCCTTTCCTGTGGAAACGATTATCAATCTGGTGAAAGAGCGCTGTTCGCTGTTGACTGATTTTATTCTCCAGACTTCCTTTTTCTTTCAAACACCAGTCACTATCGATATCGACTCCATAAAACCAAAATGGAATGATGCTAAAAATTTATTTTTTGTTGAGTTGATCCGAAACTGGCAATTAACCAATAACTGGAATACAGATGATTTGCATCATGCCTTTCAAGAACTGGCAGCGGCGAATGATATTAAGCCGGGTGAGTTAATGTTGCCCCTAAGAATTATGCTGGTAGGTGGCAAATTTGGTCCGGGTGTTTTTGAAGTAGCTGCTTTAATAGGTAAAGATGAATCCATCCACCGTATTCAACGAGCCCTGGCTCAATTACCGCATCCGCATCCATAAATTGAGCTGAAAACTACCCCTGCTTCTCCATCATTTCCATTACAGGCTGCCACTGTGATTCGTAAAGAGATGCCAAATAATCCCGATCAGTTACCGATAATTTTACCAAATTACCCGTATTGCCTGCCACCTGCTCTTGCTTCCGGATGCCGGGTATCACCACTGAAATTTCGGGATAGCTGAGTATAAAACTCAATGCCAATCCGGTAAGGGTTGTATTGTATTGTTGGGCTAGGGGTTGAATTTTTTCTCGTAAGATTTTATCAGAGGCCGCCAACAAAGGAGCAACCAGGCGATTACTTCGGTGATCATCTTTTCCGAAAGTTGATTCGGGCGTCATCTTGCCTGTAAGTAATCCAAATTGCAATGGCATACGGGCAATAATTCCATACCCCTGTTTACCGGCCTTATGTATGATAGGTAATGCTCGTTGATTGATCAAATTAAAAACCAATTGAAATCCATCACCTAAAGACGATTGTAGAAAAAAATCTGCCTCAGGAAAAGGATTAAAAGTAATCAGCGAAATACCCCAGTATCGAATTTTACCCTGTTGCTGCAATAATTGCATGGCCTCGATACACTCACCATTTTCTAAATGCTGCATGCGCGCCACATGTAACTGATGGAAATCAATGGTCTCCCGTTTTAGTCTGCGCAAACTTTGTTCACAAGCTTCAATAATATACTTTTTTGAATAATCAATTTCAATCCGCTCATTGTCTAGGGTTTTTTGTCCCACTTTGGAAGCCACTATCATATCAGGCCGGTTTCCAATGGTTTCACCCAGCAACACTTCTGCATGGCCCAAACCATAAAAATCTGCTGTATCAAAAAAGTTAACGCCCGCGTCTATAGCTGTATAGATGGCCAATTTAGATTCCTGATCATCCGTCTCACCCCATCCGATTGGAGTTTTTCCCACAAAGGCAGCGCCGCCAATCGCCCAGCAGCCAAAGCCGACTTCACTTACACGAAGAGAGGTTTTTCCAAAATTTCTATATTCCATAAGGTTGCTTGTATGGGTTCACTGTAAACCTACTTACATTTTTAGTAACTTTACCAACGATTGCCTCAAATTATTCTATACAAATGAAAAGACCGGTTCGGGTATTGATTGCCAAAGTGGGTCTGGATGGCCACGACCGCGGTGCCAAAATAATTGCTGCTTCACTGAGGGATGCCGGCATGGAAGTAATTTATACTGGATTGCGACAGACAGCTGAGATGGTGGTAAATGCAGCCTTACAAGAAGATGTAGATGCCATCGGAATAAGTATTTTAAGTGGCGCACACATGACAGTTTTTCCAAAAGTTATGGCATTGATGAAAGAAAAAGGGCTGAACGATGTATTACTCACCGGCGGAGGCATCATTCCCGAGGATGATATGAAAGTATTAAATGACTTAGGGGTAGGAAACTTATTTGCACCCGGAACCCCCACTAAAGTTATTGCTGATTATATTAAAGAATGGGTGCAAACCCACCGAAATTTTTAAAACCTATGCAACCAGTATTAGTAACTAATTTATCCGACGGTATTTACACAATCACCATCAATCGTCCTGACAAACTGAATGCCTTAAACCAGGAAGTACTCCGTTCGCTAAATCAGGAACTGGATACCATTTATGCTGATAACAACATTAAATCAGTAATCATCACCGGTTCCGGTTCCAAGGCCTTTGTAGCCGGCGCAGATATCAGTGAATTTAACCAGTTGGATGAAGCACAAAGCCGGCAAATGGCGAAAGCCGGTCAAGACATATTTTTCCGCATCGAACGGAGTCCAAAACCCATTGTGGCCTGTGTAAATGGTTTTGCACTGGGTGGCGGATGCGAATTAGCTATGAGTTGTCATTTTCGCATCGCTTCTCCCAACGCACAATTCGGTCAGCCGGAAGTGAATCTGGGCATCATCCCGGGTTATGGAGGCACCCAACGATTGGTTCAACTAATCGGAAAAGGACGCGCCTTAGAATTAATTATGAGTGGGAATCTGATTGATGCCAATACGGCCTTACAATATGGTTTGGTAAATCATGTGGTTGATCAGGAAGAATTACTCAATAAGGCAACTTCCATCTTAAAAACCATACAAGCCAAGGCACCTATTGCAGTAGCCCATTGCATCGTTTGTGCCAATGCCGTTTTCGACAAAACCATCAATGGATACGAGCAGGAAGTGAACTCCTTTGGTGCCTGCTTTAATACAAGCGACCGAGTAGAAGGCACACAGGCATTTATGGAAAAAAGAAAGCCGGTTTTTACGGGTAAATAATTACTCGCTAACAAAAGGGCTTACCCTGCAATAATCAATAATACAGCTACGCTGCTATCTATTTGGATGGGTTATGAAAAAACAAGGAAGCATCCATAATAGCTTTGGGCATTCCGAAAGGCTGGTAACTAACACGCAGATCATTCGCTCCCCCACTATCAAAGTATACTACTTTAAAGCGGTGATATCCTTTCTCTAAAATACACCTGCCTACTTTTTCTTCAGACCCATGATTGCCGTCGTTATTAACGATTTCCTGGTCATCAATCAACAAAATACTTCCATCATCGCTCTTGGTAAAAAACTGATACCCGCCAGTTTTTTCAATCTGGATATACCCCTCGAATATCAACCCATATTTATCCTTGCGCAGTTTAACCGATTCATTCGGAACGGCTGCAATTCCTTTTTGTTTGGGAGATGAAGAAGTAACCACATTCATATCCATGGCATCCGCTTCAAAATACTGATACGCTAACCCCGGCTTAAGTGTGGCGGGTGCTTTTACCGCTTTTAACTGAGTTAATCCACTAACCGAAGCCACGGCAGTATCACCCGGTAATTTATCGGAGGCAGATACTGCGAATGCTTTTATGGTGCCATCTCCCTTTACCATAAAGGGTTTATCATACACAATCGGCTGCGGATTATTATTCAGCATATAACCCAAAGAGAGTCCGGGTGAAGGAGAACGAAGCGTAACCAATGCCCCCGACAGGTCGGGCTGGTATTGAATGTCGATGGATGGCTTAGGTTGAAAGGCCCCAAAGCCAGCAATTTTTATTACATACGCAGAAGAAGTGTTGAATCGTGCCGGATCGAAAGGAGGCAATTGCACCACCACATCATTCCCTCTTATCTCAGCAGACAGGGAAGCACCGGTAGCCAATAAAGTAATTTTGTTGAGGGGCACAGTAGGGCCCAGATTTTTTAGTATTACTTTTCCATCAGAAGGATAGCGTGGCAATATGGCATACAACTGATTACTAGCAGCGCGATAGGTATAAAAAACTTCTTTAACCGCATAGCCAGGATTTGGATTCACGGTTAACTTGATCATAATATCTTCTCCTTTTTTTGCTTTGTAATCACGCTTGCCCTCGCTCCATTGACTAGTATACTTCCAGCGGGAAGTACCATAGATTGCTTCTCCATTTTTAGCAAGCCATTGTCCGATATCTAATAATCGCTCCTGCATAATGGGAGGAATTTTTCCATGCTCATCGGGACCGATATCGAGTAAAAAATTACCGCCTCTACTCACTTTATCAATTAAATGATAAATAAGAGATTGAGAAGAGTTATAGTCCCAGGCATCCTCTTCCCGGTTATAGCCATAGGAGTGTCCCATACCCCTACTTTCCTCCCAGGCATGTTGCTCAAAGTCGAGATCGGGTTGGTATTCGGGTGTAAATACCGATCCATGTTTAAATCGAATCCCACTTCCCCAACGGTCGTAGGTAACTACTTTTTCTTTTACTGGACTTTCGTTATACAACCAACTTAAAAACTCTTTCGATTTCCAGGTTTCCTCGCTTGCATCCCAATCCCCATCCGTCCAGAAAACATCCGGTTGATAATTATTGATAAGTTCTTTCATTTGGGGCCACATGTGTTCGGATACATATTTATTGCGGTCAGTTTTCCATAGAGGATTGAACCACTCATATAGGGAGTAATACATCCCTGCCCGAACCGAAGTTTTTCGAACTGCCCGAAATAGATCACCCAACAAGTCTCTGCGGGGGCCTGTAACCAGTGAATTCCAGCCAAATCCCCAGGTGCGGCTGGCTTCATTGCTGGGCCAGAGGGCATAGCCATCGTGGTGTTTAGAAGTTAGTACAATATATTTAGCACCGGATTGCTCAAATAATTTTGCCCATTCGTCGGGCTGGTATAGTTCTGCCTTAAACTGATCTGCCAGTTGATAATAGGTGAGATTACCGAATTTTTTTCGGTGATATTCTTTTTTGGCACTATCGCCCGTTTCCAGTCCTTGCTGATACCATTCGGCATACCCCCCTTTGGTAGTATATCCCGGAACGGCATACACGCCCCAATGGATAAAAATTCCAAATTTGGCATCCGAAAACCAATTGGGAACGGGTCGGCTATCGAGTGATTCCCAGTTGGGCAAAAAGGGTTGTGCAGGCAGCAAACTAGAAATAAACAATGTAATCAGTAACAGGCGATATTTCATAATTAAAAATTATGGTTGAAATTAAGAAAAAGCCCCGACAAAAGCTGAATCCTACCTGCAGGGATAAACAAGCTAATCCAGTGAATCTGCGAACGATTATCATCCGATAGCCGTACCTTTGCAGCCGAAACCATCCTGTAAAATAATCACCATGGAATATCGCATAGAAAAAGACACAATGGGCGAGGTTAGTGTACCAGCCCATGTATACTGGGGAGCGCAAACGCAAAGAAGTATCCACAACTTCCAGATAGCACAAGATATCAATCGCATGCCGAAAGAAATTATTGAGGCATTTGCCTATTTAAAAAAAGCTGCTGCCTTAACCAATGCCGAAGCAGGCATTCTTGCCCAAGATAAATGTAACTTGATAGCGCAGGTATGCAATGAGATACTGGAAAATAAATTAAGCGACCAGTTTCCGTTGGTGGTGTGGCAAACCGGAAGTGGTACTCAGAGTAATATGAATGTAAATGAGGTAATTGCTTACCGGGGGCATGTTTTACAGGGTGGATCACTTTTCGACACAGACAAGTTTCTGCATCCCAATGATGATGTAAATAAATCGCAATCCTCCAATGATACCTTTCCTACTGCGATGCATATTGCTGCCTACAAGGTGTTGGTAGAAAATACGTTGCCGGGTATACAGGCTTTGCGAGATACGCTAGCTGAAAAGAGTAAAGCATTTATGCATGTTGTAAAAATTGGTCGTACCCATTTTATGGATGCAACGCCTTTAACATTAGGACAAGAACTGAGTGGCTATGTTGCCCAATTAACTCATGGAATGAAAGCCATCCGCAATAGCTTATCGCATTTGAGTGAGCTGGCATTGGGTGGCACTGCTGTTGGAACAGGTATCAATACCCCTCCAGGCTATGATGTAAAAGTGGCAGCCCATATTGCTTCGCTTACCGGATTGCCTTTTGTTACGGCTGAAAATAAATTTGAATCGCTGGCTGCACATGATGCCATTGTAGAAGCGCATGGGGCACTAAAAACAGTTGCCGTTAGCTTGATGAAAATTGCCAATGATATTCGTATGCTTTCTTCCGGACCTCGGAGCGGAATTGGCGAATTATTTATTCCGGATAATGAACCCGGCTCTTCTATTATGCCCGGCAAGGTGAATCCTACACAATGTGAGGCACTCACCATGATTGCAGCGCAGGTATTGGGCAATGATGTAGCCATCAATATTGGAGGCGCTAACGGACATTTTGAATTGAATGTATTTAAGCCGGTAATGATTTATAATTTCCTGCACAGTGCTCGACTTATTGGAGAGGGGTGTGTAAGTTTCAACGAAAAATGTGCCATAGGATTGGCACCTATTGAAGCCAATATTCAAAAGCATGTGAATAACAGTTTAATGCTGGTAACAGCCCTGAATCCAAAAATAGGTTACTATAAAGCAGCTGAGATTGCCCAAAAAGCCCATAAGCAAGGTACTACGCTAAAAGAAATGGCTATTCAATTGGGCTATCTTACGGCGGAAGAATTTGACGAGTGGGTGAAGCCCGAAAAAATGGTGGGCACCCTACCTGCTTAGTTTACGGTGCTTTGTATACGCATTTGCCTCCCAGATATGTTGCGCGAACTTTGGTATCCAAGATAGCAGATTCCGGTATCTTCATCAGGTCGGCAGATAAGATAATGAAATCAGCTTTTTTGCCGGCTTCTAGGCTACCCAATTCTTTTTCCTGAAACCCGGCTTTTGCGGCCCAGATGGTCATACCCCGAATCGTTTGTTCGCGTGTTAATGCATTTTCAAACTGAAAACCTCCTTCAGGATAACCCTTTGCGTCTTTTCTAAAAACGGATGCCAAGAATGTTTTAAAGGGTGAAATATCTTCTACCGGAAAATCGGTGCCCAGGGGAATCCAACCATTTTGCTGCAACAATTGCTTATAGGCATATCCCCCTTTTAATCTTTCAGCACCCAGTCGCTCGCCGGCCCAATACATGTCGCTGGTGGCATGGGTAGGTTGAACAGAAGGAATAATACCAGCGTCACCAAACAAGTTGAAATCATTTGGATGAACTATTTGTGCATGCTCAATCCGCCACCGCTTATCCTGGGTTCCTTTTAGGTATTTGGCATATATGTTCAACATCGCACGATTGGCACTATCGCCAATTGCGTGGGTACACATTTGAAATCCGGATTGAATCAGCAACGCAGCTACCGAATCGTAATGAGCCGGTGAACGAAGTAAAAATCCATTCCAGCCTGGCTGATCAGAATAGGCATGCAAAAGGCAGGCACCCCTGCTTCCCAAGGCACCATCTGCATACACTTTAAAAGAACCCACCCGCAAACGGTCTGTAGTGTAAGGCCCCCGCTTTAACCATATCGCTAAATTATCATCCTGATCACTCAACATTACATTTAACCGCATGGCTAACTTGCCGGCTTTTTGTAACGAATCGATTTGCATAACCACCTCGTTATTCAATCCACAATCCGTAATGGAGGTAAGTCCCATTTCGAAACAATTTTGCTGGGCCGCGGATAAAAACTTTTCAAAAGTGGCTGCATCTACTGGGGGAATACTTTGATATACGGCGTTATCAGCATTATCAATTAAAACGCCGGTTAATTGTCCATTTTTTTCAAGTATTGCTCCGCCCTCAATTTTTTGTCCTGCCCTTATACCCGCTAGGGTTAGTGCTGCTTGATTAGCGATGGAAGCATGTCCGTCTACCCGGGTTAAAACAACGGGCTTATTGGGAAACAATTCATTCAATAAACGATTATCGGGATACTGCTTACCGGGCCATTTATTCTGATCCCATCCGCGACCTTCTATCCAGGTAAGTTCGGGATGTTGATTGGCAAATTCCTTTACCCGGGCAACCGCTTCTTCCCAGGTATTGGTTCCAAATAAATTTACTTTAAACAGGGATTGTCCATACCCCACAAAATGGGCATGCGCATCTATCCAGCCGGGAAAAATAGGTGCCCCACCTGCATCCTGCAAGTTATCTGCTTTATAAGCATCCATAATCGATTCATTGCTGCCCGTTGCCAAAATTTTACCATCTTTTATGGCCATTGCCGCAGCAACAGTAAAATTGCTATCAACGGTATAAATAACGGCATGATGAATAATTAAATCAGCCTTGGGTTTACCACAGCCAAACAGGGCCAGCACAAATAAGGGGAGCAGATAAGTACGCATATAATGATTTACAAAAATAAAGATAGGGATTACACTGCATTGCCGTGCCGCCAGGCGTTGGTTACTGCAATAATTCGCAGGGCTTAATGCCCGTATGCTTTTTAAAAGCAGCCGAAAAATGGGAGATGGAAGAATAACCCAATTGCGCAGAAACATCGGTTACGCTATATCCCTTCTCATACAAAAGATACTTTGCATGTTCCATCCTTTGTTGCTGATAATAATCAAAAATAGTTGTGCCGAAAACTTCTTTAAAGCCCTTTTTAACATAGCACTCATTCATGGCAACCTTTCTACTTAGGTCTTTGATGGTAATCGGATCGCCAATATGCTCCAGCAAAATATCCCGAGCCATCAGAATACGTTCCCTACCTTGTTCATCGGCTAAAAACTTACAGGTAAAGATTTCCTCTTTCTCTGCGTCTAAAAATGCCAGGCCGTACAGAAGCAACTCGTGTATGCGGGCATTCACATATATGTTTTCCAATGAACCGGAGTAACTATGGTTCAATAACTGGTCTAGCACAGTCCTTTTCTTAACCGATAAGGGAAAAATCTGGGTAAACGATTCGGGATGGCGAAAAGCCAGTACTTCATCCCGGGTGCCGGATAATTTTACGTTTTGGATAAAATGACCTAAAAAATCTGCCGTAAAATGAAAAGTGAACAAGTCTAGTGTCGCCTGTTTACCCATACAGCCATCAGTGGGTATTTGTGCGCATTGACTGCAATTTTTATCCGGACAATAGCGGTTGCCGCTTATGCAGTAGCGTAGTTCTAGGTATTGTGCTTTAGGTTGTTCGGGCTGAAAATGGTATATAATCATGCCCGTATCCTGAATGGCCAGTGGGAAGTTGGCTTTATACCGGCGTATATCATATTGCACCGAGCCGGGAATCTGCTTTTTATTCTGAAAAAGCAGGTTGCCATCGGTAAATGCAGGGTGCTCGTCCCCCCAGGATAATATAGCTTGTTCGGTGGTCATCCGTCTGCAAAATTACGCCATTCCTAGCAATTCGGGGAAATCAGCCCAAAGCCGCTAAATCAGGGAGTTTTTTATCACCATAAAAAGCAACAAAATGGGGAAAAAACGGGGGAATTTTAACAGGGTTTCCGCCTGAGATTTCAGTAAATTTGTAGGATATATTTTTTGTACTCACCCACCAATTTTTACAGAACCATGCAGCAGGATCCGGAAGAACAAAAAGAACAGGAAAAAGAACAAAAAAAGCAGTCATACGGGGCAGACAGTATTCAGGTGCTGGAGGGCTTGGAAGCGGTTAGAAAAAGACCTGCCATGTACATTGGCGATATTGGTATCAAAGGGCTCCACCACTTGGTATATGAGGTTGTAGACAACTCCATTGATGAGGCATTAGCCGGCTATTGTAAAAATATTACGGTTACCATTCACGAAGATAATTCGGTAAGTGTGCAGGATGATGGGCGCGGTATTCCTACAGGCATCAATACCAAAGAACAAAAAAGTGCGCTGGAGATTGTAATGACCGTTTTACATGCGGGAGGTAAATTTGATAAAGACACGTATAAGGTTTCCGGAGGTTTGCACGGGGTGGGCGTTAGTTGTGTGAATGCGCTAAGTAAAAAATTACTGGTAACCGTTCAGCGCGAAGGAAAAATATTTGAACAACAGTACCATACTGGTATTCCGGATTATACCGTAAGAGAAATTGGCGTAAGTGAAACCACCGGCACCCATGTGCATTTTTGGCCGGATGCCACCATTTTTCAAGAAACAGTCTACCGTAAAGAAATACTCGAGGGTAGGTTGCGTGAATTATCTTACCTGAATAAGCGCATCCAGATTACCATTCATGATCTTCGGGAATTAGACGATGATGGCAAAACTTACACTAAAAGTTTTTATAGTGAGGGGGGAATTATTGAGTTCGTTGAAATGCTCGACAGAAACGGCAACCGCAATCCATTAATTCCGGCGCCCTTGTATGTAGATGGATTTGATGCCAGCTCGAATATTGCGGTAGAGGTTGCACTTACCTACAACGACGATTTTAAGGAGCATATTTTCTCGTATGTTAATAATATCAACACGATTGAGGGCGGAACACACGTAACCGGTTTCAGACAAGCATTAACCCGGGTTTTTAAAACCTATGGAGACAAACAAGGCCTATTTGAAAAAGCGAAAGTTAGTATCGAAGGAGACGATTTTCGCGAAGGGCTGAGTGCTATCATTTCAGTTAAAGTTCCGGAACCACAATTCGAGGGACAAACCAAAACCAAACTGGGAAACAGCGAGGTAAGTGGTATTGTGCAAACAACCGTTGCAAGGGCATTGGAAGCCTATCTGGAAGAAAATCCTAAAGAAGCCAAGAATGTAATCTCTAAAATAATTCTTGCTGCGCAAGCAAGGGTAGCTGCCAAAAAAGCCAGAGACATGGTACAGCGAAAGTCTGTATTAAGTGGTGGTGGCTTACCCGGTAAACTGGCAGATTGCAGTGAGCGGGATCCGGAAAAATGTGAGTTGTACCTGGTGGAGGGAGATTCGGCCGGTGGAACTGCCAAGCAAGGACGCGACAGAAGTTACCAAGCCATCTTACCCCTAAGAGGTAAAATTCTGAATGTGGAAAAAGCGATGGAGCACAAGATTTATGAGAACGAAGAAATCAGAAATATGTACACGGCACTGGGAGTAACCGTTGGTACACCAGATGATCCAAAAGCATTAAATATTGCTAAACTTCGGTATCATAAGTTAGTTATCATGACGGATGCCGATGTGGATGGATCGCACATTGCTACCCTGATTTTAACCTTTATTTTTCGCTATATGAAAGAATTGGTAGAGCAGGGATATGTATACATTGCCCAGCCCCCTTTGTATTTGGTTAA
Source organism: Sediminibacterium sp. (assembly GCA_040403945.1). Taxonomy (GTDB): domain Bacteria; phylum Bacteroidota; class Bacteroidia; order Chitinophagales; family Chitinophagaceae; genus Sediminibacterium. The sequence goes on from JBBAJQ010000033.1 coordinate 12,465, forward strand.
AAAAGGGAAAGAACAGGCGTATGCATATAATGAGGAGCAGCGTAAAGCATTGATTGAAAAAATCGGAGGCGGAAAAGATGATAGTGTAACCACCCAGCGATATAAGGGATTGGGAGAAATGAATGCCGACCAACTATGGGAAACTACCATGGATCCAGCCAGAAGAACCCTTAAGCAAGTAACCATTGAAAGTGCTGCAGAAGCCGACAGAATCTTTAGTATGTTAATGGGGGATGAAGTAGCTCCCAGAAGGGAATTTATTGAAACCCATGCCCGATATGCCAAAATTGACGTGTAGTTAATTATACCCACTTGTAAAATCGGGAAAAACTTGTGGATTACTTACCAGGACAGTAAGGTAGCTGTTTGAACAAAAAAATCTTACCTTGTATTAACAAATCAACGAATTCATTACTCATACAAAAACTCAACCAACATGGACACTTCAAAAATGATTAAAGCATATTGCCTGAAAACCAAAGAAAAAAATGTTCCGTTGCAAGACGCTGTGATTACCAAAACAGCTCGCGGCGGATACATGGCAGCCGGACACGACGGAAAAGGAAATAAAATGGCTGCTATCTTAGGAGAGGCAAAAGCCCTGCAAGCCATTAAAGATGGTGTTGCTAAGAAAGGTTTCTAGGCCTGTACGCAATTAACTGATTACCAGCGGTACCACAAAAGGTACCGCTTTTTTTGGCCCCTAGGCCTGCGATTGTTGAGGTTCCTGAATAGGCTCTTTTTTATCTGGAAAAAGAAACTGATGCATCCCTTGTAAAAAACGACGTGCATCCTGCATTGTTTTAATATGATCTACCACCATTAAAAACATACGCCCCGTTTGCTTCAATCTTGCCTGATGCGTACCCTCTTGCAGATACAGTAACACCCGCCGAAAAAGATCCGACTCAAAATAAGGCGAATCAGGTCTATTGATAAAGTAACAGCGCATGGTGTTATTTTTGAGCGTAATTTTTTCGAACCCTATATCTACAGCCTTCCAGCGACAAACTACCGTTATCATTAAATCCTTTACTGGCTGCGGAATTGGGCCGAATCGGTCTTCCAACTCTTGTTGAAACACATGAATTTCTTGCTCCTTTTCGCAATTATCCAATCGGGTATATAACGAAAGGCGTTCGGTGATGCTTTCTACATAATCGTCCGGAATAAGTATTTCTAGGTCGGTATCTATTGTACAGTCACTAACATATTCATCCTGCTGAATAATTTCATCTCGAAAGATTTCTTTAAATGCCGACCGTTTTAATTCTCGGATTGCCTCATCTAATATTTTCTGATACATTTCAAACCCGATATCCGCCATAAATCCACTTTGCTCTCCGCCCAGCATATTCCCGGCACCGCGAATATCCAGGTCGCGCATCGCAATTTGAAATCCACTTCCTAAATCGCTGAACTGTTCTAGTGTTTGCAATCTTTTTCTGCTATCGGCAGGCAGGGTTGCCAGCGGAGCCAATAAGTAACAAAAAGCTTTTTTATTACTGCGCCCCACCCTTCCGCGCAATTGGTGTAAATCACTGAGGCCAAAATGATGCGCATTGTTTACAATTATAGTGTTCACATTGGGTATGTCTACCCCACTCTCCACAATATTGGTGCAAATGAGCACATCATACTTCCTTTCAATAAAATCTAGAATTCGCTGTTCCAATTCGTGTCCTTCCAGTTGCCCGTGTGCATAACCGATGGATAAATCCGGACAAAGCCCCTGTATCATATTAGCCATTTCAGCTAGGCCCTGAATCCGATTATGAATAAAGAAAACCTGCCCGCCCCGCTCCGTTTCATAATAAATGGCCTCCCGAATATAATCGTCGTTAAACACATGCAACTCGGTTTGTATGGGCTGCCGATTAGGCGGTGGCGTATTGATAATGCTTAAATCCCGCGCCCCCATTAAACTAAATTGCAGGGTGCGAGGGATGGGAGTAGCTGTTAGCGTTAAGCAGTCAACACTGGCTTTGATGGTTTTCAATTTCTCCTTGTGAGCAACCCCAAACTTTTGTTCTTCATCAATCACCATTAGCCCGAGGTTTTTAAATACCACCTCCTTTCCCAATATTCCATGGGTTCCGATGATAATATCAATTTTTCCGGCTGCGAGATTTTGCAAGGTCTCTTTCTTTTCCTTTGCCGACTTAAATCGATTGATATAATCGATGGTTACTGGAAAATCTTTCAGCCGCTCTTTAAAAGTTTTATAGTGCTGAAAGGCAAGAATAGTGGTTGGAACTAATACAGCCGCTTGTTTTCCATCAATACAAGTTTTAAATGCCGCCCGTATGGCTACTTCAGTTTTGCCAAATCCTACATCGCCACAAACGAGTCGGTCCATAGGACTTTCACTTTCCATATCTTTCTTTACATCGGCAGTAGCTTTGCTTTGATCGGGTGTATCTTCGTATATAAAAGAGGCTTCCAATTCGTTCTGCATATAGTTGTCGGGACTATGTGCAAACCCTTGCTGTGCCTTACGTTGGGCATATAGTTTTATCAGGTCGAAGGCGATTTCTTTAACCTTGGTTTTGGTTTTTTCTTTTAGTTTTTGCCAGGCATCGCTTCCTAGTTTATTTACTTTTGGCAGGGTTCCTTCTTTACCGGAGAACTTAGAAATCTTATGTAGTGAATTGATGTTTACATACAAAATATCTGAATCCTTATATAACAATCGAACGGCTTCCTGCCATTTTCCATTTACTTCAATTTTTTGCAATCCACTAAATACGCCCACGCCATGATCGATATGTGATACATAATCACCCGGCTGCAAATCGCGTAGCGTTTTTATGGTGAGTGCCTTGTTTTTATTATAGGCCTGTTTAACCCGGTATTTATGATAGCGCTGAAAAATCTGATGGTCGGTATAACATACTACTTTTAACTGATCGTCTATAAAACCCTCATGAATTGCGGTGCTAATCGGAATAAAGTCGATCTGTGTTTGCAAATCAGAAAAAATACTATTCAGTCTTTCTAATTGCTTTACCTGATCGGCAAAAATAAATAGCTGATACCCTGCCTGTTCTTTTTCTTTCAGGTCGCTGATTAGCCAGTCGAATCGCCGGTTAAAGGAGGGCTGTGGCCGGGTGGAACCTTCTAATTCGAGTAGGGCTTTTCCGGAAGGATATCCAAATTCTACCACATGTCGCTTATCCATTAGCGCATTTAGGTCGGAAGAGATATAAAAATCATCTTCGCCCAGGTGCTGCACTTGTTCTGCTTCGTCCTCTTCAAAACCTGCCTGCACCTGTGTATCGGGGGGCAATTGGATAAAGGATTGAAAGGAGGCAAGCTGCTCGTCCATCTTTTCTGCAATCACTTCCCAATTTTTTACCCAAATAATCGTGTCTTCTGGCAGAAACTCGGGTAAGGGAACTTTTACGGATGAAGTAAAATGGGTTTCTACATTGGGGATAATTGTTACCTGCAATAATCTACGCTCACTTAACTGAGATTCGGGATCGAATAATCGAATACTGTCTACTTCATTTCCAAATAATTCTATCCGATAGGGTTTCTCATTTCCATACGAGTAAATATCCAATATGCCACCCCGTAAGGCAAACTGTCCGGGCTCGTACACAAAGTCGGTTCGTCGAAATCCATATCGCACAAAGCTTTCCATCAATTCGTCCGGAGATAGGGTATCATTGGTTTTGATGCGAATGATATTGTTGCTGAGGGTTTCCGGAATAACTACTTTTTCAAACAAGGCTTCCGGATACGTGATTACTACTTTTTTATTACCTCCTGCGGCTATTTTGGTTAGTGCCTCCGTTCGCAGCATCACATGCGAGGGATTCAGCTGTTTAAAATTTTTTCTGCTTTTAAAGGAAGAGGGGAAGTAAAAAAGATCCAGCGCCTTGGTTACATTTTCGAGTGTATTATGAAAGTAGGCCGCTTCTTCCGCATCATTCACTATTAATAAATGATTCAGTTCGCGGGTGGAGGGCTGCGTCATAAGTGCACTTAGCAAACACTCAACACTGCTGCCTTGCAAATTTTGTAAGATAATTCTTTGGGGATCGGCAAAAGCTAACCTACTCCCTAGCTGAAACAGCAGGGGGGATTGATAATATTTTTCCAGCAATACCGAAATATTGCTCACTTCCTTTTCGGCCTCCATATCTAAATAGGCTGCAAAGATACAGTAATGCCTAGTAACTGGCGCTTACTGAAACGGTCAGTTTTACGGTGGTTACTTTTTGTTCGTTTACCTCAACCGGAGACACCTGATTTTTTTCGTTTAACCAGTTGGCATAAATACCCTCTCCATACTTAACAAAAATGGAATAGGTTCCTGGTGGCAGGGCCACAGAAAAATAGCCGGTTGAGTCGGTAGTTGTGGTTGCCTTCGGTGGGGTGCTAATTACCTGATACAAGCCGGGCGTAGTTAGTTGGGTTAACTGAGTAATATCTGTTACCGGATAGATAAACACCTGTGTTTTCAAGCCTTTGGGGGCAGAGAGTGGCCTGTCGGGCGAAGGCATTCTATTGCCTTTTTCCTCTAAAATATACCCGGCAATCCCCTGTTCAATAGCTGCCTTTTGTGCGGTTTGCGTTCCACCACATCCAAAAAAAGCTAAAGAAATAATAAAAAAAGAGAGAAGAACTGCTTTCATACCACAATTTTAAGCTTGAAAGTATCTAATTTAGTGGATATTTCAGCAGCTAACAAGTCATTTACGATAAAAAACACCGCTATGCGTAATCGCCTACTTTTATTACCTATTCTTTTACTGTTTGCCTACGCACAAAGTTTTGCTCAGGTAAGCAACAATGATCGCTTAATAAAACAGGCAGCCATAGGTTATAAATTGCAATATGATGCTAACTATAGTCAAGCCATTAGTAAAGCAAAAGAAAAAGGTTGGCCATTAACCATAAAAAGGAAAGATGGAGAGCTGGCCATGTTGGCGGGTATAGATTTCTTTGGTCTTCCCCTGTATGTAAGTTCGTACAATAACACCATTGCTGCAGCCACCACTCGAGCCAATCAGTTATGGCCTGGGGGCAGTAGTGGTTTAAATTTAACCGGAAGTTCTGTTGCTGTAAAAGATAAATTAGGCATTTGGGAAGTTGGAGGAAGGCCTCTTGGCACGCACGTAGAGTTGGTTGGTAGAATTACTCAAAAAGACAACTCCTCCTCCTCCATTGATCATGCTACCCACGTGGCGGGTACCATGATTGCAAGCGGTGTAAATCCAGTGGCAAAAGGGATGGCTTATGGGGCACTCAATTTGATATCATATGATCAGATCGGTCATATTTCCGAAATGTTTTCTGAAGGGAATAATTTACTCGTTTCTAACCATTCTTATGGAACTATTGCCGGATGGAATTATAATGATGCCCAAAGCCGTTGGGAGTTTTATGGACGCTTTGAAGATGTAGAAGATTATAAATTTGGCTATTACGACGATGCGGCTCAGGCATGGGATTCACTGGCATATCTTTCACCCAATTACCTAATCGTAAAAGCTGCCGGTAATAACCGCAACGATAATGGTCCTGCCGTTGGCCAACCCTATTTCCGGTTTAATTCAAGTAACTCGATGACTTCTGCAGGAAATCGACCGGCAGGAATTAGCAATAATGATGGGTATGATATTTTACCTACCTATAGTACTGCCAAAAATATTCTTACGGTTGGATCTGTAAATGGAATTCCAACAGGGTATAGCCGTCCGAGTGATGTAGTGATGAGTGCATTTAGCAGCTGGGGACCCACAGATGATGGCAGAATCAAACCTGATATTGTAGCAAACGGTGTAGGGGTTACCTCTTCTATTTCTACGGGCAACACCAGCTACGCCAATTTCAGTGGAACTTCTATGGCAACGCCCAATGCTGCCGGATCTCTTTTTCTATTACAAGAATATTATACCAAGTTGAAACCCGGAACATTTATGCGCTCGGCCACACTTCGGGGGTTAGCAATACATACTGCAGACGAAGCAGGTTTCTTTCCGGGTCCTGATTATCAATACGGATGGGGATTGTTAAATGTTGAAAAGGGGGCTGCGCTAATTAAGGAAGCAGTAACTAATAATAATAGTGCCTCTAGCAGCCATCTTTTGTATGAAAATGATTTAGCCAATGGTGCATTTTTCGAAACCTCAGTAATCGCATCCGGAAAAGGGCCCCTATCTGCTACCATTTGCTGGACGGATCCAAGGGGTCAGGTAGAGAAAGTAGATGTACTGAATAATCGGGCTAAAAAATTGGTAAACGACCTCGACATTCGCATCACAAAAAGTACAGGATTTGGAACTTATTTGCCCTGGACCTTGAATGTAGATTTTCCGAATTCTGCCGCTAATCCGGGAGATAATATAACCGATAATGTAGAAAGGATAAATGTGGATAGCACGGTGCCTGGTCAATCTTACAAGATACGCATATCGCATAAAGGCACTTTAGTAAAAAATACGCAGGCCTATACGCTTTTAGTGAGTGGCGTTGGCGGAACAGCATTTTGTAATTCTACTTCCGGCGGTGGTGGTGCCCGAATTGATTCTGTAAGCTTCAGTAATATTCAGGTAGGCAATTCACCCGGATCTAAAACCTATACAGATAATACACGCTTTATTGCAAATATAGAACCGCAGCAAACTATACCCATTACTGTAAAAGTTGGCACAGCAGATGTTACTACCAATGCAAGAATAGTAAAGGTATTTATAGATGTAAACAATAATGGCACATTTGAAACGAGTGAGCTATTAGCTACTAGTGGTGCACTTACATCGGCCTCCCAATTATATACCACCAATGTGGCCATTCCGGGAAATTTAACCGTAGGTAATATTTGTTTGATGAGAATTGTAGTACAGGAAACCTCCACTGCAGCTGATGTGCTGCCCTGTGGCACTTATGGAAAAGGAGAAACCCAAGATTATCGCGTACGAATTGTAAGTCCCTCCAATGATGTTTCCGTAAATGAAATCACTTCCCCTGCCGGTGGCAATTGCGAATCCGATCTAAACTACCTTACCATTAAAATAAAAAATAATGGGGCGGTTAATCAAACAAATATACCCATCACAGCAGTGGCAACTTCCGGAGGAGCTGTGTTGGCTACCTTTACAACCACGTATAGCGGTTTGCTATTGGCAGGATCGGAAGCTACTATCACTTTTACGAATCCTTTTCCAACCGCGGCTGCAACTACCTATACCATTTCTGCTGTAACCAATTTAGCGGTAGACCAGAATACTTCAAACAATCAGTTAGCTTCTACGTTTATCACCGCCGCCCGGCCTTCTGCACCCGCAGGAACCGGAAGTATTTGTTCGGGAGCTGCTTTACTTAAAGTTACGGCACCTGTTTTTAGTACCAACTACTATTGGTACAATTCACCTACAGCCACAGTCCCTTTTGCATCCGGCTTTAATGTAAGCACTGCCGCTATCCCTGCCGATAAAACTTTTTATCTAGCAAAAGAACTAAAAACCTCCATTGGACCGGCTAATAAATTGGTGTATCCAAACGGAGGATATAACACTTTCGTTGGTAACTATGTAAAATTTAATAACGCAGTTCCAATAGTTATTGAAACTGCCCGACTATATGTGGGTAACCCAGGAAAAATCAGGGTGATTATGGGAGATATTGCTAGTGAAGACCCCGCAACCGGATCCTACTCTTATTTTAATCGGTATACTACTACTTTTGATGTGCAGGCAACCAATCCCAATCCCAAACCAGGAGCGGTAATTGGAAATCCAACTGATGATCCCGGAGCTATTTTCTATCTCAATATACCGGTTAATACACCCGGCGATCATATTCTCATTCTCCAATGCCTAAGTGGCGATGGAAGGGCTGATAGTGCCTCAGTTTTCAGAAATAACCAAATCACTACTACCAACACTTATCCAATGAGTGTGCCCGGCATAATGTCTATCAATGGAAATAGTGCAACCACCAATGGGGCACAACCCTATCAATTCTATTACTATTTCTACGACATGCGCATTCGCACAACCGCCTGCACGAGTGCAAAAACGCCGGTAGTTGTAAGCACACCTACCAATCCAGTTATTTCACAACAAGCCGATTCATTGGTATCCTCCTATCCATCCGGTAATCAGTGGTTTTTAAATGATACCCTAATTGCAGGTGCAAATAATTCTCACTACCGCCCCACCAAATCGGGATTGTATAAAGTGATTGCCTATGATGCATTTGGATGTCAACTTACTTCAAATACTATCAACGTTACCATCACTGCCCTCACAGAGCAAATGGCAGAAGAAATTAAACTGCGGGTTTCACCAAATCCGAATAAAGGAAGATTTAATCTATCATTCCAGGTAACTAGTAAATCAGATTTATGGATTGATATTTTAGATGCAACCGGCAATAAAGTATTCACAGCCAATCAGGCAGACTTTATAGGCTCCTATTCGAAAGAAATAAATCTGAACCAGGTATCCTCATCGCTTTATGTGGTAAGAATTCAGCATAACAAGAAAATATATCTGAAGAAAGTTATTATACAACGATAACCCTTTATCTACCTCATCTTCAAAAGCCGATTAAAAATATCGGCTTTTTTTGTGCGAACACATTTACAAGATCCGTGCTTTTGGGTTGGGCTAATACCACTTTTTAAGGAAGTCACTTAATCTGTGATATCCAAAGTAAGCAGTCTTCTTTTATTGAATACCATTTACATTATTGAAATAAGCAACTTTATTTATGATTATTTTTTAGCATTTATATTATATATGGTTATTTTTATTAAAAGATAGCATCCCGATGAAATCGTTTGCGTAGAAGGTAGGTGCAAATACCCAAAAGGATTACATATTTTGTTACCTTTGGTATCTATAAATAAAATTACTATATGGCAGAGCCTTGGCGCACGGGAACCGTGATTAAAATAGAAAATGAAACCGCGAATTGCAGACGATTTTGGATTCAGGTTCCTGAAATAGAATCATTCGACTTTATTCCTGGTCAATTTGTTACCCTGGATTTACCCATACATGAGCAAAAGAACAAGCGCTGGAGAAGCTATTCCATTGCCTCTGCACCCGATGGCACCAATGTGTTTGAACTGGTAATTGTATTTCTCGAAGGTGGATTGGGCACTACCTATCTATTTAATGAAGTTACCCTAGGTACTGAAATTGTTTTACGCGGACCGCAAGGTAAATTCACGCTACCCGAAACCATCGAACACGATATATTTCTCATTTGTACCGGAACTGGTATCGCACCCTTCCGCTCTATGGCACACTGGCTGCACAATAACAAAAAGCCACACCAACAAGTTCACCTGGTTTTTGGTTGTAGGAAATTGGAAGATGGTTTATACATCAAAGAATTGAACGAACTGGCTGCTGCTGAACCCGGCTTTCATTTTCACGCCTGCTACTCGCGCGAAAACGAAGTACCTGCCGGTGCTTATAAAGGATATGTTCATCAGGTATACGAGCAGTTAACCCAGCAAGGTACCGTTCCTGCTAAGTTTTATTTGTGTGGCTGGAAAAACATGATAGACGAAGCAAAAGAAAGAATCGTAGCCCTGGGGTACGACAAGAAAGCTATCCACCTAGAAATTTACGGCTAATCGCGTAACCCCTTACTCGTATTTTACTGTATCTGTGCCGATACCAACTCACGAACCCGGCTCATTAATACGCGTTCCTGCACCATAGAGTCTCTATAACGAACAGTAACCGTTTGATCGGTTAGCGTTTGATGATCGATGGTTACACAGAAAGGTGTACCAATCGCATCCTGGCGACGATAGCGTTTGCCTATAGCATCCTTCTCCTCATAAAAACATTTGAAATAGGGCTTACATTCATTCATCAGGTCGCGCGCTACTTCCGGCAGTCCGTCTTTTTTGGTTAATGGTAATATCGCCAACTTAACCGGCGACAATACAGGAGGAATATGCAGTACTACCCTACTATCTGTGGAACCATCCTCTTTAGTAAGCTGCTCCTCCTCATAGGCATTCGACAATATCAACAAAAACATCCGGTCTAATCCAATGGAAGTTTCAATCACATAGGGAACATAATTCTGATTAATCTCATTATCGAAATATTGGAGTTTCTTTTTGCTGTATATCTGATGCTGGGTTAAATCGAAATCACCGCGGGAGTGAATTCCTTCTACTTCTTTAAATCCGAACGGAAACTGGAATTCAATATCACAGGCTTCCTTAGCATAATGTGCCAACTTTACATGGTCGTGAAAGCGGTATTTTTCGGCTGCAATCCCCAAACCAAGATGCCATTGTAAGCGGGCTTCTTTCCAGTATTTGTACCAGTCCCCTTCTGTGCCGGGACGAACAAAAAACTGCATTTCCATCTGCTCAAACTCACGCATGCGGAATATAAATTGACGGGCCACTATTTCATTACGAAAAGCTTTACCGGTTTGTGCAATCCCAAAAGGAATTTTCATCCGAGCCGTTTTTTGCACATTCAAAAAGTTCACAAAAATTCCCTGTGCCGTTTCGGGCCGCAAATAAATTGTATCCGACTCTTCTGCAACTGACCCCACCTGGGTGGAGAACATAAGATTAAATTGTCGGATATCCGTCCAGTTACCTGTTCCACTTACACTGCAAACAATTTTATTGTCTACCAATAATTGCTTTAGTCCTGCAAAATCTTCCGCGGCCAGCAAAGCATCCATTTGCGCCAGCAATGCAGTAGCCGCGGCACTATCTCCAGCTTGGGTAAGTTCATCTGCCTTGGCTTCCAGTAAATGATCTACCCGATAGCGCTTTTTACTGTCGCGATTATCAATCATCGGATCGCTGAAATTATCTACGTGTCCACTCGCTTTCCAGGTGGTGGGATGCATAAAAATTGCCGCATCAATACCCACAATGTTCTCATGCAGTTGGGTCATACTTTTCCACCAGTAATCCCGGATATTCTTTTTCAGCTCACTACCATAGGGGCCATAATCGTAAACGGCTCCCAATCCATCGTAAATTTCACTACTGGGAAATACAAATCCATATTCTTTGGCATGTGCGATAATCGCGGGAAGTAATTGATCAACAGGTGTACTCATAGCCCTGCAAAAATACAGGATTACCCTTGCTTTGCGAAACATGAGCAAATAGTATGTTTACCCACAGAAATACCTGTTAATCCGACTGTGAAATTTTTCACGGAAAAAACCAACAAATTGGGTAGTTTTATACAAATCAATGATATGAGATCAATGCTTCGAATAGGCCTGCTGCTGGCTATCCCCCTGCTTAGTTTTGCCCAAACCCCGGATGAATATCCGGCTGATTATCTTTCCCCTGCCTTCCATGCTGGCAGAAGGGCTGCCTTTAGAGACAATATGCCCGAAAAATCGGTAGCCATATTTTTTGCTGCCCCTCAAAAAGTACGAAATAATGATGTGAATTATATCTATGCCCAAAATAAAAACTTCTATTATTTAACCGGGCTGGAAGAACCCAATGCGGTTTTACTTTTATTCAAACAGCCTGTAACCATTTTAGAGAAAACAGCAACAGAATTTATTTTCGTTCAATCCAGAAATCCGCAGCGTGAAATGTGGACTGGTAAAATTCTGGGGCCCGCTGGCGTACAAGAAAAATATCAATTAAAAGCAGTATTTGCTGCGGAGCAATTTTCTGGTAAACTATTCAACTGGTTGCAACTGGATACCATTATCACATCCTTTAGAAATGAACAGATTCTTTTTAAATATCCCGGAAGAGGAGATATGTTGGCAAATATGGCAGCTTCTCTGGATTCTGCATTAATTACCGCAGGAAAATCTGTTACGCCTTCGATTGGTATGAATATACTTCAATACCTGCGGGGGATAAAGCAACCGGAAGAAATTGCCCTGATGGAAAAAGTAATCAGCATGAGTGTGGAGGGGCATAATAGTGTGATGCGTTCTATGAAACCCGGCATGCACGAATATGATGCCCAAGCCATAATGGAATATGAATTCAAAAGCCGTGGCTCAGAATATGTAGGATACCCCAGCATCAATGGGTCTGGACCCAATACCTGTATCCTCCACTACGAAACCAATCAGCGTACATTACAGGATGGTGATTTACTACTGAGCGATTGTGCCGCCGAATACCATGGGTACTGTGCAGATATTACCCGCACGATTCCCATCAATGGAAAATTTTCTCCCGAACAAAAAATTATTTACGAACTGGTATTAGCAGCACAGGATGCGGCTTTTGCTGAATGTAAACCCGGAAAACAATTTTCTGATCCACATGCTGCTGCAGTGAATGTGATTGCAAAGGGATTAAAAGAATTGGGCATTATCAAATCTGAAAATCAAGTACGCACTTATTTTCCGCATGGCACTTCTCATCATTTAGGTTTGGATGTACACGATATGGGCCGAAGAGCCACCCTTGAACCGGGTATGATTTTTACGGTTGAACCAGGCATTTATATTCCACCGGGTAGCCCCTGCGATAAAAAATGGTGGTCGATTGGTGTGCGAATTGAGGATGATCTTCTGATTACAGCTGACGGATATAAAAACCTCTCAGCCGGATCTCCCAGAACAGTGGAAGCCATCGAGAAAATGGCACGACAGTCATCCATCTTCCGCAAGAAAAAATAAGAATGTTACATTGAGGGCTTTTATTGGCTGGATTATAATTTATCGTTCTGCCGATGCCGATCAGCATCTCGTAAAGATTTTTTTTCGAAATTCTTTTCCAGTGCCTCGGTTAGGTTAACCCCAGTTTGATTGGCTAAACAGATCAGTACCCACAATACATCCGCCATTTCATCGGAGAGTTCGCGATTTTTATCAGACTCTTTGAAAGATTGCTCGCCGTATTGCCGCACCAGTAAGCGACTCAACTCGCCTACTTCTTCCATCAGAATACCCAAATTGGTGAGCTCATTAAAATAACGGACCCCCACTGTTTGGATCCATTGATCTACATTTTCTTGGGCCTGCGCAATAGTAATACTCATAGGGTATGATTGTATGATTAGTTTATTCTTTGTTCCTCGAATCCATCCAAATAGTTACCGGACCATCATTCACTAAACTCACTTTCATATCGGCACCAAAGATTCCGGTGGAGATGGGTTTACCCAGGGCACTCGATAATTCAGCTATCAACGTTTCATATAAAGGAATGGCTTGTTCTGGCCGGGCTGCACGGATATAAGATGGTCGATTTCCTTTTTTGGTACTGGCATGCAGGGTAAACTGACTTACCAGTAAAATATCTCCACCCACTTCTAAACAACATTTATTCATCACCCCCTGCTCGTCGTTAAAAATGCGAAGGTTAACAACCTTCCCGGTTATCCAACCAATATCCTCGCGGATATCAGCCTCTTCAAAGCCGGCAAAAACCAGCAAACCCGAACCAATCTGGCCTGTTATTTGATGATTTACCCGAACGGCGGCTTCCGAAACCCGTTGCACTACGATTCTCATAAGTAATCTGCTAATTTGTACGAACTTTACTGCCATGAAGATAGTTATTACCCCCGAAATTCAATTTCAAACGGCCCGCAGCGGGGGAAAAGGAGGGCAAAATGTGAACAAGGTAGAAACCATGGTAGAAGGTCGTTGGCATATTGGTTCTTCAGAAAAATGTACGGATGAACAAAAAGTCATGATTCGCGAAAAACTAGCCAACAAAATCACCAACGAAGACTGGCTATTGGTTAAATCGCAATCTGAAAGAACCCAGTGGCTGAATAAAAAATCGGTAATTGAAAAAATGAACCGAATGGTTGCACAGGCCATCATACCACCTATAGCCCGCCGTGCCACCCAGCCAACAGCCGCCTCTAAAGAAAAAAGACTCGAGCATAAGAAAAGAAATGCGCTGAATAAAGTACTTAGAAAAAAATTCAACTTCAACGAATGAGGCAAGTCGGCTTACTTGTAATGGGATTATGGATGGCAGGTATTTTTCAAACAACTGCGGCGCAATCTGTGGCAAGTAACTCTATGCTTACCATTCAAATTATTCCGGTGGTGGGTGAAAAAAATTGGTCGCCCGAAGATGCCTATACCAATGCCCTGGGGGAAACTTTTTCGATTGACAAATGTCTTTTCTATCTCTCCAATTTTGCTTTACAATCTTCCTCCGGAAAATGGTATCCGATTCGGGATAGTTACTTTCTCGTAAATATTTTGGATAGTAGTAGTTTACAAATTCGTTTGCCGGGGAATATTACAGATGTTGTAAGCATACAATTTTTATTAGGGGTTGATAGTGCCAAAAATGTAAGCGGCATCCAATCGGGCGTACTTGATCCGGCACGCGGTATGTTCTGGACCTGGAACACGGGATATGTAATGGCAAAAATGGAAGGAACTTCAGCGGTTTCTCCCATGCCGGGAAAAAAATTCACTTACCATGTAGGGGGATTTGCCGGTGAACAAAATGTAACCAAACTTATACAATTGGCCATTGATAAAAAATCAACCGAACAACATCGCATAGTGCTGCAGGCCGATTTACTGCGTTGGTTCAATGGCTCTTCTCCCCTATCTATTGCTGCAAACCCGGTTTGTCATGTTCCTGGTAAACTTGCCAATCAAATTGCCAATAACTATCAATTTCAATTTAGCGTGATGCAACAGCCATGAAGCAATATCGTCTATATATTACGGTACTGATGATTGTACTTTCCGGAATCGCCTGGGTGCAGGCAGATAATTGGTGGGGCCCTGTTCATCCCGTAAAATTCAACACGCCAAAAGGCTGGCCGGCACCTGCTTATGATTTTGCTGCCAACCCACTCACCAAAGAAGGCATTGCACTGGGCAAACAATTATTTTATGATGGCATCCTCAGTAAAGATGGTATGGTTTCTTGTGGTACCTGTCACCAATCATTTGGCGGCTTTGCAACCTACGATCATAGTCTAAGCCATGGCATCGATAATCGCTTCTCCACCCGCAACGCACCCGGCATTGTAAATATGGCCTGGCAGAAAAATTTTATGTGGGATGGCGGCATCCTCCACCTCGACCTTCAGCCACTGGCCCCCATTACTGCTGAAAATGAAATGGGAGAAACACTGGATAGTGTATTACATAAGTTGAATACCCATGCCGACTATCGCAAAAAATTTCAGCAAGCTTTTAGGGTACAAAAAATTACCACCCTCGAATTAGGGAAAGCAATCAGTCAATTTGTACTTACCCTAGTAAGTAATAACAGCAAATACGACCGGGTAATGCGGGGAGAGGATACATTTATCTTGCCAGAACAACTCGGTTATGAAATGTTTCAGCAAAAATGTATTACCTGCCATCCCCCACCTTTTTTTACTGATTTTAGTTTTCGAAATGCAGGTTTAGCCGAAGATGAAGTGCTGCAGGATAAGGGCAGAATGCGCGTAACCGGAAAAACTACCGATTCGCTAAAGTTCAAAGTGCCAAGTTTGCGCAATGTGGGTATCAGTTTTCCCTATGGGCATGATGGTAGATGGGCCACCCTGCGGAATGTATTTGAACATTATCGCAGCAAGCAACCCCGGCCAATGGGAACGGATTCTCTATTGAAATATGGTATCCCGCTAAGTAACTACGAGATTGGTCAACTTACCGCCTTTTTATATACCCTAACCGATTCTACCCTAATAACCAATCCTGCCTTTTTACCGGAAGAATTGAATCGGTTACAAAAACAGGAGCGGGATATACATCAAAACAAGCGAGATTGATTACTTTCGGGTGAGCAGATAAATAAGTAAACAGCATAATAATTTATTTAAGTGAGCGGGATAAAAAAACTGGCACAACAAACGATCTGGTACGGCTTAAGTTCGATGGCTGCCCGCCTAATCAATTACCTGCTTACCCCCTACCTAACCTACAAGTTCACCACAGCGCAATACGGGGAAATGTCTATCATCTATGCATTTTTTCCCTTTATGAATGTGCTGTTTAGTTATGGAATGGAAACCGCCTATTTCCGTTTTTCGCAGAGTAATGATGGTAAGGCCGTACATAATACGGCTTCCACTTCATTGATTATTTCTACCCTGGTTTTATCCGCCTTATTATTTAGCATCGCTGGTCCGGTTGCGCACTTGCTGAATATTTCCGAACATCCCGAATATTTGTATTTATGTATTGGCATTATTGCAACGGATGCAATCACCATCATTCCCTTTGCCAAACTTCGGCAGGAGGGCAGACCAGTAAAATTTGCCCTCATAAAAATCGGAGGGATTTTGTGCAATATGGCTTGCATTTATTTTTTACTCAGCTATGGTCCGCATTGGGTGAAGACGCATCCCGGTAATTTTTCGGCAAGTTATTTTACAGGGGCATGGGCAGTGGGGTATGTGCTGGTGGCTAATCTTATTCAAAACCTGCTGATTCTTTTTTTATTAAATAAAGAGTTAACCAGCTTTCAATGGAAGCCCGATCGAGCACTTTGGGTAAGCATGTTGCTGTATGGCTTACCCCTAATTATTGCGGGTATGGCAGGTATGGTAAATGAAACCTTCGACAGGATTATGCTGGGATGGTGGGCACCTGTGCAGGGAGCAGAAGCCGCCAAAGCTGAAGTGGGTATTTATTCTGCCTGTTATAAACTATCTATTTTTATCACACTGGCAGTGCAGGCATTCCGAATGGGTGCCGAGCCATTCTTTTTTAAACTATCCGCTCAAGAAGATGCTCCGAAACATTATGCCAGGGTGATGAAATTTTTTGTAATTACCCTATGCGGTATGTACCTGGTAGTAATGCTCTATCTCGATATCTGGAAACACTTTATCCAAAATAAAGCGATGTGGGTAGGCCTTAGCATTGTTCCACTATTGTTATTAGCCAATATTTTTTTAGGGATTTATTACAACCTAAGCGTATGGTATAAATTAGGAAACCGAACTATGGCGGGCGCCTGGATAACAATTATTGGGGCAATCATTACCCTATCAATTAATTACTGGGGCATTCCTCATTTTAGTTATGTGGCTAGTGCCTGGGCAACCCTTGCATGCTATGGCAGCATGATGGTAATCAGCTATGTATGGGGCCAAAAAGTATATCCCGTGCCTTACGCTGTAACCAGGTTGCTGGGATACTTATTGATAGCAATTTTGCTGGGGAAAGCCAACCAATGGCTTACTTTATCGGATAGTTTACCAATCGCTTTCCACTTGCTCAAATCAACCGGATTTCTAATAATATTCTTAAGTGTACTATATACCTTAGAAAGAGAAGAATTAAAAAAGTTACCCCTGATTGGAAAATGGGTACGTTAAATTAACCAGCATGGCAGAAGATTTACAAGTAATTACCGGAACCAAAGCCGAGCAATACGAAGCACTGATACCTCAAATAAAAGGTTTATTAGAGGGTGAGCCTGATATGATTGCCAATCTGGCCAATGTTTGTGCAGCACTCCATCAACAGTTTAGCTGGCTGTGGGTGGGATTTTATCTGGTTAAAAATGATATACTTGTTTTAGGGCCCTTCCAAGGACCTATTGCATGCACCCGAATCCGAATGGGTAAAGGCGTGTGTGGCAGCAGCTGGGAGCAACAAAAAACATTGATTGTACCCGATGTAGAAGCTTTTCCTGGTCATATTGCCTGTAGCAGCCAGTCTAAATCGGAAATTGTAGTCCCCCTTAAAAAAGGGAATACCATTCTGGGGGTTTTGGATGTAGATAGTACCCAGTTAGATCATTTTGATATCACCGATCAGTATTATCTGGAACAAATTACGGCCTTATTGGAACCCTGCTTATAATGATATGATTAACAGCAGGTTATCAATAAAAGATTACAAGAAGGTAAATTATCGTACCTTTGTACCATTCATATAAGCTCTCTACAGGCTGATCACACTTCCGTGACAAAGTTTTTCAGATCATTTACGGGTAGGTTATATACCAGTTGATACCATTTCAGCAGGTACTCATATTATCATTTTTTACATGACATTCGATTCGTTACACATTATTCCCTCTATTTTAGAGGCATTACACCAGGAAGGGTATACCCAACCTACACCCATTCAGGCACAGGCGATTCCTCCGGCATTGCGGGGAAGAGACGTGCTAGGCTGTGCGCAAACCGGCACCGGAAAAACGGCTGCTTTTGCCATTCCTATTTTACAAAATCTCCATTTACACGAAGCAGCTGGTCCGATTAACAAGGGTATAAAAGCCTTGATTGTTACACCTACCCGCGAATTAGCGATACAAATCAATGATAGTCTTTCGGCCTATGGAAAAAACCTGCGCATGAAGCACCAGGTTATTTTTGGCGGTGTTTCTCAGGTACCCCAAACACAGGCTTTACAGCGGGGCGTAGATATTTTAGTGGCTACCCCCGGTCGCCTCTTAGATCTAATGCAGCAGGGGTTTATCTCCTTACAACAGGTTCAGATTTTGGTATTGGATGAGGCAGATCGCATGTTAGATATGGGCTTTATTCATGATGTAAAGAAGATTTTAGCCAAGTTACCTGCCAAAAAGCAGACCTTATTTTTCTCGGCTACCATGCCGCCCGAAATTTCCTCCTTGGCGGCTTCCTTGTTACACGAGCCGGTACGCGTAGAAGTTACCCCCGTATCCTCCACAGCAGAAACCATTCGGCAGAGTTTATATCATGTAAACCGGGAGAATAAAAAATTACTGCTGGCCCATTTATTAAAAGACAGCGACATAAAAACAGCGCTAGTATTTACCCGCACCAAGCACGGGGCCGATAAAGTGGTAAAAGACCTACTGAAATCAGGCTTTTCTGCGGAAGCGATTCATGGGAATAAGTCACAAAATGCTCGGCAGCGGGCACTGAGTAATTTTAAAAACGGTACTACGCGGGTATTAGTAGCCACCGATATTGCCGCCAGGGGTATTGATGTAGAGTTACTATCGCATGTGATCAACTACGAATTACCCAATGTGCCAGAAACCTACGTACACCGGATCGGCAGAACCGGAAGAGCAGGCGCCAGTGGAATAGCTATATCATTCTGCGAGCATGAAGAAAGAGAATTTCTGCGCGATATTCAAAAATTAACTGGTATTCAAATTCCGGTGGTGAGTGAGCATCCTTATCCGTTGCAAGCCGCCTCCGCGATGCCCAGAGAAGAATCTACCACGCGAAGAACCCCCAATAACCGCTTCAGTTCACCGACGTATGGCAGAAATCATTCGAACCATTCATCCGGCGCCAGAAGAACAAGTAGAAGTAGCTATTAAATAGTTTAGCAGGCTGACAAATATTTGCCGAAAAATAGTAGATTTGCAGCCCCTGCGGATATGGCGAAATTGGCAGACGCACCAGACTTAGGATCTGGCGCCGCGAGGCGTGTAGGTTCGACTCCTATTATCCGCACGAAAGGCCAGAGTGGGTGCGGGTTTGAGTGTGAAGGAGGGAAATATCCTCACACTCAAACTCAAACTCACT
>JBBAJQ010000034.1:0-6543 GCA_040403945.1 Sediminibacterium sp.
TTATTGGATTTTCGAGTTGAACTCTACTTCTATGTCTGTAGCAGATTTTGTGCTTGTTACCAAATCATTTGCAGCCTTGCCGGGCGGGGTTGCTGGATAGTGTCGTAAGGTGATTTTTACCTTTCCTGTAGTTGTTGCACCCGTAGTAGTCCAGGTACTGGTTACACCCAAAGGAACTCCATTGGGATCATTATTCAATCCTGAAATGGTAATATTACTTCCGGAAGCTACCTCATAATAAAACCGATGTGCATCTGCTTCCTCCTCAATTTCTTCGGTTATATCTGTTACCGGATTGGTAGTTTTATTTAATAATTGTAGCGTAACCGAATAGGTTTTATTGGGTACCAGTATAATGTCATCCTTTGTGGGTGCATTTCCTCCGGGACCGTCTGGATCGTCATATTGAAAACTCACAGCATTTCCTCCGCCCACGGGAACAAAATTAATCTTAAGTGTTGTGATTACTTCTTCGCTGTTGGGTTCTTGGGCGTCTTTTTTACAAGAACTGATGCCAAAAACAAAAACAAATAGTACTAAAACGGCTGCGTGTAACGACTTTTTCATTGTAGAGGTTTTTTTGTTTTATAATAAAAAATTAGAGCTGAATTTTTATCCGTAAACTGATATTTCTTCCCATTTCGTCGGTAAAATATCGCATACTATTTAGGTAGTCGCGATATACTGTATTCATTAGATTTCGAGCACCTAGGCTAAGGGTTACCGGTTTGTTTATTAATTGAACCGTACTGCTTATTTGCAGGTTAATCAGCGAGTATGCCTCTGGTGCTGCTTTATAATCTTGCTTTCCATTTAGATCACTTGGTGTATTATTTTGCTTGCTTACATGCATCAATTCTAAACTTATGTAGCTGTTAAATAGTTTATCGGTATTTTTTAAGCGATAGGTAATTTCATTACTCAAACGATTAGCGGGCATCAGAATAAGCCAATCAGTGATGGATGTATTTCTGGCATTTAGAAAAGCATATTTACTTATCCATTCTATATTTTCGATAGGTTTATACCAGGCAGACCAATCAAAACCCTTAAGGGAAGCATTGGTTTGTTGATATTGAATTAGTGGAAAGGCACCACTGATTGTAAGAACAGGGTTGTTGGGTTGGGGTTGCTGGTAAATGAAATCATTTATTCGGTTGGCATATACAAGAAAATCCATTCCCAACTTGCCGGAGGGGTGTTGGTATCGAATGCCGGCACTTACCTGAACTGATTTTTCGGGGCGTAAATTAATATCACCTTTTTCATACGTGCCTGTGCCATGATGGATACCATCACTTAATAATTCGTTCACATGAGGCGCCCGGCTGGAAATACCCACTGCTAAATTCATTTGCCATATGGGAGAAGCGGTGTAGGCAACATTAAATGAGGACGCCAGTGTGGAAAAATTAAAATTGTAGTTGATAGTGTCGCTGTTAAATTTTAAACGACTGGTTTGTATTATTTTGTTATCGAACCGAATGCCCCCTTGTATTTCCCATTGATGTTTTCTCCATTTCTCTATATAATACATACCCTGAGAAGCTGCCAGGTAGTTAGGAATAAAATAGCGTCCGGAATAACTGTTATTTTGTTGTTGAAATGCAATACCGCCAATACCACTAAAGTTATTTTTTTTCGGATGCTCCCAGGTTAATTCTTCAGAAAGTGTATAAATAGATAACGACATTTGAGGTTTTGTAATGGCAGCACTCCGAACAACATCATATTCGTCCCGTTCATTAAACTGCCCTGCTACCTGAAGATTAAATCGATGTTCGTTTTTTACCAGGGATGTTTTCAGCTTAATCAGGTGGTGGGTTACTTGTTGATAAGGTCTTTTTATTTGGTAGGTTTTTTCGCCTAGAAAAACGTCTGCAGGTTTGTCGCTGGCTATGGCATTCAGCAGGTCGGTTAAATTACCAATGTGTGATCCGGTAAAGATGCCTACTTGTGTAGAGAAATGACTATAAAATAGTTCGCTGCTCAGGTTATTTCTTTTCCATCCTAATGTAAACGATGCATTTTTTTCTTCACTACCTGTGTTATTCAGGCGGTAATTGGGGGTTGTAGCATTGCCACCTCGTTTATAAGTTCCCTGTACTCGAAATCGCAGAGCTGGAATTTTCTTTAGCGGTTGCTCATATACAGCCGAAACCACGTATTGTCCATTATTGCTAAAGTATGCCGAATTGAATTCAAAGTTTTTACCCGGTATGGAGTTTAATGCTTTTGGTTCAACCAGAATTACCCCTCCAATAGCGTCTGAGCCATACTTTAATTCATCCACTCCTTTAATTACAATTAACTTTTCAGCAATAAATGGGTCTATTTCTGGCGCATGTTCGTTGCCCCATTGTTGTCCTTCTTGCCTTACGCCATTATTAATTGTTAGAATCCGATTGCTATGTAATCCATGAATTACCGGCTTAGAAATGGTAGAACCTGTTTGTAACATGGTTACGCCATTTATTTTGCTCAGTGCTTCTGCCAGGGAAAGTCCTTTTGATTCTTCCATGGCCTTACCCGATAATTCTTTTTTAAATCCAGAATTTCTAATGCCTGCTTGTGTACTTACAGTTACCTCCTCTAGTTGTTGGTGAGAGCCAGAAAGAAAAATGTCAAAATGGTAATCTTTTGTTAGTGATATTTTTCTTTCTATTGATTCGCATCCTTCATGCTGAATAAGTAAAGTATATTCTCCCGCACACAAATTTTTAATTTGAAAATCTCCCTTTTTATCCGTTACAATTATTTTTCCAATTTCTTTAATTTGAATGGTAGCTGCCGATAATTTTTCACCGGTTTCTGCCTCTTCAATATGCCCAGATAATGCTATTATACATGTCTGTGCTTGCCCAATGTTAACTAGGGTAGATAGTAAAAAATTTACAAATAGGAATCTGAACATGTTAAATAGAAATAGGGTAAAATCAACGCCAATCAATAGATAGATTGGTATGAACTGCCATGGTAGATTTAACAATTGGCAGTAGTAAGCTTAATTAGATAGTGGCCGGAGGCCCTCTGCCGGTAATATCCCGGAAATACTGGAGGTATTGGTCAGGTGGTGTACTGCAGTATTGAGATGCAGTGAATAATGGATGCTGCATCATCAAACTGCCTGCATCATTATCTGCAATACTATAATGGTGCGAGCAGATTTTGCAATTAAGCCCAACAGCGTCTTGTACCGTGTTAGTAGGTTTGCCCTTTGGGGTAGATAGAGATGTTTGCTTTGTATCCATCTCATGGTGATGCCACCATTGGGTGGGCGTAACAATAAATGCATACAGTGTTATTAAAAACACACTGATTAGCTTTTTATGGGTAGCCCGTAAACTCATTAATTGCAATATTGTTGCAAAGTTAGTTATTTTGTTGTAAATTAGATAAAAATGTCAAATATTATAAAACTTAAATATGATGGCGCTAATGCTGAATTCGGCAGTATAAACTAACATAAAAAGATGAAAATTGGGGGATGCTAAGCCGGATTAGCTATTCCATAGGTATAATTACCGGCAATATTACCGGTAATTATACACTATGCTTATTAGAGAATGAGGGAATCAGATTTAGAATTTCACATTCATAGCTACCAAAATATTTAACCCACCTGCCGCAATGCCCGAACTATAGGTTCTGTAACACTGATTTGTAATGTTTTCAATACCTCCAGAAATGCTAAACTTTGGCGTACACTGGAAACTGGATTTTACATGTATTGTATACCAGCCAGGCGAGTAAGGATTTCCATTGGCATCTTTGGCATAAATAAATGTTTTTCCTCTTTCTTCGGGATTTAGATTTTGATAGCTTACCTCACCGCTAAAATTACAATTCACCTGTAGGGAAAGTTTCTTTTGAAGATAGCTATATCGAATCGTTCCGAAACCAGGCGCTGCATGCCGAGAAGGACTAATTTCTCCGTTAGGCATTTCTTCGATACCTTTTTGAAAATTGTATTTTGCAAGCAGGCTCATTTGTGGATTTAAAATAATCTCTATGCCTGCATTGTAACCATACACTTCGCTATAGGCGGCATTTTGAATAGCATAAATTTTACTCATTATCCCATTATACAGCATGCTATCTTTTCCATTTACCTGATAGGGACGTCTGACCATTGCGTTTTGTAGTCGGGTATAGTAAATAGATACCTCAAATTTTACCCGGTTGCTCCATACCTTGGTTACACCCCCTTCTATATTATACGCATATTCTGCATTTAATTGCGGGTTGGGTACTATAACTTCTCCGGTTATAAAATCGAATAGTTTACCCATATCATCCACATTGGGTGCCCGAAAGCCTGAATTCGCTTGCAATGAAAGTTTTAACCGATTCGAGGGCCTATAAACGATACCTCCGCTGAATGTGAAGGCCGAATTTTGTAATTGAGCAGAAGTAAAGCTAAAGGGGTAAAAGTTGAGTAGTCGGGTAAAATCTGCATTTATTTTATACATGTTCCAACGCCCACCTGCCTGGATATTTAACTTATCAGACAATTGCTTTTCGTAATTGATAAAACCAGCATAGCTTTCCCAGGTAGATTTCGGATATCGATCAGGCACTAGAATATTCGCGCCATTTCTTATGTCAGTAGCCGATCCAGCTGAGTTCACCCGATTGGTTACTATTTCCGTACCATAATATAGGGATTGTTTATCCATTTTTTTCTCAAAATCTATGTTGAGTGAAGAGGCATTTACCTTTTCTAAATTGGTTCTTAGTCTAAATTGATTAAAACCTCTATCAATTCTGCTCTCCTCAAAATATTGATGTGCAAATCGGATCATCATATTATCGAACCAAATATTCTTTTTCTTGTACAATGCCGAAAGATGATTCATCATCCAAACCTGGGGACCATAGTTCCATACAGCAAATCTTGCAACTCCATTTGTTTGGGTTTCTATAAGACGGTCGTATCTAGAAAAGTTGCTGGTAGTAGAATACAAAGTACTAAGCTGCAATTCCCAGTTTTTTCCAGCATCCCACCTGAATTTTTGGGTTATGTTCAATTGGCTGTAACCAGTTGGAATTTGAACCAGCGGATTTGAATTGGTAATCATGGAGTCTTTACCTGCAATCCTTTCTACATAAAATGGGCGACTGTAAATATGCTTGCCATTTTTGCCCATAGTTAAGTCACTAAAATTACTATGTGAAACAGATGTAAATGAAGCGAAACGTTTTTTGCCAAAAGAAAAAGTTGCATTACCGGTAACTTCATTGTTTACAGATGAATATCGCAGGCTGCCACTTCCCCCGAATTTTGTAGAAATTGAATCCCCAGAAAACTGCGGTAATATAGTTTGAAATGCCATTACACCTCCTATCGCATCACTCCCATACAATATCGATCCGGGGCCAAATAAGATTTCTGTTTTTTGAATGATGAATGGATCCAAAGAAATAATATTTTGCAAATTTCCAGAGCGGAAAATGGCGGAATTCATTCTTACACCATCAATGGAATATAAAAGCCGGTTGCTTGAAAATCCGCGAATCATAGGACTACCTCCACCCTGTTGACTCTTTTGGATAAATACTTCTCCGGATGCCCCCAACAAATCTGCGGCGGTTTGGGGATTAATTAATCTGGCATCCCTGGAACGTATCACCGATACTTTTGCAGGAATATTTTTAGAATATTGGTTCCATCGGTTTGCAGAAACAACCACTTCTTCAATAGTGATTTCTATTAACTGCAGGTATATAGTAAAATTTTGTTTCTCTATTTCCTGATAACTAATATCTATCGAACGGTAACCAGTTCTGCTGATTCGTATCGTGCTCGCTTGCTTATATTTAGAAACATCGGCCTGTCCATATACGTCTGTTAATATCCGGACAGAAGAGTTTTTATCTTCCAGTAATACATATTCTAATGGGTCGTTACTAATTTTATCTCTTATCGTTATCGTTTGCGCTTGTATTATATATACAATACACAACAATAACCAAGTTAGGCCTGATTTTTTCATGCTTAGTTATTATAAAAGGGATAGCAAATAATTTACCCTAAAAAAAGGGGTACTAAATTGCTAAGCATGTTGCGGAGGATGCTCGATGAGATTGTTTGGTCTAGGAAGATGATATTGCTGAAAATCGGATAAAAAGTCATTTATCGCAACCCTAAAAATGCCAATTTCAAAATGGTTAGGCAAGTAATAATTTGATGCAAAAATTTTCGCAAGTAGTTTTTGGGTTTCTCCATTGGTGGGGTGGGTGCCAATTAAACAGCCCGCCAGTTGCTGCAAGTATTCGTTTATTCTTGTTTCAGCCCAATCTATCTTGCACCAAATTTGTACGGAATCTTTACTTATCAACTTGCTTTTTACATCATACATTCTATGGTTCCATTCAAATTCGTGTTCATTTTCCCAATCCAATACTTTTGTGTATTCCTCTAAAGAAAAAACCAATACCTGCATTTGGTCTTGGTTTAACTGAAAAAAATCTTCTTTTGAAGCCATTTCTTTGGCTTGATACTTTTGTTGCATAAGCGAGCTATAGGCAACCAGAATTGGG
>JBBAJQ010000034.1:6643-31344 GCA_040403945.1 Sediminibacterium sp.
AAAATAGTTCCACCTGGCATAAGCAGCTTTTTACTTACCAGCGAAACCACTGCCGATAAAATAGTTGCCCATCATCAGGTCACTTATACCAATACCATTCAATTGGTAGATGCTGTACCGGCGGGCACCTATGCTGAAATACGGCGTGCTATTCCAACAATCAAACTGGTACAGGTTATTCATGTTTTGTCTGAAGCATCTATAAACGAGGCGCTATCCGTAGCTCAGGAGGTGGATGCTTTGTTGTTAGACAGTGGAAATCCGAATCTGGCGGTAAAAGAATTGGGAGGTACTGGGCGAACGCATAATTGGGATATCAGTAAAGATATTGTTCGTCAATCTCCCGTTCCTGTTTATTTGGCAGGGGGCATTCATCCCGACAATATTCGGGAGGCAATTGACCGGGTAGGGCCTTTCGGAATTGATTTGTGCAGTGGTGTTAGAACGCAACAGCAGCTGGATGAACAAAAATTAGCCCGTTTATTTGCGGCAATTGGCAGATAACACCTAATTAATAAACCTTCTTTTTCCAGTTTACATTTCGTTGCTGAAGGTATTGGATAATGTATCCGAAAAGCGCATCATCTTCACCCATAATTTCCGGAGGGAAAACGCCCTTTTTTATAATATTCCCCAGTAGCATCCATTCGGCCATAGCGCAGCAGGTATAACCGGTTGTTCGCGACATAGAGCTTAGCTTTTGCTGTTGGTCGTAATAATCTATCAATGAATATTCAATGGTAATGGGTTGTTGATTTTGTATTCCGCGAACGATTACTTTCATGGCTGTTACATCTTGGTCATCTTCCTTTTGCAGCCAACTTTCTAATAATACTTTTGCTGTTGCTGCCAGGTGCTCTTCTTTAAAAAAGCCAATGCTTTGCAGGGTTTCAATCAGTTGGGCATGGCCGGGATAGCGGAGTGTTTTTTCACTCATATCCGGAATATTCGGATAACTATCCAATAAACTCCTAAGTCCATCTGTATTAAAACCTTCCAGTTCGCCCAGTTCTTCAAAATGTATCAGCTCCTTTTCACTGAGTGCCGGAAGGGTTATCGCCTTGCCAGCTTTGCGTAAACGGGCTGGCCTGGTATATTCTTCAATCACATCAATAGGCGAGAAGGGCGCTTTGTATTCAAAGGGTGGTTCGCGTAAAATGGGCAATCCACCTACATAAAACACGAATTCCTGCACAGCTATTTTTTTTACATATTGCCCTAAAATTAAATTGCTCATGCCCGGGGCAACTCCGCAATCCATTACTGCCGTAACATTTTTTTCAACAGCCAGCTGATGTAAAGGGCTGATGGATTCGGGAAAGAAAGATATGTCTACCACATTTTTGCCGCATAAGATAATTTGCTCCAACACCTGATATCCCAAAAATCCCGGAACGGCAGAAATTACCAGATCAGCATCCGATAATAATTCACGGAAATTGGTGTCGGTCTGGGATAAGTCGGCGGGTATACAAGTAATCGTAGCATCTTTTTCAGTTAATTTTCGAAGATTTTCACTTGAAAAATCAATGGAAGTAACTCGATGTTGTTTTGCCAATTCTCTGGCAATGGTTCTTCCCACCATCCCGGCACCTAATACAGCAATTCTTTTATTGCCAAACATGATTCAATTTTTAATTAGTTAGAGATTCGGATTACCATCCTGTATTTTATCCGAAATTATATGTACATCTTGTTGTGGGAAAGGAATCTGAATATTATTCTCCTGAAAGCGTTGATGAATAGCTTGTAAAATATCGCTTTTGATGGCTACCCAGTTTTCGTGATTGGTCCAGAATAATGTTCGAATCTGCACCGAGCTATCTGCAAATGAATGGGTAAGTACCAGCGGTGTTGGCCTGGTTTGTACCTGCGCATGTTCATTCAAAATACTTAGAATGATTCTTTCTACTTCTCGCAGTGATGATTGATAGCCAACCCCCACTAGTATTTCTACTCTTCTGTAGGCACTGTTTTGCGTCCAGTTAATAATATGCTGTGATAACAAATCGCCATTCGGTATAATTACTTCACTTCCTTCTGCTGTTATAATTTTAGTAGAGCGGATGCCAATTTCCTTTACGATACCCTGTCGGGTATTCACTTCAATCGTATCTCCTACCCGCACCGGACGTTCAAATGCGAGAATTAATCCACTTACCAGATTATTTACCACATTCTGTAATCCAAAGCCAATACCAACGCCCAATGCACCAATGATAATGGTTAACTTATCTAGGGGAATACCAGACGCAATAAATGCCAGAATAATACCGAGTGAAAGAATCCCAATACGGGCGAGCAATAGGATGCTTCCTCCTTTAGCTGAGTGGGTGTCTTTTTGCGAACTGCTGATTGCTGTGTCCCCAAATATCAGTTGCAGCGATTTGGCGAGCACATTCGAAATCCAAATAATACCTATAAAAATCAGGATACTAAAGAAACTGAAATGCATATTTCCTAGTATCCTTTCTTTCATCAGAAAGTTAGCAATTCCATCAAAGAAAATATCATAAATGTTTAAATTTCTGGATAGGATAATCAGCCAAACAATTCCAGCGAATCCGGTAAAGAAGGCTTTCAATTTTTTGTTTAAGGCCTCCAGATCTGCTTTATAATGGGTAATCAGGCTATTCCGATATTGCGCCTCATATACCCAAATTGTTTCCATAACCAAATCTATAAGGGAATATAATATCCTAGCTGTTAGTAAACCCGTAATGGCACTGGCGGCAAAATATTTTGCCAAAATAAAACTACCAATAGCATTAAAAATTATCGATATAATATTAAGACCTATAAATATCAGAATCACTAACCTAACAGGAAATCCAGCATGAATGATAATCTGATGATGTTTTCTGAGAAGCGATAGCCCAAGCGTTAGGGAAGCAACTACCAATAGCAAGTGTAACCACCTTTCGGCTTGGGTAGTTTGAATTAGTAAATTAAATCCACTGAATAAAATGAAAAACAATATCATCACCCACCATTCGGTATTCAGTTGAATGGTTTTGTTTTTTGTGAACAGATATGTATACAAGGCGGTTACCATTAGCCAAATACAAAGCGTAAATGAGGCAGGTTCTTCTTGCGAAAAAAATGGAGATAGGGAGCCTACAATAAAAAATGTAGCAAGAATTGGGTAATGGGCAATCGTGGGTGCTTTTTCCTGCAATAAGGCTGGGGAACTTTTTGCAAGTTTATTTACTACCGCTTGTGTTGAAAAAGCCATCAGCAGTGTAATTAATAAAATGATGATAATCGTATTTCGCTTGTTCATCAAATAAAATGAAAGAATTCTACTAGCGATTTTGGCTGAACTTTCCATTACTTGCAAAAAACCATCGTTTTTATTGTTAGTTACCGAACTCCAGAGTGGATTTTCTTCGGGTAAGGCAAGCTGTCTACTGAAATTTTTAATTCGATAATTAGTTTCATTAGTAAGTTCGGTACAGGTGAGATATGCATTCGCTACTCGGGTTTGCAGGTTTTCAATTTTTGATAAGATGGTTTTATTGGATGAATCTGCTTTCCCCCATTTCTCTGTAAAAATTAGCAGTTGTTTTTTGTAGGTATTGCTGATTAATGTATCGTGCGGCAGATAGCTAAAGGTAGAATCCCGAATAATCAGATTGAGTTTTGCATTGATTTGCATCATTTCGGTGGTATACCCAATCAGCATTTCCTGCCATTTTTTTAATTGCTGACTATGATTGAATAAAATAGATTTGATGATGTTTAAATTCCGAAGATTCAGTAATTGCTGGTTTTGCTGGTAATTGGTTTGAATATTTTGAATATTCATTTCGGTTTCTGGCAGTGCAGATTCCAATATAGTAGTGTCGAACCCCCTTCTTAGAATTTCTTTGATATTATTAATGATTTGTGTTACTGCTTCGGTTTTTTTAATAACCAAACTTACCGAGGTGTCGATAACATATTTTTCCGACTCATTTCGGAGGGAATCAATCCTATGTTGCAGGCTATCTGTAGTTTGTGCATTGGCAATAGCAATAGCCCCAAATAAGGAGAGCAAAACTAAACTCAGGTATTTCCGGTAGCGCACAGATTTCAATTTTTATTTTAAAATTAGCTGATTTTCTGCAAATTGCTGTTGAGGGTTTTACTGACTTTACTTATTTGCCTTATCTTTAAAATAAATTGCCTGTATGAAAAAAATCGTTGCCCTCTTTGTTTCACTTTGCCTGATGTCTGCTGTATTTGCACAAAATACTTATCCGGTTATTCCAAAACCCGCTAGTCTGATTCCAACTGAGGGTAAGCAAACGATAAAAAGAGGTATGGTAATTTCGTTTTCAGATTCGTCTTTGCTTCCGGTTATAACATTATTGCACGAACAGCTAGGTATGGGGTCTCTTCAAATTAAATGGGTGCCTGCAGGCAAACGTTCTTCGGCAGCTATCCATTTTTCTATTGACAAAGACTTGCCGGCTGAAGCTTATCGTTTACAAATCGGCGCTAAGCAAACCCAAATTTCATCTCAATCTGGCCCTGGGGCTTTTTATGCCGTACAAACTATTTTCCAGTTGATGCCTGCGGTTGCATCCACTGAGGCTAATGTTATTACCAGCCTGCCACTTTGCTCAATTGAAGATCACCCTAGATTCGGTTATCGGGGTTTAATGCTGGATGTAGCTCGGCATTTTTTTACCGTTGAGGAAGTTAAGAGATTCATTGATGTGATGGCAACTTATAAGTTGAATACCTTTCATTGGCACCTGACAGAGGATCAGGGCTGGAGAATAGAGATTAAAAAGTATCCTTTATTAACCAAAGTGGCTTCAGTTCGCAAAGAGTCGATGGTAGGGGCATTTAAAGATCAGAAGTTTGATAAAACCCCCTATGGCGGTTATTATACCCAAGAGCAGATTCGAGAAGTGGTTGCCTATGCAACAAAAAAATATATTACCGTTGTTCCTGAAATAGAAATGCCCGGCCATTCGCAGGCTCTCTTAGCAGCCTATCCACAGTTTGGCTGTAACCCCGACAAGTTGTATGAAGTGAGAACTAAATGGGGTATCTCCGAAGATGTTCTCTGCCCCAGAGAAGAAACTTTTCAATTTATTGAAGATGTGCTAACAGAAGTAATGGAACTTTTTCCCGGAACGTATATTCATATTGGTGGCGATGAATGTCCTAAAACCCAATGGAAGGAAAGTCGCTTTTGCCAAAATCTGATTAAGCAATTGGGATTAAAAGATGAACATGAATTACAGAGTTATTTTATCCGCCGAGTAGATAAGTTTATTACATCAAAGGGTCGTAGACTAATTGGGTGGGATGAAATTTTAGAAGGCGGCCTTTCCCCGAATGCAACTGTAATGTCTTGGCGAGGCGTAAAAGGTGGAATGGAAGCGGCTAAACAACAACATGATGTAGTTATGTCGCCTAATAGTCATTTCTATTTAGACTACTATCAGGGTGAACCCAAAGGAGAGCCCCTAGCCATTGGAGGATTCCTTACCCTTTCTAAATGCTACTCTTTTGAGCCCGAATTACCCGAACTTACCCCCGCTGAAGCTAAGTACATTAAAGGGGTTCAGGCAAATGTGTGGACGGAATATATTGGCACATTTAGTCAGGTAGAATATATGACTTACCCTCGCGCCCTTGCATTGGCTGAGGTTGGCTGGTCGCCCAAAGGCACCAAGGATTTTCCTTCTTTTCTAGAGCGGGTAAAACAGCATATGCCGGTAATGGATACACGCAAGATCAATTACTCGAAAACATTTTTAAAGCAATAGTTGCCTAACGAAGTAAAGTGATAGATCCTTTTAT
The DNA here is from genome assembly GCA_040403945.1 of Sediminibacterium sp. GTDB lineage: Bacteria > Bacteroidota > Bacteroidia > Chitinophagales > Chitinophagaceae > Sediminibacterium. Next base: position 12,446 of record JBBAJQ010000034.1, read on the forward strand.
CACTTCACTTCCATTGCCTGCTTGTATAATGTAGTAATACGTGCCAATGGGTAATGGCACACCTTTGTAGGTTCCATCCCAGGGTTTGGTGTAGCCGATGGATTGATATATTAGTTGACCAGCTCGGGTGTAAATTAGTACTCGGCTATTGGGATAGTCGTTTAGGTATTGAATTTGCCAGGTATCATGTATGCCATCGCCATTGGGGGAGAATGCGTTAGGGGCGATGGGTTTTAATAATACTTTTATATATAAGGTATCTGATGCGTTGCATTCATTTGTGTCTGTAGCCAGCAGGGTATATGTTATATCCTGATAAGGCGTACAAAGAGGTTGGAGTGTAGTATCAGATTGAAGGTATAATGTTGGTGACCATTGAAATTGTAAATCATTCCCGATAGCATTCGCGTTTATTCGCACTGTTTTGCCTTCTAACACCAACAAATCTGCACCTGCCGAAACTACCGGAGCTGCATGAACGGTGATTGTTTTACTGATTGCATCCAGACAGCCACGGGAAGTTTCGAAAGTAAAGTAAATCGGAAACTGGCCTGCAGTAAATGGAGTAAACACACCTGCCGCGTTAATGCTGGTTCCAGAAAAAGTACCTGTACCGCTGATACCTGTAATTTCTGCTGCTTCCATTATCTGATAGGGTGGATGATTACTGCAAAGAGGGGCTATTGAATCGAATTGTACTGTTGGATTTGCTATAAGACTAAAACTTTGCAAGATAACATTTTTGCAAGAGATGCCAGAATAGACTTCGTATCGGATGGTAACATTTCGTCCAATGGTATCGGCTAAGGGAGGGTATTTGTGCAGGTATTGTTTTCCAATTATAGGAGTAACATCTGTTTCAACTAGGGTAGGATCTGCTACACTATCCCAAAATATATCTACTCGGGTAGTGCTGCCAAAATTTACACTTGATTTATCCAGCAAAAAGAGGTTTTCATTATTACAAAAATTGCGTGCCGAGCTGATTTGCATGCCAGCACTGGGGATGGCCCCATTTACGGTAAAAGGAAGGGTAAGACTATCTACACATCCAGCTGCACTGGTAACTTTATTTTTTACCTGATACACCTGCGCCGCACTATATATATGGGAAGGATTTTGTTGTGTGGAAATATTTGGATTAGCTGGAGTTGCAGCAGGATCGTCGAAAAACCATTGATAGGTGAATGGTAAAGAGGCAGGATCTTTTGTATAGGAACTGTCGGTAAAGTTTGCCAATGCATCCTGTAAACAAATCGCTGGCTTACCGAATTTGATGGTTGGGTTGGGTTTTACTTGTATCGTTATACTATCAGAGGAATAGCAACCCGGATTTGCCAAAAAGCCTGTTCTTACAAAGTAGTGTAAAGTTTGAATGGTATCGGTATTATTTACTAATTGTAATGCCGGATTGGCAATAGTTGCATTGCTAATTCCTGTGGCCGGCGACCAGGCATACGTATATAAAGGATTGGGCACAGTACCTAATTGTATGGTTTGTTTTGCACATCCTCCAGCCATTCCATTAATTCCACCGGCAACCGAAGGAGGCATATCTGTATATACAATCACATTTTTTATGGAGTGATTGTCTCTAGACCCACCGGTGCTGGCAGTAAATCCCAGATAGCCCGTAAAATTGAAAGTTTGATTGCCAGTCAATAGCAATTTGCCATTTACAGAAACCGATATATTTCCATTATCATATTCAATCAATGCCCGATTATAATCATTCGATCGGATATACGATAAATTTCCGGAAGTATTTTCTAAAGTAGGCTGCGACCAACATTCGTTATAACCTACTCCCCATCGAATCTCAACTTTTGGTACTAAGGAATTGGTGGGCGAAATACAGTTGTTATAAGTGTCGAAACAAATTTTTAGTCCATTTGCAGAAGAGGGAATGCCCATGCCAGCACCAACAACAAAACCGGTAGGCGGAACCTCCAAAAAGCAAAATGCAAGACCATCCGCCCCATTCCCATCAAACATTCTGAAATCAAATTCCGCTTTCCATTTATTGCAGATACTCAGGTTAATGGGTTGATTAAAAAATACTGCACCACTGGTGCTATTGCTGGCAGGACAAACAATGATTTCACTATTATTCGTATTGAGAATATTTCCAACAGTCGCACTGCCTTGCAGATTCCATCCGTTGGTATTTACCGGCACACCTCCTAATTGTGCAAATACGTAGCTCTGGCAGTAGGAGAATCCGGGAAGGGATCCTATCAAACTGAGTAATGCTATCTTCCACCATTTCCCGGCCATAGGTAAATCATTCAGTTGGTAAATGCAAAAGTACTGCAGAACCACTCTATTACTGCTACTAATGCTTAATGATTATTTCACTCATTCAGCAGAATTCCAGTAAAAAATGTATTTTACTGAAAGATTCGCATGGTATGAGACGAAATATCAAAATTACGGGCTTGTTTGTATGCATATTCGCCAATGCTTTTCTATATGCACAAAAAAAGCCAATTACCCTCTCTCCTGAAACAGAATATTCCATTAATCGGGCAATGCTATCCTATGATTCGGCCCTTTCTCCTGGTGCTGCCTTACTTGTTTTGGACAGGGGGAAAATAGTGTTGCAAAAAAGTTATGGATTAAAAAGCACAGAAACAAAGGAAGCAGTTGATGCTACTACCTGTTTCCGGTTAGCTTCTGTAACCAAACAGTTTACAGCCATGTGTATTTTGCAATTAGTTCAGGCAGGTAGGCTCTCCCTAGATGATTCCGTGCGTAGGTATTTAGACAGTTTGCCCACCTATACCCAACCCATCACGATACGTAATTTACTTACCCATACTTCTGGTTTAGTGGATTATGAAGCTTTAATACCCGATAATCAAGTTAGGCAGGTATTGGATATTGATTGTATGCGATTGATGCATTCAACCGACCACTTATATTTTGTGCCGGGAAGTGAATACCGCTATAGCAACACTGGGTATGCATTATTGGCACTGATTGTAGAGAAAATAAGCGGGGAAGATTTTGCCTCGTATTTGCAACAGCATATTTTTAAGCCTCTGCAGATGAAACATACGCTGGCACTTGAGGCTGCTAAAACAAAAGTGCCTAACAGGGCTATGGGACATTCCCGTTCTTCTAAGGGCTGGGAGGTTACCGACCAAAGCCTTACCAGCGCAGTATTGGGAGATGGAGGTATTTATACCAACGTTTTAGATATGGCAAAATGGATTCGGGCAATTTGCCGTTATCAATTGATATCACCCTCACTTCAACAACAATCCTGGAGCCGCGCTTCCCTTTCGAATGGAAAAGAAATCGAGTATGGTTTTGGTTGGCATATAGAAGATTACCGAGGTAAGGCGCATCCCCATCATTCGGGCAGTAGCATCGGGTTTCGGAATCATATCTTATTATTCCCGGATAAAGAACGGGCAGTGATTTTACTTTCTAATAAGAATGATGGCGATCCCATGGAGGCGTGTAAAAAAATCATGGATATTATATGGCCGGAGTAAAAAAGGATTTTGAAATGTATCTGAAAGGCAAATGCCGTATTTTATTACCCATTTCCTGGTAAGTTTCTATCTATGAATCGACTGCAACCCGCCGACCTAATTGTTTTTGTGCTCTACTTTTTAGTAGTGGCTTGTTATGGAATTTATATTTATAGAAAGAAAAAAGCCACACATACCAGCTCACAGGAATTCTTTTTAGCAGAAGGTTCTTTAACCTGGTGGGCAATCGGTGCCTCCTTGATTGCCTCAAATATTTCTGCCGAACATTTTATCGGTATGTCTGGCTCTGGTTTTGCTATAGGACTAGCTATCTCCACGTACGAATGGATGTCGGCAGGTACCCTTATTCTGGTAGCAGTATTTATAATTCCGGTTTACCTGAAAAATAAAATCTATACCATGCCCCAGTTCTTGTCGGTACGGTATAGCGATTCTGTTAGTACGGTAATGGCAATATTTTGGTTACTTGTTTATGTTCTGGTAAACCTAACCTCCATTTTATACCTCGGTTCTTTGGCAATTTCTGAGATATCAGGACTATCCTTTATTTTTTGCATCGCTGCCCTTACATTCTTTTCTATCATCGTTACCCTGGGTGGCATGAAGGTGATTGGATATACGGATGTTATTCAGGTGATTGTTTTAATTGCCGGTGGTTTAGTAACTACCTATTTAGCTCTAACCTTGTTATCTAACAAGTTTGGATATGGAGAGGATATCTGGAAGGCGCTGTCTGTTTTAAAACAGGAAGCACCTGATCATTTTCGTATGATTTTTTCTAAGGACGACCCGTACTATCCGGAATTGCCGGGATTATCGGTATTATTTGGCGGTATGTTGGTAAATAACCTTGCCTACTGGGGTTGTAATCAGTACATAGTACAAAGAGCTTTGGGTGCAGATCTGACAACCGCCCGAAAAGGTATTTTATTTGCTGCTTTTTTAAAACTGCTGATTCCGATTATTGCTGTATTACCTGGGATTGCTATGTATGTAATGCATCAACATGGCATGTTTCAGCAGGAGATGATGGTTAACGGAGTGCTGAAACCGGATCATGCCTATCCAACACTCATGAATTTATTACCTGCCGGATTAAAAGGAGTGGCTTTTGCAGCCCTCACAGCAGCAATTGTTGCTTCCTTAGCAGGCAAAGCCAATAGCATTGCAACTATTTACTCTCTAGATATCCATAAAAAGTATATCAATCCGCAATCCTCTGAACCGGCTTTGGTAAAAACCGGTCGATGGGCTGTAATTGTTAGTATGGCAGTTGCCGCTATAGTTACGCCAGCGCTGCAATCATTAGACCAGGCCTATCAATTTATTCAGGAATATGTAGGGTTTGTATCTCCGGGTGTGCTGGCTATTTTTCTGCTCGGATTTTATTGGAAAAAAACAACTGCCCGCGCGGCAATGGCTGGGGCATTGCTTACAATTCCATTGTCGGTGGTATTGAAATTTCTTCCCGTATGGACGAACGGTTTGTTTCCTGCTATACCTTTTTTAGATAGGATGACCATCACTTTTGTAACTGTTGCGCTAACTATGGTTGTAGTAAGTAAATATTTTTCAAAAGGAGGCAGTCAGCCGCATGCCTTGATGGTAGATACCAATCAGTTTAGCATTTCCCGCGGATTTTTGGTGGGATCTATCTTAATTTTTGGTATTCTGGCCGCTCTTTACACGGTTTTTTGGTAAAAAACCCGAATTTTACTTAAAACCCGCTTCTATGTCAACAGAGCCATCATCCTTACCCGCCGCTATCCATTCACCATTGGCCAATTTAGACGAGTGGGAAGAAGATCTGTTGAAAAGATATCCCGATCCGGAAACCATTGCAACCGATAAATCAACCGATGCATTCAGAAACTATGCTGCTCCTCCGCGAGATACGGTAAAGGAATTCTATAGACTAAATCATACCTATCAGAGTTATGATTTTGTGATGCAAAAAGAAAAAGAGTTTTTGGGGTTCACAAAAAAAGAAATGCCCATCTGGAAGGCCTTCGATTTCTTGAATGAGTTGGTAGATGACTCCGATCCAGATACCGACTTAGACCAGATGCAACACCTGTTGCAAACTTCCGAAGCCATTCGCCGGGATGGACATCCCGATTGGATGGTATTGGTAGGATTGGTGCATGATATGGGTAAAGTACTTTGCTTATTCGGCGAGCCACAATGGTCGGTGGTAGGGGATACCTTTCCGGTGGGTTGTGCCTATTCGGATAAAATAGTATTTCCCGAATTTTTCAGTGCCAATCCCGACTATCAGCATCCTATTTATTCAACCCGTTATGGTGTGTATGAACCGAATTGCGGACTCGATAAAGTGCATCTTTCCTGGGGACATGATGAGTATGTGTATCATATGATGAAGGACTATCTGCCAGAGGAGGGATTGTATATGCTTCGGTATCACTCATTCTATGCCCAACATCGCGAACATGCCTATGATCATTTGATGAGTGAACATGACCATGCTATGTTTAAATGGGTGAAGTTGTTTAACCCCTACGATTTATACTCAAAAAATCCTAACCAGAAAAGCTGGCAAGAATTACGCCCTTATTACGAAAATCTGGTAGCTAAATATTTACCGGCTACCCTGAAATTTTAACTACTAGGAGCTGCTATAATTTTTTTATCCGGATATTTTTAAAGTGCACCACATCTCCGTGACCTAAAAAGCCAATATGGCCCTCTTTTCTCTGTAAGCCGGGATGCTCTTTATGATCCATCGTTCCGTTTTTGGAGGCTGCTGCTAAATCACCTTCTGTGATAACAGTGCCATTTAAGGTAACTTTTATCTGATTACCCTTGATACTAATTTCTTCCCGATTCCATTCTCCCGTTGGCAATAAAAATCCTCTGCGAGCTGGAATAACTCCGTAAACTGAACCGTGGTATTGGTAGGGTTGCAGTTGACTATATTTGGGATGTTCGTTATCCAGCACTTGTATTTCCATTCCCACATAGGCAGCATCCCCTTTTAAGGGAGTACGAATACCAATTCCATTGTTAGCACCCGGGGTAAGTTGAAAATCGAAACGCAATACAAAGTCCCCATAGATATTTTCTGAATACAAATTCCCGCCACTTTTTTCGGGATGAACAACAATAGCCCCATTTTCAGCCTGATATCCGGCAAGATTACCCGTCCATCCTGTTAGATCTTTTCCATTGAATAGGGGTACAAAACCTTCCGCCAGTTCTTGAGGAGTAATCAGCTCCTTTTCATCAGGTAATTCTCGCAAAAAAATATTTCTATAGGCCACATAAGTGCCGTGTGCCTGCAATTCAATTTGTTCTGTTGGAAAGATGGGTTGTTTACGGTCCCAATAATTTTCCAGCGTTACCTCATCCGTTACTTTTACACCATTTAAATACACGGTAACCTTTTCCCCTTTCATAATGATGCGAAACGTATTCCAGGTGCCAATGGGGTTATCGGCCACCGAACTGGGTTTGGAAGGATTAACCGTATTATTATACAACCCCCCGGAGCCAACCTGCGCACCCACTTCTCTTCTACTGGTATCCCACACTTGCACCTGCGGACTTCCCCTCAAATAAATACCTGCATCCCCTTTTTCCGTAATCTTCCAATCAACATAGAGTTCTATGTTGCCGTATTTTTTTTCGGTAGCCAGGTTATCTCCGTGGCCAGTAAAAATTAATAATCCATCCTTTACTACCCAATCTTTCCCAATGCTTTCATTGGCTTTGGCCTGCGTGGCATTCAAGGCTTCAACTGTCATTTTTCCTCTGCTAATCGGGTTGCCAACGAGCCCTTTCCAGCCGGTTAAATCTTTCCCGTTGAATAATGAAACAAATCCATGCTCATCCGACATTTCTTTTAAACGGGCATCGGATAATTTCATCAACACTGCACTATCTTCTCCCTGAAGTTTGCTGCGGGCTTCTTCTACTAGGTTTTTTACCATTGGGCCCTGTAAACTCAAATCTGCGAGTGATTGTCTTACAACAATACCTGCCGCCTGTGTTTGCAGTGCTGGGTTGCTCAGGTATTTTCCTACGAATGCCATTGCTCCAATTCCTTTTATCTTTTCAGCTGCCGATAATATTTGTTTCTGTTCTACCGGATTGGAAGCTTTTTCCATTTCGTTTTGCAGTTGCAATAACTGTTGCGTAGGATGTACAACTTCTTTTTGTACACCTGGGGTTGCAGTAGGATTCGTGGGTGCAGGTTTTGCCAAATAATCAAGGGCAGATTGTATGGCTGCTTGTTGCGAAGCTCCCGCAGTTTTTATGGCCTTATTCAATGTTTTTACTGCCCCATTTCCTCCAATAGTAGCAATGGTTAGGGCGGCATCATTACAATAAGTAGCATCCTGTAATAACGGACTAATGGCCGATATGGAACGGGGATCTCCCAGATTACTCAATTGTTTCAGCAGCAATTTTTTTCCTGCAGCATTTTTAACAGTAGGCAAGGCAGTAGATATTTCGTGTGCTATGCGTTTTTGTTGGGCAGGATTTTGTGTTGCCCGGTTTACATATGCACTTAATGCATAGGCAGCAGGGGTAAAAGTTTTCTCCTGGTCAAGTGTTTGAAAAAACGAAACCCAATTATCTTTTTTCCATTGATCCATTCCGGATAGTGCCGATTCAGCATCTGCAGCTTTCTGATAAGGAAAGGCTTTTAGCGTATTGGTAATCAAATCGTCTTGCGCTGAAACACTCAAGAAGGTTGTTATACAAGTTAATAGCAGGAATATTTTTTTCATACAATCGTTTACATTTTTTATATATGCCAAGGTGACCGCATGGGTGGATTAATCAGCCTATTCGCTTCATCATCATTCAAAAACCGGAGCGTATCGGGATCAAAATCCAATGATCTGCCTAATTGCAAAGCAATCTTTCCCATATTAATTAATGTGCAGGAACGGAATCCATTGCTTTCATTCAGCGCAAAGGGGGTTCGGTATTTTACGCTATCTAAAAAGTTTGTTACCTGAGGTGCAGGATCAGGCATGGCAGCAATTTTTTCTGTTAAATTGGGAATGGTTGATTTAAATCCGGCAAACAGTTTTCCTCCCGGCCCTTCGATATAAGGCGTATTGGCCTCTTTGGCTTCCCCATCTAAAATTATTTTACAGCCATCTGCATAGGTATAAGTGATTTTCCGAAAGGTACCACAGGCATCAAAGTGTTGCTGCTCTGCATCTACCTCTACTTTAATAGGACTGGTATCATCCTTCCCTAAAAAGTATTGAATTGGGTCGAGGTAGTGTTGTCCCATATCCCCCAAACCTCCACCATCATAATCCCAATATCCTCTAAATGTGCCGTGCACACGGTGAGGATGATAAGGCTTATATGGAGCCGGACCCAGCCATCTGTCATAGTCCAATTCGGGCGGAACCGGTTGCTCCGTTAAATCGGTTTTGCCAATCCAATAAAACTTCCAGTCGAAACCAGTGGTTTTACTAACGGTAACGGTCAACGGCCATCCGAGTAAACCCGACTCTACTAATTTTTTTATGGGTTTAACCGATGTATTCATGCCATAAAAAGTATCCTGAAAGCGGAACCAAGTATTTAAGCGGAACATCTTTTTGTATTGTTGCACGGCTTCTTTCACGCGAAGACCTTCTCCTATAGTTCTGGTCATGGGTTTTTCGCACCATACATCTTTTCCTGCTTCTACTGCAGCAATCGACATGAGTGCATGCCAATGAGGTGGGGTTGCAATATGAACAATATCTACTTCCGGCAAGGCAATTAATTCCTTGTAGTCGTGAAAGGTTTTAATTTTTCCAGGAATCAGTTTTTCTGCTGCAGCAAGATGATTTTTATCTACATCACAAATAGCAACTACCCGTGTATTGGCATATTCAATGTGGCCTCTACCCATGCCGCCCACTCCAATGATGGCTTTGGTAAGCTGATCGCTGGGTGCCAAAAATCCCTTGCCCAAAACATGTCGGGGAATAATTGTAATACCCGCAGCCAGTGTGGCTGATTGTAGCAAAAAATTTCTGCGACTGTTCTGTATCTTTTTTTTCATACGGCGATCATTTCAATATAAAGTAGCAAAAAAATATTAATCCAAGGAATACAATAGAGGATTGAGGGGTGTTTGAATGATTTCATCAATGGCTGCCCCCGGGCACCAGGTATCCCAATCGTTTTGCTGATTGCTATTCTCGGGTGCTTTTAGTCGCATGTTACTGTCCATATAAATAATGGTCATAACTTTTCTCATGGCTGAACTATTATTTGCTCCTGCGCGATGAAAAACCCAGCCGGAATGGAAGCTGATTTCCCCTGCATCAAAGGGTTCAACTACATGTGGAAAATCGGTTACTTTCAGTCTTTCCTGCATCATCTTTTCACTGGTATCAGAAATCGCCAACTCTCTGCCCTCCTGAATACGGTGACTGCCGCCGCTAAATTCCAGCGGTCCCATTTCAAGGGGAACTGCTTGCAAGGGGATCCAGGCGGTAACCGTTTTGTCGCTGTTTAATGGCCAGTAGAATTGATCTGCATGCCAGGGGGTAATACCTCCGCCGGGTTCTTTAAACAAAGCTTGATCATGGTATAATCTAACCCCTCGGGTATCCATTAGTTGAGTGGCGATTCCAGCGATACGTTTGCTAAATACGAATGATTGTATCTCCTGATCTTCTCTCCATAAATTCATTACCTGTAAAAATGCTTTACCATAGGTATCTCTATCTGCAAGCGGCGTATTGTTTTCTTGCTGAAAACGTTCAATACGTTTACTGATTATCCGGTTAATATAGGCAAGAGTTTCTTCATCCAGTACCTGTTTGAGTTTGATGAAACGGTTTTCTTTATAAAATGCAAGTTGTTCATCAGAAACTATATAGGGTTCCTGCAAACGAGCTTTTAGATTTTCGGGAAACATGGCGTTGGTGTATTCTGTAGCAATAAATATAACAAATATCCCAATGCAGGCAACAGGATAAAGGGATAGTTTATTTATTCTCTATCACCTCGATATATACCTGATTAGGAGCCATGATTACAACGCTACGGTATTTGCCCAAGAAAGGGTCGGTAACAAATCTGGGGCCTGAAATAATCGGAACACCAAAACTAATTGCATTGGCAATCACTTCATCTAATTTTCCGGAACGAAAACTATACATTCCAATACCGGCATTTGGAATATGGGGAGGATATGCGCTTTCTACTGCTGCAGTTTTTTGAAAGTCGAGAAACAATAGGTGTCCGCTGGTGGCTCCTTTGGCATAGGCAATAGAAAATCGAAAGGGAATACCCGAGGGTAGCCCAAGTGCAGAGCCTTCGCCCGTTTTCCAAACCTGGTCTCTCCGCAGTTCATAGCCCATTACCTTGGTAAAAAATGCCAGCACGGTATCACTCATCCCAGTAACATTCAGGGCACTGTAACCCGGGCCTCCTAATCGGGTTGCCGAATCAACTTCGCTTAAGGGAGGCATTCCATTCCCTCGTTCAATACCCACTGCATGCAGCCATTCGGGTCCCTTGTATATTGTTTCTAGGTATTTGTATTGAGTGCCATCCGGCTTGCTTAGCATGGAGGCTTGCAGGGGAGCAAGGGTTTGATAACCCATGGCTTGTAAATAAGTATGTAGTTGTTCTTGTTGCGTATTGGGAAAACCGAGGGTAAACGGACCATTTTCTGCAGGGCCATATTGGCTGCGGATTGCCGGTACATTTTTGTTGAAACTGAGCACCCGCAGTTTGCAATTACTTGGAGCGCCCGGCCGGTTGTAATAAGTTATTTGAAAAGATAAGCTTTCGGGTATCTGCCAGCTAGCAGCCAATTGTTTGCGTTGTTTAGGGGAGCAACTAAATGGCCCTGATTTTCGCATTCCCCATCCCTTTACAAAAAACAGTTCTAGGCTATCGGGTCGATTGGTGCATATTGTAATTATTTCAATCGGTCCACACAGCGCATCTGCCACCGAACTGGCCGGATCGGTCAGGTCGCGTTGTGTAACCTGATTCTGTGCAAACAGCGCGGAGGTCAATCCCATAAGTACTAGGATTAGTACCCTGCGATAAAACACATGTAAATAATGATAGAATCTGCAAAAATTAGTTAACTTCATTAACTAAATATATGAATTCTCCTTCAATAATTATAGATGAGCAGGGTCTGCGAGACGGACTGCAAACGCTTACACGTATACTGCCCCTAGAAATGAAGCTTGATTTTATTCAGCGGCTGATGAATGCCGGGTTGCGTCGGATTCAAGTAACTTCTTTTGTTCATCCCAAATGGGTGCCGGCTATGGCTGATGCAGCGCAATTATGTGCCCGCTTACCCCAATCCGGCGAAGTTGAGTTCAGTGCCCTGGTATTAAATAATAAGGGAGTGGAGCGAGCCGCGCAGGCAGGCATTCGTTTGGTGGCGGCCTCTATTTCGGCCAGTGATACACACAGTAAAAAAAATGCCAATAAATCTTTGTCAGAAGCCCGGCAAGAATTTAAAGAAATGGTATCGCTCTCAAGGCAACATCAGCTTTCTGTTCGTGGCGGTATTCAATGTGTGTTCGGTTGCAGATACGAAGGTGCCATCGATGAATCGGTGGTGTATGATATCACCAAACATCATCTCGATTGTGGCGTAGAAGAGATGGCTTTTGCCGATTCTACCGGTATGGGAAATCCGGCACAAATGAAAAGAATGTTACCTCGCTTGTTGGAATTGTGCGGAACGGTTCCCGTTAGTTTGCATCTGCACAATACCGAAAACAAGGGGTATGCCAATTTAGTAGCCGCATTGGATTGTGGTGTTCGGCAATTTGATACAGCTTTTGGTGGATTGGGGGGGTGCCCCTTTATTCAGGGAGCAACGGGAAATATTGCTACTGAAGACACTGTGCATCTGCTCCATCAAATGGGATATAGTACCGGGATTGATATGGAGGCCGTTGCTGCTATCAGTATGGATATGCAACAATGGCTGGGGGCTCCCTTGCCCGGCTTGCTTTATACTTTATTGCAAAACAAAGAGGTTCGCCTGAATTAAAAACACATGAAGCCACAAACCATCGCCGAAAAAATTTTATCAGCCCATGCAGGTTACCCGGTATATGCCGGTGAACTTTGTATTGTGCCGGTTGATGGAGCCATGGCTACCGATACCACTGCTCCATTGGCCATTAAAGCATTCGAAGAAATGGGCGGGGAAAAACTTGCGGCACCCGATAAATTTCATCTGATCATCGACCACGCGGCACCCGCTCCCAACGAACGGATTGCCAACCTGCACCAATTGATGCGGAATTTTGCTTCTTCGCAACAATGTGCTTTATATGATATCGGTAGTGGAATTTGTCACCAGGTAATGGTAGATCATCATACCGTAAAACCTGGCGATATTTTTATGGGTGCCGATAGCCATACCCCCACCTATGGTGCACTCAATGCATTCGCCTGCGGCGTGGGTAGCACAGATTTGGCAGCAGTAATGTTAACCGGAAAAATCTGGTTAAAAGTTCCCCATAGTATTCGGGTGATTTTGCATGGACATCATTTGCAGCCGGGGGTTAGTGCCAAAGATATTGCCCTGGAAGTAGTAAAACAACTTACTATCAGTGGAGCTACCTATCAATCCGTTGAATACCATGGTGAGTTACTGCATCATCTTACCCTTTCCGATCGGATGGTATTGTGTAATATGGTTGCTGAAATGGGAGCAAAAACCGGAATCGTTTCTCCAGAAGGATTGCAGTTACCTTATTTATTTAATCCTGTATTTGCCGATAAAGAGGCTACCTATACCCGTGTACTGGAAATTGATGCGGCTGCACTCCACCCTAAAATAGCCATTCCTCATTCACCCGATAATGTGCATGATGTAAGCGCTTATGTTGGCACCCCCATTACCTATGGTTTTATTGGAACCTGCACCAATGGCCGATTATCCGATTTACAGGCAGCCGCCGATATTTTACGCGGTCATTCTCTAGCACCGGGGGTTCGATTGGTAATTGCGCCCGCCAGCAGACAGGTTTTGCTCGATGCCCTGCAGGATGGTACTATACAAACTTTAATTGCAGCAGGCGCCGCCATTATCAACAGCGGTTGTGGCCCTTGCGTTGGCACACACGACGGCGTGCCCGGCGATGGAGAAGTTGTGATTAGCGCCGCCAATAGAAACTTTCAGGGAAGAATGGGAAACCCACAAAGCAAAATATTTCTGGCTAGTCCGGCTACCGTGGCTGCCAGCGTTCTCAAAGGTTGTATCTCTTTACCGAAATAATCCATTGCTATGGCCAAAGCACATGTTTACGCAGATAATATAGATACCGATCGAATCATCCCGGGCAAATACACCAAAACCCTCGACCTGAGTTCCTTGGCTGCTCATGTGATGGAAGACCTCGATCCTTCATTTAGCGAACGCTTTGTGCAGGGAGATGTAATTGTTGCCGGCGATAATTTCGGATGCGGTTCTTCCAGAGAACAGGCACCCCTGGCACTAAAAGCTGCCGGTGTTTCATTGGTAATTGCCCGCTTCTTTGCACGAATATTTTTCAGGAATGCCATCAACATAGGATTGCCAGTTCTTGAAATACCGGATCATACTATTCAATCTGGTGATGAAATCCAATTCGATCTGGCAACTGGTATAGTAATAAATGTAACCCGCAACGAAACATATCAAGCGAATCAACTACCTCCCGTAATGCTGGCTATTATGCAGGAAGGTGGATTGGTTGCTTACCTGAAAAAACATAAAGACTTTATACTTTCATGAGTTTACCATTAGAAAATATTCGGGTAGTTGAGTTTACCCATGCCGTAATGGGTCCATCTGCCGGACTCATCCTAGGCGATATGGGTGCCGATGTGATACATGTTGAGCCGGTAGAAGGGGATACTACCCGTTTACTAAAAGGGTTTGGACAAGGATTTTTTTCTTGTTACAGCCGCAATAAAAAAAGTCTGGCCATTGACATTAAATCGCCAGAAGGAAAAAAAATTATCTATCAGTTAATATCCACAGCCGATGTGCTTATAGAAAATTTTGGGCCAGGAACCATGGATCGGCTCGGTTATGGGTATGAAGAACTAAAGGAACAATTTCCGAAACTGATTTATTGTTCCCTGAAGGGATTTCTTCCCGGACCGTATGAAAAAAGACATGCCATGGATGAAGTGGTTCAGATGATGGGTGGGCTTGCTTACATGACTGGTCGCCCCGGTGATCCGCTACGGGCAGGCACTTCCATTGTAGACATTACGGGCGGCATGTTTGGATGCATGGGTATTTTACTGGCATTATATGAAAGAGCAACAACCGGAGAAGGAAAACTGGTAAAAGCAGGCTTATTCGAAACCACGGCTTTTGTAATGGGGCAACACATGGCCCTTTCTGCCTTAACAGGAAAACCGGTACCGCCAATGCCGGCTCGTTTGAGCCCCTGGAGTATTTATCGGATTTTTAATACCGCAGATGATCAGCAGGTTTTTATCGGCATCATCAGTGAAAAGCACTGGAAAAGATTTTGTGATGTATTTGAACGACCCAATTGGCTCGTAGATGAAAGATTGCAAACCAATAATCAGCGCGTAGATGCCAAAGATTGGTTTATGCCCGAAGTAGAAAAAATGATTTTGCATTTTACTAAACAAGAAGTGCTGGCCAAATGCGAAGAAGCCGGCATCACTTTTGCCCCCATTTCAACCACTGAAGATTTATTTACGGATGAACACCTGAACAAGAGCGGTGCGCTGCTGGATGTGCAGTTAACAGACGGCACTCTTACTCGCTTACCCAAAACACCGATTGATTATGAGGGAGCTGAAATTACTTTGCGATATCAACCCCCGGCAATTGGGGAACATACTGCAACTATATTAACGGAGTTAGGATATTCACCAGCGGAAATAGAAGTATTACAAAATAAAAAAATCATTGCTGAATAAAAACATAAGTTATGTTGGAGGTTGTAATTAAAAATGTGCAAATCGTTCATCCCGGAAAACAAACCCCCATTCCCGGAGACATTGGCATAGTTCAGGGAAAGATTGTGGCGGTGGGTGATGACCTTTCCACAGATGGTGCGCGGTTGGTTTACGACGGAAAAAATCAACTCGCTTTTCCCGGATTGGTAGATGCTCACATGCATACCGGTATTTATAATCCTTTAGCAGAAGATGCAGTAACGGAAAGTAGAGCAGCCGCCACTGGAGGCGTTACCACTTCCCTGAATTATATGCGTACCGGAAAATATTATTTGAATAAGACAGGCCCTTACGCAACTTTTTTCCCTGAAGTACTCGATATTTCTCGCGACCGGTTTTATGTAGATTATGCCTATCATATCGCACCCATTCAATACAGCCATATTGATGAAATTGATATGCTGATAGACAAAATGGGCGTTACCAGTTTTAAAATTTTCATGTTCTATGGAAATTACGGACTTCATGGTACCAGTAATACCCAACAAGATTTTCTGATGACGCCCGAAGGGGAGTTTTATGATTATGCCCATTTTGAATTTATCATGCGGGGCATTACCCGAGCGATGGAAAAATTTCCGGAGAAAAAAGATTCTATTTGTTTGGGGCTCCATTGCGAAACCGCTGAAATTATGCGGGCCTATACGCAGCTGGTGCAGCGGGATGGAAAGCTTACCGGGTTGAGAGCCTATTCTGCTGCCCGTCCACCCCATAGTGAGGGATTGGCCATCTTTATCGCTTCCTATTTGGCCAATGAAACGGCTTGTACCAATATCAACTTATTGCACTTAACTTCGGCCAAGGCAGTAGATGCCGCCCTTATGATGCAGCAGGTATTTCCGCATATTCATTTTAAACGGGAAGTAACTCTCGCACATCTAATTCTCGATTATGATGCGGGTTGCGGCTTGCATGCTAAAGTGAATCCACCCATTAGAAGTAGAGAAGACGTAGAATATCTCTGGGAACATTTGCTGGCCGGTAACATCGACTGGGTATGTAGCGACCATGCCTGCTGTAAAGCAGAATTTAAAACGGATGTAACTGATAAAGACAATGTTTGGCTGGCAAAAAGTGGCTTTGGAGGCACCGAACTTTTATTAAGTGGTTTGTATACCGAAGGTAGCAAGCGCGGCTTGTCGGTAAATCGAATGGCTGAGTTATTGTCTACCAATCCTGCAAACCGCTTTGGACTGCCCTCTAAGGGAAAAATTGAAGTGGGTTTTGATGGAGATATTGCTTTGTTCGACCCTTCGCAAACATTTACAGTTAATTCGGCCGACTCTGAGAGTACGCAGGGATATTCAGTATTTGAAGGGCATACCTTTACCGGAAAAGTAACTTCCACCTTTTTAAGAGGACAATTAATATTTGATCAGGAAAAAGTATTGGGTGAACCTGCCGGACAGTTTTTACACAGACCCTATTAATACAATTAAAAATACAACATGAATTTAGCAATCGAAGGGCAACGGTTTATAGTAGGAGGGGCAACTTCCGGATTTGGTAAAGCCATTACCGAACAATTAATTGCTGAGGGCGCACATGTGATAGCGGTTGCCAGGGGAGAAGAAAAACTGAGAACCCTACGCGTTGCTGCTCCAGAACAGGTAGAATGGATTTGTGGCGACATTACCGACGAAGGAGTTCATCAACAAATCGAAGACTTACTAGATAACAGACCCTTACACGGAATCGTTATAAACGCTGGTGGGCCTCCCGCCAAAACCGTAATGGAAACTACTGCCGAAGATTGGGATCAGGCATACCGCTCTTTGTTACGATGGAAAGTATTGTTAACTCAACGATTTGTGCCTTTATTGGTAAAAAATAAATATGGGAGACTGCTCTTTATTGAAAGTGCAACCGTAAAGCAGCCACTCGAAAATTTGGTTCTCAGTAATTCACTTCGGGCAGCCGTGGTGGGAATGGTAAAAACCTTATCGCAGGAAATTGCCGGAACCGGTGTAACCCTTAATATTCTTGGCCCTGGCTCTCATAACACACCTGCCATTGATCGGATTTACCGAAAGAAAAGCGAACAAACAGGCATTCCCTTTGAAGAAGTTAAAGCCACTGCCATCCGGCAGATTCCGGTTGGATTTTTGGGTGAAGCGGCAGACTTTGCCAGTTTAGCACTTTGGTTATTGAGTCCGCATAGTCGTTTTGTAACCGGACAAACCATTTCAGTAGATGGAGGTGCGATTAAGGGAATCATGGGATAGTTTATTAAAAAAGTAAAAACTTGATTACATTTTTATAACACACATTATAAATTGCCATGAAAAAATATTATTGTTGGATTGTGCTATGCTGCTTGTTTTTAATGTATATGGCCAGTAATGGTATTGTATTAAATACATTTAATCTCTATCTGCCCGAATTTGCGAAAGAGTTTGGCGTTGATATTGGAAAAGCAACGGGATTGGCTGCTACCCTCTACCTGGTGCTAGCCCTGCCTTTACCATTTGTAGGAAATCTGTTGGAGAAGTTCTCCCCCAAAAAACTAATAATTACCGGGGCGATTGGCGTTTCTATAGGATTATTTTTTCTAGCACGTGCCACCAGTTTTGGAATGATACAATTATTTGTGATCATCTATCCACTCTTTCTTTGTTTAGTGGGGTTGCTTACAAGTATGTATGTTATCAATAACTGGTTTGTAAAGTATAAGGGCATTGCTACCGGAATCCTGCTGATGGCAAGCAGTGTAGGCCCCGCTATATTTGCTCCGATAGTTGGTAGATGGATTAAAACGATGGGATGGCATGCGGCTGCCCAAAATCAGTTTATACTTTGTAGTTGTCTGATTCTTATTCCTGCATTATTGATATATAGTCACCCCGCCCACATCAATAGTTCGGCAGATGGTATTCCCGGTACAGTGGGTCGTCAGCCGGTAGTAGATAAAGCTGCTAGTAAAGCATTACTAAAAAAAGCCCTTACCAGTGCCGAGTTTTATCTGGTAGCCTTGGTAACTGCTGCCCTATGGTTTTGTATTGGCGGATTTATTCAAAATCAGCGAAACTATCAGGCCGACCTACACCTAGATGTTGCACAAAGCGGACAATTACAAGGTCTATTTTTCTTATTCGGCTTGTTGGGTAAATTATTATTCGGCTATTTAGGTGATAAGTTCAGCGTGAAAAAAATCATGTTAATCAGCGTGGGAAATATGTTGTTAGGTTGCTTATTATTGTATTGGAGCTTACAAGATAGCCGCTGGATTGTGCCTTGCGCCATTGTATTCGGACTCGGCTATAGCGGAACCTTTACTATGATTCAGTTGTATATCATCGATTTGTTTGGAGGAGCTGCGTATGGTACTATTCTGGGTTTACTTTCTTTTATAGACACCCTTTGTGCTTCTATAGGCGTAGCCGTATTGGGCGGAATGAGAAAAGCAAACGGCAATTACGAAAAAGCATTTAT
>JBBAJQ010000035.1:0-31228 GCA_040403945.1 Sediminibacterium sp.
AGTCGCCTCCTACGTCGGAAGACTATGCGCGGAACGAAAAAACCGCAGCATATTGGTTAAGGGTCTGTAGGAGCAGGACTTTATTTTATTCAATTACCAGTGTATTAAAAAAGTCTTCAGCTTCTATAAGTTTGCTTAAATTGGATCGGGATAAAACACTGATTTGATAGAAATTAGAACCTGAGAAAAAGTTGAAAGAATAGAGATTGTTCCCTTTTAGTTCTTCATAATTAGCTTTACTGACATCAAGTTCAAGTTTCAAGCATTTTTTTCCTTTGAATTGAACAAATTCTTCTTTTTTCACACTAGCGCTGCTCATTTGTTGTAAAATGCCACTTTTCATTTGATTCCAGATACCATCTCCCATATTTTTAATTGTTTCTGCCTGCAGTCCCAAGAGGGACACATCCATTGACATGGCGGCATAGATGATGATGGAGTCTTTGGAATACTCGAATACTTTGATTCCACCTTCATTGCTAGTTATGCGTGCATTGCCCGGGAAGGTTATTTTAACTTTTTCTCCCAGCACGGCGACGGAAGGTTGGGCTATGAGAAGGGCTGAAAAAAGCAGGGAAATGATGGAAAGCAGGTATTTTTTCATTGAATGATTTTCACACAATTTAGTAATCTAGTTCGATTGGGGGCTAGGTTAGGAACGAAAAATTATTATTTCCATTGGTTCGGTAGCTCAACTGAATAGAGCTATCCGCCTATGGCGGAAGGTCATTGGTTCGAATCCAATCCGAAGCACGTGTTTCCGCAGACGTCTCTCCGCCGCAGGCGGATCGGAAGACTTTTCGAGGAAGGAAATTCGGCGGCTTTTTTTGTGCATGCAGCCACAAAAAGGCATATTTGGGCGCTTAGAAGCCAAAATAATTGGAAAATCAAGACAATATCCCTACCTTTGCCGCCCCAAAAGTTCTTTTACGAGAATGATTGAATTTGGGAGTCCCGATAAAAATCAGGACGCTATCACCAATTAAATCTAAAAAAAATGGCCAAAGAAATCTCTGGCTTCGTGAAGTTGCAAGTGAAAGGCGGACAAGCCAATCCTGCGCCTCCCGTAGGCCCGGCACTCGGTTCAAAGGGTGTCAACATTATGGAGTTCTGCAAGCAATTCAATGCCAGAACACAGGATAAAATGGGAAAAGTTGTTCCCGTTCTTATTACTGTTTACACCGACAAATCCTTCGAATTTGTAATCAAAACAGCCCCCGCCGCTGTTCAGTTAATGGAAGCAGCCAAAATTCAGTCCGGCTCCAAAGAAAGTAACCGCCAGAAAGTGGGTAAGGTTACCTGGGATCAGATTGAGGCGATTGCCAAAGACAAGATGACTGATTTAAATGCTTTTACTGTAAATAGCGCCATGAGTATGGTGGCTGGTACTGCCCGCAGTATGGGAATTACAGTAGAAGGTAAAGCCCCCTGGGAAAATTAATTATTTATTCACCGATTGCACAAGCAATTAAAACATTAGAAAATGGCACTTACTAAAAAAAGAAAAGTAGCAGTTACTAAGGTGGATAAAAACAAAATGTATTCCCTTAAGGATGCTTCCACTTTAGTTAAAGAAATCAATTGTACGAAGTTCGACAGTTCAGTAGATCTTCATATCCGTTTGGGCGTTGATCCCAAAAAAGCCGACCAGCAGGTACGGGGTACTGTATCCCTGCCACATGGCACCGGTAAAACCAAGAAAGTATTGGTTCTTTGCACGCCCGATAAAGAGGCAGCTGCCAAAGAAGCCGGTGCCGACTTTGTAGGGTTAGATGAGTTTATCACCAAAATTGAAGGTGGATGGGTGGAAGTTGATGTAATTATCGCTACCCCATCTGTGATGCCTAAAATTGGTAAACTGGGTAAAGTGCTCGGTCCCCGTAACTTAATGCCGAACCCTAAAACAGGTACCGTTACCAACGATGTAGCCGCAGCTGTAAATGAAGTAAAGGGTGGTAAAATTGCCTTTAAAGTTGATAAATCAGGAATTGTACACGCTTCTATCGGTAGAGTTTCTTTCTCCTCCGACAAGATTGCAGAAAACAGTGCCGAACTGATCAATGCAATTATCAAACTGAAGCCTTCTGCCGCTAAAGGTATTTACCTGAAAGGCGTAAGCATGGCCAGTACGATGAGTCCGGGTATTGCCTTAGACACAAAATCATTAATCAACTAATCCCTGTGATCTGTGCGCCTAGGGCGTACGGAAATGACCCGGGTACTAAAAAAAATTAGTTATGACAAAGAATGAAAAAAATGAAGTGATTGCCTTACTGAAAGAAAAATTCTCTCAGTACAATAACTTCTATATCACCGATACCGAATCTCTTTCGGTTGAGCAGGTAAGTAACCTTCGCAGAACTTGTTTTAATAAGCAGGTAGAAATGAAGGTGGCTAAAAATACGCTGATTCGCAAGGCCCTCGAATCTCTGGATGCTGAAAAGTATGCCGGTATTTTTGATTCCTTGCACCAGGTTACTGCTCTAATGTTTTCTGATAATCCAAAAGAGCCGGCTGTTATTATCAGCTCCTTCCGTAAATCATCCAATACTACCCGCCCTCAATTAAAGGCCGCGTTTATTAATGGAGATGTGTTTACTGGAGATGAGTCTCTAGCAGCACTCACGAAGATTAAGACGAAGAACGAGTTAATCGGAGAAGTACTTGGATTGTTGCAATCACCTGCCAAAAGAGTATTGGCAGCCCTGTTGCACCACCACGAAAAACAAGGCAATGCCACACCGGCAGAAGCCTAATAACAACGGAATTTTTTATTCAAATAAACGCCCAACGGCAAATTTTTTTAAACCCTCCGTCGGATCACTTAGGTGACATGAAGACGGAAAAAATTTACAAACTATGGCAGACGTAAAAGCATTAGCCGAACAATTAGTAGGCTTAACAGTAAAAGAAGTACAGGAATTAGCAGATGTGCTGAAGGCAGATTACGGTATCGAACCCGCAGCTGCTGCAGTAGTAGTATCTAGCGGCGACGGTGGCGGAGCAGCTGCTGCTGAAGAAAAAACAGCCTTTGATGTAATCCTCGTTAGCGGAGGTGCCAGCAAATTGACTGTGGTGAAAATCGTGAAAGAATTAACCGGTTTAGGACTGAAAGAAGCTAAAGACCTAGTAGACGGTGCACCGAAACCAGTTAAAGAAGGTGTTTCTAAAGCAGAAGCCGAAGAAGTGGCTGGTAAGCTGAAAGAAGCGGGTGCTGAAGTGGAAATCAAGTAATTATACTTTTCTGCAACGATAAGCCGACCTCACACGAGGTCGGCTTTTTTTATGCTTGGCAATCACCACCGCCCAATAGATTGTAACCGCTTATCCAATTAATTTTTGGTATCCTGTAAGTGTTATTTACATTTAAGAAAAAAACATGAGACGCAATTCCCTAATCCTTATTCTTTTTGTTGCTATTGGGCTCGCATCTTGTAAAAATACAAGTGAATCTGCCACGGCTGCTTTTGATATAGCAGGCATGGATACTACAGTACATCCCGGCGACAATTTTTTTACCTATGCAAATGGAAAATGGCTGGCCACCACCAAAATCCCGGATGATCAGTCGGGCTGGGGCAGCTTTTACAGTTTATATGATAATAATCTAAAAAATTTGCGCATCATTTTAGATGGGTTAGCTGCTAACACCAATCATCCCAAAGGGAGTGCCGCACAAAAAGTAGGTGATTTTTATGCCAGTGGCATGGATACAGTTACTATCGAAAAGCGAGGGTTTGATCCACTGAAGCCCGTATTAGAAAAAATTGCGGCCGTAAAAAATTATCAGGAACTGGTTCAGTTAATGGGGGATGAAATGAAGCAAGCCAATGGCGATTTTTCACCCATCGGATATTATGTAGGTGCTGATGAAAAAAATAGCAGTCAAAATATTCTGGTACTCGTTCAATCTGGATTAAACCTGCCCGAGAAAAGCTATTACACGAAAACTGATTCCATCACTGTTAATATTCGTAAGGAATTTGTGAAGAATATTGTAACCTTTTTAACACTCACGGGAACAGAAGCCGGACTGGCCCAAAAGCAGGCAGAGCAGGTGCTGGCATTAGAAACCCGTTTGGCCGCCTCCCATCTTACACCCGTAGAGTTGCGTGATCCAATAAAGAACTATCATAAGATGTCGGTATCCGCGCTGCAGCAACAAGCACCCCAGTTTAACTGGCCGGAATTGTTTACCAAAATGGGTATAAAAACAGATAGCATCAATGTTTCTCAGCCTGCTTATTATGCTGCCCTCGGAAAACTAATGGCATCTGAGCCCATAGAAGTTTGGAAACAAAAAGCTGCCTACGATTATATTTCTAATAATGCCCGCTACCTAAGTAAAGCCTTTCGGGATGCCCGATTTGAATTTGGTAAAGTGTTTTCCGGATTAACTGTACAGCCACCCCGTTGGAAAACTATGGTTCAGCGCTCAGACGAGGGAATGAAAGATTTATTAGGACAGTTGTATGTAGAAAAATATTTTCCACCTGCTGCCAAAAAGAGAATGGATGAACTGGTGAATAATCTGCAAATCGCTTTTCAAAAAAGAATCGCCGGGTTAGATTGGATGTCGGACACTACCAAGGCGCAGGCACAAATAAAGCTGCGTGCTTTTATTAAAAAAATCGGCTATCCGGATACCTGGAAAAGTTATAGCGATGTAACGATTGCCCGTAATACCTTTTTTGAAAACTCCCGCAGTATTCAGCAGCATGATTTTGCAGAGAACATAGCAAAAATTGGAAAGCCGGTAGATAAAACGGAGTGGGGTATGACGGCACCTACTGTGAATGCCTATTATAATCCAACATTTAATGAAATCGTGTTTCCTGCCGGCATCCTCCAACAACCTTTCTTTAGCGCTACTGCCGATGATGCCATCAATTATGGGGCAATCGGATTGGTAATTGGCCACGAAATTACACATGGGTTCGACGATCAGGGTAGGCAGTATGATGCGAGTGGGAACCTGCAGGACTGGTGGCAACCATCAGACGGGGCAAAATTTACCCAAAAGGCCAATGGGGTAGTACAGCAATACAATTCCTATAAAGTGCTGGATAGCCTTTCGGTAAATGGGCAACTTACGTTGGGAGAGAATCTGGCGGATATTGGCGGGCTGGCAATTGCTTGGGATGCCTTTCAGTTAACTGCTCAGGCCAAGAGTACAGAAAAGATAGATGGATTTACCCCCCAGCAGCGCTTTTTTCTGGGTTTTGCCCAGGCCTGGCGCATAAAAAATCGTCCGGAGAATGTACGAACAGGTATTGCAGTTGATCCCCATTCACCCGAAGAGTTTCGAGTTTTGGGTCCACTAAGCAATTTCGACCCATTTTATACCCATTTTGGGGTAACGGACAAGCATAAAATGTACCGGAAACCCGAAAATAGGGCCCGTATTTGGTAAAATCTAAGGGATCTGCGTGTTTCCCGTAGGAGAATGGGGATACAATCCCCCCTGATAATCAATGTATATACATAAGTTTACTACCAGTAGTTTCCGCCAGAGGCAGAGCTACTGGTATTTTTCTGACAGGAAGTCGGTTGCCGGAGCCTGCGGATTTTTTTTGCCAATTTTTTCCACAAAAAGGGAGTTTGGTCTAAAATTTGTTTTTCAGGTTGGCCCTGATTGCTTACCTTTGCCATCCTTTATTTTGGGCTAACTGGCTACCGGACATGGCAACCCTGCGTTGTGGTATTACAAGTGTCTGATTATCAGTACAATTAGAAGTTCATTCTTCTACCCAAAATTTTACTTACGAAAACCGCTTTAACGCATATATGTCTACTACTACATTGCACAACAGGGTCGGCTTCGGTAAAACAAAACATTTAGCGGAAGCGCCAGACCTGCTCGACATTCAGTTAGAATCTTTCAGTGAATTTTTTCAGTTAGAAACCACGCCCGATAGGCGGAACGTGGAAGGACTATTCCGGGTGTTTAAGGAAAACTTTCCCATCACGGATACCCGCAACATTTTCATGCTGGAGTTTCTGGATTATTTTATAGATCCGCCCCGTTACACGATTGAAGAGTGTATGGAAAGAGGGCTTACGTATGCCGTGCCTTTGAAAGCGAAGTTACGCCTCAGTTGTAATGACGAGGAGCATGTGGATTTTCAAACCATTGTGCAAGACGTATTTTTAGGAAATATTCCTTACATGACGCCCCGCGGCACATTTGTGATTAATGGCGCTGAGCGTGTGGTGGTTTCTCAATTGCATCGTTCTCCGGGGGTATTTTTTGGACAAAGCATCCACCCCAATGGAACTAAAATTTATTCTGCCCGGGTAATTCCTTTTAAAGGAGCTTGGATGGAGTTTGCTACCGACATTAACAATGTGATGTATGCATACATCGACCGTAAGAAGAAATTTCCGGTTACTACTTTGTTGCGTGCCATCGGATTTGAAACCGATAAAGACATTCTGGAGTTGTTTGGAATGGCTACGGAAGTAAAGGCCGACAAAAAATCATTAGCTGCTCAAATCGGAAGAAAATTGGCTGCCCGTGTTCTCAGAACCTGGGTAGAAGATTTTGTGGATGAAGATACTGGTGAAGTAGTTAGCATTGAAAGAAACGATATCGTAATGGAAAGAGATACGGTATTGGATGAAGAGGCTGTTGCTACCATTATTGAAATGGAAGTGAAGAGCGTATTTGTGCAAAAAGAAGATGTGGGCGGCGACTATGCGATTATTTACAATACCCTGAATAAGGATACTTCTAACAGCGAATTGGAAGCCGTTCAGCATATTTACCGTCAGTTAAGAGGAGCCGATGCGCCCGATAACGAAACGGCCCGGGGTATCATTGACAAATTATTCTTTAGTGATAAGCGCTACGATTTAGGCGAAGTAGGTCGATATAAAATCAACCGTAAACTTAGTTTGGACTATCCTTTACAGAAAAAGGTGTTAACCAAGCAGGATATAATTGAGATTATCAAATATCTGGTACGTTTAACCAATGCAAAAGCTGAAATCGACGATATCGATCACCTGAGCAATCGCCGGGTTAGAACCGTGGGAGAGCAGTTATATGCGCAGTTTGGTGTGGGGCTGGCCCGTATGGCACGTACTATCCGCGAGCGGATGAATGTGCGCGACAATGAGGTGTTTACCCCTGTAGACCTGATTAATGCCCGTACCTTATCTTCTGTTATCAATTCGTTTTTTGGAACATCTCAGCTTTCTCAGTTCTTAGATCAAACTAACCCACTGAGTGAGATTACCCATAAGCGGAGAATCTCAGCCCTAGGGCCAGGAGGTTTAAGCAGAGAGAGAGCCGGATTTGAGGTTAGAGACGTACACTATTCTCACTACGGTAGATTGTGTACCATCGAAACCCCGGAAGGTCCGAATATCGGATTGATTTCTACCCTTTGTGTGCATGCTGCTATCAATGATATGGGCTTTATTGAAACCCCTTATCGTAAGGTAGTAAATGGAAAAGTAAATATGAAAGAACTTACTTTTCTTAGTGCCGAAGAAGAAGATTCCGCTAAAATTGCCCAAAGTAATTCGCCCCTTACAGAAAAAGGCGAATTTGCAGAAGATAAAGTAGTTTCCCGCCAAACGGGTGACTTCCCCATATTAGATAAGGAAGAAGTAGAATATATGGACGTAGCTCCTAACCAGATTGTTGGTTTGAGTGCTTCCCTGATTCCGTTCCTTGAGCATGATGATGCTAACCGTGCCCTGATGGGATCGAACATGCAACGCCAGGCTGTACCCCTTTTACGTCCCGAAGCACCAATTGTAGGAACCGGACTAGAAGGAAAAGCTGCCCGTGATGCGCGCATTCAGATGCATGCCGAAGGAAATGGCGTGGTTGAATTTGTAGATGCCAATGAAATTCATGTTCGCTACGATAGAAATGATTTGGATAGACTGGTAAGCTTTAATGATGATTTGCAGATTTATAAACTAACCAAGTTTATTAAAACCAACCAGGCAACCTGCATCAATCTGCGCCCTGCGGTTAGAAAGGGTCAGAAAGTTAAGAAGGGTGATTTCTTAACGGAGGGATATGCTACCAAAGACGGAGAACTGGCACTGGGGCGTAACCTGCAAGTGGCGTTTATGCCATGGAAGGGATACAACTTTGAGGATGCCATAGTAATTAGCGAAAAAGTAGTACGGGAAGATTTGTTTACTTCTGTGCATATTGAAGAATACGAATTGGAAGTGCGCGATACCAAACTAGGGGAAGAAGAATTAACACCGGATATTCCCAATGTTTCCGAAGAAGCTACCAAAGATTTGGATGAGCATGGAATTATACGGATTGGGGCTACTATCAAGGAAGGTGATATCCTGATTGGTAAAATAACGCCAAAAGGTGAATCAGATCCAACCCCAGAAGAGAAATTATTACGTGCCATCTTTGGTGATAAAGCCGGAGATGCCAAAGATGCTTCTTTAAAAGCGCCCAACGGAACTGAGGGTGTGGTGATTGATAAAAAATTATTCCAGCGCGCCAAGAAAGATAAGAACGGAAAAATTCGCGAGAAAGCTTTGTTGGAAAAAGTAGAGAAAGTGCATGCGCAAAATGCGGAAAATTTACAGGAATTGTTGCTGGATAAATTGCAAACCTTGTTGAAGGATAAAGCTTCTACAGGTGTAAGCAATAACTTCGGTGAGATGCTGATAGGCAAAGGTGCCAAGTTCAATCAAAAGAACCTGAGCACTATCGACTATCAGAATGTGAATCCGCTGGGATGGACGGGAGAAGCAAAAACAGACGACCAGATTAATACGCTTTTACATAATTACAGCATCAAGTTTAATGAAGAGCTGGGAAGATACAAGCGGGAGAAATTCAACATCTCTATTGGGGATGAATTACCTGCCGGTGTATTGAAATTGGCTAAAGTTTACTTGGCTGTTAAGCGTAAGTTGAAAGTGGGAGATAAGATGGCTGGTCGCCATGGTAATAAGGGTATTGTTGCCAAAATTGTACGGGCTGAAGATATGCCGTTTATGGAAGATGGTACACCGGTAGACATTGTACTGAATCCATTAGGGGTACCTTCTCGTATGAATCTGGGTCAGATTTATGAAACAATTCTTGGTTGGACGGGCAAGCGGTTGGGATTGAAGTTTGCTACCCCAATTTTTGACGGTGCTTCCACCGATCAGATTGAACAATATTGTATAGATGCGGATATTCCGCGGAATGGACATACTTATTTGTATGATGGTGAAACCGGTGAGCGCTTCCATCAGAAAGCCACTGTGGGTGTGATTTACATGATTAAGCTGCACCACATGGTAGATGATAAGATGCACGCCCGTTCTATCGGACCTTATAGTTTGATTACTCAACAGCCGCTGGGTGGTAAAGCTCAGTTTGGAGGTCAGCGTTTTGGAGAAATGGAAGTATGGGCACTGGAGGCTTATGGTGCTGCCAACATCCTGCAGGAACTGCTTACCCTCAAATCGGACGACATCATCGGTAGAGCGAAAACCTATGAGGCTATTGTTAAAGGAGATAATATTCCAAAAGCCGGTGTTCCCGAGTCATTCAATGTATTAGTACATGAATTGCGCGGACTCGGACTGGATCTTAAATTTGAATAAATCAGGGATTGGCCATGCAGATTATAATCATCTGTATGGCCATACTGTTTACCCAAATGGCTTGCTGAAACAGAAAAAGCTTTTTTATCACCGAATCTGAAAAGACGGTATACAAACTTAACCTACTAATTTTCATCAGAGATATGGCATTCAAAAGAGACAATAAACCCAGACCATCTTTTTCTCAAATCACCATTAGCCTGGCTTCTCCGGATAATATTCTGGAAAGAAGTTTCGGTGAAGTGCTGAAGCCCGAAACCATTAACTATCGTACCTACAAGCCTGAGCGCGATGGTTTATTTTGTGAAAGAATTTTCGGGCCGGTAAAAGATTACGAGTGTGCCTGTGGCAAATACAAGCGTATCCGTTACAAGGGAATCGTTTGCGATCGATGTGGAGTTGAAGTTACCGAGAAAAAAGTTCGTCGCGAAAGAATGGGACACATCAAACTGGTGGTGCCTGTTGTGCATATCTGGTATTTTAAGAGCTTGCCGAATAAAATCGGATACTTGTTGGGTATGAGTTCTAAAAAACTCGAAACCATCATTTACTACGAACGTTTTGTGGTAATCCAGGGCGGCATTAAGGATACCCTTAAAATGGGTGATTTGCTTACAGAAGAAGAGTACCTAGATTTATTGGATACTTTACCGAAAGACAATCAATACCTGCCCGACGAAGATCCCAATAAGTTTATTGCCAAGATGGGTGCAGAAGCTGTGCACGCCTTGTTGGAGCGCATCGATCTGGATGGATTGAGTTTCTCACTCCGTAACTCGGCTGCCACTGAAACCTCTCAGCAAAGAAAAGCAGATGCTTTAAAGCGTTTGAGCGTAGTGGAATCTTTCCGCGAAGCTAGTCACCACATTACCAACCGCCCCGAGTGGATGGTTATGCAATATATTCCGGTTATTCCACCAGAATTAAGACCCCTGGTGCCATTGGATGGCGGACGTTTTGCCAGCTCCGATTTAAATGACTTATATCGTCGGGTTATTATCCGCAACAACCGTTTAAAGCGTTTGTTGGAGATTAAAGCCCCTGAGGTAATTCTTCGGAACGAAAAAAGAATGTTGCAGGAGGCAATTGACTCCCTGTTCGATAATAGCCGTAAATCCAACGCCGTAAAAGCGGAAGGTGGTCGTGCCCTCAAATCTTTATCTGATGTATTGAAAGGAAAGCAAGGACGTTTCCGTCAGAACTTATTAGGAAAGCGGGTAGATTATTCTGGTCGTTCGGTAATTGTGGTTGGTCCAGAATTGAAAATACACGAATGTGGATTGCCTAAGGATATGGCTGCTGAATTATTTAAGCCATTTGTTATCAGAAAACTGATTGAGCGCGGTATTGTAAAAACGGTTAAATCAGCTAAAAAGCTGGTAGATCGCAAAGAAGCGGTAATCTGGGATATCCTCGAAAACATATTAAAAGGTCATCCGGTATTATTAAACCGGGCCCCAACGCTGCACAGACTATCTATTCAGGCGTTCCAGCCCAAATTGGTAGAAGGTAAGGCCATCCAGTTGCACCCGTTAGTAACCTCTTCTTTTAATGCCGACTTTGATGGTGACCAGATGGCGGTGCACGTGCCTTTGAGCAATGCAGCTATTTTGGAAGCCCAGTTATTGATGTTGTCTTCACACAACATTCTTAACCCACAAAATGGTACTCCTATTACCCTGCCTTCTCAGGACATGGTGTTGGGCTTGTATTATATTACCAAAGGCAAGAAAACAACCGATACGGAAATTGTAAAAGGTCAGGGAATGGCATTTTACAACATGGATGAAGTAATTATCGCCTACAACGAAGGAAGAGTTGATTTACATGCCAATATTAAGGTGCGAACCATGGTTCGTGAAAACAGCCAGTTGGTTAGAAAATTGATTGATACTACGGTGGGTCGAGTATTATTTAATCAGCATGTACCGGTAGAAGTAGGGTATGTAAATGCGCTGCTTACCAAGAAAAGTTTACGTGAAATTATTGGAGATATTATCA
The DNA here is from genome assembly GCA_040403945.1 of Sediminibacterium sp. Taxonomy (GTDB): domain Bacteria; phylum Bacteroidota; class Bacteroidia; order Chitinophagales; family Chitinophagaceae; genus Sediminibacterium. The sequence continues at coordinate 11,593 of JBBAJQ010000035.1, forward strand.
AAATCACCAACGTGCCAAAAACGGCTAAGTTTTTGGATGATATTAAAACCCTCGGATTCCGAATGGCGTTTAAGGGTGGATTATCCTTTAGTGTGAACGACTTGATTGTACCAGAAATCAGAAATCAATTATTAGATTCTGCTAAGGTAGAAGTTGAGGAAGTATGGGATAGCTATAATATGGGATTAATCACGAATAACGAACGCTATAATCAGGTGATTGATATTTGGGGTCGCGTAGACATGAAGATTACGGAAAGTTTGATTCGTGAAATGACGATTGATAAGCAAGGATTCAACTCTGTATTTATGATGTTGGATTCCGGAGCCCGGGGTAGTAAAACACAGGTAAAGCAGTTGGTGGGTATTCGTGGATTGATGGCTAAACCTCGTAAGAGCGGAAGCAGTGGAAGTGAGGTAATTGAAAATCCGATTCTGTCTAACTTTAAAGGCGGGTTGAACGTATTGGATTACTTCATCTCTACCCATGGTGCCAGAAAAGGTTTGGCGGATACCGCTTTAAAAACAGCGGATGCCGGTTACCTAACGCGTAGGTTGGTAGATGTTTCTCAGGATGTGGTAATTGGAGAAGATGATTGCGGTACGCTGCGTGGTAATGCCACAACGGCTCTGAAAGATAATGAAGACATTATTGAACCACTGAGCGATCGTATTGAAGGAAGAACTTCATTGCATGATGTATATCATCCGTTAACCGATGAGTTGATCATTCGTGCGGGTGAAGAAATTTCCAACGAAGAGGCCAAGAAAGTTGAAGATGCAGGTATTGAAACTGTTGAAATTCGTTCTGTACTTACTTGCGAAAGTAAGCGGGGTGTTTGTGTAAAGTGTTATGGTAAAAACTTGGCAACCGGATATCTTGCACAGCGCGGAGATGCCGTAGGTATTATCGCTGCTCAGTCAATTGGAGAACCAGGTACACAGCTTACCCTCCGTACTTTCCACGTAGGGGGTGTTGCGGGTTCTGCTTCGGTAGAATCTACGTTACAGGCGAAATTCGACGGTACCATTCAGTTCGACGGTTTGCGTACAGTTGATGCGTTGAATAATGAAGGCAAGAAAATCAAGATTGTAATTGGTCGTACCGGTGAAGTAAGAATAACCGATGTTAAAAACGATCGGTTGCTGATTACTAATAACGTTCCTTATGGATCTACATTGAATGTGAAAGACGGAGCAGCCGTTAAAAAGGGCGATGTTATTTGCACATGGGATCCATTTAACAACGTAATTATCGCCGAAATTAATGGTAGCATTAAGTTCGAAAATATTATCGATGGTATCACCTATCGCGATGAATCTGATGAACAAACCGGTCACCGCGAAAAAGTTGTTATTGAAACCAAAGACAAAACCCGTATCCCTACTTTGATAGTGGGCAGTGGTAAAGAGTCTAAGCAATATAACTTGCCTGTAGGATCACACATTGCTGTTGAGGAAGAAGACGAAGTAAAAGCAGGACAGGTGCTGGTGAAGATTCCAAGAATTTTAGGAAAACTGAGAGATATCACCGGAGGTCTTCCACGTGTTACTGAATTATTTGAAGCACGTAATCCGGGTAACCCAGCCATTGTTTGTGAAATTGACGGAGTTGTTGCTTTTGGTGGTGTGAAAAGAGGTAACCGTGAAATTATTGTTGAGTCTAAAGACGGCATGATTAAGAAGTATTTGATTCCACTTACGCGTCAGATTCTGGTGCAGGATGGCGACTTTGTAAAGGCGGGTACTCCAATGTCTGATGGGCAAATTGCTCCGGCAGATATCCTCACCATCAAAGGTCCATTTGCTGTTCAAGAGTATGTGGTAAATGAAATTCAGGAAGTATATCGTTTACAAGGGGTGCGAATCAACGATAAGCATATCGAGGTAATTGTTCGTCAGATGATGAAGAAGGTAGAAATTGTAGATGCGGGAGATACCAAATTCTTAGAGGAGGATCTGGAAGATCGCTTTGATTTTATTGAGGAGAACGACCGGATTTATGATAAGAAAGTAGTTACCGAACCTGGTGAAAGTACCAAAATGAAAGCTGGACAGATTGTTACGCTCCGCGACTTAAGAGAAGAAAATTCTATTCTTCGCAGAAGCGACAAGAAACCGGTGGAAGTTCGGGATGCACGCCCTGCCACTGCAACTCCTGTGCTGTTGGGTATCACCAAAGCTTCTCTGGGCGTACAAAGCTGGATTTCAGCTGCCTCGTTCCAGGAAACTACCAAGGTGTTAAGCCAGGCAGCTATTCAGGGTAAGGCCGATCTGATGTTAGGTCTGAAGGAGAATGTAATTACTGGTCACCTAATTCCGGCAGGAACAGGTCAGAAAGAATTCGATAGCATAATTGTAGGTAGCAAAGAAGAATACGATGTATTAACTACTACCCGTGAGGCTATGAGTTTCGACGACGAAGAATAGTAATAGCGAGTCTACTTAGTTATAAAAGCAGAAAGTTAGCTACTTTCTGCTTTTTTTTATGCCCTCTTTTATTGAATTCCTTCTGCATTTTACTGAAATGGTGTAATTTGTGCAGGTTTACAACCCTTATTAATCCCTTCAAAAAAATCATACTAAATGTCCTTACTACTTCCTTGGTTTTCCAGCGATAACCATAAAAAGGGCTAGTACTACTCTCTAACTTTATCCTAAAAAAAATAAAACATGAAAAATACGAATCAAATTGTACAGGCTGTTTTGGGAATAGCCGTGTTGGTGCTTTTTTATCTGCACTTTTCGGGCAAATCTGCTTCATCAGCCAATGATACTTCAGTAGCGGTTCCTGCTGGAAATTATCGGGTGGCTTATTTTGAAGGTGATAGTTTACAAAGTCAGTTTGCGTATTATCAAGAAGTACAGTTAGCGTTACAAACCAAGGCCAATGAAAATCAGCGTCAGATTGGTCAGATGCGTACTATTTTAACCAATAAGTATCAAGAGTTACAGAAGTTAAGTCAGATGCTTTCTCAGGCTGAAATGGCAGGAAAGCAGCAGGAGTTTTTACAGCAGGAAAAGGCTTTTCAAGGAAAAGAAAAAATGCTGGCGGATGAGTTTCAGGAGGAGCAGGTAAAACAATTACAGGACGTGAAAAAGAAGATTGAAGACTTTTTAAAAGTGTACAATCAGCAGAAAGGGTATGCATTAATATTAAATAATTATCCCGATTTGATATATTATAAAGATCCTGCCTACGATATTACGGCCGATTTGGTGCAGGGATTAAATACGATGTATAAGAAGAAATAGTACTTCCATCATATTTTTATTATCTTCAAATCCCGTATAAAAGCGGGATTTGACATATATGGACCAAGCAAGTACCCAATTTAAGCCCACACTGGGGTTGATGGATGCCACGATGATTGTGGCCGGCAGTATGATCGGCTCTGGTATATTTATTGTTAGTGCAGATATTACCCGCAATGTGGGTAGTGCCGGTTGGCTGATTGCCGTATGGCTGATAACCGGTTTTATGACGCTTACGGCTGCCCTCAGTTATGGAGAACTTAGTGCCATGTTTCCAAAAGCCGGTGGGCAGTATGTGTATCTAAAAGAGTCGTACAATCCATTGGTTGGTTTTTTGTATGGATGGAGTTTTTTTGCAGTAATTCAAACGGGAACTATTGCGGCTGTGGGCGTTGCTTTTTGTAAGTTCGCTGCCTATTTTTTTCCGATACTTGAATTAGCGCCCGAGAATGTGCTGGTTACACTGGTGGGCATAAAAATTCATGTGGCGCAGCTGGTTACCATTTTGATGATAGTCTTATTAACCTACATCAATTCGCGGGGTATACAGAGCGGCAAATGGATACAAACTACTTTTACGGTTACCAAGTTACTTTCATTATTTGGGTTAATAGTTGTAGGATTTTTTATGTTGAAACCCGAAGTGTGGCAGGCTAACTGGCAACATGCCTGGGAGATGAAATCCTTAACAGCACCTGCTGATACAAGTGCCGGATGGCAGGCAATTATGTTGCCTTTACTGGGTGCGGCTGCTGTGGGGGCAATCGCTTCTTCTATGGTAGGATCTATATTTAGCAGCGATGCCTGGAATAATGTAACTTTTATAGCCGGCGAAATTAAAAATCCGCAACGTAATATAGGACTCAGCTTATTTTTAGGCACCTCCATTGTTACGCTGATTTATGTAAGTGCCAACTTTATGTATTTAGGCGTATTACCCTTGCAGGATATTGCTTTTGCCAAGGCAGACCGGGTAGCTGTAACCGCAGCGAATGTGATTTTTGGGCAGGCCGGTACATATGTAATTGCAGTAATGATAATGATTTCTACTTTTGGTTGTAATAATGGATTGATTTTGGCTGGAGCAAGGGTATATCATACCATGGCGGGCGACGGCCTGTTTTTTAAAAAGGCAGCAACCTTAAATAAAAATCAGGTACCCGGTTGGGCATTGTGGGCACAGTGTGTGGTAGCCTCATTGTTATGTTTAAGCGGTAAATATGGAGACCTGTTAGACATGGTTTCTTTTGTAGTAGTAATATTTTATGTGTTAACTATCATAGGTATTTTTATCCTACGAAAGCAACGCCCGGATGCCGATCGCCCATATCGGGCAGTAGGATATCCCTTTTTACCTGCGCTATATGTTTGCATGGGTATCGGATTTTGTATTTTGTTATTAATTTATAAAAGCGAGTATACCTGGCCGGGATTGCTGATAACTTTGCTGGGAGTACCTTTGTATTATCTGGCCGTAAGGCAGTTTAAAAAAAATGATACATGAGTTTTGAGCAGCTTTTTGATGAAATGTGCCGTATGCGTGTGTTGGTTATTGGCGACGTGATGTTGGATACGTATTGCTGGGGCTTGGTAGACCGGATTTCTCCGGAAGCACCTGTTCCTGTGGTAACAGTTAAGAAATCTGAAAATCGTATAGGCGGTGCTGGGAATGTGGCTATTAATACCGCCTCGCTTGGTGCTAACACTACCATAATTAGTGTTGTGGGAAAGGATAGTGCGGGAGAAAATCTGCAACAACTACTAGCAGCCGTTCCGGTGGATATATCTTATTTAGTAGAAACACCAGACAGGGTTACCACCAACAAAACCCGGGTGATGGCCCGTAATCAGCAAATGATGCGCCTAGATACGGAGGTTTCGCACGATATATCAGCCGAGTTAGAAGAAGCGGTATGGAAAAAAGTGCAGGCGTATTTTGATAAAGAAGTACCGCAGGTTTGCATTTTAGAAGATTACAACAAAGGGGTATTAACTCCAACCCTTATTAGAAGGATTATTGACTTATGTAATTCCAAAGGGGTAATTACTACAGTAGATCCAAAAAAGAAAAACTTTTTTGCTTACCAAGGGGTAACCTTATTCAAGCCCAATTTAAAAGAGGTAAAGGAGGGATTACAACTAAGTGAAGCACCCCTCGATTTGGCTTCACTGAATGCTATGCATGATCGGTTGGCAGCACAATTGCATCATGCTATTTCATTTATTACTCTGAGTGAACATGGTGTATTTTATCGTGACGAAAAACAGGCAGCTATTATACCAACCCATATTCGGAATATTGCTGATGTAAGCGGTGCTGGGGATACGGTTATTGCTGTTGCTTCTATGGTATACGCGATTACCCGCCAAATGCAACTGGCCGCCGAAATGGCAAATATCGCAGGGGGATTGGTTTGCGAAGAAGTAGGAACAGCCCCTATTCGTAAGGAAGCTTTGCTGCAAGAATCTATACGACTATTATCGGCAGGTTAATTTTGCCACTTGATAATTTTAAAAGAAATGCCTTTTTCTTTTAAAGCTTCTCTAACGATTAGCCGCTAAACTTAAAAAATTTCTGCTGCACATTACTCTAATTTTGTAGGTTCAATCTCGTAGCAATGTATACACTTGTAATTCATGGCGGTGCAGGAACTATTTTAAAAGAAGATATGACGCCTGATTTGGAGAGGGCCTATATGGATGGATTAAATCAGGCTTTGAATGCGGGTTTTGCTGTTTTAGAAGAGGGAGGCACTTCCGCCAATGCAGTAAAAGCTGCTCTAGTTGTATTGGAAGATCATGTTTTATTCAATGCGGGGCGCGGGGCCGTATTCACAAAAAAGGGGGTACAGGAGATGGATGCGGCAATTATGGATGGACAAACCCTTGCTGCTGGTGCGGTGGCGGGTGTTAGAAACGTACGAAATCCCATTGAACTGGCAACCGAAGTAATGCGCAATAGCAATCATGTTTTTTTAAGTGGAAAGGGTGCCAATGATTTTGCCATAAAGCAGGGGGTAAAGTTAGAACCCGATGAATATTTTTTTTCACAGTTTAGATACGATCAGTGGAAGGCAATACGCGATTCGGATACCTACTCCTTAGATCATACGCATCATCATTTAGAGGAGCTGATGCGGGATAAAAAATTTGGCACCGTAGGGGCTGTTGCTTGCGATCAGCACGGCCATCTTGCGGCAGCTACTTCTACCGGCGGAATGACCAATAAGAAGTATGGACGCATCGGCGATAGTCCCCTAATTGGTGCCGGAACCTATGCCAACGACGCAACCTGTGCAATTAGTTGTACCGGGCATGGAGAAATGTTTATTCGGGCAGTGGCTTCTTACGATGTAAGTTGCTTGATGGAATATAGCCATCTGAGTTTACAAGCGGCTATGGATAAGGTGGTTAACAACAAACTAAGAGCATTACAGGGAGAGGGTGGCATGATTGGGGTAGATGGGAAAGGTAACCATGCTATGATTTTTAATAGTGCTGGTATGTATCGGGCGGTAAAAAATAGCAATGGGTTCTCTCAAGTACTTATTTATCAATAAGTAAGTAATATAAATAGTTTTTATAGATTATTTGCTATATCGAATAGCTAGATAACTAATACCGTTTAGACATTCAGCCACACATTATGATTTTATTTAAACAAATCTCTGCATAATTTCTCCTAACTTGTTTTCAAAATGGATATTGCAATGAAGAAATCCGTCATCATTGTGGCAGGGGGATCGGGCGCGCGAATGGGTAGCCAATTACCTAAGCAATTTCTTTTATTGCAGGGCAAACCGATTATCTGGCACACGTTGACCCGTTTTTTAGAGAGCTTCGAAGTGTTGGAAATTGTATTGGTACTTCCTACAGCCCATATAGACTTCGGAAAACAATTAATAGATCAGTATTTTCCAGATAAAGGCATTCGATTAATTGTAGGGGGTGCTACCCGGTTCGAAAGTGTTCGAAACGGCTTGCAAGTGGTTGAGCCCGGCGGAATTGTATTTGTGCATGATGGCGTTCGATGTTTACTGAGTACTTCCCTTATACATCGTTGTTATCAGGTTGCATTGGAGTATGGCTCAGCTATACCGGCGGTAGCAGCAACGGATAGTATTCGCGTGGTATCCGGATTAGAAAATCGGGTGGCCGACAGAAATCAAATTCGATTGATACAAACGCCTCAAACATTTACAACAGATCTGTTGAAGGAGGCCTTTTTACATGCAGTACATAATCAATTTACCGATGAGGCAACTGTAGTAGAGGCTATGGGTACACCCGTTTATTTGGTAGAGGGAGAATATGAGAATATCAAAATAACCCGCCCCACCGATTTATTATTAGCCGAGGCTATTTTACAGCAGCCATCAGCGTTTGATCCATCGTAAGGGAATGGGAAGTTGGTTTAGATGTAGCTGAAAATAGGTTTCATTTTGGGCACCCCAATTTTTATAAAAAGAGTGCACGCCGGGTAGTTCTGATCCCTCCATATCCAGCCAAATGGGTTGTTCGGAAAATGTTTGTATCAAATGGTTGATTAAAAAATAATTCGCACTGGTTTTTCTTCCCAGGGGAGTAGTTAGGTTAAGTAAGTTGTATATTCTTCTGCAATCTTTAAGTCCAACCCATGCAGCCAGTAGTTGTTTTTCTTTATTGCTTATCCAGCGAATGATACATTGATTAGTAGAGGCGAATTGAGTGCACACCTGCTTAAATTGTTGCATTTCTTGTAAATTGGGCGCATGTGGATATTTCATTTGTTGATGAAAAATATTCCAGATATCCTCATTCCATTCAGTTTCAATTTGCAAATTTTCTTTTACAGATTGTTCAATATTTCTCTTTGCATCTGAAGAAAAATGTTGATAGAGGTCTGCGTATTTTTTTTGCAAAAAAATTTTTTGGTTATTCCTACAACTGATTGCTGGAAACGTATTTTGCAGACAAGTGTTTGAAAAATTAAAGTTAAAATCGCCGTAAGAAATCCATTGGGTTAATAACTGCATAGCCCTTACAAGCTCACTTTCGTTCAGTTCACCGGAAAACCCCTGTTGTTGCATAAAGGCAGGCACATAGGCATATCGGATACCCCATTTTTTTCTCCATGGAATGGGCATTACAGTTGTATAATCTCCAATAACCAGTCCATGCCAGTTATCGGCCATTGTATCTAAAAATCTAGTTTGTGCGTAAATTAGTCCATTTTCATTTTTTTCTATACAGGCATCCCATTTGGTGCAGTTAATTTGGTGGGCGGGTAAAATTTGAATGGGTGCCAGCATAACTAATTGGTAACTTATTTGCCTTTTGCCGCCAGAATTATTTTCAGGGTATGCATCATAATTTTGAAGTCAAGCAGTAAGGATGCATTTTCTATATACATCAAATCGTATTTCATTCGCTCGAGCATATCATCCAAATTAGAAGCGTAGCCGAATTGTACCATACCCCAGGAGGTGAGTCCCGGTTTTACTCTCTGCAAATATTTGTAATAGGGCGAAAGTTGATGTAACTGATCGGCAAAAATTTTTCTCTCTGGTCTTGGTCCTACAAAACTCATTTCACCTTTCAGAATATTCCAGAGTTGAGGTAATTCATCCAGTCGCCATTTGCGCATGGTTTTTCCCCAGGCGGTAATGCGGGGGTCATGATCAAATGAAAGGGCAGGTCCGTTTATTTCAGCATCCTGCACCATACTTCTGAATTTATAAATAGTAAAAGTTTTGCCTCTGTATCCAAGTCGCTCCTGCTTATATATAACGCTCCCCGGGGAAGAGAGTGCCGTTCGGAAAGCGATATAAAGCATAACAGGACTAAACAAAATTAATCCGATGGAAGAAAGTAGTCCATCCATCATTCGTTTCACATGAATTTCAGTGGCCGAGAGTGGATTACTTTGCACATCAATCAGGGGGGCACCTAAAACATTGTTGGTTTTTACAGCTCCGGTGATAATATCTAACAATTGAGGAACCAGTTTAATATCTACCGCTTTATTTGCTATACGTGCAACGAGGGATTCGATAAAGTTGACATCTCTTTTTTCCGGTGCTAAAATGATTTTTTCTATCTGATATTGATCAATAACGGATTCGATATCTGCAATATTTCCTAGAAGAGGAATATCAGCTGGCATGTGCGTTGCCGAATAGTCGGGAGAAGAAATGTAGCCTATACTTTTATAACCTAAATAGGCGTAGTGTTTTTGTAAATCATCTGCTATTTTTTGAGCGATGGTTCCCTGACCAACAATCAGGGTTCTGAAATAAATAGTTCCTTGCGTTAGGGATTTTTTAACCAGCCATAAAACTATATTCCTACCAGTTAATAGGAAGGCAACATGGGATAGTGCGAAAGTGAGGGAATTTGAAAAACCTGATACCCATTGGGGATGTATCAGAATAACCAATACACATCCGGCGAATGTGTTGGTAAAAGTGATAATCCATTCGTTCAAGCGGGATCTTTCTGCCAGTGGTTGGTAATAGGCACCGGTAAAGCCAAACCATAGTATCCAGGCAAGGGCGTACAAAAAGAAAAACAGAAAATCCTCCTGTGGAATTAGTGGAAAGTACCTACTAGCTACTATGCTGTACATACATACTCCTACACTGATAAAATCGCTGATGATATAGGCGTGGCTGTTTTTTTTTGCGTTCATTCTCTTACATCAAAATCGGAGTATTGTTGATTTTGTCGAGAATTCGGTGACCAACTTCCATGGCCAGGAATCCGTCTATTTCGCTTACTATAGTAGGTTGCTGATTTTTGATGGCATGCACAAAAGCTTCCAGCTCAGCTTTCATAGCATTGGTTGCTTCAATAGATGGGTTAGCAATTGCGATAGTTTTTTTGCCTTGTTGGGTTTCAATGTCGAAAGAAAAAACTTGTTGGTCATCCGGTTGTTTTAGTTTGATGATTTCTGTTTTCTTTTCCAGAAAATCAACACCGATATAGGCATCTTTTTGAAATAGGCGCATTTTGCGCATTTTTTTCATGCTGATGCGGCTACTGGTTAAGTTAGCAACACAGCCGTTATTGAATTCGATGCGAACGTTGGCAATATCTGGTGTATCAGTAATTACTGCTACTCCGCTGGCTGAGATATTTTTCACATCACTTTTAACTAGGCTAAGAATGATGTCGATATCGTGAATCATCAGATCCATAATTACGCTTACTTCGGTGCCTCTGGGATTAAACTGTGCCAGTCGGTGAACCTCAATGAACATTGGATTGAGGGGTAATTTTTTAATGGCCAGATAGGCAGGATTAAATCTTTCAATATGGCCTACCTGTAACTTAACACCTGCTTCTTTTACGAAGTTCACAATATCGCGTCCTTCTTTTATGGTAGCTGCTAGGGGCTTTTCTACAAATACATGTTTACCTTTTCGGATGGCATTCATACATACCGCATAATGTTGGTCGGTAGGGGTAATCACATCTACTATATCGCAGGCATCTATCAATTTGTCTGCGTCGGTAAATCGCTTAATTCCATATTCATCGGCTACTTTTTTAGCAGTTTCTGTATGCGGATCAAAAAAGCCAACTATTTTAATGCCCTCTATTTCGCGCCAGTTATTCAGGTGAAACTTTCCCAGGTGACCCACGCCAAAAACACCTACTTTAAGCATAACTACTATTTAAAAATTGGGCATAAAGATAATTAATCCGCTGCCTTTCTGAAGGCCAGGATCAATTTGTGGATATTATCCTTACAATTAGTTTTCCCACGCTTCCAGGGGTTGTTGGGTAAGCAGCGGGCCATTACAAATGGTAGCTTCAAACGCCTGGGTATGCGAAAGTTCGTATCTAAAATAGAACTGCAGGGTATGCAGGGTGTTTTCGAGTGATTGTTGGGTTACAGTAGGAAGTTGTGGGTGGTCGGTTAGCTGCTTTTTGGCCACTATTCCCATTTTAAGCCACTGCCAGCCAATAACCAGATAACTCGTCATTTCCATAAACACGGTGGCATCCGACAGAAATTCATCTAGTTTGCCAGCCAGTAATTTGGGTTGCAGAAACTCCAGCACCCGTTGCATGCGGTGTATTTCATTTTCCAGTTGCAGGGCTATTACACTAAGGGAAGGGTGTTCGGCAGCTTCCTGGATGGTTTGTTGTATGGTATGCATCAACACCTTGAGGGCTTTTCCCTCTTGCATAATAACTTTGCGGCCCAGCAAATCGAGCGACTGAATACCGGTGGTACCTTCATACAGCGACATAATTCTAATATCCCGATACAGTTGTTGTATGGGAAAATCAGAAGTAAAGCCATATCCCCCTAAAATTTGCAAAGCCTGCGAAACCGACCGGATTCCTTGTTCGGAGGCATAGGTTTTCATAATGGGGGTGAGTATCTCTAGCAGTAAAAAGTGATTTTCTTTTTCCGCACCTGCTGTTACTTCACATAAATCATATAAGCGGGTGCATTCCATACCTAGTGAGAGTGCGCCTTCTACAATAGATTTTTGTGTAAGCAGCATCCGTTGAATATCGGCATGATGAATAATAGGAATGGGTGGTTGCAGTGGATTTTTTTCACCTGCTCTGCGGCCTTGTGGTCTTTCTTTGGCATATTGCAAACTATATTGATAGGCGGCCATTGCAACACCGGCTGCGCACATACCCACGCTGATTCGGGCTCCATTCATCATTTGAAACATATAGGCTAAGCCCTTATGGGGTTCACCCACCAAATAGCCTCTACAATCGTCATTATCTCCAAAACTCAAATGGGTAGTAGCGTATCCTCTTTGGCCCATTTTCTGAAAATCACCTGCACAAAACACATCATTATACTCCAGTGTACCATTTTCTGTTGGCCGGTGTGCCGGGATGATAAACAGTGAAATTCCTTTTGTGCCGGCAGGGGCATCTTTCATTCGGGCCAGCGTTAGATGAACAAAATTTTCAGCTGCTTCGTGTTTTCCGCCAGAGATAAATATTTTTTGTCCTTTTATTAAATAGTACCCATTGTCTGTAGGATACGCGGTAGTAGTTATATCGCTTAGCGAACTACCTGCCTGCGGCTCGGTGAGTGCCATGGTACCTTGCCAACGACCTTCGAATATAGGCGGCACATAGGTTTTCTTTTGTTGCTCATTTCCAAAACTTGTAATTAGTCCGGCTGCTCCTCCGGAAAGGCCAAGGTATCCCTGCACACTGTTATTAGCCGCCTGAAAAAGGAAGTGACCGGTGCTGAAAATCATTTCGGGTAGCTGCAGCCCACCCTGTTCAAAAGAGGCATTGCCTCCAATCCATCCTTGTTCGGCTGCCAGGGAGAATATTTTTTTTATCTGTGGATGTGTTAGCACATTTCCATTCCCATCATATCGCGCAGGGGTTTCATCCATCACTTTGCAGTAGGGAAACATTTCCTGTTCTGCAAATAGACCAGCAGATTCAATCATCATCCAGGCCTGTTCTTCATCCAGGTGTTGGTATCTAGGATATTGAAACAGATCTTTCAATTGATGAACATCGAGTAACAAAAATTTCAAAAGATTTTTATTGGCAAATGCTTGCATAAAAGGTAGTTTTCATTCTAATTATTCTTTAACAAATATAAGGCTTACCAGTTCGGCAACACAAGCTGGTTTTTCGGATTGGTCGGTTTCGATTGTGCAGGAAATATAAAGTTGCGTACCTCCATTCTTTCCAGGTTCTGCATGGGTAAGCGTGCCTGTCATTCGAATTTTACTATCTGCAGGCACTTGCGTAATAAAGCGGGCTTTATTAAGTCCGTAATTAAACATTCTTTCAATATGCGAAAGATCAATCAGTTCGTACAACAGGTGGCTGGCGAGGGAAAGGGTAAAAAATCCATGGGCCAGTATTTTTCCACCGGGTAACTCCAGTTTTGCTCGTTCGGTGTTTACATGAATCCACTGCTGATCGCCGGTTAGGGTAGCAAATTGTTGAATCATTTCAGGGGTGATGGTAACCCATTTTCCGGGACCTAATTTTTTGCCAATCAGTGTTTGAATATCCTGTTGATTTCGGATGATGGGGGTGATGGATTCCGTTGATTTATCGGGTGCAGGGGTAGTTACTTCTGCATTCGTTTTGCGAGCAGCGGATAGTTTTTCGGGGAAGGGAGTGATAATGGCTTTACCGATTACTGATCGGGAACTGATATCCTGCAGGGCTTGTGGAGCTTCTTCCAGTGAATAGAGTCGATGAATATGGGGCGATAGTTGGCCACGTAATAACCAATGCACAATTTGTTGGGTATTTTTAAGATGTTCAGCAGGTTCTTGCTGCATAAAACTTCCCCAAAAAACACCACGGATAGAAAAGCCTTTAAGGAGGGGAAGGTTTAGGGGAATTTGTGGAATTTCTCCAGCGGCAAAACCTACAATCAGGTACCGTCCATTCCAGGCCATCTGGCGGGCTGCTTGTGCAGTAAGGCTTCCGCCAATCGGGTCGAAAATCACATCCACTTTTCCTTTGGGCACGCATGCCTGTAGGGCTTCCGATAAGTTTTGTTCACTATAATTAATCAAATAGTCAGCCCCCTTTTTTTCACAGGCTTCCAATTTGGCAGCATTAGAGGCTGCGGCAATAACAGTGGCACCCATCAGTTTCGCAATTTCTACGGCGGCCAAACCTACCCCGCCTGCTGCCCCCAGCACCAGTAAAGTTTGTTTCGGTTGCAGCGCAGCAATATTTTTTAATGCATACAATGCAGTGCCATATTGGTAAGATGCGGCCGCTGCTGTAACAAAATCCAGTGCAGCAGGAATAGGCATTACCTGTTGGCTATGCACAATAATTTCCTCCGAAAATCCACCCCAGCCCGATAAGGCGAGCACACGGTCACCGGGTTGCAGGTGGGTAACTTTATCACCAACGGATACAATAATACCGGCCACTTCTCCGCCGGGTGAAAATGGTAAAGCAGGTTTAAACTGGTATAAATTTTGAATCATCAATAAGTCGGGAAAATTAACGCCACAGGCGAGCACCTGAATCACCACTTCCTGCGAGGAGGGTATAGGGGAAGGGAGATTTTGCAGGGAAAGTTGGTCTGGTGTTCCGTATTGCGTGCAGAGAATGGCTTTCATAAACTAAGTGGTTAAATGTATATGGGTGCAACGGGAAGGGCAACAATGAAAATACAATCTTTCTTTGATAAAATTCGGGGTAATTTGCTGCATAATTTATGATATAAGTGCATGCTGTTAATTGAGCTATTATATTGGATTGCTATCGGGATAGTGGTATATGCGTATGCTATTTATCCAGGCCTGCTATGGGTATTACATTGCTTCGCAGGCCAACGAAACCAACTATCCGAATCAGTAAATCAGCCTTTGCCGGAAATTACACTATTGATAGCTGCCTATAATGAAGCTGAATGTTTGGAAGAAAAAATACTGAATGCGTTAGCGCTTGACTATCCAAGAGAACTATTACATATTTGGGTAGTTACTGATGGCTCAACTGATACTAGTCCGTTGATGGTTACTAAGTTTTCAGGTGTGCAACTTTACCATGAGCCGGAGAGAAGGGGAAAGATAGCGGCTATACAAAGAGTGATGCAATATGTAGAAACGGAGTTAGTGGTGTTTTCGGATGCAAATGCTTTATTAAACAAGGGTTGTTTGCGGGCGATGGCAGCAGCTTTTTCGGATGGTTCAGTAGGTGCGGTGGCAGGAGAGAAGCGGGTAGTTGATGGGGAGGATGCACTAACAGGTGAATCTATGTATTGGATGTACGAATCAAAGATTAAAAAATGGGAGGGTGGCTTGTATTCGGTTACTGGACCTGCGGGAGAAATTTTCGCCATTCGAAAAGATTTATATAGAGAAGTGCCGCCCAATACTTTATCGGATGATTTAGCCATCAGTTGGCAGATTATCTCCCAGGGATATCGAATGGCGTATGCAGCCGATGCCATAAGTATAGAGCAGGGACTACCTGATTTTCAGCAGTCTTTTGCAAGAAGAATTCGAGTGGCTGCAGGATCTGTTCAGGCGGCCGGTACTATCTTTTTGGGTAAGGGGTATAATTGGAAATTGGTTTTTTGGTGGGAAGTGATTAGTCATCGAATATTAAGAACCCTGGTTGTACCCTATTTGATACCGATAATTTGTTGTTTCAATGTGGTTTTGATAAATGAAGGGGGCATTTTTACATTATTGTTTGCCATTCAATTGTACGGTTATCTGGCCACTGGGGTATTTTGGATAAGAGCTACGTCTGCGAAATCGCCTTTTTGGATAAGTTTACCTGCCTTCTTTATTTTAGTGCATGCTACAATGATTGTAGGTGCTTGGTCGTTATGGATAGGTAAACAAACGGTTTTGTGGGAAACCTATCCAAGATCTAGTGCAAAGGGGTATTGGGGGGGAAAAAATGACTGATTTGGCAGATTTTACCTATTTTACGGCTGGAAGTGATGAGATTTTGCCATATTATGTATAATTTTTATTAGATATTTATTGCTAATCTTATACAAAACAATACAAAACAATTGAACCAACTGTTAAGCTGGTATGTTAACCATGGAAGTATTAGAAGACAAACCAATGATTAATAAAGTTTTATGTGTGGATGATGATTCGCTATCATTGACTATATCCGAGTTGATGTTGAATAGTGCTTCTTTTACTGAGCAAATCGACAAGGCGATGGATGGTATGGATGCGTTGGCGTATTTGGATAAAATTTGGGAAGATGCTGAAAAAGATCGCAAAGCGCCTCAATTAATTTTATTGGATATTAATATGCCGGTAATGAATGGTTGGGAATTTTTAGAAAAGTTTGTTCCAGCTTATCAAGAAAAGTTTCCAAATACTAAGATAATTATTTTGTCTTCTACGATTGATCCCGAAGATTTTGCGATGGCAAAGCGATTTCCTGTTGTAATTGATTTTTTTAGTAAGCCATTGGAGGTAGATAGTTTAGAGGCGCTAAAGGGCTCGGATTATTTTAAAACATTTTTTGAATAGGTGATACTGGTAGAACGCATGCAGGATAATTGTATTTTTGCATAATTAAAGTAGAAAAAAAATAGTAAGATGACGATAGAACAATTTAAGCAGATGACGTTGCCCGAGAAGTTAAATGCGATTCGATATGAAGCTGAGTTATTGGGATCTTATGAGCGCAATGGCGAGCATAATGGGCCTAAAACACCGGGTGACATTTTTGCTTTACATGATTTCTGGGTTTTTTTAAGTGATGATGAGACGATGGTAATTCCATCGAGAAGAAATCCCCTGCATGTAGAAGAGGAATAATCTTTACAAAGGGTTTAGTGGTTTACGGGTGCAGGTATTTTTACGATCAATCGATGTTGTATAATTTCTCATTTTAAATGATGAGAAGGATTAAATACTTCTGATATGCCTAATTTTTTATTGGTAGATGATCATTCTGTTGTGCGGGCAGGTATTAAGCTCATCATAACGCAGCATTTTACTGATACGAAGGTATGGGAGGCAGAAAACGAAAAACAAGCGGTTGATTTATTACGCACTACTGCTATTGATGTGATATTGATGGACTTGAATATGCCGGATAGTGATCCCATCCGTCTTATTTATTACATTACCACCAATCATCCAAAAACATCCATCATTGTATTAACCATGAATGATGAGAATGTATATGCAAAGCGATTCTTCAAATTAGGTATCAAGGGTTTTCTGCATAAGTCTTCCGACAACAAAGAAATTTTAAAGGCGATTGAGCAAGCGCTGGCGAATCGGGTATATATGAGTGAAGGATTAAAGCAAGTATTGGCTGAATCTTTTTTCTCTGGCGCAACAGAGAATCCCTTTGATACGCTCAGTGACCGTGAGTTTCAGGTTGCCAAAGAATTATTAAGTGGAAAAAGTATAGCAGATATATCTGCATCATTAAGTATTAATTCTTCTACGGTTTCTACTTATAAGGGTAAGGTATTTGAGAAATTAAAAATACCGAATAATAATTTAGTTGAGTTGATGTCGCTTGCGCGGCAGCATCGGATTATCTAATTAATTGGATAGTCAACTTCATTAGGTTGATAGATGCAACGGATTACATCTGTTGGTAAAAAATATATCGAGCCGATGGCTCTACTTGCCACAATTAATACCGCGATTGGTTGTTGAATCGGATTATTCTGATTCGGAAGAGTTCTGTTGTAGGGGTAATTGAAGCGTAATGCTAGTTCCTTTTCCCTCACTGCTTTTAATGTGAATGCTTCCTTTCATTTTTTGCATCAGATCGTATACGATACGATAACCTATTTGGGTACTTTCAGAAGTTTTTTTTGTGATCACGCCATTTTCCAGCTCAATAATTTTATCTGCGGAAATACCTGCGCCAGTATCTGCAATGGTTATGTATTGCAGGCGTTGGTCTGACGAACCGCTGATTATTATTTTGCCCTGCCGCGTATTTTTAATCGCATTATCTAATAGGTTTCTAAGCACAATGGATAATAAACTAAAGTCGGCTGTGATATTTTGTGTTTCCGGGGATTGAAATTCGAATTGTAATTGTTTTTCTGCAGCAATTTTTACATACACCGCGCAGTTGTTACGGATGAACTCGTTTAAGTGTTCTGTAGTATATGTGAGTTTTACATTTTTTTTAGTACTACTCAGCCATTGCAGTAGGTTGGCCACAAAGTTGGTAATATCAAAAGTAGTATGGTACAGTTCGAAACTGAGGCGGTGAAAATCTTCCTGGCTAATGGCTGATTTTGATTCGTACATAGATGCAGCGATTTTATGTACAAAATTCAGCGGTGATTTAAGGTCGTGCATTACAATGCTGATCATTCTTTCACGAAATGCCAGGTTATTGGTTAATTCAACTTCTGTTGCCTCAAGTTGTAGCAAGGAAAATCTGAGTTCTTCGGTTTTTTGGGCTACTATTTTTTCGAGGTTCTTTTTTTGTTTTCTCAATTGTAGTAATAGTATGGCAGCCATAATGGCAAATACCACAAATCCAGCCATAAACATATAAGCCAGGGGGCTGAAAGTTCTTAAGAGATATAGAGAAACGTCTAATATCATTAGCTACATATGGGGGTTATTAGCACTCCGCGATGGCTAAAGTACTATATTTTAATTGATTTTTACTGTTAAAGTTTAAAAAAATATACTATAATAGCTATATCGTATAGCTCTAGAGCTATTTTAAAATCAACAAAAATCTATAAAAAAAATCGGATAAAAGCTATGTTAATTCAAAAATTAAGCTATTTTTGTACTCACAGTTGGTTATTTATAGCAATTTTAGGTTAAAGTCCAATGTCCTACAATAGCCGGTGAGCTAGATTTAGTTAAACCATTATCTAGTTAGCCGGCTATTCTAATTAAATTTTTAGCCAGATGAAAAAAACAATAATAGCCATTAACAAAGCGTTAATAACCTTATCTTACGGCCGAATTGTTTCCACATCTTGCTATGACTTAGGTTTATAGGTTATTATTGTTGATAATCAAGCAATAGTGAGAGGTAATGGTGGATTATTTGGGGAAATAGATGGTGAAGTGTAGTGAGGGAATGATTTGAGGATGAGGAAATTAAACAGACATTTTATTCATTATAATAGGTTTTATTTATCAGATCGAGTAGTCACATATCGACTGTATTAGTGCGATGTACGTCTTATACGATAGCTGCTTTGCTATGTATATTATTGCATCTCAAGCCCTTCAGCAACAGAAATGTTCCTCATTTCCTGTCCTCTCCTTCATTTGAGTCAACCGCCGTTCCGGAAGCCGTTGGCCAGTCTCCTCTTACTCCTGCGCGTCAGCTATTGCTGCATCCGGATTTTGTTGTTTTTGCTTGTGATGATTTAGTACCTGCTGCTAATGGGGGGTTATCCGTTAGAAGTGCTGTTACGGCAGCGTTTCATGCCGGCACCGATATGTTAAACGGCAGAGCTGGGCCGCCCGATGTTTTGTTTACCTATATATATATGTATGGCACGCATCCTCCGGATGCCTTAGTTAATCCGGAAAACGCCCCCAATTGTATGGAGGCTTCTGTTGTTTCTGCCCATAAGCATGGGTGGAACTTTTCGTTTGGTAAAGCACAGCAACTCGGTGTTGTTGATTATTCATTCAATTCCAGCATTGCTTGAGTAAGCGTATAACCATATCAAATTTGTTTACACGCGGCAATGCCGGATTTTTCCGTGCACTTATTTTAGTGTTAGCTGGATTTGTTTTTTCTGTATCTGCACAGGGGCAGTATACGGGAGGCAGTGGGGATGGACATACAACTGATAGTAGTTATACAGATTATTGCACACCCGTAATTGGTGCCAAAGTAGCTACTACCTGCAGTGGGGTTACTTTTCAAGTTTCGCCTACCGATGGCGTTAATGGAGATTTTGTTCCCGGCTCAACAAC
>JBBAJQ010000036.1:0-9844 GCA_040403945.1 Sediminibacterium sp.
CTGTAACCCCTTGATTTTCAAGTGACCGCGTTAGGATTCAAACCTAAAACCTTCTGATCCGTAGTCAGATGCTCTATTCAATTGAGCTACGCAGCCGATACCCAAAACTTTGTTAGTTTGGGGTTGCAAATATACAACCAAATCTATTAATTTCAAAAACAGGGGAGAGGAACTACTTCACCTCATACAGGTCGGCAGCCACCGATTCGGATAGTTTTCGGGGCATTAACCAGGCCAGTGCAGCGCCTAATTGATTAACAAACCCAGTGATCTGCTCCGTTTTTCCCTTTAGCATGGCATCAACAGCTTGTTTAGCCACTTGCTCGGGCGTCATATTCAATCGCTCACCCGCTTTTACCGCTTTATTGCTCACCTTAGCCCGATTGGCAAAGTCGGTAGCAGTGCCACCCGGACTCACCACCGTTACCGAAACCGGTGATTTTCTCAGCTCATAGGCAAGGCCTCTGCTAAACTGAACCATAAACGATTTGGTGGCAGCATATACCGTTAATCCGGGAACTGCTTGATAGGCTGCCGAGCTGGCAATGTTGAGAATATAAGCCTTTGGTAATTGTAAAAGCGAGGGAAGAAAACAGCGTGTAAGCTCTACCGGCACCTGCATATTTACTTGCATCATACCGGCATACTCCTCTACTGAATAATCAATAAATTGTCCGCTATGTCCGTACCCGGCATTATTAATCAACATATGCACTGCATACCCATTTTGGGTTGCCCAATCGAATACCCGCACGGAAGCACCAGGTTGAGATAAATCAATAGCTAATATCTGTGCCTCTACCTTATATTGTTCGGTTATTTGATTGCGCAATTCGCTGAGTAATGCCTCATTACGGGCAACCAATAACACAGGAATTCCCTTTTGCGCCAATTCAAGCGCGATTGACTTGCCAATACCTTTGCTGGCTCCGGTAATTAATGCATATTTCATAATAAAAGGATAGATAAAAAAAAGGCCAACAAATGCTGGCCATAAATGAGTTGGATTAATGATGCACTTTCGCTGTAAAACGATGGTAGAAAGGCGTTTTACTATTTTCATCCTTGGGTGCATATTTGCCGGTAACTAAGGGAACATACATTACCCTTCTGCGGCTGGCTTCTCCAAATAGGGGAGACTGCTTTACCCGATGCCACAAGCGACCATCATGCACAGTCAAATCGCCTGCCTGAATATCGAAGCCGACTTCCCGACGATCGTCGGAATTATCGATGAAGTATTTTTTACCAAAAAGTAATTTCAACATATTCTGACGCTGTGTTCCAGGAATTACCCGCAAACCGCCGTTCTCAAATGCACAATTGTCTAAATGAATGCCCACATTCAGCATAGGCATAATACGCTGACCCATAAATAAATCGCGGGGAGCATCGGTATGCCATCCCATTTGGGTAAACGTACTATTGGGGGTGTTGATATAGTTGTTCACCACCAATCCATCCTTTTCCTGTTCACCTATTCTGCCTTCATAAGCGCCCAGTAGGGGTAATAAGGTCTGTAAGGAAGGGTGCTTAATAAGCTGGTGCAAGGGATCGCTGTATAAAGAAGTAAAGCATAAACGCTGAATGGTATTTTTTCCTTTGTCGTCTTTACCAAATTTGAGGGGAATTCCATTCACCTTTTCCCGCTTTTCTTCCAGCCATAGCTGCTCTATTCTGCTTACTTCACTGATATACAATTGAACTTGCTCGGGTGTTAAGAAATTACGAAAAAGTATCACACCGTGCTTATGGAAAAATTCCAGCTGCTCGTCGGTAAGCTCATCCCCTAACTGAAATTGACTATCCCATTTTTTCATACTTAACAATAACGTTTGTTGCAGTCTTTTGTTATATTTTCGTTACCTCTTTGTAACAGGACAACAAATTTATGAAATATTAATGGTTTTGAGGGAGTTCTAGCATAAAATAGCAATCATATTATATTTAGTATTAATAAAATACCAGTATGAGGGGTAAGAGAGGGATTGGTTTGTTGGGTTGGGTGCTCCTTCCGTTCTTGGTGGTTTCTCAGCCACAGACCGGAAAGAAAGGGAAAACTTTCCTATTTCCCATCATTACCCGTTCGCTAGAAACCGGCTGGAATTTTGGGGTGCTTACTGCCAAGATCTTCCCCATGAATAAGGAGGATACTTTTTCGAGAAGCTCTAATATTGAAGTACTGGGCATGTACTCTACCCGCAAACAGCTAATTTTCGCTCTCAATGGTACCCAATACTTTAACCGAGAAAAGTATATCCTAGAAGAACAACTATCTACCAGCTACTTTCCCGACCGTTTTTGGGGGCTGGGAAGCGAAACCACCGACGACCAGGAGGAAGCTTACTCATTCAGACAAGCCTACCTGTATCTACATGTAAAACGTAAAATTTTACCGAATTTTTTTGGTGGATTTGTATATGAAGCCCAAAAAGTATGGGATATTAATTATGTTCCGGGCGGTTTATTAGAGAGGGCATCTATCCCGGGCATTAACGGCTATTTTATCAGTGGCATTGGAGGCAGTCTTTCGTACGATACCCGTAACAATGCATTTGCACCCGACAAGGGTTTATACATGCAGCTATTCTGGAACCATTTCGACAGAATCTGGGGGTCTGATTTTAATTATACTAATTGGGTGGCTGATATTAGAACCTATATGCGCTTAACGGATAAAAGTGTATTAGCACTGCAATGGCTTAATTTTTCTACCAACGGTGCGGAAGTACCCTTGAGAAGCTTGGCTGCATTTGGTGGTGCAGCTAAAATGCGGGGATACTACGAAGGCCGGTTTCGCGACCGACAACAAATGTATTTGCAAGGGGAATACCGGTTTCCATTATACAAATTCGTTCACGGCGTAGTATTCGGCGGCATGGGATCAGTAGCGAGTGAATGGAAACAATATGCCATCGATCAAATGAAGGTATCTGCAGGAGGGGGTCTTCGCTTTTTATTAAGTAAAAAGGAGAAGCTTAGTCTTCGACTAGATTATGGCATTGGGCAAGGTTTAAACCGGGGGTTCTATGTTCAATTAGGTGAAGCTTTCTGAGGATCTACCGCAATTGCCTTTGCCAGCTTATATAAGAACCAGGTAAATATCCAGGCACCAATTACATCAATGCTATAGTGGATATGCTGAATCAATACCAAACATCCTACCGCAATCGCCGCAGAAAATGCTACCCACTTTTCCCATTTGCCGGGGAGTAGTAACCCTATCATAATCATGGTAGAAGTATGCCCAGAGAAAAATAAATCACGCGTGATAAATCCATGTTGATCTCCATAAAAATAATTGCTGATCGGATCTTTCAATTCAATTAATCCGGGTGGAGGTTCTAATGGCAATACAATAATGGTTATCATTCGGGTTAAAAAAATCAAATTAATCGCTATCACTCCCTGTATGGCAAGTGCAGGACTTTGTATCATCCGTATAAATAAAAACAGCGACATCAACCAGATGATTGAGAAAGTAATCGGGGAGAGGTCGATGGCAGGGATTTGGTAGAGCAACGGATCAGCAATTTCATATCCCCTTCTGGATTCAATAAATGAAAAGAAATGAGGAAACGCAATCAATACCCCCAAAAAAACTACTACAAATACAATCAGTTGATTTCGAAATGCCCGCTGCTGCCAGGCTAGTTTCCACTTACCAATGGTTCCGTATGTGTTGTCGGATGTAGATTGTAACGGATTCAAGTAATACAAGTTGAGCCGCAAAAATACAATATTCCTCTCGTGCGTTCTAATAATGCCAGCGAACAAATGCCTCCATGGCAGCATATTGCGTCATACCAAGGGCCGCATATAGATGCGCAGTATGGGCATTCCTGTCTTCGGCTCGCTGCCAAAATTCGCGACTGTCGGCTCCCTGAAAAGGAACCATATCTTTTTGACTTTGGTGTATAAATATACCAAATCGTTTTTTCATTACCTGATCCGGACTCATAGGAATCGCCATTTCTATTTCCGAAATATCCCATTCCTGCCAAGCACCCTTATATAACCAAACCCAGCAATCCTTGATCCAGGGTTCCCCGGCCGCTTTTAGTCTTCGCAAACTTTCGAATACCACTTCTAAACAAACTTTATGCGTTCCATGCGGATCGGCTAAATCACCGGCACAATACACCTGATGCGGCTTAACTTTTCGCAACAGTTCCATGGTTATCTGTATGTCTTCTTCCCCCATGGGTTTTTTATCAATGGTGCCCGTTTCGTAAAAGGGGAGATTCATAAAATAACAATTGGCATCGGCTATGCCCACATATCGGCAGGTAGCCTTGGCTTCACAACGGCGAATTAAGCCTTTAATGGAGCGTATTTCTGCAGTATCCTGCTGATCTTTTTGTTTATTGGCGATATACAAGCGGGCATCCTCTAATATTCTTCTGCTCATGTGATTATCCAATCCAAACATTTCTTCAAAGCCTACGGCAAAATCAATAAAACGAGTTACAAATTCATCGGTAACGGCAATATTTCCACTGGTTTGATAGGCCACATGCACTTCATTCCCCTGATCGTGTAACCGCATCAACGTTCCACCCATACTGATTATGTCGTCGTCGGGATGCGGAGAAAAAATAAGACAACGTTTCGGGTGTAAATCGCAGCGTTCGGGATGATCGGGAAGGGCCGCATTAGGTTTACCGGCAGGCCATCCGGTAATGATATTTTTTAATAAATAAAACACCTGCAAATTGATTTCATAGGCATCTCCTTTCTCTACCAATAGATCGGATAATCCATTTTCTAGATAATCATTTACAGTTAAACTAAGTACTGATTTATTCAACTTCAAGGCAACCGAGATTACCGCCTTTTTTATCAAAGTAGGCGTCCAATCACAAGTTCCGGTAAGCCAAGGGCTTTTTATTCTTGTTAATTCGGTTGAGGCCGCCTCATCAATGATAAAGGTACAATCTGCATGTTGCTGCAAAATACTGGCAGGAACTTGCTCGGTTACATTACCCTCCACCGAACGGGCTACAATGGCAGCTTTTTGTCCCCATGCCATCAACAAAATACGTTTTGCCTGCATGATATTACTAATACCCATGGTAAGAGCCATGCGGGGCACCTTGCTAATATTCTCAAACTCGTATGTATTGGCAATACGGGTAGTATTCTCTAAATTCACCAGCCGGGTTTTAGAAAACTGACCAGAGCCGGGTTCATTAAAACCAATATGGCCATTCAAACCTATCCCCAATAATTGCAAATCTACCCCACCCAAATCCACTAACTTTTGTTCATAAGCAGCACAATACTTTTTGATGGATTCCTTAGGCCAGGTGCCATCCGGTATATAAATATTCGAGGGTTTTATATCAATATGATTGAACAAATTCCTATGCATAAAGCTCCAGTAACTCTGATAGGCCGTTTTTTCTATTGGATAGTATTCATCCAGGTTAAACGTAATTACATTCTGAAAGCTCAAACCCTCTTCCCGATGCATCCTTACCAATTCTTTATATAATAGCACCGGCGTATTACCTGTAGCCATCCCTAAAATACAGTTTTCGTTTCGGGCCGCTTTTTCACGAATTAGCTGGGCTATTTCTTGGGCAACCATTTTAGAGCCTTCTGAAGCCGAAGAGAAAATTTTTACGGGAATTTTTTCAAATGAATCCATCATACAGGTAGAGTTGTAAAGCGAATTTACTATGTCTTTGCCTTATAAACACAAAAACACGCAACAAAAACGCATAAACCTGCAACAAAATTAATTCGATGCAGTCATTTATTTATCAGGATACCGTAGATATCTTGATTACGTTGGTGGGGAGGTGCGCTTTTACAGGGGTACTACCTGTATTTACCACTACCTGTCCGGGCGCTAAAAAACCTCTTTCTTTAAGAATATCTATCTGGTCGGAAATAATTTCATCCAAGCTAACTTCTTCCCCATAGTAAAATGCCCGAACACCCCAGCTTAAACTCAATTGATTTACGAGTGATTTTTCTTTAGTAAAAATATACAAGGGAGAGGAAGGTCGGTAACTGCTGAGCATAAAAGCGGTATAGCCACTTAGCGTCATTCCAATTAACGCATTCGCTTCTACATCGTTGGCTATTTTACAAGCACTGTAACAGATGGCATCACTATGAAAAGAAGGGGAGTGGGGTTGGGGACGAAGATCTTCGCCCCGGTTATATCGGTATTCCTTTTTCTCTACTTCCGAAATAATTTTACGCATGGTTTGCACAACAAGCGCAGGATGTTGTCCGGTAGCGGTTTCACCACTCAACATCACTGCATCCGCCCCTTCCAGCACAGCATTGGCTACATCGGTAATCTCGCTTCGGTTAGGCTTTACCCGATCAATCATACTCTCCATCATTTGGGTGGCCACAATAACTGGTTTGGCACGATGGATACATTTGCGGATCAATTCTTTTTGAATTAGGGGTATTTTTTCAACCGGCAGTTCAACACCCAAATCTCCACGGGCAACCATTATACCGTCACTTTCAATAATAATATCCCGAATATTTACCAGTGCTTCCGGCTTTTCAATTTTGGCGATAATTTTAGTTTTACTGTTTTGCTCTTTTAACAGTCTACGCAAATACACAATATCAT
The DNA here is from genome assembly GCA_040403945.1 of Sediminibacterium sp. Taxonomy (GTDB): domain Bacteria; phylum Bacteroidota; class Bacteroidia; order Chitinophagales; family Chitinophagaceae; genus Sediminibacterium. The sequence goes on from JBBAJQ010000036.1 coordinate 6,605, forward strand.
CCACACTCCGCACAAAACTTAACGCTACCCAGTCGCACTTTTGTTGAATGATAAAATCCAGATCAACTAAATCTTTTTCTGTAAGCGCGGGTAAAGAAATTTTGGTATCCGGCAGGTTAATCCCTTTCTTAGAGGATAGAATACCTCCCAGGGTTACTACTACTTTCACATCCCCATTATCCTCGATGCTGATTACTTTCACTTCCAGTTTACCATCATCAATTAAAATAATATTGCCTACCACTACATCTCCGCCCAAGTTGGGATAGGAGACATAAATTTTTTCTAATGTGCCTACACATTTTTCATTCGTAAAAGTGAGTATATCGCCCACCTTCACTTCCAGTGCATTGTTTTCTATTTCACCCACCCGAAGTTTGGGGCCCTGTAAATCGGCCAGTATGGCAATATTATAAGGTTCTGTTTTGTTGATGTTACGAATATGGTCGATGATGGATTGCTTGTCTTCATGACTCCCATGCGAAAAATTCAACCGGAAAACATTTACACCCGCCTTTACCAACTCGAGTAGCTTTTCGTAAGAATCGCAGGCAGGACCAACAGTGGCCACTATTTTGGTTCTATGATTCACATGGGCAACCCCTGCTTGTTTATCCATTTCTTTGTGCAGGTACTTATCGAGGTTTTTAGACATATACTACTAATTAATAAGAGAAGCGTGAGAACAATATTGAAATTAACTGGCCAGAATTTTTACAATTTTAAACCATTCACTAGAAATTTTCTGTTTGGCTTTTACAGCGGTATCTAGTGGGATGTAGTTCATTTTATTATTTTGAATACCTACCATAACATTGTGTTTTCCATTTATCAGGCACTCAACGGCATGATAGCCCATGCGGGATGCAATCAGTCGATCAATACAGGTGGGAGAACCGCCCCGTTGGATATGACCAAGTATACAAACTTTGGTATCAGCGTTGGGTAAACGTTGTTTGATGATGGTGGCAATCTCATTGGCACCCCCAAATTCATCTCCTTCAGCCACCACAATCAAATTCACCAATTTCTTTCTTTTCTCTTTTTCGGTAAGCGATGCAATCAGCTCTTCGATATCTGTTTTTGTTTCGGGAATCAAAATATTTTCAGCACCCGTAGCAATGCCGCTATGCAGGGCAATATATCCGGCATCTCTTCCCATCACTTCTACAATAAATAAACGATCATGCGCATCTGCCGTATCTCTGATTTTGTCGATAGCCTCTACAGCTGTATTTACGGCAGTATCAAAACCAATGGTAAAATCTGTTCCAGCTATATCTTTATCAATGGTGCCAGGTAATCCTATACAGGGTATATCAAATTCGTTACTAAATTTTTGGGCTCCAGTAAAACTACCATCCCCGCCAATTATTACCAGACCATTGATTCCATGCTTTACTAAATTATCGTAGGCCTTGGTTCTGCCCTCCAGTTCAAAAAATTCTTTACTACGGGCCGTTTTTAATATGGTCCCCCCCCTTTGAATGATATTGGCTACCGAACGGGAATTCATAGGTACAATATCGTTCTCAATCATGCCATTGTAACCCCGCATGATGCCAAACATTTCCATTCCATGATAAATGCCTGTTCTTATTACCGCCCGAACCGCTGCATTCATCCCCGGGGCATCCCCACCTGAGGTTAATACCCCAATTCTACTTACTTGCTTTGCTGCCATGTGTTATAAATAAATCTAAAAACTAAATATTAGTAATAGGCAAATATGTAAAAACTTTGCTGCTACACCTCAAAAATAAGCATTTGAAAATAAATACCCGTGCTTGTGAACAACTACTCAGGTAACTTAATCATTTATTAAGACTCATTTGCTAAATAATTATCAAACCTCACCATCCATCGGCCCAATACAAACATTTGTTAGTAAAATAGAATGCATAGGTACTTTTATTAATGCCCATATATGGTTTTAGTAACCCGCCAGCCTTACATCAGGAAACGAATTAATCAGCTGATAAACTAGCAGAGCGAGAATAGGAATCCAGAGGATTGCTACCCCGTAATGATCCGGTGCTAGATATTATAGCAAAGCGAACAAACATATCTTCACTATACCATTTTTCTTGACGGGTTTTTTTAATTACCTGTTGGTGTTCTTTCATACGATAAGCAAATTGTTTCATATGCTCTCTGGATTCCCACACACTAAAGGTTGCCTGCTTTATCCAGGGTATTTCACCGATGCCCACGGAAGTGATAAATCCGGGGGTATCCATCATGGTTGCTGCCACCGGTTGCACGTTTTTCCAAAATGCCCATAGTTTTGAAACTCGGATAGTTGCACGCGTTAATACGGCGATGCTGCCGGTATATGCGGCTCCCTCTGGTGGATAAGTGCCAAATACTTCCTTTCCATTCCAGGTTCCATGGCCCTCGAGTGGCTGCAGCGTTAGCACCCATTTTTCGCAAGCAAAAAAACGCCACCAGCTATTAAGAAAAGCGGGCACACAATTTTCTATAGGCGTATTAGCTTGATCGGTTATAATTAACACGGCCCATTGCCGGGCATCCGGAACAATATCAAACGTACCATTCTTACCACAACCCATCAGTCGCCAGAAATGGATGCGATTTTCTATCCATAAAAAAATACGGAATACTGCCATTGACAAAAACCCAGCCCAAAAAAGCCAGCGGGCATACCGAACAATAATTAATTGACTCTGCATCATGGTAAAGCTTTGTGTGGCTATCCTAACTCTTCTTCTAGTATCAATACTTTTTCTACAATCAGCTCTAATTGACCATGCAAATCATCCCGTTGCTTTTTATTAGCGCTGTATTCTTTTTCTAGGGTAGAAAATTTAGCGGGGTCGGCATAATTTTCGGGCTTACCCATTTCTAATTCCAGTTCGCCGCTTCGATGGGTGAGTTTTTTAATACTTTCTTCTAGATCCTGCATCCGCTTTTTTTCTTTTTGTAATTGTTTTTGCTTTTCACGAAATGCCGGTTGATTTTCTTTTTTTTCGGCAACTACCGGGGCTGCAGGTTTGCTTTCTGCGGGCTTATCAGCTACAACAGCAGACTTTCCCAACGGTTCTCCCTGCTTGGCCATCCGTTCGTTCCAAGCAACCCACTCGTGGTATCCTCCTTTAAACTCCTTGATACGATGATCGGTGATTTCCCAGATTTTATTAGCAGTTTTTGAAATAAAATACCGGTCGTGACTAACCAAAATATAGCTGCCCTCATACTTGTTCAAAGCATCGGCCAATA
>JBBAJQ010000036.1:9944-19295 GCA_040403945.1 Sediminibacterium sp.
GCATAAAAACTTTCCTCTACATTATGCCCCCATTCTCTTTCTCCTTCAAAAGGCTCTGCCCCTGCAATCACTCGCAAAAGTGTAGATTTACCCTTTCCATTGGCACCAATCAAGGCAATTTTATCGCCTCGTTCAATTTCAGCTGTGGCCTCCTTTACAATTTCAATATTGCCGAAACGCTTGGATATATTCTTTAAATGTACCAATATTTTTCCCGGCACTTTTTCCAACTGAAAGTTGATGCGCATATCGGGGCGCTCCAATTTTACATCCTCAATCTTATCCAGTTTATCCAATCGCTTTTGCACACTTTGAGCCTGTGCTGCTTTACTGGCTTTCGCCTTAAATCGCTCGATAAATCGTTCCTGCTGCCGAATAAAATCCTGCTGATTCTCAAAAGCTTTCTGTTGCATTTCAATCCGGATGGCTTTCTCCTCTACATATTGATTATAGTCGCCGGTATAAATATGCAATTGTTGCTGATACAGTTCTACAATTTTATTTACCATGCGGTTTAAGAAAAACTTATCATGACTTACAATTACCACACTACCCTTATAGTGCAGTAGGTATTTTTCGAGCCATTCGATAGAAGGAAGATCCAAGTGGTTAGTAGGTTCATCCATCAACAATACATCCGGTTGTTGTAAAATCATTTTCGCCAGCAATACACGCATCCGCCAGCCTCCACTGAATTCTTTATAGGGACGAACCAGATCGGCATTGCTAAATCCGAGGCCATGCAGCACTTCCTCTGCTTTATGGTGCACAGAATACCCATCCAATACATCCATTTCGTGCAGGGCATCGGTATATTGAATTAACAATGCCTCATTTTCCGAATCCTGCTCTAATTGTTTGCCTAAACTTTCGATTTCCTTTTCTAACTGCATTACCCGCTCAAAGGCACTCAGGGCTACCTGGGTGATATTATCCTCCGTATCAAAACTCAATAAATCTTGATGTAAATAGCCGATGGTAGTTTCTTTGCTCTTTTCGATGGAGCCCCGCGAAGGGGTATATTCTCCTACCAGCACTTTTAATAAGGTACTCTTTCCCGTTCCGTTATACCCCACCAAACCAATCCGTTCTCCCGGCTGGATATGCCAAGTGGCATTTTCCACAATTACCCGGGCTCCAAACTCAAATGTTACATTTTGTAATCCAATCAGCATAATTTAGCACTTTTCGCGGCAAAGGTAATCAGTTCGGGTGGGTATCCAATTAAACACACATATATATGAAAAAGGGTATTTTTATTGCATGGGCATTTTTTATGGCCGCCTGCTCATCACCGGAACCCGAGCAAAATAAGCCTACCGATGCTACCAATGTATTCGCGGGAGACTCGGCCCAGTTATCTTTGAAACTGGCATCGGGGTTACTAGACCAGTACCTGCAGATGAAAGCCCTTTTTCCTAATGTGCAGGATACCGTTCGATTGCATGCTTTGGCGGAGCAAATGATTTACCGGGCAGATAGTTTGGTAACAGCAGCCACCCAATTGCCCCAGCCACTAAATGATAGTGTATCCTCTATTAGTATTTCCTTATCCGACGAATTAAATGGCTTACGGGCCGAAACCGACACACACGAAATCAATATGGCCTTTCAACTAACTGGCATGGAATTATTTCAGTTGCTGAAATGGGTAAACTATCATCGGGTACCGGTATATAAAATGTATGATGCCAATTGCTTATTCGGAAGGGGAGGAGAATGGCTGGATATTACCCGCAACAGTTTGCATCCTTTTTCATCTGAACCGGGTAAGCATCAATACCAAATTAATGACTCCATACAGGCGAGGTAATTGATTATTGTTTAGCTGGCTTAAATTCAATAATCACTTTTGCATTTTTTTGCTCATTAGATGCCAGAAATATTTCCTGGCGTCTTTTGCCGCCCGCGGTTACCACCATCAGGGCAGTATTGGGGGGAATATCACCCAAATTTTCGGCCACCACTATAATCTCGTGATAGTTGTCGTTTTTATTGCACTTGATATGAAACGTAATCGGTGTAAAATCACTCAGCCGCTGATTGGCCTTAACCAGTTGATTATTGTGATACACGGTAATGGTATCGTTATCGATAGTTCCGTTATCGTATAAATCTATGCGAATATCTTCTTGATCGGTAATTATTGTTCTAACCAGCGCATTCTCTCTTTCTAATAAAACTCTGGGAACAGTCACTTTAGCAGTAGTTGGCTCTGTCTGTTTACGATTGGTTTCTGCATTGGCATTCTCTTTCTCCCTTGCCTGGTTTTCTCGGGGCGTTTGTGCGGTTGTTTCCGGCAAATTACGGGGTGCATTAACAGTATTGGGATAGGTTGAGGGTGTTTTAGCAGTTCCGCCTGCATTAGCAGTTGTGGGTGCCCCAATAACCGGTGATTTAAGATCGGGTAAAACGGGTTTGGTATTGGGGGCTGGCGCAGGAGGAATAGTTTTGGGTTTTCCGGATTGCGCAATTAAAAAATTCTCTTTGCCAAAATCAGATTCTTTTACTTTTTCTAGGTGAATTTTACCGGAACCACAATCCGTTTTATCCCGGATATTCAGCGAAAAAAAAGTACCATCCAAAAATTCCATTTTGCCGATCGAAGAATAATCTAGGTAGCATGTCATCAGGCAAGCTTCACTTTGCCCGGAAATTTTTAAATCCGTAAGCTTCGTTTCTTTTAACAACAAACTTTTGTTGCCGGGTGTATAAATTCCGGTAATATCTGCCTTGCCATAAAACACGGTGGTTTTATACGAATAACTTACCCCTTTAATAGCATTCTTTTGCTGCAGCAGTTGAATTTCGAACTTGTATTTTACATCCCCCGGCATATCGCCCAGCAAAGAAACAGAGGAATTAAAATAGCCTCTCCAGATACCAGACATTTTCTGTGCCGGAACCCATTGTATGCCTACCCATAAAAAAGTAAGGGTAAAAATCCACCTCATTCTACAAATCTAATGAGTATGCAGGTTAAGGGATGGTTAAAAAGCGGGAAATGTAGGGTAATTCGGAAAGCTATTTTCTGCCCCCGAATCGTTACTTTTGCACCCAAAGTAAACGCCCAAGGCAGTAGTTATGATTAATATTCAGTTTCCCGATGGGGCAATAAGGCAGTACGAATCGGGAATTTCGGCTTTGGCCATCGCCAAGCAAATTAGTGAAGGATTAGCCAGAAAAGTGCTGGCGGCCAAAATAAATGGTGAGGTTTGGGATGCCACTCGCCCCATTTATGCGGATGCCAGCCTACAGTTAATAACCTGGACGGATGATGACGGAAAGCAAACCTTCTGGCACTCCTCCGCCCATTTATTGGCCGAAGCAGTGGAACAAACCTTTCCCGGAGTAAAATTCTGGGTGGGTCCTGCCATTGATAAAGGGTTCTACTATGACATGGATTTGGGCGACCGAAAAATTTCGGAAGAGGATGTGCAGAAGCTTGAAAAGAAAATGAATGAACTGGCCCGACAATCCAATCCCTATATCCGCAAAGAAATCAGCAAAACCGAAGCTGTTCAATATTTTCAGGAGAAGGGAGATGAATATAAACTCGACTTGCTAAGTAACTTGCAGGATGGTTCTATTACGTTTTATTCGCAAGGAACTTTTACCGATCTCTGTCGCGGACCCCATATTCCGGATACTGGTTTTATCAAAGCGATTCATTTATCAGGTATAGCTGGCGCCTATTGGAAGGGAGATGAGAAAAACAAAATGCTCACCCGCATTTATGGCATCACTTTTCCACAGCAAAAAGAACTAGACGAATACCTGGCGATGATGGAGGAAGCCAAAAAGCGCGACCATCGAAAATTAGGGAAAGAGCTGGGCATATATACCATGAATGAGGATATTGGTCCCGGCTTAATCTTATGGATGCCCAATGGTACTGTGATTATTGAAGAACTGGAAAAGTTGGCCAAAGAAACAGAAAACGCGGCTGGATATAAAAGAGTGGTAACCCCGCATATAGCCAAGGAAAATTTGTACCTAACCAGCGGACACCTTCCGTATTATGCCGATAGTATGTTTCCGCCCATGCAAATGGATGGCGAAACCTACTACCTGAAGGCTATGAACTGCCCGCATCACCACAAAATATTTGATGCCGAGCCCAAAAGTTACCGCGAACTACCCTATCGCATCGCCGAATATGGAACCTGTTACCGTTACGAACAAAGTGGAGAGTTGTTCGGACTCATGCGGGTTCGTTGTTTACACATGAATGATGCCCATATTTATTGCTCAAAGGAGCAGTTTAAGCAAGAGTTCAAGGCAGTAAACGACATGTACCTAAAGTATTTCAAAATTTTTGGTATTGAAAAATATGTGATGCGCTTATCGCTGCACGATCCGGAGAAATTGGGACAGAAATACATCAATGAACCGGAACTCTGGCTAGAAACAGAAGAGCTGGTGCGGAATGTGTTGATAGAAACCGGCGTACCTTTTGTGGAAGTGAAAGGGGAAGGTGCTTTTTACGGTCCAAAAATTGATGTGCAAATATGGAGTGCAATTGGCCGTGAATTTACGCTGGCAACCAATCAGGTAGATTTTGCACAACCCAGAAGTTTCAAGCTGAGTTTTACCAATAAGAACAACGAACCAGAAATACCACTTATCATTCACCGGGCACCGCTGGGAACCCATGAAAGGTTTATCGGATTCTTGCTAGAGCATTATGCAGGAAAGTTTCCCACTTGGCTGGCACCCATTCAGGTGAAGGTATTACCCATTAGTGATAAGTTTCTCGACTATGCCAAAGAAGTGGAACAAACGTTGGTACAACAAGGTATTCGGGTTGAAATAGACGACCGGCAAGAAAAAATAGGTAAGAAGATCCGAGATACAGAGTTGATGAAAATACCATATATGTTGATTGTGGGTGAAAAAGAGATGAATGATAAACTGATTTCGGTAAGAAGGCAGGGAAAGGGGGATGTTGGAAGTTTTGCCTTAATGGAGTGGACAGCCCAAATTAAGCAGGAGATAGAAAATAGACAATCAGTAGACTAAACCATCTAAAATAATTATATCTTTACACAGCTACTGAATGTAAATAACAAAAGGAGCCAGCAGATTATTCACTAAACAAGTTTTAATGGCATTACCACCAAGAGGAGGGGGGCGGTTTAACCCCAGGTTCAACAGACAACCAGAACCCGAACACCGCATCAATGAAAGAATCAGAGTATCTGAAGTAAGATTAGTAGGCGACAATGTAACGGTGGGTATTTACAGCGTTACGGATGCCCTTAAAATCGCCCGGGAGTTAGAATTAGACCTGGTAGAGATTTCTCCCACTGCTGATCCGCCTGTATGTAAAGTAATTGACTACAAGAAATTTCTATACGAGAAGAAGAAGAAGGAAAAAGAGATGAAGGCCAACTCTAAACAGAGTGAGGTGAAGGAAATCAGATTTACACCCGGAACTGATGACCACGATTTTGATTTTAAAGCCAAACATGCCGAGAAGTTTCTGAAAGAAGGTAATAAAGTAAAGGCCTACGTACAGTTTAAGGGACGTGCCATCATGTTTCAGGATCGTGGACAACTGTTGCTTTTAAAATTTGCCGAGCGACTGGCAGATTCTGGGGCTTTAGAGAGTATGCCCAAATTGGAAGGGAAAAGGATGTTTGCCCTGTTTACTCCCAAAAGTGGCAAGAAAAAGTAACTAGTATATAACATTGATTATCAAAGGCATATTTAAAGTATGCCTTTTTTTTTATCGAAAAATACTAGGAAAATCCGGTAAAATCATTACCTTTGCAGCCCAATTTCCCGTAAGGCTCAACAAGTGTATTGCCTGTGCAGTACCGCCAGCAGGGTGTAATCGTAACAGATTATTTATTTATGCCAAAGGTTAAAACCAACTCGAGCGCCAAGAAACGCTTTAAAGTTACCGGAACCGGTGAAATCACCTTCCAAAAAGCATTCAAAAGACACATCCTTACTAAAAAATCAAAAAAACGCAAGCGTTCTCTTCGTCAGAAAGGACTTGTTGGGCCAACCAACAAAGATTTTGTGTTGAGATTACTGAGATTAAAAGGATAAACAAAACCCATTACCCAACTACCGGCTTACCGAGTTACCGGAAAAAAATATTAGTATATGCCACGTTCAAAAAATGCAGTTGCTTCCCGCGCCAGAAGAAAAAGAGTGTTGAAGCAAGCGAAAGGTTATTATGGAAAGCGTAAAAACGTTTATACCGTAGCCAAAAATATAGTTGAAAAAGGATTAACCTACAGTTATGTAGGCCGTAAACTAAAAAAACGCGAATATCGCCAGTTGTGGATTGCCCGTATTAATGCAGCGGTGCGTGCGGAGGGATTAACGTACAGTCAGTTTATCCACCTGCTGAATACCAAAGGAATTGAATTAAATCGCAAGGTGATGGCTGATCTCGCCATGAACGAGCCAGACAGTTTCAAGGCCTTGATTGCATCCGTAAAGTAAAACAAATTGAACTTTATCATACCCTTATAAAAAGCCGAACACTGTGCGGCTTTTTTTTATGCCCAAAAATCTGACAAACAACTATTTTTGCATAATCCTTCACCCAAACCACTAAATGCCTGTAAATGAATAACACCTACACCTCGCTGGTTAAGCAAACATTTCACTTTCCTCAAGAAGGATTCGACCAGAATGATGAAGGGTATTTAGAATATAATGGGTTAGACTTAAAATCGCTGATAGATAAATACGGAACCCCACTAAAGCTTACCTATTTACCCAAAATTGGTATGCAAATTAACAAGGCCAAGCATTTATTTGAACAGGCTTTTAAACGGCATAAATACGAAGGAGAATACTTTTACTGCTATTGCACCAAGAGCTCTCATTTTTCATTTGTAGTAGAAGAAGCTCTCAAACACAATGTGCACTTAGAGACCTCCTATGCCTATGATATTGAAATTATCAATCGGCTATATCAACGCAGAAAAATAAATAAGGAAACCTATATCATCTGCAACGGCTATAAACAGAAAAATTATACCTCCCGTATAGCCAAATTGATTAATTCTGGCTTTAAAAATGTAATTCCCATTCTGGATAATATAGAAGAATTAACAGCCTACAAGCGATCTGTTAAACAACCCTTTCGCTTAGGTATACGGGTTGCCGCGGAAGAAGAGCCTAATTTCCCCTTCTACACTTCCCGCTTAGGCATTCGTGCGAAAGATATTCTGGAGTTTTACGTAGATGATATTGAGGGGTATGAAGATAAATTTCAGCTAAAAATGCTGCATATTTTTCTTAATAAAGGTATCAAGGATGATATCTACTACTGGTCGGAATTAAATAAAATTATCAACCTCTATTGCCAGTTAAAAAAGATTTGTCCCGAACTGGATTCTATTAATATCGGAGGAGGATTCCCCATCAAACATTCGTTGGGCTTCGAATACGACTATCAGTTTATGATCAATGAGATTGTAAGCAACATTAAAAAGGCCTGTAAAAAAGCCAAAGTACCTATGCCCAATATTTATACCGAATTCGGCAGCTTTACAGTAGGGGAGAGCATGGCGCATATTTACAGCGTTGTGGGGCAAAAAATACAAAACGACCGCGAGTGCTGGTATATGATTGATTCTTCGTTTATCACCACGTTACCCGATACCTGGGGCATTGGAGAAAAGTTTCTGATGCTACCGATTAATAAATGGGACAATGAATATCACCGCGTAGTTCTGGGCGGCATCACCTGCGACAGTCACGACTACTACGATTCAGAAGAACATATCAATGAAGTGTTTTTGCCCAAACTAAAATCGAACAATCCGGAAGATATTGAAAATAAAGAGTCCCTGTATGTAGGATTCTTTCATACGGGAGCTTATCAAGATCAAATCAGCGGATATGGGGGCATCAAACATTGCCTTATCCCATCTCCTAAACATGTGATTGTTGAAAAGGATAAAAACGGTAAACTGATCGATTGGCTGTATGCAAAAGAGCAATCAGCCCAGAGCATGCTTAAAATATTAGGCTACCTGCGATAAATGGTTAGTCATCCGATTTATTTTTCAGCATCATCAATAAAGTATAACTGCCGTTGGTAACAATTTTACTTTTGGCAAAGTCTGCGGCATTCTTCACTTGGGTATATCCATTTTCAGCAATCCCCGTTTGAACTTCCTTCATTTCAAAATGCAGGGAATCACTTTGTATAAAAAGATATTGTCGGTTATTATACCGAACAATTGCCGCATCCGGTAACACTGCAGCAGCTTTATTTTTCACTTCTATGGCTGCATTCATAAATGTTCCGGGTAGCAGGGATAGATGATGTTGATTAAAGTGACAATGGATTTCAATACTTCGGTCGGCCCCAATTTCTTTCCCCATGAGAATGATACGACACGGATATTTCTTTTCGGGTTGTTGATTGGTATACGCCAGCACGGATTGACCAATTTGCAGCATGGGAATATCTTTTTCAAATACCTTTAGTGCGAGGTGGATATCATCGGTGCTGATAATTTCGAATAATACATCCGATGGGGTAAGGTATTTACCGGCATTCACATGAACGGTAGCCACATATCCCGATAAACCAGAACGAACCGGAATGCTCGCCGAAATATTCTCTTTATTTATTGACGCAGGTTGCAGCCCTACCAGTTTCAATTTTTGAGTAAGCGAACTCACCAGCACCTGCTGACCCGAATATTCCGCAGCAGCCATCTGAAAACTTTTTTGTGGGGTAGATTGCGTAGCAGCTAATTCTCGCTGCCGCGTATATTCCTGCGCAAGCCATACCAATTTTTCCTTTGCCATCAGATAATCTTGCTGCAACTGGATATACTGTTCCCCTTCCACCACAGCAATCACTTCCCCCTTTTGCACACGCATACCGGGTAGCAGGGTAGAAGATTTTAGATACCCGCCCAGCGGCACACTCACACTCATCAATTGCTGGGGCGGCACATCCACCTTACCTTTTACACGAATAAAGGCAGCCACTTCTTTTTGCTCAATGGCACCCAATAGCAAATTGGCATTTTTAAATTGGGCAGGGGTAAGCTGCACAGCATATTCGTCTTCGGAAGACGCTTCCGGTTCTTTAAGATCAGTTGAATGGCAAGACAAAGCAATACAACAAAGTAAACAGGTTACTGAGCGAAAATAAATATGATAGAACAAGGTATATGATTTCATACAAGAGGAAATTATTGAGCAGTTAAAAATTGTAATTGAATAATCGACTCATTAAGTCTTTTACCGGCTTCCAGGTAATCGCTTTTCAACTGGATGGTTTGGTTAATCAATTGCACCCATTCCAGATAATGGATATTACCAGCCACCAATTGCCGGGAGGCCGTTTCGGAAATTAAT
>JBBAJQ010000036.1:19395-24175 GCA_040403945.1 Sediminibacterium sp.
TAATCTGCGCCCGGCTTTTTCTAAATAAAAACTATACAAACTATCAGCATACAATAACAGCCCCCTTTTTTGCTGCTGATACAGCATTTGATAAAATACTATTGAAACATCCCGGCGTAAATACGCCTCCTTAACAGAAACCGATAAAACTTTTTGTTTCCATTCTTGTTCGAGTAATTGTTTTTGGCGGGAATATACAGTAGGAAATTGAATAGATTGCCCTATGCTAAAACGATTATCTGTATAAGCACTATTGTAGTTACCCAACTCTGCCGACAGTTGGGTTTGAGGCAAAAGGGTAGCCGTTTCAATCAATTTTTGTTGATAGGTAGCTTTCAGTTGCTCATTTTTCAACTGTGCATTATTTCTAATTGCCGAATCGATTGCGGCCGGTAAACTAATCGTTTTTTGTGCCTGCACGCTGGATGCAAAAACACTCAACATTACCACTAAGCCAATCAGCACAGCCACATTTTGTGCTGAGTGCGATTTGGAAGATTTTTTTTGGAATAGCATATACAATATTGGTAAAACATATAGAGTTAAAAGAGTAGCTAGCAATAATCCACCAATCACCACAGTAGCTAGCGGACGTTGTACTTCGGCACCTGCACCATTGCTGATAGCCATTGGCAAAAAACCCAGAGAGGCAACCAGGGCAGTCATTAAAACCGGCCGAAGCCTTGCCCGTGTACCTTTTAATACCAGTTCAGACATATCAGTAATACCCTCTTTTTGTAACTGATTAAATTCGGCAATCAGCACGATACCATTTAAAACAGCTACGCCAAATAACGCAATAAATCCTATACCGGCGCTGATACTAAAGGGCATCCCCCGAATAGCCAACAAAAGAATACCACCAATAGCCGACAAAGGAATAGCTGAATAGATTAGCAAAGCTTGGCGTAAAGAATGAAAAGCAAAATACAACAATAAGAAAATTAACATTAACGAAATGGGAACTGCAATCATCAATCTGTCTTTGGCTGCATGTAGATTTTCGAATGCGCCACCATAGGTTACATAATACCCGGGTGGAAACTTTATTGTATTGCCCACCTTTTGTTGCAATTCTTGTACGATGCTTTGCACATCCCTGTCACGAACATTAAAACCAATAACTATCCTACGCTTGGCATCTTCGCGCTGAATCTGATTGGGTCCGTCTTTCAATTCAACATCGGCTAACAAATACAACGGTACCTGCGTGCCGGAGGGCGTGGATATAAGTAACTGACGTATATCCTGCACATTTTTTTTCTGTTCGTCGCCCATACGAACCACCACATCAAACCGTCGTTCCCCTTCGAATAACATGCCGGATGATTGACCGGCAAAAGAAGTATTTACTACTTTATTAACATCGGTAACGGAAAGATGGTATTGTGCCAAGGCATCCCGATTGTAGCGAATAATAATTTGCGGCATTCCCGACACCTGTTCTACATAGAGGTTAACTGCCCCGGAAATACCACTTACCAAACCGGCCATCTGCTGGGCATAGGTAGCCAGTGTATCCAGGTCTTCCCCGAATATTTTACACACCACATCCTGCCTTGCCCCCGTCATCAGTTCGTTAAAACGCATTTGAACGGGATATTGAAATCCGGTAGTGATACCCGGAACTTCCTGCAGGGCCTTGCCCATTTTTTCACTCAACTCATTAAACGTTGCAGCAGACGTCCACTGTTTTTTGGGTTTCAATATCACCATCATATCACCGGCCTCCATAGGCATGGGGTCGGTGGGTACTTCGCCACTACCAATTTTGGTAACTACCTTTTCTACTTCCGGAAAACGCGAAAGCAGGATGTTGGCCGCTTGTTGGGTAGAAGCGATGGCGGTGGGCAAGCTACTGCCGGTTAACACGCGGGTTTCCACTGCAAAATCTCCTTCTTCTAGGGCAGGTATAAATTCAGCACCCAGACGGGAGAGAAGAAATACGGCTGCTACAAAAAATACCAACACCAGCGTTAAAATCATTTTCGGGTAAGCGATTACTTTTTTCAGTGAGCGTTGATAAATGATTTCCAACTGATAAATCATCCGGTTACTCCAATTATGATGGGTACCAGTTTTTCTACTCAGAAAAAAAGAACTCATCATGGGAACATAGGTTAGGGAGAGCAGAAATGCCCCTAACAACGCAAAGGCAACCGTTTGTGCCATAGGCTTAAACATCTTACCCTCTATGCCTTCCAGCGTAAATATAGGCAGGTAAACCACCAGGATGATAATTTGGCCAAACACGGCACTGTTCATCATTTTACCAGCCGTTTGTTCTACCTGATCATTCATTGCTGGTTTAGACAAGATAGGGAGGGCACCTAATGTGCCCCCGGTATGCAACCGGGCTAATACTGCTTCTACTATAATTACCGCCCCATCTACAATTAATCCAAAATCCAACGCACCTAAACTCATCAGGTTGCCACTTACGCCAAACAAGTTCATCATAATCACTGCGAATAACATGGCCAGGGGTATGATAGAGGCAACAAGTAAACCTGCGCGCAGATTACCCAAAAAAACCACCAACACAAATAGCACAATCAGGGCCCCTTCGAGCAGGTTATTCCGAACGGTAGAAATGGCACTATTCACCATTTTAGACCGGTCGATAAAAGGTTCGATAATAACCCCTTCGGGAAGTGTTTTCTGAATTTGTGCAACCCGATCTTTCACCAGCTTAATCACCTCACTGCTATTGGCACCCTTTAACATCATCACTACGGCACCCGCCACTTCGCCCTGATTGTTATAGCACATAGCCCCATATCGGGTAGCATAGCCTGTTTCGATATTGGCAACATCCCGAATCAACAGCGGGGAGCCATCTGCCAGTTTTTTTACCGCAATGTTTTCGATTTCTGCAGGATTACCCAGCAAACCCTCTGTACGAATAAATACCACGGATGGGCCTTTTTCTATATAGGCGCCCCCGGTATTCTGGTTGTTATTTTCCAATGCAGCAAATACATCGGAAACAGTTATATCATACGATTGCAGTCGGGCCGGATCAATTTTAATCACATACTGTTTAACCTTACCACCAAAACTACTTACTTCGGCAACGCCTTTAACACCCAGTAACTGGCGCCGAACAATCCAGTCTTGCATAGTGCGTAGTTCGGTTTCATCATACTTCTTTTCAAAACCCGGTGCTGCCCGCAATACATACTGATAGATTTCGCCCAAACCGGTGCTGATAGGCCCCAGTTTGGGAACTCCAATACTTTCGGGAATTATACTTTTCACATCCATCAATCGCTCGGCTACCTGCTGACGTGCCCAGTACAAATCGGTAGCATCATCAAATACTATGGTAACCAGTGACAAACCGAAACGGGAGAAACTTCTGATTTCTTGTATTCCAGCTATATTACTATTGGCTTGTTCTATGGGAAAAGTAACCAATCGCTCTATATCCGTAGCGCCAAAGGAGGGAGCGACGGTAATAACCTGCACCTGGTTATTGGTAATATCCGGAACGGCATCAATGGGAAGTCGGGTTAATTGAAAACTTCCATAGCCAATCAAACCCAGTACAAATAGACCTATAATGAGTTTGTTTCTTACAGAAAAATGAATAATCGCATTCAACATAATGAATAGATTTATACACTAAAATTCGGTTAGCTAACTAACTTATGTGTATGCTAAAAAATTAAATTACAGTTGCATCAGGCTAAAAAACGAGGAGGCTGCCAGATGCGCTGCACCAAAGAAGTACCTAATCCACGAGAACGAGGGATTTTATTGAGGGGTTGGAGGCTGGCTTGGGGACAAACCATCATAACTTCTGCGGGCATTTTATCTACCGTTATGGGGAAGAAAGAAAATACGTCGCCAGTGGTTTTAAAGGGCAATTTCATGTCGCGATCGTAATCCTGATCGAAGGGGCTCCCATGCATATAGTGCATATCCAGAAAATCGATCAGCGATAAATGATTGTTTTCGAGCCGGTGCTCGGCATAATGTTGAAAAATAACAGGAATCTTAAAAAGCTGCTTGGCTTCTGTGGAGGCAAATAAATAGCCTAATAAAAAGAATATGGTAATCAGCTTTTTCAATACTTAAAGATAACAAAGTATCGCTGTATCAAAAAATGAAAATATACACTATTCAGCAGCATCCAGCTCTTCAATTAGCTGTTTTAGTTTACCTAGATAATTACCATATAATATTCGGATATACCAGCGGGTGAAGAAGTATAGGAACAATCCGGATAGCACTATATATAAAACTATCAGCAACAAAAAACCGGTGGGCAGCTGGAAATAAAACTGAATCGCCTGCAGAACAGAATGATTAGATTTTGACATAGGAACTACTAACAATGCGTATAAAACTACTGGTGGAAATAAAGCCATCGTTAAAATAAAATAAGAATACGTAAAACGGGCTATTAGCAAATGAAGCTTGGAAAGATTGGTTTTAACAGAAGATATTTCGGGACTAATGCGGTAAGATGAACGAATTAACCAACTTAGGATGAAAAGAAATATAAATGCAATAAAAAGAAAAAAGTTGATATATAACTGGATGTAATAATCAGCGGTAAGTTGTTTGCAATACAACATAAAAACGATTGCTATAAGGGTAATGGCCAATTCAATAAACAGACTTCGGCGAATACGGTCAACAATAGTTAGCGACTTCTGATGCAGCATAGCACTAATTTCTCCGGGGGTTTGCTGCGGAGCCTCATGATCGAGTTGGCGGTTCAGGTAATTTTTTAGCTCATCTAATTCCATAATCAATTATTTAAACGCAT
>JBBAJQ010000036.1:24275-28070 GCA_040403945.1 Sediminibacterium sp.
GGTAATTTCCTGAAACAGATCGTCTCGATCTTCTACGCGCTGCACATACATGCTACACACTTTATGTATGATTCGCTGATTTTCTTGTATTAGTTGAATAAATTCGCTTTCCCCCACGCGGTTTTCTTTTGCCTGCTAATGAATCCGGTTTACTATATTGGTAGCCAATCTATCAAAATTATTACAAACCCCAACAAAAAACCCCTTGTAGAAACAAGGGGTGATTAACCAAAAACCATGCTGTTTTACAGCTGTACCAATAATTATTGAATTACAATTTGTTGCGGTGTAAGGGTTTGGGCTTCTTTTTTGGGCAATACAATTAGCAATAAGCCATTTTCGTATTTTGCCTGAATACCCATCTTATCAATTTTTTCGTCTAAGGTGAAACTCCGCTTGAAACTCTGAAAAGAATACTCCCTCCGGATGGTTTTTACGTCTTTTTCTACCTTTTCTTCCTTCTTTTCGTAGCGAATAGTTAGTAACCCATTCTCAGCCTGAATAATAAAATCTTCCTTTTTTCTGCCGGGCACATTCATAGCAATATGGTAGGCATCTGCTGTTTCTGTTATGTTGGCGGCGGGTGTACTGGTAAGGTACTGTTCGTCTCTTCCCCAATTAGTTGGAAAATTATACAACCATTCGTCTAATACATTGCCGGGAAATACCGGATTGCGTTTAATAATTGACATATACTTTTGTTTTTTAGTTAGTTAATCAAATACACTTCTCTCATTTCAAACCACATACCAAAACAATTTTCTTGCTAATACGGTACGATTTGTCATTAAAGTGGCATCGTGGTATGTCATTATGACTTAACCAAACTAAAAAACATGTCACAATGTCGCTATTTCTGTTTTTTTAGACCTCCAAAAAAACTGTATTTTTGCACTCTAAAACGAAAAACATGTATCCAGCGGAGATTGTAATACCCATGAAAGCCGAATTAACGGATGGTGGATTTGAAGAAATGACGAGTGCTGCATCAGTAGAAGAAACCTTACAAAAGCCAGGAACTACTTTAGTGGTAATCAACTCTGTATGTGGTTGTGCAGCCGGAACTTGCCGTCCGGGTGTGTTAATGGCGGTGCAAAATGCCACCAAGCGTCCTGATCAGCTTACTACTGCATTTGCGGGCTTTGATATAGACGCAGTTAAGGCAGTGCGAGCGCATCTATTACCTTACCCGGCCTCTTCCCCGGCCATTGCCCTGTTTAAAGATGGACAACTGGTTAGTATGGTAGAAAGACACCAGATAGAGGGTCGTCCGGCACAGGTAATTGCTCAGCACCTGATGAATGTTTTTAATGAACATTGTAATTGATAATTTTGTAGGTTTGTATGTAGATGGATAAGTAAGTAATAGCCCCGATTCTTCGGGGCTTTGCTTTTATTTAACGGGATACTGGGCAGGCGCTTCCCGATTTCTGCGTTTTTATTTTTATTATTACAGGCCAATTAAGTAACCTCAATTCTGAATCATGTATCCCAATTTGTATTATGCCTGTAAAGATTTGTTTGGAGTGGAAATCAATGGATTAAAACTTGTAAACTCCTTTGGCTTTTTTGTTGCGATTGCATTTATGGTAGCGGGATGGATACTCTCTCTAGAACTAAAACGCAAAGAACAGGAGGGGTTATTTGAGTATACCGAACAAAAAATTACAATTGGAGGGCCAGTAAGTGTTACTGATTGGCTGGTATCGTTTTTACTAGGATTTATTTTCGGATACAAATTCATCGGTGCTTTTTTACTGCCCGATGTTTTGCAAGATCCACCGGCTTTTATCTTTTCGCTACAAGGTCATTTACCTGCGGGCATTATAACCGGATTGATAATGGTGGCCCTTAAATACCGCGAATACAAGCAAACGTATATGCCCAAACCGGAAATCCGAACTATAAGAATATGGCCACACGACCGGGTAGGTGACTTTATTTTATATGCAGCCGGATTTGGTTTCTTAGGTGCCAAAATATTTCACAACCTCGAAAACTGGAACGAGTTTTCGAAAGATCCCATCGGCTCATTATTGAGTTTTAGCGGACTTACCTTTTATGGCGGTTTGATTTGTGCAACATTTGCCATTATTTACTATGCCAAAAGAAATAAAATATCGGTAATCCATCTGGCCGACTGCATGGCGCCCACTATGATGCTTGCCTATGGGTTGGGAAGAATTGGTTGTCAGGTAAGTGGCGATGGCGACTGGGGGATAGTAAATAACCGACCGAATCCTTTTGGCTTTTTACCCGATTGGATGTGGAGTTATCGGTATCCCCATAATGTAATAGGAGAGGGGATCCCTATTGAAGGATGCACCGGCACCTATTGTATGCAACTTCCCCAACCAGTTTATCCCACCGCCTTCTATGAAATTGTTATGTGCTTGGCCTTATTTGGCGTGCTTTGGTATTTTAGAAAGAAAATTAGAGTGCCCGGTAGAATTGCAGGACTATACTTGATGCTGAATGGAATTGAACGGTTTTTAATTGAAAAAATCCGGGTAAATACGCAGTACGAAGCCCTGCCTTTTCAACCAACGCAGGCACAAATCATTTCCCTGATTTTATTTATAAGCGGCATTATACTATTCACTCAAAGCCCCCGTTGGTTTGCCAACGAGAAAAGACCTACCCACACAATATAAAATAAGCCTTGTATCTTTGTAAAAAAAAACTATGCCCTCTTTTGATATTGCCAGCGAAGTAGATGTGCAAACATTAGACAATGCCATCAATACCGTAAAAAAAGAAATCAGCAACCGCTACGATTTTAAAGGATCCCCCGTTGAAATAACCCTTGATAAAAAACAATTCCAGATAACCATAGAAGTAGATAGCGACATGAAGATGAAGCAGGTGATAGATGTGATTATCAGTAGAGGAATGAAACAGGGTATCGACGCCTCTGCTTTTGATTTTTCTAAAGATGCTTACCCCAGTGGAAAAATCATTAAGAAAGAAATTAAAGTGCAAAATGGCCTAAAGCAGGAAGATGCCAAGAAGATTGTGAAAATGATTAAAGATAATGGCTATAAAGTACAGGCAGCCATTATGGACGATATCGTTCGGGTAACTGCCAAAAAAATTGATGAGCTACAAGAAGTAATTACCGCCTGTCGCAACCATTCCTTTGGAATACCGTTGCAATTCATCAATATGAAATCGTAAAATGAATGCAACTATTTAACTTTCAACTAGTTGCATCAATATTTTCGAATATTTTTTGATGGCACCCCGAAAAGTGGTACCTTTGCATCCCAAATAAAAATTCACGGCAAAATCCGTGTAACCTTAAATCAATCAACATGAAAAAAGGCATCCATCCCGAAAACTATCGCTTTGTTGTTTTTAAAGACATGAGTAATGGCGTTAGTTTTTTAAGTAAATCAACAGCAAACACAAAAGAGACCACTGTTTTTGAAGACGGAAAAGAATATCCGTTGATTAAAATTGAAATCTCCAATACTTCTCACCCTTTTTATACCGGTAAAAATATGCTGGTGGATACTGCGGGAAGAATCGACAAATTCAAAAAGCGTTACGCGAAAAAAGAAGCTTAACATACAAGCCGGATTTATTCCGGCTTTTTTTTGCACCCTACTTTCTACTATCTATTTCCTCTCTGCAAATACCTACCGGATATTTTCTGGTATTTGGTAACTTTGTTGCTCAAATGGCTTCCATGAAACTAGATATACTGGCTTTTGGGGTTCATCCCGATGATGTGGAACTCGGTTGCTCGGGAACCCTGATGATGGCAATTGCCGAGGGCAAAAAAGTGGGTAT
>JBBAJQ010000037.1:0-14540 GCA_040403945.1 Sediminibacterium sp.
TTTTTCATAATGGCAGGTTTTGGGTTAATTGGTTTTGGAACCAAAACAATTATCATGCCACGATTAAGAAATAGCAGTAATTAATGGGAATGCCTTTTTATAAATAATGTAACAATCCGTAGGTAATTTTGGCGGCCCTGAATCGTAAACGTAGGATAGGCTTACGAACTATTTTTTTGAAAACCTGATAATTTTCTTGCCAGTTAAAATAGTTCACGTAACCCCTCTAACACAAATAAATTAATCTAATAAGCTGCAGTACCTTACATGCTACTATAAAATAAAGGCCTTCGTATATTGTTCAAATATTTTATTATATATATTACGCCTAACATATAATGTAGATAAGTATAATAAACATAAAATTACAACAGTCGCAAATACAATCTGGCTCGGCACCAGTTGTTGAGTTGTAAGTGGTGTGCGAATTTTTTCAATATCAGATTGGTTCATGAGCGAAAATAAATAAATAAGATTAGTAAAATAAACAAGAATATAAACTAGTCTTAAAAACCTTTCATACCGACTTTGTATAGTAAGCGATAATATAGGAATTCGACAGGCTTCTTTAATAGCTCTGATTTCTATATTGGGCCCATAATGCAAATAATAAAATCTCCCTACTGGAATCACTGCTATAATTATTGTCCAAATAACATTTTTATTCATGAGATATGGACCCGTTATTGCTACACTTAATAAAAGAATAGTACTCATAATTCTTGGAAAGGTAAAAAAGCTTAGAAACTCTTTCTCAATTAAACGAGACATTCTTTTTTCTATAAGCCTTTTTTTACTTTTTACTATAGCTGTAAATTCCTCATTGCCAAATTGTTTACCTGCAAGATCCAATGCATCACTAAAAGGCAATGCAGGATTCGATTTTTGTAAATCTTCAATACTATCAGCAATATGATCTACCAGTTCTACTTGAATATCATAATACGTAACACCCTTTGCTTCACAAAAGGCCATAATTTCATCCACCTGTTCTTGTTGTATCATCTTACGCCAGTTTTGGATTTACAATTAGTTGTAAACTCTGCATAAACATTTTTAATTCTTCCATTGCCACTGAGGTTTGCTTTTTTCCGGCTTTCGTTAACGTATAATACTTACGAACCCGGTTACCTATATTCTCTAATTCGGTTTCAACTATACCCTGTTCTTCCAAACGATGTAATAAAGGATATAAAGCCCCTTCTGTAATTTGGAGTTCTCCTTTGGTAATTTCTTTTACCATTTGTGTTATCTGATAGCCATACATTCTTGCGTTATCCTGTAATAACCGCATTATAATGGGCTCTAGGCATCCTTTATATAAGCTTGACTTATTCATAACACTAAGATACATAATTTTCAGATACATAAGAATTTTATGTATAATTATTTTCCTAATAGTGCCATTTACGAAATATGGACAACTATACCACCCTATCGGGATTCTTAATTGAAAAAGACCCCTCACATACTGCAAGAGGTCTTTATATGGTAACTAAACAATGTGTTATCATTCAGACGCCACAAAAGTGATTGACAGCTTTTGCCGATATTTTACCTGTAAACCATTTTGAGTAGCAGGTATCCAATTTGGACTATTCACCACTATTCTCTTTGCTTCTTCAGCTGTTCCGTAACCAGGATTATTTTGTGCTTTTACTTCAGAAATAACTCCATTTTTATCAACTATAAAAGTAAGCCATACAGTATATCTTCCTGGAGGTCCGCCAGCATTTTGGGGTATATCTCTGTTCAGGTTATTCTCCAGGTATTTTGTCCATGCAGCCACACCACCAGGAAAACTTGCGGGCGTTTCAGCAACAGTAAATACTTTATCGTAGGACTCATTCGCGAGAGATGAAACAGAATTAGTATTCGTGGTAATTTCTACAGCGCCAATTTTACCTTTATTACCATATTTTTTTATTGCCTCTCCAGGAGTTAGAACATTAATATCCGATACTTCGTTTGGCTTAAGCGATTTCGCTAACTCAGCCTTGTTTGCCTCTTTTCCATCAACAAAAACAATTCCTTTTTCATTCTTAATCCATTCACTTAAGCTAGGTGGCGGTGGTGGGGGTGGTTTGGTAGTGTCAATATTACTTTGCAAAACACTTGCTGAAATAGCATTAATTTCAGCCTCTATTTTTTCTTTGGCATGAATCTTCACAGAAAAAATAGAAATGCAAATGAGTAGTAATGGCAATAACATTACTCTTCTTACATAACTGAATCGTGTGTTGGTTGTTGTTGTTAACATAGTAAGCCTCCTTTTAATTGATGAATAAAAAAATCTATGTTTAGTTTCAAAGAAGTGATTTCCATAATGAGCCTGTATTAACATTTTAGCAAAACTTTCTACGTCTTGATTGCCAACTGCCTCCTCATCCGCAATAAATTCGTGTATGGTTTCTAATTCTTTTTGAATAATCCAGCAAAAGGGGTTCATCCAAAATATAGAACAGCATAATTGAGTAAATAACCTGTCCCAGGTATGCTTTTGTTGGATATGGGTTAATTCATGTTTAAAGATTTGTTTGCCGCCTTCATCTTCAATAGAGATAGACCGTTTCCAAAATAAATTATCCAGAAATGAGAAGGGCGCGGATTCTTCATCAGTATACATCAAATCAAAACCTTGCATGGGTGTAACAGATGATTGTTTTTTTAAGAGATAGATTTTATATATATGATAGCCACTTATGGTAATCATTACACAACTTGTAATTATCATTAGAAGGATAAATATATCTCCCATAGCTATTTTGCTTACCTCCGGATAAGTAGTAACCAACATTAAATCAATGGATTCGCCTGAACCCATTAATACTGGTTTTTCATTGGTAACCCAATCAAAACGAAGAATGGGTATCAGTAAACTTAACAAGAGTGCAGCCAACAGATAAAAACGATTAAAATAATGGAATCGTTTATTTCTCAATACAAGCCAATAGTATCCAATAAAAATACCCGAAAGGATTATTAATTTTATTATGTATAACAGCAGACTATCCATTTTCTTTCTTTTTTAATTGCTTTAATAAGAGTTCCAATTCAGCAATTGACATTTGTTTTTTATCAACCAAGAATGAAACAACATTTGAATAAGACCCTTCAAAATATCGGTCAGTTAACCCTTCAATACTTTGTGAAGAATAGGCATCCTTGGAAACTAATGGATAATAAAAATTATTTCTGTTAGGATTTTGAATGCCAACAAATTGTTTCTCCACTAAAATCTTCAAAAGGGTAGCGATTGTATTATGATGTGGCTTGGGCTCTTCAAGAGCTTCCAACACATCTTTTATGAATCCGCCTTTATCTAGTTTCCAAAGTGCGGTCATGATTTGTTCTTCGGCTTGCGTTAATTTCTTCATATCATTGTAACTAATTATTTAGTCTAAATTATGACTAATTTTTTAGTTACCAAATTTATTTTTAAAAATTAACAATTGAGCTCTGACACTGCTGCCAACAAACATTTTCTCACTGAGACTTACATATTTCGAATCTAAACAATTGATTATCAATACTAATTGATGGATTTACAGCATAGGAGTTAGGGAATTACAGCGGCGCTAACCAGTAAACTCTAGGGAAAGTTGATTACTAAATTGCAAGCTTATCTGTAGATACCCTGGCTTATCAAAACGGAAAATATCTGTTTGCAGCGATTGGAATTGGATGTACTATCATCTAAACACTGCCAACAATATTCTTTCCTTAGAAGGCCGAGCAGGCAGGGTAAGTTGTTGACCATTATAATACATACGTATCCCCTCTTTGGCATTGGCAGGTAATACCATATCCACTCCACCAATAAACGGTACACTCGAAAATTGTTTCAATGCTTTCCCGGAATTGATTGTATCTCCATCATCAAACAAGAAACTGGTGATAGCAGTTTTAGATGCAGGCGTTAAGGTGGGGGAACATATAGGCAATCCATTAACAGTAACAGAATCTCTGCCACCCACCATCGCCTGAGCAGCTGAATACACTACCAGCGTTGATTGGGTTTCAATTGCGGGAATTTTTCCTAATAAGAAAGTCATGCGACCATCTTCCGGAAATCCCCGCAGGTACACCAGTGGATTAGAATAATCAAACCTCGGAAAAAAATAAGAAATGATGCGCTTATTCGCTCCCGCCGGAATTAGCTCCATCTCAAAAGGGATTCCAGCACGAAGGGTAACCGGCCCCCAGGCACCCGCTTGATCTGTTTTCAACTGAATGGGTTGATTAGCTTTTTTTCGTTGGCCATTCTTTTTTTTAATCGGATAAATATTAATTACCGCATCCGACATGGCGGTATTGTCTCCCAAAATCAATGCCTTACCGGAGAGTGAAACTATTCTGGCGGGTTTATGAGAAGGGATAAACACCTGTTTACCAGTAAAAAATTGCAGCATCGATTTGATGGAAGTATCGCTAGTAGCTACCTGATAATGGTCCTGCTCCTCTAATGCAAGATTGAAAGCTCCATCTACCATGCCCGCCGTATTAGCTGCAACCTTGTCTCCGGAAGAGAAAATATTCATACACCTGTTGTTCGGAAACCAGGGATAGGCGCCCGTCCACTTTCTGCTGCCAATATGAACATAGTGTGCAATGCTTTTCGCACGAGTACTATCTTTCAAATAACTTCTACCTAGTCCACCCCCTGCCGAATGCCCCACCAGATCAACTTGGCTAGCCCCGGTTTGTGTAAGAATTTGCTCAATAAATTGATGCAACAAACTATCAGTACGCTTTCCGCTTCCGCCCACACTATTCCAATCAAATGCATATAATCGATTAGCGCAATAGCCGGCTTGTTGAAAAGAATGAACGGCATTCGCCCAAGTATCTCCGGAGGCGAGAAACCCATGAACAAATACTACCGGGCGAAGGGACGTATCACATTGCGCTTTTGCGTTGCTAGCAAACAAGAGCAATAAAATAGATAAACAATATTTCATGCATGCCAATTGAATATATGATAGTAAGATGCGCTATATCCCTGAAATCGTACCCACTTTACAAAAGATTATTCCCTAAAAAACAGTCAGCACTTTATTTCTGGCCAGCAAACAAGCCCCCAACACCCCCGCTTTCTCCCCCAGCCGCGAGAGCTTTAGCTGTGTATCAGTATTTACCAAGCTCAATGAATACTTATTAATGGCACTTTTGGTGGGCAATCGAAGGTAGTCGCCGGTTTCGGATAGGGTTCCTCCTAAAATAATCAGTTCGGGATTAAACACATTGATGAGTGCCGCCAATCCCTTTCCCAGTTTCTCGCCTACTTCTGCCAGTAGTTCGATGCAGAGCATATCCTCTGCATTGGCAGCCTGTATTAAATCGGTAACCGTAAGGTCGTTCAGGTTTTTTACTTTCTTTACTACAGAAGAGGAAGAGCCCTCCTGTATCCGTTCACGAAAACGTCGGATAAGGGCAGTGCCGGAGGCTTCTGTTTCTAGACAGCCTTTTTTTCCGCAATGACAAATTATTTCATTCTCAAAAATAGGGGTATGCCCAAACTCACCACTGAATCCGGACTTGCCGTAATAAATTTTTCCATCTATCAAAATGCCCAAGCCCACGCCATAGTCTACGTTCACAAAAAGTACATTCTTCTCGGTACTCACTTCCCCGCACATAAATTCGCCATAGGCCATAGCCCGAGAGTCGTTTTCGAGGTAGGTTTTTATGCCGGTTTTGCTTTCGATAATCCCAGACAAGGGCTCTTCCTGAAAATGGAAGAAGCTATAGCTATACCCGATGGTATGATTGATACGCCCCGAAAGATTGATGCCCATACTCAATATCTTATCTTTCTTTACCGGCGCTTCTTTAATAAATTGGTTAATTAATTGAATTAGCTGTGAAAGAGATGCCTGGGTATTTTCGAGGCGGAAGGGGATCTTAGTTTTTTGGGTAACAAGATGCTTCTTAAAATCCATCAAGCCAATATTCACGTAATATTTCTTCACATCCACCCCTAAAAAAAAACAGGCTTCCGCCACCAACCCATACATACTGGCTTTTCGCCCGCCGGTAGAATCAATCTTTCCATAATCGCTGATCAGTCGATCTTCAATCAATTCGTTGATTAAACTGGTTGTTTTGGGCACACTGATGTTCAATTCCTTGCTGAGCTCGGTGATAGAACTGCTGTCTTCTTTGTCTAATAAATTGAATATCAATTTTTTAAGTGCCTTATTTTTCAAGGCAACTCCGGAAGAAGTCTCTTCATTAAAAACGTCGGAAAAAATACGGTTACGGGCCATACCGGGAAGTAATTCGGTTGAAAACAGGGACAATTTAGTTTGATTTTTCGATAAAAACTGCAAAGAAAGCCTCAACTAAATAAATTATTTTAATAAGTTTTGATTAATTTGTAATATTTTTAAGATATTGCCGTACTCATCTTTTATTTGATTACTAACTATTGTTGCATTCATGGAATTAGAAATATTGAAAACAGCTCCCGTGCAATCTTTACAATCGTATGCGGGTATGTATCAGGATGAATTGATTAATAATATTCTCCCCTTTTGGCTGCATAATAGTAAGGATGAGCAAAATGGAGGATTTTTTACTTGTTTAGATAGAGCTGGCCAAGTATACGATACCGATAAATTTATGTGGCTGCAGGGCCGGCAGGTTTGGTGTTTCAGTTATATGTATCAGCATGTAGCTCCCAAGCAAGAGTGGTTAGCAATGGCTTTACATGGAGCTCGGTTTATGCAACATCATGGCCGAGACGAAGCAGGTAACTGGTATTTTTCACTTACTGCCAACGGACAGCCACTGGTACAGCCCTATAATATATTCAGCGATTGCTTTGCCACTATGGCGTTTGCAGCCTTAGATAGAATTCAACCCTCCGACGAATATAAAGATATCGCCCTGAGCACTTTTGAAAATATTATTGCCAGAAAAGATAATACCAAGGGAAAATATAACAAAGCCTATCCCAGAACCAGACCCCTGAAGAATTTCAGCTTGCCCATGATTTTGTGCAATCTTTCGCTCGAGCTGGAACACCTGTTGGGAACCGAAAGAGTGAATAGTTTTGTGCCCGAAGTTATCCATGAAGTGATGGACGTTTTTTATAATCGGGAATGGAAAGTAGTACTGGAAAATGTTCAACCGGATGGTTCCTTTTCGAATAGTTTTGAGGGAAGGCTGTTAAATCCCGGGCACGCCATTGAAGCCATGTGGTTTATTATGGATCTGGGAAAGAGAATGAAGGATGAAGCGTTGATTAAACGTGCCGTAACAATTCTGTTTGACATGCTGGAACTCGGTTGGGATAAGGAACATGGTGGTATTTTTTACTTTCAGGACGTGAAGGGATATCCTATGCAGCAGCTGGAGTGGGACCAAAAACTTTGGTGGGTGCACGTAGAAGCACTGGTTGCCCTAGCCAAAGCTTACGCATTTACAGGAGATGCCCGATGCGTGCCTTGGTTTAAAAAATTACATGAGTATACCTGGAAACATTTTAAAGATAAAGAGCAGGGAGAATGGTTCGGCTACCTAAACAGACAAGGGCAAGTGCTTACGCCCCTGAAGGGTGGCAAATGGAAGGGTTGTTTTCATATTCCCCGCGCCTTATATCAGGTTGCCAATACCTTATCATCTCTCGAATCTTACCAATAATTTTTTTGCTGAAGAAACTACTCCATATAATCCCCCTTCTTTCTCTTTCTACCGCAATGGTTGCGCAGGATACGCTGCGAACTGAAATTCTGGTAGTAGGTGGCGGAGTGGGCGGAACAGCGGCCGGCATTCAGGCTGCACGTTTGGGCCGGCAGGTGATTATTACAGAAGAAACTACCTGGCTGGGCGGTATGCTTACAGCTGCCGGCGTAAGTGCAGTGGATGGTAACCATAATTTACCCTCGGGTTTATGGGCAGAATTTCGCAATGCGCTTTACACAAAATATGGCGGTGAAAAAAAAGTGTCCACCGGATGGGTAAGCAATACCCTTTTTGAACCTCATGTAGGCGACAGCATCTTTAAAAGTATGGCTGCCCGCCTACCTTCTCTAAAAATTTTATACCGGCAGATGCCAGTAGCCGCTATTCGGGAGGGAAATACCCTAAAAGGAGTGATTGTTCGCAATCGTGAAAACAATCGTACTACCTGTATTCTCGCCCGCCAAGTAATTGACGCCACCGAATTAGGCGATATACTGGAAATGGCAAAAGTGCCCTTCGATATTGGCATGGAAGCCAATAGTATAACCGGCGAAAATATTCCAGTAGCCCAAACCAACGATATCATACAAGACCTTACCTATGTTGCAATTTTAAAAAACTATGGTGCCCGGGCAGATTGCACCATAGCCCGTCCCATTGGTTATAATCCTGCCGAGTTTGATGGTAGTTGCACCAATTACTACAAAGACCTTTCCCGAAAAGCACCGGGTGTTGATGCCAAAAAAATGTTGGACTATGGTAAACTACCCAATAACAAGTACATGCTCAACTGGCCAATATTTGGTAACGATACTTATTTGAACGTAATTCAATTATCAGACTCCCTTCGCCAGGTTGAACTGGAGAAAGCCCGGCAAACCACCCTGCGCTTTGTATATTTTATTCAACAAGAATTAGGCTTTAAAAATTTAGGACTGGCGAATGATGAATTTCCTACCGCAGATAAACTCGCACTGATTCCTTATCATCGTGAAGGCAGAAGGGTAAAAGGTATCGTGAGATTCAAAATTCAACATATTGCCAATCCCTATGCCAATGGTGAAGCGTTATACCGAACCGGAATTTCCGTAGGCGATTATCCGGTAGATCACCACCACAAAAAAAATCCGCTGGCACCTCAGCATCTTGATTTCTATTCGGTACCCTCATTTAATGTGCCACTGGGTGCATTGATTCCAAAAAATATTGCCGGATTAATTGTTGCCGAAAAAGCCATTAGCGTTTCTAATCTTGCCAACGGCACTACCCGCCTGCAGCCCTGTGTGCTGCTAACTGGTCAGGCCGCCGGAACTCTGGCAGCTCTTAGCGTGCAGATGGATAAAGCCAATGCAGCCGATGTGTCGGTGCGGGCAGTTCAATTTACCCTATTAGAAAAAGGAGCTTATCTGATGCCCTATTTTGATGTGCCGGCCGGGCACCCACACTTTGCTGCGGTTCAACGGATTGGGGCTACTGGTATATTAAGAGGAACCGGCAAACCCAATGCTTGGGCGAATCAAACTCTTTTTTATCCGGATTCACTGGTTCGAACAGATAGCTTGCCCATAGATCTGCAACCTTTTACAAGAAAAACCATTCCAATACAAAGCGGCGAATTTGTTACCGGAAAAATTGCCTTACAAATTGTAAAATCCATTGTCCTCGAAAACCCATCATCCGGCTCCTCCCATACGAATAACCCAACCCCTCCAACAAAAAAGCAGTTAGCTGCTTCTTGGAAGCAGTGGGGGTTTGGATTATTCAATGCCGATCAGCCTATCACCCGCGTTCAGTTTGCCAAACTATTGGATGTTTTTGCCAACCCGTTTGATCTATTGGATGTGAATCACTATGGACAATTTCAACCGAAATATTCAAACTAAAACAAACAATTATGAAAAAGCTATCCCTTCTTTCCTGCCTGTTATTGCTGCTACTACAGCAGTCGATAGCACAACAAATCAGGGTGTCGGGTAGGGTTACCAGTTCCGGAACAGGTAATCCCGCCGAAGGCATCTCTGTTGTAGTGAAAGGAAAAAAATCCGGAACCACCACCGGAAACAATGGTGAATTCAGCATACCGGTCGATAAAGGTGCCGAGCTGGTGTTTTCGGGAATTGGTTTTACAACCAAAGAAGTAAAAGTTACCGGTAACCAAGTTGATGTAGTGCTCCAGCCCACTTCTGGCGATTTGGGTGAAGTGGTAGTGGTAGGGTATGGTGCGCAGAAAAAAGCCAGCTTAACCGGATCATTGGTTACCCTCAATAACGAAGCTTTAAACCGCAGACAGGTTTCCAGTACCAGCCAAACATTACAAGGTCTGGCCCCCGGTGTAACGGTTCAACAACAATCCGGACGCCCGGGAGCGGATGGTGCAAGTATTGTGATTCGTGGTCAGGGTTCTATTTCGGGTAGCAGTGCGCCCCTCATTATCGTAGACGGATTAGCCGTAGGATCACTGGATCTGATAGACCCCAATGCGATTGAAAGCATCACCCTTTTAAAAGATGCCGCTTCTACCTCCATCTATGGTAACCGCGCCAGTAATGGGGTTGTTTTAGTGAAAACAAAAAGAGCTACCGGCGACCAAATGAAGGTTAGCTACAACGGATTCATAACAAAACAACAGGCAACTGCCATTCCAGAAAGAGTGAGTGCCATCGATCACATGCAGTTAAGTAATGTGGCCGAGCAAAACAGAACAGGCAATCCTGCTTCCTTTGTATTTCCCCAATCATTGATTGATAAATACAAAACCACCCCGGCAAATAACCTGGATGTTATTGACACGGACTGGCTGAATGAAGTATTAACCAACAGCGGTTTAATGCAAAACCACAACATCCAAATCAACTCGGGTAGTGAGAAGATGAACTTATTCGGATCATTCACGTATTTAACTCAGCAAGGTCTTATTCCTAACAGTTCTTTCAATAAATATGACCTGCGGTTAAACCCCGAATTCAAATTAAGTAAAAAACTTTCTCTGATTGGTGTACTTGCCTACACCAATAGCATTACAACCAACCCTTCTACTGGTTCTGCGGAATTTATTATCCGTCAGGCGATTGGATTACCAGCTATTGGGGGTGGCAAATACGGTGATGGCATGTATGGAACTGCTGCACAATCTAACAACCGAAACCCCATTGCCATGGCAGAAGCTACCGGCAATTCTGTGGTAAATAATAATATTCTGCTTACCCGTGCCGGTTTTAATTATCGTCCGATTGCAGGATTAGAAGTGGAAGCCTATTGGGGTCGTCAAACATCTAACCCCAATACTAAAACATGGATAAAAAATGCAAATATTTATCAGCCGAATCTGGCTACTTCCACTTATTCACTTATCAGTACTTGGCCAGGAACAACCAGCTTATCTGAAGCCTGGAGAAATGATGTATATACCACCTATCTCGCGCAGGCTACTTATAGCAAAAGAATGGGTGCGCATAGCTTTAAATTTTTGGCTGGCGGACAATCGGAATTGTTCACCAACTACTTCTTTGGTGCTTCCCGTCAAGGCTTTGTAAATCCTAATCAGCCCTACCTGAATCTGGGTTCCGGCATACGCGACAATAACGCCGGCGCATCTGAGCTGGCATTGGCAGGTTTCTTTGCCCGTTTTAATTATAGTTACAACGATAAATACTATTTGGAACTGAATGGACGTAGAGATGGAACCTCCCGCTTCTCACAAACACTAGACAAACAGTGGGGAAATTTTGGTGCCATTTCTGCAGGCTGGATTTTCTCTAAAGAAAAATTCATGGAGTCGATTAGTAAAGACATCCTGTTTGGTAAACTCCGCGCTTCTTATGGAGGAAATGGAAATCAAAATATCGGTAACAACTATGCCTTCGACGCCTTCTATGCGCAATCAGGCTACAGCAACCCTAACAATGGTACCAATGCCT
This sequence comes from Sediminibacterium sp., assembly GCA_040403945.1. Taxonomy (GTDB): domain Bacteria; phylum Bacteroidota; class Bacteroidia; order Chitinophagales; family Chitinophagaceae; genus Sediminibacterium. Next base: position 11,607 of record JBBAJQ010000037.1, read on the forward strand.
ATTTCGGCAATTCAACCAACCTAGGATTCGCCCTGTTACAATTTGCCAACCCCGATTTAAGCTGGGAAACTTCCCGCCAATTTAATATCGGTTTAGACCTTACCCTGGCAAATCATTTCACATTTACGGCTGACTACTATGTGAAGACTTTAAAAAATATGTTGCTGCAAAGAACGCTGCCCCAGTCTGCCGGTGGCTTATCCAATCCTTTTGTTAATGCAGGTAATATGGAGAATAAAGGATGGGAATTTAGCGTGAACTACCGAAACAAATTTGGCAAACTAGGTGTGGATGTAACCGGTATGATATCGGATGTAAAAAACAGAGTAGTGAGTCTGGTTGACGGAACGCCATTTATTGGCGACGGAATCAGAACAGCACCGGGCGAAGCGCTGGGATCTTATTTTGGTTATGTAAGTGATGGATACTTCAGCGATTCGAACGATATTAAAGTTTCTCCTGTTCAATTTGGTATTCCGTTTAGTTCTAACCCTACTACCGGCCCAAAACCCGGAGATGTTAGATATGCTGATATAAACAATGATGGAAAAATTGATGCGAGTGACAGGAAATTTATTGGAAATGCTTTCCCTAGATATGAATATTCTATCAATATCAACCTAACCTATGGCAACTGGGATTTCAATCTCTTTGGTCAGGGTGTTGGTATGAGAAATAACTTTCTGAGTGGAACCGGAGCAGTTCCTTTCAATTCAGCTGATTTTGCTGCCTCTCTGTTGGATATTCATAAAGATTACTGGCGGCCGGATAACCAAAAAGCCTTGTTCCCAAGACTCCTTCCTTCCGGATCGGGTGGCAATAACTTTTTGTTAGCCAGTCAGTGGATCAGAAGTGCTGCTTACTTCCGTATCAAGAATATTAATATCGGATATACCCTACCAAAGTCGGTGTTGAATAAAGCAAAAATCAGCAGTCTGCGTATTTATTTCAGCTGTGCCAATTTGCTAACCCTGTCGGATGCCTGGAAAGGATTTGACCCAGAGATCAATAGCGCCAATGCTGAGTTTTATCCACTGATGCGCACATTCACCGGAGGTATTAACGTTAACTTTTAACTGAACAGTAAAAATGAATAATATGAAAAAGCAACTATTACTGCTGCTTCCCATTCTGGCACTAAGCTTCAGTGCATGTCAGAAATTTCTCGACAGGAAGCCGCTAGACGCATCCTCTGCTACTACTTTTTTAAGTAACCAGGCAGAAATGGAACAAGGCCTTACGGGTGTGTATGCATCATCCATGTGGGTGATAGCCAACAATATCCCTATGCTATTTGAAATTGAAGCAAGTACAGACATGGCAATGAAAAGGGGGGGTAATCCTACCGACCTGATTGCCATGGGAGATGGCGGACCGTTTCTTGTAACTAACGCCGTTACAGTTAACGCCTGGAACCAGGCATATAAACTGGTGCAAAGAGCCAACCAACAAATTGCCGGTATGGAAAATGGAAAAGCCAATGTTACCACCGCAACTTTCAATCGGATTAAAGCAGAAGCACTGGTTTTGAGAGCCTGGGGTTATTTACACCTAATGTCTTGGTTTGGAGATGTTCCCTTTTACAAAGTGCCCCCCTCTGTTTCGGAAGTGCTTAGCGCCAAGCGTACGCCGGTAGCTACTATTGTAAGTGAAATGAACAAGGACTTAGACGAAGCCGTTGCCGCTTTTGATGCTGCCGGAACTGCTCCCGTTCAAACATTGGGAAGAGTTAATAAAGCAGTTGCACTGGGCGTAAAAGCAAAATTGGCATTATTAGTGAAGGATTTTAAAACGGCCGCAGCAGCAACAAAAACAATTATTGATGGAGCACAATATTCATTGAATCCTTCTTTTCAGAACCTGTTTTCACTGGCCGGTCAGAGTACCAATGCAGGCAGAGAAATTTTATTCTGCCAAACCTATCCTACAGATGTGAACGAACCACAAAACTGGGGACCGATTTTGGGTGTTCCCCGTCAGGTAACCAATTCTCAGTCGAGCCATTTCCCTTCTCAGGCATTGGTAGATCAGTTTGAAGACAGAAGTGGAAACCGGATTGATGCGTCTACTACCTACGACCCTGCCAATCCAAGATTAGGCAGAGACCGTCGGTTAGCTTGGAGCATTTATCAGCCGGGTGATACAATGGTACACTTTGCATCTAAAACTGCCGCCCTTCCTTACAACAACCTTCGGGAAAGAACCATCTTTAATATCTACACCAATGTTCGCAGAAAATTCAACTGGAACACTGGCGCGTGGGATAATATAAACGGAGGTAATAACGACTGGATTGGTGCGCAGGCAGCCGGTATCCAATGGCAGGTTAGTGCAACCGGAAATATTGGAGGTGTTGGATATGTTTGGAATAAATACAACGACTCTACGCAATATACTTTTGAGTCGAAAGTTGGATACATATTACTTAGATATGCCGACATTTTGTTAATGTATGCAGAATCGAAAATCGAGTTGAATGAAATTGATGCCACCGTTACTGCCGCAATTAATGCAGTTCGTGCACGTGGCGGACAACCTGCTACGGCACTTACTTCTCAGAGCGATTTAAGAACCCTGATTCGCAGAGAAAGAGCTGTTGAATTTGCCGGAGAAGGCTTACGCTTATTCGACTTAAGAAGATGGGATATTTATGCAAAAGCCAATAGCGTTCCGGTAGTAGGTATTTCATTAGATCCCGCTATACCGGCAGCAAGACCTGTATTTGATGCCAATAATATTCCCGATTATGCTACCAGCATCAATCAGCGGATTCGGTTCCGTGCACAAACCCGAGCGAACACCAACGCAAAATATAAACTCTGGCCGATACCTCAGTCAGAGATTGATAACAATCCTGGTTTAACACAAAACCCCGGTTGGTAGTTTTTACCCTTGCATAGCAGCAGTTTAGGTAAAGAGAAAGCAGGCATCATT
>JBBAJQ010000037.1:14640-27961 GCA_040403945.1 Sediminibacterium sp.
GAAGCCGGATTCATGGGATATAAACCAAGACTGGTCCATATATACCAGGCACTCATCTGTCCACAATCATCATTACCCGTTAAGCCGCCAGCTCCATTTTTATACATACTGTCGGCCACTACTTTTATCCATTTGGCGGCCTTATCTCTTCTGCCTAATGCGCTGTACATATAAATTATGTGGTGACTGGGCTCGTTTCCATGGGCATATTGGCCAATCAAGCCCGTAACATCTGCAGAAGTATTATCTCCATGTAATTCGGAGGGCGCAGTGAATAATTTATCTAGTTTATCTACTAATTGTTGCTTCCCTCCCATCAGTTGAGCAAATCCATTTACATCGTGGGGCACAAAAAAACTATGCTGCCAGGCGGTACCTTCAATATATTGTCCATCAAATCCATGTTCAGAAAGCAGGGGATCGAATTGCTCAATAAAAACGCCCTTACTATTTTTTGCCCGCATAAATCCGGTGGAAGCATCAAACAAAGGCTGGTAGCTTTTTGAACGTTGCATAAATAAATTATAATCATCCAGCTTGCCCAGTTTTTTGGCAACCTGTGCAATACACCAATCATCGTAGGCATATTCCAGGGTGATGGTTACACTCCATCCATGTTTATCTTGTGGCAGGTATCCATATTTGATATAGTCCTGCGTGCCTCTTTGTTGCTGAAACGCACTTTTTCGCATCGCCTCATATGCCTTCGACACATCAAATCCAGAAATGTTTTTCAAAATAGCATCGGCAATTACCGGAATGGCATGGTAGCCCGTCATGGTATTGGCTTCCCAGGTGCTAATATCCCACACAGGCAGCAAACCGTTATCCGCATAAAACTGTAACATACTATTGATAAATGCCGGAACCATTTCTGGTTGTGTGATGGTATATAAAGGATTCAAAGCCCTGAATGTATCCCATAATGAGAAGATGGTATATCGACTATTGCCTCCCGGCATAGTAAGCACCCGATTATCTTGGTTGCGGTAGGTTCCATCTGCATCGGAATATAAAGAAGGAGAAAGACAGGTTCTGTATAACGCTGAATAAAACCGGGTGGCAAAAGCAGTATCGGTAGTTGGTATCGTTATTTTACTCAACTCCTTTTCCCAATCCATTGTTGCTGATTTTACTACCTGCTCAAAACTTTGTTGGCCAATTTCGTTTAATGCCAGTAAAGCTTTTTCATAACTCACACTACTCAATCCGGTTTTGATTGAGAGACTTTGATCGTTTCCTCCCAGTTCAACCAACATTTTAAGGGAAAGTCCACTGGCCGATAGAGCATCAGCATTATCGGCCCCCAAAAAACGATGGTTTACTACTGCGTGATTAAACCGTGCCGCAAAATATACCCGTTGATTTTTTGCCCATCCGGTAGAATAACGATAGCCTACAATGGTAGAATCATCCAATAATTTGACATAAGAAGCAGTTGTTTTATCCCAGTTGATATGAAAATCCAAATCAATCCGAACCCACTTTCGGGCGGAGGTATATTGATATCGGTGAAAGCCACATCGCTCGGTAGCGGTAAGTTCGCAGCGAATACCATTATTAAACTGAACTGAATAATATCCCGGTGCCGCTTTTTCGTTTGTATGTTGAAAAGCATGCTTAATAAATCGATCACCACTATTAACAGTATCAGACAGGGGTTGAAATGAAATATCGCACCAGTCACCAATTCCCGTACCATTCAGATGGGTATGACTAAACCCGGCAATACTATCGCTACTGTAGTGATAGCCGCTGCTCCAGTCCCACCCTTCTGTTCCGTTATCGGGGCTTAACTGCACCATGCCGAATGGGCGGGTAGCACCGGGGTAGGTATGTCCATGCCCTCCGGTTCCGAGAAAGGGATCTACCCAACGGGTAAGATTTTGTGCAGCAACGGTTGCATGGGTGCCGGCAATAATTAATGCCGCTACCAATAATTTTCTTGTAAGCATAATTTATTTTATAAATGGATACTGACCCTGAAACCAAGCAGCCCGGTCTTTGATGCCCTCATAAAAAAAGAAGGTCTCACCTTTAAAACCATTATTCCGGTTGCTTTGAATCATTTGCGACAGAAAACCATCAGTGGCTGTATAGGTGCCCGAACGCAATAATACCCCCGAATATAAAGGGATGGTAGTACTGCGGTGGTAAGATTTCTGTTGTAGTAAAACTGAATTGTAAGCGCTCAAATCATACCGGTAACACTGCGGTATAACTGCATCCACCCAACCACTATCAACCCAGGTTGGCCAGTCTTGTAAATATTCATCTCTTCCCCAAGGGAAAGGACTGGGAGACATAGACAGTTGAATGGAAGAATTAATCTGCCGTATTTCTGTTCGCAAGCGCTTTACAAATTGATTCAATTTTCTTACCCGCCAATTTACCCAATTCACTTCTGCCGGATTGGGGGGCGGAGAGGTGCCGGCATGTTCGGACTGGTATAATCCAACCGTATAGGCATCATATCCACCGGAACTAGGCATGGCAGGTAAGCGGTCGTCGCCTTGCACACCATCAACGGCATACTTAGTTACTACCTCTTTAAATAAATCAATTATAAATTGCTGCACCTCTGGATGAATACCATTCAGCCAGTCGAATCCGTTTTTAACCAAAAGATTCCCTGCCTGATCCTTTCCTGCCCAATTGGGTTTGGCAGCCACAATAGGGCCCCCGTTAGCCGAGTAGGAAGAAGAAAAGCCATATTCGAACCAGGCATGCACTTTTAACCCTTGCGCCTTAGCCTCTTCCACACACTCCTGCAAGGGATCTCTTCCTACAAATTTTTCTAATTGCGGTTTCCCAATCAGATTCTGCATGGTAGAACTGGGATAAATGGTTCTCGCATTATTATACACCACAATAAAGAGATGGTTAATGCCGGCCGTTTTGCAACTGCTCACCATCGTTTTAATGTTTTCCTTGCTATCCAGAGCCGTACTGGCAGTAGTAGTAACCCATACACCCCGCATTGCATTGGGATCCCAGGCCGGAGTAGGTGGTGGGGGGGGCGTGGGGGTAGGCGTGGGGGTGGTGCCCCCTCCGTTATTCGGTTGGGACTTAGTACATCCCATGCAAAAAGATAGTAATATCGTAGTCGCAATAATCAGAAAACCATGAAAACGGGAAAAAGCCATATTATTTTGCATGAAATTGAGGTAATTAGACAGTACTAAATTAAAAAAATTATAAATTCACCTGTAGTTTTTAAATTTTTTAATTAATAATTTTCAGCCTGCTACATGACAAGTTCTGAAAAAAAATCTTCCCGGCATCCTTTTTTATGGATTCCCACCACTTGGTTTGCGATGGGGTTACCTAATTTAGTATTAGGGGGTACCGTTGCTTCGTTATTATATAAAAGTTTGGGGTATTCGGATGGTCAGATTGCTTTCTGGACGGGTATCATTGTTCTACCCTGGAGTTTTAAGCCATTATGGGGTCCTTTTATGGAGTTATACAAAACCAAAAAGTTCTATATCCAACTTTCTCAAATAGCTTGTGGGGTATTATTTGCCCTATCGGTACTTTCTCTATACACCACCGTCTTTTTTCCACTTTCTGTAACCCTTTTCTTTCTAATTGCCTTTTTTGGTGCTACGCAGGATATGGCAGCGGATGGCATTTATTTAAGCGCGTTGTCTGCCAGTGAGCAGGCACGCTATGTGGGATGGCAGGGAACATTTTATAATGTAGCAAAACTATTCTCCAACGGGGGCATGGTTTTTTTAGCGGGGATACTGATTCCTGTTATTGGAGACCGAGATGCCTGGGCCATCGTACTGGCCATTTACGCCGTTATTATGCTCGTATTAGGCATCTACAACCGCAGTGTACTGCCGGATTCAACTACCACCAGATCGGTAGCCAGTACAAGTGAGGTTTGGCTTACCCTTAAAGATGTAATGCTTAGCTTTTTCAAAAAAAAACATATCTGGTGGGGCATTCTCTTTATAATGTTGTATCGCTTCGCTGAGGGACAGGGTATAAAAATTATGCCTTTATTTTTAAAAGCAGATCGGGCTGCCGGAGGCCTGGGCTTATCGGAAGCTACGGTAGGCCTACTTACCGGCATCTATGGTACCGCAGCATTTGTGCTAGGTTCGCTGGCAGCGGGATATTTTGTTGCAAACAAGGGATTAAACAGGGGCACTTTACTACTCCTGTGCGCATTTTTTAATTTACCCTTTGCCGCCTATGCCTACCTAGCAATTACGCAGGCGAGTTCGGTTTGGGTAATAGGAGCGGCAATAGCAGTAGAACATTTTGGCTACGGATTCGGATTTATAGGTATCATTTTATTTATCATGCAGCAAATTGCACCTGGTCGTTATCAGATGGCGCATTACGCCTTTGGCAGTGCGATTACCTACTTTGGCTATACACTCGCCTCTATGATGAGTGGTGCCATTAGCGACTACCTAGGCTATGCCCATTTTTTTATCTGGGTATTGATCTCAACTCTGCCCGCTTTTCTGGTAAGTTGGTTGGTACCTTTACAAAAACTAGCACCCGATCAGGAATCCTAATTCCAACATTTTTTTTATGCAAATAACCGGCACATTTATAGACGAAATTAGTCATGATATCCCCCACCAAAACTGGGGACCCCTTGAGTGGGAAAAAGACTTTCAACACATGAAAGCCATTGGTATTGATACGGTAATTGTAATCAGATGTGGCTACCGCCGTTTTATCACTTATCCCTCAACCTACCTAATTAACCAACTCGGTTGCTACCGCCCCCCTATCGATTTAATTGATTTATTTTTAGCACTGGCGGAAAAATATGAGATGCAGTTTTATTTTGGACTGTACGATAGTGGTGCCTATTGGGATACAGGGGATATGCAACACGAATTGGATGTAAACCGATTTGTGATTGATGAAATATGGAAAATGTATGGAAATAGAAAAGCATTTAAAGGCTGGTATATCAGCACCGAGATTAGTAGAAAAACAAAGGGTGCCATAGAAATTTTTAGCAGTCTGGGAAATAACTGTAAACAAATTAGTGCAGGTTTACCCGTATTCATTTCCCCCTGGATAGACGGAAAAAAAGCGGTGATGGCAGCATCGGGTGTATTAACGAAAGAAGATGCTGTATCGTTGCAAGAACATGAAAAAGAATGGAATGAAATTTTTGATGGCATACAACATTCCATAGATGCGGTTGCCTTTCAGGATGGACATATTGATTTTCATGAACTGGAAGATTTTTTTCGAGTGAACAAACAGCTGGCAGATCGGTATCAACTAAAGTGCTGGACAAATGCCGAATCTTTTGACAGAGATATGCCCATCAAATTTTTACCCATCAAGTTCGAAAAACTGAAACTTAAACTGGATGCCGCAGCCAGAGCGGGATATGATAAGGCAATCACTTTTGAATTCTCCCATTTTATGAGTCCGCAATCCGCCTACCCACAAGCACACCATTTATACAATCGTTATCAGGAATACCTGCAGCTATGAGAACCCCTTTGCCACTTAATTGGTTAATTGTAACCTGTTTTATTTTTTTTTCCTATACAACGGATGGGCAGGACCGAATAATACGAGGCACCTGGATTACCAATGTTGCCAGTGAAGCTATGCGCTCACCGGAAAAAATTCGGGAAACAGTGGCTCAATGCAAAAAAAATGGTCTCACTGATATTTTTGTTGTCGTTTGGAATCGGGGGCTTACCATGTATCCGAGTAAGGTGACGGAATCGTATATCGGCATACAACAAGATTCGGTTTACAAAGGGTTCGACCCTCTGCGAGTGTTTATTGAGGAGGCACATACAGTGGGCTTACAGGTGCATGCCTGGTTTGAATTTGGTTTTTCTTATGCCTATAAAGATAGTAGTCAGCCTGCCTGGCTAGCGAAATATCCTCATTGGGTTGGTAAAGATGCGAAAGGGAATCTGCTTAAAAAGAATGGGTTTTTTTGGTGGAATGCCCTGCATCCGGAGGTACAGATGTTCATGAAGGAATTGGTTATAGAGGTAGTAAAAAATTATGCTGTAGATGGCATTCAGGGAGACGACCGCTTACCCGCCATGCCGGCAGAAGGTGGTTATGATATGTATACAAAAGCTTTCTTTGCAAGGGAACATGCAGGCAAGGAGCCCCCGGAAAATCCGCGGGAAACGGAATGGCTAAACTGGAAAACCAATCAGATTAGTGAATTCGGAAAATCCTTATATAAAGCAGTGAAAAAAATAAACCCGAATTGTATGGTAACCTGGGCACCTAGTATTTATCCCTGGAGTAAAGAACAATATTTACAAGACTGGCCTACCTGGTTAAAAGAAGGGTATGCAGATTACATTATTCCGCAGGTGTACCGATATAAATTAGATGCGTACGAGCAAACCCTTAAAGCTATTGACAATCAGGTGCCGGCTGCTTTAAAAAAGAAAATATTTCCGGGCATACTTACCTCTCTGGGCGATGGGTACCGGGCAGATAAAAATATGCTGAACAGTATGATGAACATTAACAGAAAATATGGATATATGGGAGAGGTACTCTTTTATTATGAAACCATACGAGAAACTACCGAACCGCTATATAAATAATCTTACTAAGTAATAACCAACCATTATTCATAACCATTTGAAATGATATAATATGCGTCAATCATTTTACAAATTAGCAATTACACTTGTGTTAATTGCAGGATGCACCAAGGGAAATGACACACCGGTTACTCCGGTTACGCCTGTTCAACCGGTTAATCCAACCCCGCCGGCTAGCACATTACTCTCGCTACCGGCAGGATGGAAATTATCTACCCTGCTTACTGCCGCATTTCCGAGCGGCATACAATTATATTTTTTCGACACATTGTATCAGGGAAAAAAAACAAAGGCTTTTTGCTTAGCCTACGACAGTAAAAAAACTACCATAGAATTCAAGCCGGTATTGGCGGCAGCGGCCAAAAAACCGAGTGATTTTTTTAAAGAAGAAACAGGCGTAGTGTATGCCTGCATAAACGGTGGCTTTTTTGGTGGCAACCAATCTTACAGTATGGTTCAATATAATAACACTGTGTTAAGTGCAAATATCAAATCAGTAAGTCGTTCTTTAAATGGGGTGAATACAGCCTATTATCCAACCCGGGCAGCCTTTGGCATCAGTGCAGCCGGCGATCCGGTAACTGCCTGGATATACCATGTAGGATCTGGTATCAATGATGTGTATAGTTATCCCTCCCCATCTCCTAATGCCGAAGGGAGTGCTCCGCAGGCTGAGCCCACCACATTATTTCCTGCTGGAGGAAGCAAATGGGTAACTACAGCGGCTATCGGCGGTTCGCCTATGCTGATAAAAAACGATAATATTCAAATAACCAGTGTTCCGGAATTAATCAGTGTAAATAACACCACTTCCCGCCCCAGAAGTGCCATCGGTGCCAATAGCAGCGGCATAGTAATAATACTTGCTGTGGAGGGAGATAATGGCAATGCCGGTTATGCAGGATTAAACCTTGCCGAATTAGCCTCCATGCTAAAAGACCTTTCCTGTTCCAATGCCATCAACCTAGATGGAGGCGGATCTACCAGTATGATTGTTGGCAATCAATTACTAGTTCGCCCCGGAGATAACGGACTGGAAAGGGCTGTTCCAAGTGCAATTTTGATTAAACAGAAATAATTCTGCAAAAGCATACAATAGATTGCAGAAGGGCATAACAATCGCTAAATAGCATTACCCGCTTTGTAGAAAACACTAAAAGCAATTATTGAGCCGTTAACGTTGGATACTTGATGCCCAATTGCTCCAAATAAGTTCCGTATTTAGAAGGGTCGTAATAGAAAGGCTTCATCTTTTCCCGATACTTCTCCATGATTTCCCTATTCAAATAAATAGGTGGAGGATCTTTGGCAGAAATGAAGGGAATATATTGTTGATTTTTAGTTTGTACATTGGTAAAATAATCTTTTGCCTGTGCCAGTATAGTAGGATTGGTAAACAAATCTATCAGCGTTAAGGCAGTAGCTTTTGCACCCGCTACACAACCCTTATGGGCAATGGGAGTAGCCATAGCAATGGCATCACCCCAATGATGCCCCTTAGTGCCTTGGATGTTAGCAGGGTACCGCAATACGATGGTAGGAATGTTCCACGAAATATCTGCAATATCATCCGATCCCCCACCCCATGAAAACGGAACAGATCCTTTAATTGTATCAATTACTTTCCGCATCCCCTTAATCGGTCGGCCCTGATTATCTTTTTCTGGAGCCTCCAATAATTTTTGTACTGCAATAGCTAATTGTTCATCCTGCTCCGACCATTCGGGCATACCTACGCGCTGAATATTTTTATACATAGCCTCGGCAATTGGTTTATTGAAGTGACCGGGCCATGCTGTTCCCAATATTTTATAAGACATTTTAGTATCCGTCATAATCGCGGCTCCCTGCGCAATTTTAATACCTGCCTGCATATTTTTATAAATATCCTCGTAAGTTCTTTCTCTAAAATAATACCAAACACTTGCCTGAGAAGGCACTACATTGGGCTGATCGCCCCCATCACGAATAACATAATGAGATCGCTGGGTTGGCTTTAGATGCTCACGTTTATAATTCCATCCAACGTTCATCAATTCTACTGCATCTAAGGCACTCTTTCCTCTCCAGGGAGCGCCGGCTGCATGAGCAGCATCTCCTTCAAATTCAAAACTCATGCTAACAAGTCCGTTCATACCATTATCCCCATAATCGGAAGAAAAATCACTGCTTACATGGGTAAAAATACAGGCATCGATATTTTTAAAATATCCATCTCGGATATACCAGGCCTTGCTTGCCACCAACTCTTCTGCAACACCCGGCCATATAACCAGTGTGCCAGGAATTTTATTATCCTCCATAACTTTCTTTACGGCAATGGCAGCGTATATGATAACTGCTTGACCTGAATTATGGCCTTCTCCATGCCCTGGCGCACCCTCTACCATTGGCGACCGATAAGCTACTCCGGGCTTCTGTGATGCCTTAGGAATGCAATCGATATCACTTCCCAAAGCAATTACCGGACTACCTGATCCCCATTTTGCCATCCAGGCAGTAGGTATGCCAGCTATATCTTTTTGCACAGTAAACCCATTTTTTGTAAGCACATCGGTTAGGTAACGAGAAGTTTCAAATTCCTGAAAACCCAATTCGCCAAAGCTAAATACCATGTCTACCATTTCCTGAATATTCCTGGATTTGCCTTGCACCTGATTCAATGCATTTTTTTTCAGCGACTCAACCCAAGCGGCGTCTTGCTTAACTTGTGCGAAAAGAAAAGCCGGCAAACAGGCAAATAGAACGGATAAATATAATGTACGCATATAAAAAAATTAAGTTAACGAGTAATAAACCCGTAAGTAAATATAATATTTAGTGATTAATTTTTTATTTCCGAAAGAAGCAATTGTAAACTTTTGCAGGAAGGCCAAACCGGTAACCGTTTTATTCGAACTATGGGTATCCTAAAAAATGACTGAGAAAAAATTACCAATCAATCCTTCGGTTGATCGCGCAAAAACAGTCCGCCCTTCACCAGCCAGGAAAAACCAAAAGCCGTCATTGCAACCCACTCTAACCAAAAAACCAATTTATAAACCTTCAGCTCGGGATAACTTTTTACCAATTGGTTATAGATAGGTACCAGAATAATCACAAAAAGAATAATATACCCACAGATTTTATAAACCCGGTTCCGCCTTTGCTTTTGCAAGGTGGGTTGTAACCTTCCTTTGGTAAAAAGTAACAAAGAAATAAGGGCCAAATCAATAAAAAGCAGGGATGCCAACAGATTATGCACTAAGCTTCTGGTATCATTCCAGGGTAGATGAATAACCGCACATCCATTCATCAATGGTTCATTCGTTGGTAAAAATGCAGCCCCCAGTGCCAGCAATCCTGCAATCGTTGTGAGCCATCCATCCAGGCGATCCCCCGGATACCCTTTATAGGAAATCAAAAAAAGGGCCATGGCACATAACATACCCACCAGTAAATTACCCGTTATTGTATAATAATAATCGCTCAGGGATTCTTGAACATAACTGCAATCTCCCAGCAGGTAATTTCCGGCAAGCATCGCTGGTGGCATTAAAATACTAAGCCATCCGATTGATTTTCGAAGGGTATTAAACGAAATCAGCCGAGGATCCTGATAGCTTACGCCCATAAAGTGCGGATTGATGAATTGAATAGGTAAATCGAGTTTGCATACAACCAGATAATTCTAATTACAATCTAATTACAATATACTTAAATATTTCAAGTTTCGTTTTCTGCATTTTATGTCTCCGAAAGTTACACATCAGAATTACGCCTGATTGTGCAGGTATATAAATGGTGAGGCAATTTTAAAAACTCTTTATACTTGCTTTTCGTTTTATTAATATCTTTAATAAATACAACTATTTACTATGAAACAGAACAGGCGATCTTTTTTGCAAAAAACCGGTATGCTGGCAGGCGCAATAGGCATTACCCCTACCCTATTAGGAAATGCCCATTCCGATGAATCGGATAACAATTCGCTTCCTGCCGAAATTGAAGCCTTACAACCCTCTTTAGACGGAGTAGTGCCCATTTCGGTAGAAGAGAGAAAACAACGAATCGCCAAAGCACAAGACCTCATGCAAAAAAATAAAATAGATGGTATTTTTTTAGAAGGCACTACTTCCTGTAACTATTTTACAGGGCTTAGGTGGGGACAAAGTGAACGAACTTTTGGGGTGGTAATTCCTGCTAAAGGAGCCATCGCCTATGTTTGTCCGCAATTTGAAGAAGACAGAGCCCGTGAGTTGATAAACCCGGTTTTTGGAGATGAAGTGAGATGCTGGGAAGAACATGAGAGTCCTTACGCCCTAATTCTCGGCATTATAAAAGATCGAGGTAGTAAGTTCCGGAGAATAGGTATGGAAGAAAGGGTGCGTTTTTTTATTGCAGATGGGGTGAAAAAATTAGCTACAGGTATAGATATAGTAGATGCTACTCCAATAACTGCCGGATGCAGAATGTATAAATCTGCAGCAGAACTTGCCCTGATGCAAAAGGCCAATGATGTTACCATTGAAGCTTATAAGGCAGCATTTGCCAGCATTCAACCGGGTATGACGCAGGCACAACTAGGCAGAAATATTTCGGCAGCTTTTGAAAAGCTGGGATACACCGGTGGAGCTTCTGTTCAGGTGGGTAAATACTCAGCCCTGCCACATGGAAGTATTGTTCCTCAAAAAATAATGGAGGGAGATGTAGTGATGGTGGATGGCGGAACTTCCTGTTTAGGATATGCATCTGATATCACCCGTACGATTGTGGTAGGAAAACCAACCGACAAACAAATTGCCGTTTGGAACCTGGAGAAAAAAGCCCAGGATGCCGCTTTTGCAGCCATTCGGTTAGGGGCCCCCTGTGAAATAGCAGATGCAGCTGCCCGCGCAGTTATTGAAAATGCTGGCTATGGTAAAAATTATAAGTTGCCCGGACTACCTCATAGAACCGGACATGGCATAGGCATGGAGGGGCACGAGTGGACCAACTTTGTAAAAGGCAATACAACCCCCATTGGGGTAGGCATGTGTTTTAGTGATGAGCCTACTATTTCTATTCCGGGTGAGTTTGGGATACGGCTGGAAGATTGTCTTTATATCACCGAAAACGGCCCCCGCTTTTTCAGTGCACAAAGTATCTCTATTGATCAGCCTTTTGGATAAGTAAACAGGTATATCGAAAAAATTATCGCTGTTAGCAGCACTTACAGATTGTGCTCTGTTATTTTAGAAGATAATAATGGTCGTTGGGAGTATTATTCCGGCGGCCATTATTGTTTTAGGAGGTCCCTCAAATAGGCTAGAGGGAGTGGGGTTTGAGTATGGAGGAGGAAAATATCCCCACACGCAAACTCACACTCACTTTTTTTATCATGCCGGAAAATCACGAAAGTCGGTATTGAAAATATTAACCACGAAAAGTACTCGATTTAGCAATAAATTTAGTCCTATCCATCCTAGGGGGGTTGTTCACGTCAAAATTATAGGCAACACTGTTCAAATAGGCAGCAATCTCTAAACGCTCCAGCCAGGAGAGCTTTTTGTACTCAGCAATATGGTCTGCAGCTTCCTGTAAGGTTTGGGCTTTACTTGCAGATCTGTCGAGTTTGAAACGATTCATTACTAAATTTAGAATATTCCCATTTCTTTGCCGAATTTAAGATAATCCATTCCTGGTTACTAATATTTCAGAAAAAATAATGGTCCCAGGAAACAATTTTCCAGCGGCCATTATTTTTTATATTGTCACTCAAACCGACTATGATTTCATCAGAACTGGTCCCATCAAAGGCCCTATATTATTATAAAAATAACATCGTACCGCTGATTTCATTTCAGCAGTTTTTTTATAACTCAAACTACCCCATGAAAAAAAGTAATTGAGTAAACTCATAAAAAAGAAGTCGCTTTCTTAACCCTATACTGAAAAAGGCAATTTGCCGAATTTTCTTTGTATATTGTAATAATGGAGGTTAAATCCCTATATGTAATAGCCGGTTGCAATGGTGCTGGAAAAACAACTGCCTCATTTACTATTCTTCCCGAAATTTTAGATTGCCGGGAGTTTGTGAATGCTGACGAAATTGCTAGAGGCCTATCCCCTTTTCAGCCAGAAAAAGTTGCTATTGAGGCGGGTAGAATTATGTTGCATAGAATAGATGAATTGATGCGTGAAGGAAATAATTTTGCTTTCGAAACAACGCTCTCAACAATTAGCCATAAAGAACGCATAAAGTCAGCCAAGACGTATGGATATAATGTTACCCTGTTATTTTTCTGGCTCCGAAATATGGAATTAGCAAAAGAGCGCGTTAAGACACGGGTTTTAGAAGGCGGACATAATGTTGAGGAATCGATAATAGAACGCAGATATATTCGAGGAATAGTTAATTTATTTGAAATATTTATACCTTTGTCAGATGAGGTTATGATTTTCGATAACTCGGAAGGGCTTCCAGTATTGATAGCAGAAAAGTCTCAAAATGAACCGCTCACTATTATGGATCTGCATTTATTTTCAAAACTCAAGGAGCAATATGAAAACGCAAAATAAGCTTGATAGAAGAAACAAGATTTTGATGGGGCTTGAAAATTCTTACAGGAAAATGCTAGAATTCAAGAAACAAAAAAATAGCGTGGTGGTGGTTCTTCGGGAAGATAAAATTATCCACTTGAAGCCAGAGTAACTTTGTATCATTTTTCATTCTAATAAAAAATACTTTTTACCTGTTAAAGTACTTAGTGCTGTTTTTAGGG
>JBBAJQ010000038.1:0-27218 GCA_040403945.1 Sediminibacterium sp.
TTTACTGATTTATTATTTCACCTGAAGTTTTATAATGCTCAGATCTCTGTTCCTTCTCATCATCCATCTGTGGCCCCTGCTTCACTTTGCGCCAATCAATATATCTATTAAACCGCTTCATGGCTTTATCCCAATCAAATACTTCCTGACTTGGGAATTCGAAATAATAGGGACTGAAATCGGGTTCATTAGTAAAAAAGTCCGATAATAAGGAAGCCGTTATATCATATTGATTTACGTAAGGCACTCCTAAAATATTATACATCACTTTTAATATAGACCCAAAGTTTGCATGCGTATGCGACACATAATTTTTCTTTACATAGGGGCCAGCCATCATCAAAATACTTCTATGTGCATCGATATGATCTACCCCTCCTTGCGGGTCATCTTCGGTAACCACTACCAACATATCTTTCCAGTAAGGGGTTCTGCTTAAAAAATGTAATAACCTTCCAAGAGCCAAATCATTATCAGCAACATAGGAATGTGTATAGGGATATCCATCCGCCGGGCGGGGCTTTGCAGTATGGTCATTCGGTAACATTACCGTTAATAATTGTGGTAGACTATCCTTTCCATTCAACCATTTTTTGCTAAACTCTTCTTCAAATTGTTTCATCCGAAACTGGTCGGGTATGTTGGTATTATATCCGGCAAAATTATGAGACGTATTCTCCCATACTCCCTTTTGCATGGGTACCATCACAATATGAGCAGCCCCGGTAGCGGTATCAAACCAATCTTCCCTTACATGTGCTGTTTCATTGGCTTGCCCAAAATTATAATAACTAATTTTTTTTCTGTCTAATGCCTCCCATAATCCCCCAATCTCAGCATAATCTTCTGGATCCATGCTGCCCGTTGACCCTGGGAAACGCCGCCCGGGTGCTTCCGAAAAATAGTCGGCAGTTTTTTCAGTACTTGAATTCGCTTCTACCCATTCATTCGGTATAACGCCCATCATCCAATGATGCCCATGTATAGATGCATCACTATCACAATAAAAGTTATCGCTGAGCGAAAATTGACGCGCTATTTTATGGTGATTGGGAGTAATGTTTACATTGTATGCCCGCTTATTTTTATCAATAGCCGTTACCCCTAAACCAAACCTTGCTAAACTACTATCGCCCTTTACACCAGGCATCTGCCCATACACTTCATCAAAAGTTCTGTTTTCTTTGGTTACATAAACGATATGCTTGATAGGACTTACTTTACTTCCCGGCAAAACCGGTAATGGAGTATTATCTGGCGCTTTATTAACAATAAAAGTTTGCTCAATAACCTGCTGGGTATATTGAGCTAACCTACTAGAATCGGGATTCGGCACAATTTGGAATGTTCCCAATTGGATATCTCCCACGTAGGTGCCCTGAATGGGTGCTACAAAACCCTTTCCACCATTAGGCCCAGCTCCATAGCCCCTGCAGGATGTTATAAATAGCTTTTGATTATCACTAGAAATCCGAACCCGGGTAGTACCCCATCCGGTAGGAATTAAACCCACAGTTTGATCAGTTGCTACATCAATTTTTGCCACTGCATTTAATCCTAATAAGGCTACATAAATAAACCGATTGTCTTTAGATATATCAATCCCAAACGGCAATGTCCCCCGATATTTATCAATCAATTTGTGAACCCGAATAGGAATATGTTTGATTATTTTACCCTTTTTATAATCAATCACTGCAATATTATCATTAGTAGCATTGGTAACATAGGCGTATTGCGCATTGATGGCAACTGAATTAGGACTGGCCCCACCAATTACTTCTGCATCCTCCACCAACTCACCCAATAACATCCCCGTTTTAATTTTCGCCCGGATATTATTTTTATTCAGGTCAATCACAAACACACTCATAGCTTCCGGACTATTCGGATCGCCTAACCCTGGAATTTTTTTCCCTTCCACTTCAGTTCCTTCTCGGGAGGCTTTTGTATTATTACCATAAGGATGCCAGGGAATGTATTGACTTTGAATATTTTCAGGCGTTGTTCCGGCTACCAGTGGATAACTATACATGCCTACATTGGCCACAACAGCCGTTTTACCATCAGGAGAAACCGCTAACCCAAAAGGTTGCCGACCCGTTGGAATAGAAGCAACTATTTTCTTTGACTTCAAATTAAATCTAACCAACCTAAAATTTCCTCGATCTAACACCAATAATTCATCTGAATCTGGAATTAAAGTCAAATCACTGGTAAAACTGCCTGTAAATTTTTGTTGATTAAAAATGCCGTCTAATAATAAGGTATCTATTCTTTTATTTTCTACATAATCATAAATAATAACCGAACCGGCATCCCCACCACTCAAATAAACCCAGGGCTGCTTTGGATGAAAAGCCACTCCCAAAAATGACCCTTTCTGTAATGGACCCTTATCCTTTGTTTTATAATCTGGAATTCTTTTAACAGCTTGTGTACTGAGGTCGATTATTGAAAAAACATTTTCATGCAGGGTAACGGCTACTCGCTGATCAGGAGAAATGGCCATTCCAAAAGGATCATGGGTTATCCGTAAAGTGGTTCCTGCAGGTCGGATATACCGCCCACTAGGTAAAATAGTATGTTGCTGTAAATCTATTTTACTATACTCCTTGTAACCAGGAACAGTTAAATATTCTACCAACTTTTCTGTTTGAGAAAAAAGGGAAGTGCAATTAAATAAAATGGCAATTGATATATAAATATTTTTCATACGCATAACTTAGGGTAAACTTATAGCAATAAACCAAACCCACACTAAAATTAGTATTAAGTTAAAGTTAAGCGGCTATTTAACTAAAGCTATTCGGCTGACATGTTTAGTGGCTGTTAAAAAAAGGCTGGGTACACTTTTACAAATAAAACCGAAGAAGGCCGAGCCAGTTTATTTATTGCATTTGTAAATTATCAACATAATCGATAGCTACCTTTTCTAAATTCGAAAGAATCGGAGCCAACACGAAAGGCATTCGTTGAAAGAAGAATAAGGTAATTATATTCCTTTTTCTATCCACCATAAACGCTGTATTAAATGCCCCTCCCCAAAAAAAACTCCCTTCAGCAGCATGATTAATGGAAGTGCCTTTTACTGTAGTTAACCCAACGCCTAGTCCAAAATTATTCTGCGATGGAAAACCTGAAAAGATGAAAGTCTTATTCCCCAATTGATTTGTCCAAAATTCCTGTAAAATTGATGCTCCAATTATTTGCTTTTTCCCCCACTTCCCTCCGTTTAGCAAACACTGTAAAAAGCGAGCATAATCAGATGTGGTGGAAACAAGCCCTCCGATTGCTGAGAAGTAGCGTTCATTTTTTCTCAGCGGGTAATTAATGGGGGCCATCGTTTCAGTTACCTCTTGCAAACTATCCGGCCTTAATTTGGTATATACTTTAACCAATCGGTTGGCTTTTTCGTCTGGAAGATAAAAGTAGGTATCTACCATTTCTAGCGGATTAAAAATATTTTTCTGCAGGTACTTGTCTAACGGTAGCCCAGAGCCAACTTCGATCAGCCTTCCCAACACATTGGTACTTAGTCCATAACTAAATCGCTCCCCCGGCTGATGCACTAAGGGCATGGCTGCAATTTGATTTACTTCCTCCTCTAATGAAGCATGGTACTTACCCAACCCGGCATTCAGGTGATATTTTTCAAATTCATTTTTAAATGATGGATATTCATCCGCTGATGATATCCCCGATTGATGGGTTAACAAATCCCGAATGCTTACCGACCGGATTTTCTCTACAAGCGTTACTGAATCGTTCTTTTTACTGTAAACTTTTTGACTACGGAAAGCGGGAATATATAACTCAATTGGGTCGTCTAAACGGATTATTCCTCTCTCCACCAACTGTAATACTGCAATTGAAATAATTGCCTTTGTATTGGAAGCAATCCTAAAAATTGCGCTTGGCTGCATAGCAATTTGTTGATCCCGATCTGCATAACCATAGGCCTTATGCAACAAAACCTTATTTTGATGCCATACATACGCCACTCCCCCCGAAATGTTCTTTAAAGCAATTTGTTGCATGATTACACTGTCTACCGCAGGAATACCTTGACTATAACTGGTGCTGAATGGGAAAAAACAATGTCCTACGCAGCATATTATTGAAAAATATCGAATTAGCTTTTTCATCAAAATAATTTAAAGATGAATTTGTCGAGCAAAATTACTTCAATTTATACCATCCAGAATAGGGGCTTGTAGCATCTATTAGAATTTTTTGCTGACTAACCACTTTATCATCTACCAACTTTGTTATTACTAAAGTTTGATTTTTTAATAAAAGGTGGTTATTTACAAAAACACTGAATAGTAGCTCCCGCTCTATTGATACATGTATTTTTTTCGACCAGAATTTGCCAGAAAATTCTCTTATGCAATAATCCCCCTTCTCATTCGTATAGGATACTTGGCAAAATGTTTCGAAACTTAGTTCAACTGTCAACTCTACGATTATGGCAGGCTTTAGTTCTATTATATTTTGTTTGGAAATGTTTTTTAGAAATTTCTGCAGGGCAATCTTGAGGGGAGACATACCTGTAATTTTGAGTGTAAGGTACAGGTGGGCTTTTACCTCATTGTTACCAATAAATTATCTTTTTAAATAAGATGCCTTTTCAAAAATTGAATTACCGCTAAGTTGTAGGTAAAATAGATGCGATATATAAAAATTTATTTAAAAGCATCCATCGCTGCGGTTGGGCGGCCATTATCATCAAAAGCCCCTAACTGATACCCCTGCCAACCATTATAAGATTCTGGCTCCCAATAAAAAACCCCCAAACCTTTATTACCCGGGAGCGAACGTGTTTTAGTTATCAAATCGGTGATAAATTGCTTACAGGCAGTCGGCTGATTTACCGGCATCCCCACTTCTGCAATCATAATTTCCTTGCCATACCGATTGATCATATCCTGCATATTGGCAAGGCATTGCTCATTTTTTATCTGCCAGTCATTTACAGATGGATACAACGACATGCCAATAACATCCCAGCTTACACCATTTTGAGTAAGTCCATCCATTATCCAACGAAATAATGCATTATCATATCCATTGGAAACATGAATAATCACTTTGGATTGCGGAAAAATTTCTTTTACAGCAGCACAACCACTTTTTACCAGTGAGGCAAACTGGGGCATGCTCTTACTGGCCCGGCCCTCTTCCCAAAGCAATCCATCATTTATTTCATTGCCTACCTGCACCCATTCGGGTTGTACATTATTGCTTTTTAATGCGGTTAACACCTCCCTTGTATGAGTGGCAAGCGCTGTGTTTAATTCTGCAAATGAGAGCGTCTTCCAGGCTGCCGGTTTGTTTTGCTTTCCGGGATCTGCCCAATAATCTGAATAATGAAAATCAATTAAAATACGCATGCCCTTTTGTGATGCCCTAACTGCCTGATTAACTACATCCTGTTTACCACACCAGCCATTTACGGGATTTACCCATACCCGTAATCGAATGGAATTAACACCCAATTGTTTCAGTAGATCGATACAATCTTGTTGCTGGCCGCTTGCATTGTAAAATTTAATTCCCTTCGATTCCATTTCACTCAACCAACCAATATCGGCCCCTTTTGCAAAATTATCTAGTACCGGAGGGGTTGGCTCATCCCCAGGTTTTTTATCACAAGCACTTGCCATCAACCCTACTAATAAAATTGCCCCGGCTAAACGATTCATACTAAATTTTATCCTGTTTATAAATAATTGGGTACCCAAAAAAAAGACGGCCCCCATTGCTGAGAGCCGCCGGAGTTTGGGCTGCTATGCCACCAACAACTCTGTATTAATTAGTTACTAATGGTTACGGTTTGCTTTTCTTCATCCAACACAATAGTATAGGTACCCGCTACAGCCGGTGTTTTAAAATTATTACCGCCTTCCCACTTAATCTTCCGGGCTGTTCCTACTCCCTGACTACCACCACTATTATCTTCATAATCAAATGCTCCCCAGGCATTACCTGCTAAGAACTTGATGTCTTTATTTGCTAATAGGTTTGTAGTGATTGTCCAACGACCATTGCCGCTGTAGGTTAAAGCAGGACTTGCCCCCGGATCCCAAGCACTTACTCCCTGAATGCCATCACCTACCAATCTCATTTCCGTAGCGGGAGAAATTTCGTAACGCAGTTCATCAGCATTCCGGCCATTCCAGATAACCCGATAACGACCTGCGGTGGTAATATCCGGCATATTATTATCGTTGATCGCTAATAATGAGCCGCTACCCCCACTGGATCCGTAGCTGCGTGCGTTGGTTACAGTAAGATCTCCGCTATTCCAATCATTATTATCAATCAATTTCCAACCCCCGGTTGTGAACGTGGTAACTCCCACAAAAAGGTTTCTTTCAGGATTACCCATCGCAAAATTGGGGAACGTATTTGGCGGGCTCCAGCCGGCTCCCGTAGCACCTCCTACAAATCCCATTCGACCTTCGCGAATATCATACTTCATAGTAGTACGATCTAGTGAGATCCGGTAAACGCCGGCCGTTGCCACCGTTAGGTTATCACCTCCCGGAGAAAGATTGCCGCCGGTTCCGCCATAGTTTATATCCCATGACCGACCTTGGGTAAATTTAAACTGTGCACCGGCTGGCAGGTATAGATATATGTAATAGAGTTTATTCAATGCACCGGGGCGCAAATCCCGAATCAATTCAGGTGCGGAACCCGGATCCCAATCATTTCCATTTCCAGTACCTCCCTGATATCCACCCGGTAAGTAAAAACGAAGAATGGGAATATAGGTTTGAATGGTAACACTAACTATGTTAGAAATTGATACAGCACCTTGCGCCGTAACCGCTTTAATCCGGTAATCTACTTTTCCGGTAGTTCCACCGGCAACCCCCTCTGTTAAAGCAGTTTCATTGATTTCACCCTGCGTGAGGGTTTTCGTAAGCATATTAGTACCCACCGGAATCTCTTGTAAACTAGCAAAGTTTTTACCGGCAGAGTCATATTGTAAAGTATACGTGATATTACCTGAATACCCATTAAATGGCTTCGACCAGGTAAATGCATTCGAAGGCTGGGCAGCATTCGGGAGTGAAGTTGTTACAGAAGTATTTTGCGTAGTAAGCACACCCGGATCATTATAGGGCGTTACTCTTACTTTCACTACATTCGACTCGTACCGTTCGTTGTTATTTCCGTAGGAAGAAGCAACTTTAATATCCAAATCATATCCGGTGCCTAAAGCAAATCCATAGTTCAGCAATAATGCATTCAACTCTTTACCGAGTAAAGAAAATTCGCGCTTGCCTATCACGGTGCGGGTTACTTCTTTAGAAAAATTTCTCCCGGTAGAATCAACAGAAATTACATATTTAAATGAACTGGTGTCCGCAGCATATAGGGGATTGGTCCAGGTTAAACCCAGCACAGTTTTGGCAGAGTCCGCAGCCGTTGAAGTTACGGTAGCAGTAGAAGTAGTTAAACTGATAGCCTTCCCTTTTTCATATAGAGGAAGCGGCTGAATTTTTGTACAGGCAGCCACCAGCCAACCCATAACCAGTATCCAAAGTGCGCGTTGATATATATTTTTCATAACAGCAATTTTATAGTGTGCAGGATTATAATTTGGTGAAAGTGAATTTGCCCGTTTTGAAACTCACATTAATCCGGTAATTACCAGCTACAGCAGGAGAAATAATGTCGCTGCCATCAGGTTTAAAATTATCTCCATTAGGATTATTACCAAGACCAGCCCCGGTAAATCCATATTTATTACTCCAGTTTCCATACACTGGCACAAACAAGAATCCCTGACTAGCTTTCATATTCAAACTGTTAATCTGAAATTCTGAGCTGGAAATTTTAGTAAATTTTTGGCTGGTTAATTCAGGATCCCCTCCACCCATCCAGTTGCCCGGAGTGGCAGCACCTGTGATATACAAATTAGCCGGAACAGGATATACTACATCCAGATAAGGAGTAACCGTCATCTTCAATACATTGGAAGGAAGAGGAACGGTGCCGTTTATTAGAGTAGCAATTACCCGCACTTCTAATTTATGGGCCACATTTTCGGGTAAATCCATCGACAACAAGGCCGTATTCAATTCGCCGGTTGTGAGGCTTGCCGATAAATCTTTGGCAATAGCTTTCTCATATTTTTTAGCACCGCCGAAATTGGCACCTTCCAGATCAATTTGCAGGAGGTAGTTCACGTCTTGCGAACTAACCCCCGTTGTAAAACGATAGTCAGGATTCGTCCAGTTTAATTTCAGAGATAATACATCCCGGTTGGCAATCGCCAGCACACGGGGCGTAAGTGAATTAGCGGTTAATACCGGGTTGGTACCTCCTTCAAAGGTGATCCGGTTTTCTTCCTTCTTACAACTTACCAGCGTACCTGCCAGTAAGAGTGTTCCCGCAAGGATGGAATATATTTTTTTCATAACAGAATTTTTTATCGGTTAGATTAATAGCCGGGGTTTTGGGTTAGGTTTGGATTAGCAGTTCTATTGGAAGCTGGTATTGGAAAAATGTTATACTTACTGTCTACCGAAGTTCCGGAAGCAACGCCTCCTTTCCAAGGCCAGAGATAGGTACCGGTAGTTAAGCGGCCATAACGAATCAAATCGGTTCTACGGTGTCCTTCCCAGTATAATTCACGAGCTCTTTCATCTAAAATATAATCAATATTCAGCTGAGCCGAAGTGATATCACCTGAATTATTGCCAAAAGCACGCTGACGGATTCGGTTAATATGTGCTAGGGCAGTTGCAGCATCTCCACCGGTTCCACCACGTAAAACTGACTCAGCATAAATCAGATACATTTCAGATAAACGGAATACAGGAAAATCAATATCCGCAAAATCACGGTTCACGTCCGAAACGCCTAATCCATCCGAACGGATATTTCTGTATTTATTTACATGCAATCCATTATTGAAATTACCTACATCACTGATAGCAATCTGTGCGGGGCTTACACCAAAGGCACTGGTAATAAACATAGCCCGCTTATCGGTTGCACCGGTTAAATCGCTGAATCTATCTGCCAAGCCCTTGGTAGCGCGATACCCATACCAGCCGCCACCCACTCCAAAATCGTTGGCATCGTCTCCTGCAGCTGCGTGCACAAAAAAGGAAGTGTTACCATACGATTTGGTGCGCAATCCATCACAATTCACTGCAAAAATGATTTCACTGGTTCGCTTATTATTATCTGCCATAAACAGTTCCCGATAATTGTTATGCAGTGTGTAACCGGCATTGATTACTTTTTGAGAATAAGTAATGGCATCGTTAAATCTGGCTGTTCCAGTATAAACCTGTGCATTCAAATACAATCTTGCTAATAACGCCCAGCAGGCCCCCTGATCTACTCGTCCATATTCAATTGTACGCGGTGCTTTCAATTCGGTTTCGATGGCTTTTAATTCCCCCTCCACATACGTAAACATTTCGGCACGAGTTCTTTCTTTGGGTAAAGCCGTTCCTACGCTATTGGTTTCATCAATAAAAGTAGAGCGACCAAACAAATCTATCATTACCCAATAATTAAAGGCCCGAATAAAACGAGCTTCCGCACGAGACGATTTGATATTGGCTGCATCGGTTGCAGAGATGCCGCGAGAAGCTAATTTTTCATCCGTAGATTCCCGCAAGTATTCATTGGCCACCATTACATTATACACCAAGCGTGCATAGATACCCTTTAGAAAAGGGTCGGAACTAGACCAGCTGAGATTATGAAAATCTTTAATGGTTTGGTCGTTCCAGGCAACTACCGCTTCATCAGTAGGTAATTCCTGGCAATTGAAAAAGCCCCGGATAAAGGGAGACTGAGATCCCTCATCCAAACCTTGAATATCAGAAGCCCCGGCAGGACCCACATTACCCGTAGTAGCCAATCCCCCATATACCTTAGCTAATACCGAAATATAACCTTCGGTATTTGCATAAGCATTCTGAGAGGTAAAATCGTTCTGGGGAAACAAATCCAGCTTCTTAGAGCAGGAATAGAGCATCACCCCGGCGGCGAGAGCTAACAATGTATTTTTTATCATGGTATATTTCATAACACAAATATTTTTTTCAATTAAAAATCGAGGTTGATTCCTAGAGAATATACACGAGGTCTGGGATAGATATTGTTATCCACTCCGCCATCCCCGGCATTTTCCGGATCTAATCCGCCATACTTGGTAATCACCAACACATTCTGAATGCTGGCATTCACGCGTAAAGAAGCTTTATTCTTAAATACCCCGCCCACATTATAGCCAAAATTGATATTGTCTATCCGGAAAAAAGAAGCATTGTCTATATAGTAATCAGACAAATAACGGTTGTTATCAAATCGGGTAGTAAGATAATCGCGAGTTGCATTACCAATAAAGTTGATAGGATTTTTAATGGCACGTAAAACGGCATTATTCGAATTCACGTTATTATATAAGTAATTGCCAAAAGAACCATGGCCCGCTATACTCGCAGAAAACTTCTTGTAAGTAACCTGCGTGTTGAACCCTAACAATACATCGGCAGCAGGCTTCTGATAAATAGTACGGTCGTCGTTGTTGATAATACCATCGCGGTTGATGTCTTCGTACAAACCTTCAATAGGGGCACCGTTTTTATTATAGATCTGCTTATACATGAAAAACGAATTGGGCGCATATCCAACCGAGTGTATACCAATGCTGTTTCCGGTTCCACCGCCAATAAAGGTTACATCCTGCCCTTTAAAATTTGGATCGGGATTTTTCAACAAATTGGTGATAGTGGCTTTGTTGTAGGTGAAGTTCATACCCAAATCCCACGTTAATTCATTCTTACGAATGATAGCAGTATTCAAGTTAATTTCCAACCCTTTACTTTCAATATTTCCTACGTTGGTTACAATCTCATTTACAAAGTTGGCGCCCGCTGCAACTGCTACATTAGCCAATAAGTCTTTGGTATTTCGCTGATAATAATCAACCGATCCCGTTATTCTGTTTTGCATAAATCCGAAATCTAATCCCAGGTTGGTTGTTGTGGTAGATTCCCAGCGAATAGAGGGATCATATCCTTCCGGACGCAGGTAGCTTACAAAAGTGTTGCCAAACTGGTAGGAGGCAGTAGGTGTACCTCTGGAGTAACGGGGGATATAAGAATAAAAGCCAATTCCATCCTGCTGACCAGTAGTTCCCCAGCCAATACGTAATTTCAGTTCATTCAGCTGACGAGCATTTTTAAATAAATCTTCCTTTACCTTCCAGGCAAAAGCCAGTGATGGGAAATAACCCGTTCTGTCGTTCGGATTTAATTTAGAACTGGCATCCGAACGAATGGTTGCCGTAAGTAAATATTTATCCTGTAGCGAAAAGTTTACTCGTCCAAAATAGCTCTCTAGTCGGTATTCCGGCCGATCGGTTAAGAATACTGGCTCAGAACCCTGAATGGTATCCCGCTTGGCAGGACGGGTAGGGTCGGCAATGGCCCGATAGCTGAAAGAAGCATTATTGGTAACTTTGGTGAGAAAACTCTGATAGCTATGCCCCACCAAAACATCAATCTTACCCTTGATACTTTTTAACTCTTTTGAATAGTATAGGGATACATCCGCCAGCTGGTTTACTTTTTGTTGCTGATAATGATTCTTTAAACCACCGGTTTTATAGTTGGTGGCAGATACCGAATCAATATTGTTGTTGCCATGTCCGGATGATTGGTCTAGACCCAGGTTCACCAACACATGTAGGTCGGGTAAAAAATGTAATTTATAATCCATCTGCACATTTCCGATAAACCGCGAAACAGTAGAGCGATCGTCTCTAAGGTCTAACAGGGCAAGTGGATTTCTGGACGACAAGTCAACCGGCAATCCATTCGGCTGCAGCCACTCATAATATCCACCCCAATTTTTATTTCCGGAATACACCGGCTTGGTGGGGTCGAAGGATACGGCACTTCCAATAGCGCCTTCATTGGCAAAACGATTCTTGGTTTGAGAGCCCTTTAAATTCAGGTTAATAGATAAATGATCGTTCAACAATTTAGGCGACAAATTTAAAGTACCCGTTAAACGATTAAAGTTGTTAGTCTTAAGAATACCATCCTGCGTTAAATAACCCAATGACGCTCTGAATGGCATATTGCCCAAACTTCCCGAAGCACTGATGGTATTATCAAAACTGGGTGCAGTTTGATAAATTTCCTTCTGCCAGTCGGTGCTGGCTGTACCCAATAAATTCTTATACGTATTGTTTCCGGTTGCAGCTGCATCGGCATTTACAATAGTTCTTACTTCGTCTCCTGTTAACACCGGCACCGTGTTAACAATTGTACCTAGTGCAAACACATTATTGTAATTGTAACGAATCTTTCCCTTCGTGCCTCTTTTGGTGGTAACAATCAATACCCCATTGGATGCACGCGAACCATACAAGGCAGCTGCAGAAGCATCCTTTAAAACAGTAATAGATTCGATATCATTTGGGTTGATGGTATTCAGTAAGTTGGCAGATCCGGCAATACCATTTCCTTCAACCGGAACCCCATCTATCACAATCAGCGGATCGTTGCTGGCATTCAATGATGCACCACCCCGAATACGAATACGGCTGCCGCCTCCGGCAGCACCGCCTCCGGTGGTTACCGATAAGCCGGCTACCTTACCCACCAGCAACTGCTCGGCAGAGTTAATATTTCCCTTCTGAAATTCTTTGGGGCCCACTGAAGTTACCGCCCCTGTTAAGTCTGACTTACGGCGGGTACCATACGCAACCACTACTACCTCCCCTAAATTGGCGGATGACCCTGCTAAAGTAACCGCTAATTCACCTGCGTTGGTAATAGCTACTTCCTGTGCAGTAAAACCCGTTGATGAAATAACCAATGAAGCAACAGAAGACGCCACCGAAATAGTAAAACGGCCAGCATCTGTAGTAACTACTCCCTGCGTAGTACCCTTAGCCACCACACTGGCACCTACAACCGGTGCGCCAGCAGCATCAGTTACCCGGCCGGTAATAACCTTGTTTTGCGCAAATGCAATTTGCACAAATAGCATTGAGAGTAAAAAAAGAATTGTTCTGCGTACATTCAACCATAACATAAGCAATCGTTTAATTTTTCAAAAATAGCTTGCAACCACATCAGTATATGTACTAACTACACAAACCAATGTGTTCACAATACACAACAATAAGCATAATTTATTACTTAACAAATATTTTTATAGAGAATTTGAAGTTCTGTTTAATGTTACAGATGTGGAGAATACGACTACCTGTATTCGTTAACTAGCCTACTGATAAGGTCGGAAATTATTCATTAAACCCGCCTTCAGCTTATACAACTTCCCTGGTCGATGATTCACTTCTTTTTCTAATGTGTTAGTATCTATAATCCAATCTTTTACGGCAATTTTTTTTCTAAAATTTCGCCTATCTAACTCCACACCTAGAATAGCTTCATACACCGACTGCAACTCCCTAAGCGAAAATAAGGGCGACAGCAGGTGAAAAATAATGGGCCGCTCCATCACCCTTTGCTGTAACTGGTGTAAACAAAGTTGTAAAATTTCTAGGTGATCGAAAGCTAGCCGCTTTACCTTACGAACCGGATACCAATTTAATTGATGCTCTGCAATATTCAGTTGCTGATGTTGCATGTCAATTAACGAAAAATAAGCAGTAGTAATTACCCGTCCAGATGGGTGCCGGCTTACCTTTCCAAAAGTATGCACCTGCTCGAGGTAAACATTTTGCAAACCCGTTCTCTCCCATAAAATCCGAAACGAAGCTTCCGTTAAGTCTTCATTAGGCCTTACCAAATCGCCTAACAGCGAATTAAGTCCCTGAAACTCCTCTAAATCCGACTGCATCAACAGTACATACAACTCGTGATTATCATATCCGAAAATCACACAATCCACCGACACGGCTATATTAAAATAGTCCTGCCGATTCTTTTTCTCAATAGCGGCATTTTTAAATGCTTTGATAATTTTTTCCGACATATTAAACCAAATTAAGGCAATATAAAGTGAATTGAGCGGGTTGCGGAAGAATTTTTTACAGATAAAATATAATGGGCAGGTGTTAGCTGCTGTAAACTACTTTGTAAATGCATGGTATGCTTGCCTGCACTGAGTTTTCCCGAATACAACACCTTTAATCGCCGGCCATCTGCCGAAAGTAGCTCTGCAGTAATTTTACCTGGCACCTTCATATCAATCTCATATACCCCCGGAGCCGTTACCGGATTAGGATACAACCGAACCTGAAAACCGGCTTCCGCAGCAGATAAATTATTACCAATAGAAGTAACAGGCCCCGAACTTGACAACTTGCGACTTAGGTACACCTTATATTCGCCGGGTTGCAATGTGATAGACTGAGCCCCTCCTGTGGCACTAAACGTTTCGCCTGTTAGGTGCTCGTACCATGTGCCGCTATTTGGGAAAGTAATATTGGCAGTAGCCGCACCCACATCAAAATTACCCAGCACACAAATATTAGAAGTGTCGGTTACCAGCTGCATCCATTTAAAGGCGCCCCCCAAAGAATACGTAATTCGATTGGAGGTAAAATTATTCCGGTACATCGGATGGGTACGCAATTGATTCAGCTTACTATATACCGTAAACAATGCCTGCCGCTCGGGCTGCAAGCGATAATCCCACCGAATAGGCTTATTGCCAGTGCGACAGTTGGCATTAACCGAACCATCCGTACAATAATTAATAGAAAAGTCGTACCCCAGTTCCCCAAATTGCCAAATCATTTTAGGCCCGGGCGTTAACAATCCAAAAGCCGCTGTTAACTCCATTCGCTTGAGTGCAGTAGCAAGCGTTCGAGTATTATAACTACCCGCAGAATTGCCAAATTGATTATTCTTATACATGAGCCGCTCTTCGTCGTGACTTTCCATATACCCAACCAAATGAGGTTGTGCCCATCCACGACTGGTAAAAATGCTTCCCTCAAAATTGCTATTCGGAAGAAATCCCATAGCCGCTTCCTGATAATTATAGGTATTATTTCCCCATAACAACATCCCATAGTTACTCAATTCCACTTCCTCCGAATTAGCAGCAAAATGTTCGAGAATTGCATAGCTGCCGGGCGACTTTGCCTGCATGGTATCATAATACCTTTTCCAAATGGCTACGCGACTAGCATCATATTGCCCCCATAAAGCCACATTTGATCCTGAATTTACTTGGGTAAATCCTTTAGACAAATCGAAGCGGTATCCATCCACTTTAAATTCTTTCAGCCAATATTCTATCACCCGGTTGCTGAAATACCTGGTAGCCAGCGATTCGTGGTTAAAATCGTGGAATACATTAAAAGGATGTCGGGCCGTTTCATTTAGCCAAGGATTATTGGCAGCAGGCTGATTTAAACTTGCATTCCAATACAAGGCTGCCAGCGGACTATTTCCGGTTGTATGATTCAGTACCACATCTAATAAAACAGCTATACCCCTTGCATGGCAGGTATCTATAAATTCTTTCAGTGCATTGGCTGTACCATAATATTTATCGGCAGCAAAAAAGAAAGCAGGATTATATCCCCAGCTTTCATTTCCATCAAACTCATTTACCGGCATCAATTCAATAGCGTTTATACCCAATCGCTGCAAATAGTTGAGGGTATCACGAATCGTTTTCCAGTCGTGCGCCTGCACAAAATCGCGTACCAGCAATTCGTAAATAATCAGCGATCGCTTATCAGGACGGGCAAAATTGGTTACCGCCCAGTTGTAGGCAGGTGCAGCCGTTTGTAGTATACCAACTATCCCCGTAGTTTTTCCGGTAGGATACGATTTGAGATTGGGATAAGTAGCCGCCGAAATACTTCCATCATTCCAGGGATCCAGTATTTTTTCGGCATAAGGATCGGCTACCCGCAGATTTCCATCTACCAGATACTGAAAGGCATATTCGGTGCCGGGCGTTAACCCGGTAATACGCAGCCACCAGTAATTTCCATCCGGTGTTTTGTTCATAGCAAAGGCAGACTGCTCTATCCAGTTATTGCCGGGAAATTCACCAATAACAGATACCCTGCTTTTTAAGGGTGCATATAATACCAACGTGGCTGCTGTATTGCCTGCCTCATAATTAATTCCATCTCTTACCCCCGCCGGTAATGGAGCAATATTATTGGCGCCAGACACAAAAAACTTAATCGTATCCCGAATCGTAATCCCTGCCTTTACCGCCTCGGCAACAATTTCCTGATTACCCGAATTGCCAATCACCGGCGTTGCAGCCACAGAAGTAGCATTAGCAGCTGTTTGAATAACCGAACCATTATAGAATAGGGTGAGGTTGGCAGTTGCATTTGCCTGAGCTACCACTGAAATATTATCACCCACCTGCTTAGTAATAGGCTCCGAAACCGGCACAAAAGTGGGTTGTATAAATGGCTGGGTAAAACGAATGGCCAGATTGGAAGTGTACACCGGCAAATACATATCCGACCCGTCTATATTAGCCTGTTTAAGCGTGCCATTGCCATTGCGAAATAAAATAGCAATCTTAAGGATGGTCTCCCCCGCAGGTACCCCATAAAACGCCCGGATATTTGTAATATCATATCTCCAGCGATTATTGCCCAAAGAAACTGCCTGCAATTCGGGCAAGGTTTTGCCCCAGGGACTTTGGCTACCCAGCTTAACATATTTCCAGTCGCTACCACTGCTACTTAAGTTAGTAATTACCGCCGTATGAACGTATACATCCGAAAGCGCACCATAATTATTTAACCCCCTATTCCCCTTGGAGGCATCCACCGTGATAGATAAATTATCGGTGTCTGTAGGGAATAAAATGTTGCCGGTCAATAACTGACCCTGCACCCGAAGTACATATATAGTTATACATAAAAATATAAGCAGGATCTTTTTCATAAAGGCCGATAATCGTTTAACTAAAATACAAATATGTACCAAAAACACATTAGTTTTCAAAAAATAATTAATCTTGTTGAAGGAATAAATCAAAAAGTACCTATAAACTTGTTCCACCTCACTAAAAAACAACTCTTTACTATTGCAATTCCCCTGCCATGAAAAAATACATCCTAGGTTGCCTCCTTATCAGCCCCCTGTTTCTGTTTGAAAGCTTACAAGCACAAATAAACCATGTAGAACCCTTAAACTGGTTTATTGGCATGAAAAATCCAAGGGTGCAAATATTGGTAAATGGAGCAGACATCGGAACCACCACCCCGTTTATACAATATCCCGGGGTATCTATTGAAAAGGTTCACAGGGCAGACAGTAAAAATTATCTTTTTATCGACCTCTACATTCAGCCCTCCGCTAAACCGGGTGCTGTTCCGATTCGCTTTGAAAAAAATGGCAAAACCATGGCCACTTATGCCTATTCACTATTTGCACGCAAGCAGGCGGCCAACCAGCTGAAAGGATTTACATCATCCGATGTGGTTTACCTGATTATGCCGGATCGTTTTGCCAATGGGGATACCAACAATGATGTAGTTACCGGATTGAAAGAAAATCAGGTAAACCGAACCCAACCAGGCGGAAGACATGGGGGCGATATTCGGGGAATTATCAACCACCTCGATTATATTCAACAAATGGGATTTACTGCTATCTGGTGCACCCCTATGATGGAAAACAATATGGCCGGATATTCATACCATGGATATTCTATCACCAACCACTATAAAGTAGATCCCCGGTATGGCTCTATGGAAGATTACATAGAACTATCGGTAAAAGCAAAGGAAAAAGGAATCAAACTAATTTTTGATGAAGTACTTAATCACTGTGGCAGCGAACATTGGTGGATGAAAGACTTACCTTTTACTAACTGGATCAACAAAGTTGATTCTTTTCAGCTAAGTACCCACCGAAGAACTACCAACCAAGACCCATATGCAGCTGAATACGATAAAGACCTGATGACGCGTGGGTGGTTTGACAAAACGATGCCCGACCTGAATAGCGAGAATCCCTACATGGCCAACTACCTCATACAAAGAAGTATCTGGTATACCGAAACCCTGCAGCTGGGCGGCATACGGCAAGACACCTATGGATACAGCAATAAAAACTTTTTACAAAAATGGAGTTGCCGAATCATGGAAGAATATCCCCGCTTTAGTATGGTAGGGGAAGAGTGGAGCTACAATCCGCTGATTGAATCTTACTGGCAACAAGGAAAAGTTAATCACGATGGTTACAAAAGTTGCTTAAATACTGTTATGGACTTCCCCCTACAACAAGCCCTTACCGAAGGAATCCGCGAACAGGAACGGCCTTATTCCTCCACTGGTTTTACACGGATGTATGAGGCACTGGCGAATGATTTTGCCTATGCGAATCCGAATCAAATGCTGGTTTTTGGCGATAACCACGATATGGACCGCCTGTTCACCCAGATGAAGGAGGATGTTGCCCTAACTAAAATGGCGATTACCTATTTACTAACTATTCGTGGCATCCCCCAGTTTTTATATGGCACAGAAATTCTAGCAACCAATAGCAAAAACCCGAACGACCATGGTTATATTCGAATAGATTTCCCAGGCGGCTGGAAAGCAGATTCGGCAAGTGGATTTACCGGCATAGGGTTAACACCGGCACAACTAGACATGCAATCTTTCATGAAAAAAATGCTCAACTGGCGAAAAAATCATCCGGCAATCACTTCAGGTGCTACGCTGCATTTTGCCCCTTTTGAAGGCCTGTATGTATACTTCCGCTATACGCAGCAAGAAACTATTATGGTAGTAATGAATCGCAATAACGAAACTGTGCAACTGAATACCGGAAGAATGAAAGAAATCCTGCATAACAAATCAATCGCCCAGCCTATTTTTAGTAGCGAAAAAATTTCACTAACCCAACCCATACCAATACCGGGAAAAACAGCCATGGTGTTTGTAATTCAGTAAATAAAAAACATTTGTCCTCATAAACCATTTCCGCAGGCTTGATTCAGATAAAATAGATACTTTTATCTACGATTACTGCTCAATTGCCTGCTATGAAATCATTACACACGTCTTATACGGATGGATTTTTTAATGTGAGTGCCGCACATGGATTTTTGCCGGCTGTTCCACCCCTGGTTACTTTACCGACAACTTATGAGGCACTGCAATCCGTATTGGATAAAATGCCGGTGCAATTGAGTAACGGAGAGCCCGGCTACCTTCACTTTCCAGGCAAAATACAGGAAATAGCCAACCAAATTCCCAACTATTTGGCCCAGGTAAAAGAGGAAAGTGATATTCGCATCATTCAGGCATTATACAGAGGCTATGCCTTTCTAACTTCGGCATATACGCTTGAGCCAGCATTTCAACATTTTAAACAAAAGGGATCCTATGGCAAGGCCAATAACGTTTTACCAGCCAACATAGCCCAACCCTTTGTAGCGGTTTCCGAAAAATTAAAGGTTTTCCCATGGATGGATTATCACTACGGATATTCGCTTGGTAACTATCACAAAATAAATCCGGAGGGAAATCTCGAATGGGATAACCTAAGCATGTGCGTTAAATTTTCTGGGCAGCCCGATGAAGCCGGCTTTATTTTATTGCATATCGATATCAATCAATTTTCACCCGACCTAGTAGGCTCCGTAATGGCTACCTTAGCAGCAGTTGAAGCCAATGCAATCAATCTAGTGGAAGTAGGATTAGATAAGAACCTAGATACCCTCACGCAAATGAATATCCGCAGAAAAGAAATGTGGAAGGCATCTAGATGGCAACACTACAACGATTTTCGGGTTTTTATTATGGGCGTGAAAGGGAATGAAGAAATTTTTGGTGAGGGCGTAACCTATACAGGGGTATGGGATACCCCCCAACAATTCAGGGGGCAAACGGGTGCCCAGGATGATATCATTCCGATGGAAGATATTTTTACGGGGGTTAACCGGCATTATCTGAAAAATGAACTGACCGACTTTTTGCTCGATCTGCGAAAATACCGTCCCCATTGCGTACAGGCATTTTTTGTAGACCTAGAAGCACAAGTAAAACAGGTTCATGCGGATGGATTAGTTGGATATCTGTTAGAACAGGGCTCCATCAATGGTTTGGCGCGACTACTCGGTATTTTAGAACAGATCTATCATTTCCGAAATGGGCACTGGCAATTTGTACAAAAATACATTATGGCCAACACCCCTTATGCAAAAGCTACCGGCGGCACACCCATTACCACCTGGCTGCCCAATCAGATTACTGCGGTATTGCAACAAATGGAAGGAGTAATGCAATCCATTGCCTTGTTATCGGGTACGCCTGATGAAAAAGGAGCACAACTAATAGCTAACAATCAAGCTACCTTCCAACACAAAAAACAATTACTCGCAGAACAATTAACGATGGTTAGCCAAGAAACCTATTCGGCAGATACCTTGTTTTCGCTGAACAACCGATATGGATTATCTGACCAATAAATACAGGCGATTACTTTTTTAAAGTGAACTCAGTTGCCTGCACATCGCGGCTGTTGCCTCCTACCATTACAGCAAATTCTCCTGGCTCGGAACCATATTTCATGTCAGCATTCCAGAAAGCCAACATGCTCTCCGTAATTGTAAAAACTACTTCTTTACTTTCACCGGCTTTTAAAGAAACTTTCTGGAAGGCTTTTAATTCTTTTCCAGGAGGGGTAATGCTGCGTACTTTATCCTGAACATAACACTGTACCACTTCACGGGCATCATATTTTCCGGCATTGGTTACCCGAACTTTTACAGTAATCGAGCCCTTATTGGTTAAGGTGGCGCCACTAAGTACCGGCTTCCCGTATTCGATGGTGCTGTAGGTAAGTCCATACCCGAAAGGGAAAAGCGGCTCATTGGGAATATCCAGGTATTTACTGCTGAACTTATTATCCGGACTCTGCGGACGACCGGTATTTTTTTGTGAGTAGTAAACGGGGATTTGCCCTACTGCTGCCGGAAAACTCATGGTGAGTTTGCCAGAAGGATTTACTTTTCCAAATAATACATCAGCAATTGCATTACCTGCTTCTATCCCTGCATGCCACACTTGCAAAATAGCAACGGCTCCTTCGGTTAATCCGGTTAGCACCAGCGGACGACCACTCATGTTAACTACTATCACCGGTTTGCCGGTTGCATATAATGCTTTCAGCAGTTTTTGTTGTGCAGGTGGTAAGGTAATATCAGCCCGACTGGCAGCCTCGCCGCTCATTTCAGATGCCTCGCCTACTACTACTACCACTTTGTCGGAAGACCTTGCTAATTGTAGGGCTTCCTCTAACATTACCTCTGGGGTACGGGCATCTATTTCTGCACGCATGCCAAATACGTTGGCTCGGGCAGCCAATGCAGGGTCGTCGGTTATATTTGCCCCTTTTGCATATTGAATGGTAACGCCAGTTCCAGCAACCTGCTTCATACCTTCTAATACAGGAATTGATAATTGCGGATCACCGCTTACTGCCCAGGTACCGAGCATATTACTTTTATCATTAGCCAGCGGACCAATCAGGGCGATACTTCCTTTAGCGGCCAGTGGCAAGGCTTGTTGATTGTTTTTCAATAACACAAAACTTTGGGTAGCCACTTCTCTCGCAAAAGCACGGTTCTCTGCACTTAAAATAGTGGCTTTGGCTCGGGCTGCATCCATGGTTTTATAGGGCTGGTCGAATAAACCCAGCTTATATTTTGCAACCAGAATATTACGGCAGGCGGCATCAATTTGTGCTTGGGTTACTTTTTTCTCTTTCAGCGATTGTGAGAGGGTATTTAATAATCCTTCCGCAACCATATCCATATCCAGACCTGCATTCAATGCCTGTGCAGATACTTCCTGCAGATTACCCGAGCCATGGTTTATCATTTCGCTGAGTGAGGTATAATCGCTCACTACAAATCCGTTAAACTTCCATTGCTTGCGTAGCAGGTCGGTTAACAACCAGCGATTACCGGTAGCAGGAACGCCGTCAATATCATTGAAAGAGCTCATTACCGAAGCCACCCCTGCATCTACTGCTGCTTTATAAGGAGGGAGGTACTCGTTATACATGCGGTTGCGGCTCATATCTACCGAATTATAATCCCGGCCACCTTCCGGCGCACCATATAAGGCAAAGTGTTTAACACATGCCATCAGAGTATTATTCGCAGCCAGTGAATTTCCTTGATACCCCTTTACCATGGCAGTAGCAATTTGCGAACCCAAAAAAGGATCTTCGCCCGAACCCTCTGCCACCCTTCCCCATCTGGGATCACGGGCCACATCCACCATAGGAGAGAAAGTCCAGTTTAATCCATCCGCCGAAGCCTCATTAGCAGCCATCATAGCCGAACGACGAATCAGTGCCGTATCCCAGCTACAACTCATTGCCAGTGGAATTGGAAAAGTAGTTTTATATCCATGTATCACATCCGAACCAAAAAACAACGGAATTTTCAATCGGGATTCTTTCATAACAATGTCTTGCGCTTTGCGGATATTTTCATGCCCAATTACGCCAAACATGCCCCCCACCTTGCCTTCTCGCAATTTTTTTTCTACATCCGTACTCACTACTGAACCCGTAGGAATCCCTGAACCGGGGGTTATCAAATTCAGCTGACCTAGTTTTTCTTCCAGCGTCATTTGTTTCATCAGCCCATCAATATAACTATTCATCCGGGCCTCAGATGATTGTGCAATGCCACAGAGGGCAACAGAAGAAAACAGTAACAGTAGTGTGATTTTTTTCATGTGTGCAATTTGATTAGTCAACTTGTATAATGGGGGAAGGTAAGGATAATCCATTTTCATTCAATGCTTCTATTCGGTAATAGTAAGTTTTTTTGCTGTCCATCCCCTTGTAGTAATACTCATTGGCACCATATACCATCACACATTGATAGAGTTGATCGGGAGCTGTGCCAAAATAGATATTATAAGCATACGCCGCATCATTGGGCGCCCATTTTAACCAGGCACTGCGTTTATCCTTGTCGGTACGAAGTACTACAAAGTCTTTTACCGGCTCGGGAACGGACCCCTTTCCCTTTCCAAAAACTCGCAATCCACTGATGGCAAATTTGCCGGAAGGCAAGTGTTTATTTTCGAGACGGATATAACGTGCCTGAATAGGCTGAGGCAGTTCGATATAGTCGTGGGGCACGTCTTGCTGATTATTTGATTTATCTATCAAAAGTTTCCATTGTTTACCATCTACCGAATAGCTTACTACATATTGATGAAATTGTCCGATGGTTTTGCCAAGGAATGTAACATCCTGATCGGCATAGTTGATTTGCAAGGCACGAACATCCGACACCGCACCTAAATCGGATTGTATCCATTCGCCTGGGTTGCCGGTTGCGGCAGACCAATAGGTTTTGATGCTTTCATCCACAGCATAGTTGGGCTGATAATTGCCTGCAACCGAAGATACGGCTACTGGTTTCTGGTAGTTCAGCAACATCCATCCGGTAAACCCTTTGCCTGATGCGTTTTTGCCGGGCAGGTAATGAGGATAATCACCAAAAGCCGTATTACAATACATAACATCTTTTTTATCAAAGCCGGCGGGCCAGATACCGAGGCGCCTTTCGAAATTATTTTTTACTGCTATAGCAATGGTAGATACATGCCACCAGTTTTTTTCATTATCTTGAAATGTAGCACCATGCCCTGCCCCTCGGGCAAATCCACCCGCTTTCATGCTAAGGGGGTCGGATTGATTTTGAAAAAAATTCAAAGGTCCATCTCCTACGGCTACCCCATCGGCATATCCGCTGAATTCTGTTCCGGGTGCCGCATATTGAAAATAGTATTTACCGTTGTGCTTGGTCATCCATGCCCCTTCGATAAACCCATCTAAAAAAGTATCATCCATATATTCTCCAAAGCGATGCCAGCCATAGCGCCAGCTTTCTAAAAAGAATAGCTCCTTACGGGTGCCAATGGGTTGCAGGGTTTTTCTATTTAATTCGATGCCATACAGGGGGAAGCGGTTGCTGCTGCCATTATACAAGTACAGCCTGCCATCCTCATCTGTAAAAAAAGCAGGGTCCCAGCCACCAATTTCAAAAGAATCTACAAGGGGCTTCCATTGATCGTGCAATGGATCGGTACTCATCCAGATGGTAAAATTTTTGGCGTAGTTAGAACCCATCACCAGCATCGTATCGCCAATGATGCCAACTGCGGGTGCACATAATTCGTCGTACACCTGATTCCATGGGCGCAGAAAGCGGCGGGAAATAAAATGCCAACTGCTCATATCATTGCTCCACCAATAGCCCCATTGGTTGGTACTAAATAAATAGTAAGTGCCCTTATAATTTACAATTACCGGATCGGCCGTTGCTCGGTGCTTGCCCCAGGTAGAGAAATTAGGAATGGGGGTATACCCATAATCTAAATTAATGGGATTGCAATAGGTAGTGGGCTGTGCATTGCCAGAAATTGCTACAAATAGCAACAAAATAATACCGGGTAGTTTTTTCATATACTTCGCTGGCGGGGTAGATACATACACCAAAATGATGAACAGACTACCCAAAGAACAACCCCTTAAAAGTATTGAAAACATGTAAAACCGGCAACAGTATTCGTGAATTATCGGTTAACCGGAAATACTTCTATTTTTTTATACTGTTTCAGCCGGCTAATGGGCACTTTATAGTCGAGTGCCATAACCCCGGTAAGGATGTCGCCTTGGGAGGGAATAATCAAAACCTGGTCGTAAGGATAATATTTTATTCTATCTAAAGGTGTTCGTCTGAGCTGACTCATATACATATAAGGAGCATAATTATTCACATCATATTTTTTATACCGATTACTTAGGGTTTCAATTGGCTTAAATGAAGAAGCAGCAATCTGATCGTTAGAGCCGGTCATACGAACAACAAATTGCTTATTCATTTGGGTTACTTCGGATTCTCCAAACAGGTTATAAAAAACATTTCGCGGATTGGTGCGCAGATAAACGGTATTCTTATTGGTTCTGTCGGGAAACATATTGTTTCCTGTATGCCAACTGGAGTAATATTTTTTTATCTCATTTTCCGAAAACACCGATAGCTCAAATACTTCCTTCCCCATTTTCTTATACGTAGCCGCCTCACTGGGCGTCATGGTAATCCCTTTTAGGGTATGCATGATTTCCTGGT
The DNA here is from genome assembly GCA_040403945.1 of Sediminibacterium sp. Lineage (GTDB taxonomy): Bacteria > Bacteroidota > Bacteroidia > Chitinophagales > Chitinophagaceae > Sediminibacterium. Next base: position 25,135 of record JBBAJQ010000038.1, read on the forward strand.
ATAAAATTTTAAAATTATCGTTGGAATATACTTCAACGGTTAGCGGAAGAATAAACTCATCGGTTGCCACCCACTCCCTGTCTGCATTGTATTTACTATACTGGTTTAGTTTGGGCTCATCGGCTATTACCTTATAATCAAAAGACCGGTTAAGGATGGCGTATATTTTTTCTGTTAAACCCGACAAAGCGTTTCGCTCCCCGCTTTCATTTCTTTCCTGCCGGTTAAATTCGCTAGCGATAGCAGACCCCTGTATTTCGGTGCCAATGCCATTATTCTTACAAAAATTCATCACTTCTTTTACCGAAACATGGGCCCGGATAGTTATGGAGCTGCCATTAAATGGCTTAATCACTTCAACTTTCGTGATTGTTCCGGCGGCTATTTCGGCAATTTTATCGGATACTAACTGATCGTTTACAATTTCTGTTTGTTGGGTAACAAAGGAGCCGATAGTGCTAACGATTGCTTTTACTTCTGCATTCATTCGGGCCTCCTCTTCGGTTTTTCCGTATCCGGTTACTTCTACAATATTGGTTTTACCAGAAAACCTGCTTACAGCTTGCATGCCCGAGGTTACGGGAGTAGCCGCCATGGATAAAGAAACTACTAGCAAAAAACAAAGGCAGCCGACTGCTCGGAACAAATAAGTTGGTTTCATATAGGTTGGGATAGATATTGGGTTACGGGTAACTGATTGCAGTGTATTAGTAAAGCAAGTGGATTGCTATAACAGATAGTAATCGAAGAATAAATAACATTGAAATACAGAATGCTAAAAAGGGAGCATAGAGGGATATACATATACGAAACGCCCTGCCGATTCTGCATAGGATGAATATTGGTGCAGCTAAAATAATCAAAAAATGAACTTCCAATAACCTGTATCCTCTTCCAGAATTGAACAAATGAAAATAATAATGAATCTTTGTGGTATAGGGAGGTATTAATCACAAAAAGAATTTTAATTATATGTCGGGTGGTAGCATCAGAAAAGAGCCTATTTGCCTGAATTGCGGGCGGGATGTGACCGAGCGATTTTGCACAAACTGCGGGCAGGAAAATATTGAACCCAGGGAAAATTTTCGCAGTTTATTAACGCATTTCTTTAACGACTTTACCCATTTCGACGGCAAATTTTTTCGAACGATTCGGGTATTACTCTTCAACCCAGGCAAATTATCACTGGCATATATCGATGGCAAACGAGCTTCTTATCTGCATCCTATACGGATGTATCTGTTTATTTCATTTGTCTTTTTCCTTTTCATCTATTTAACCGGAAGCATTTCCCCTGGAGAGATACATGCCTATAATACGCCCTCTGTAGATTCTGTTACTGCTGTTCTTACGCAACAAATAACTTCCCTCCAAAAAACGCAAGTACCTAATGACACTAGTATGGGCGACTTTATTATCCGGGAGAGAATACTTCAATTAGAAAAAAGTAAATGGCAATTGAAAGCAGATTCGTCTAAGGCAACAGAAATATGGCAAAATCTGAATGACAGTTCATTGGTTTTCGATAGCAAAGACAGTAGTCTGGTAAGTGCTGAGTGGTACGAACTGCAACAGCGCGAGTTATCGCCGGAAAAAAGAGATAGAGGGGTGGAACATTGGATAAAGAAAAAAATTGCCCGGGCAAATGGGAAGTTCAAGAGTAGTTCAGAGCTATTAACCCTATTAAGTGAGAAATTCTCGGCACAACTTCCCAAGCTACTATTTATTTCTCTGCCTCTAATTGCGTTGTTGCTGGCAGCCTTATATTTTAGGCGTAAACAATGGGGATATGCCGATCATGCCATACTTACCCTGCATCTGTTTAGTGCCACTTTTCTTCTTTTAGCGATCAATTTAATTTTTTCGCTGCTATTCAAATCACTTCACTGGAATCTGATTAATCGGATACAGGAAATCGGTTTTGGCATCCTATTCCCGATATATTATTATAGCAGCCTACGAAATTTCTACGGGCAAACTGTTGGAAAAACTATCTGGAAAACCTTATTGCTGTTATTAGGAAGCGCGTTTATACTGGTAATTATTTTTAGCATGTCGGTTGTGTTGGCTTTGCTGAGTGTGCA
>JBBAJQ010000039.1:0-1919 GCA_040403945.1 Sediminibacterium sp.
TACATGAGAAACAAAAAAACAACGGCAGCTATCTGATAAATATAGATTCATGAAAACGAGCAGAAGAAAAGTTATTCAAAATATGCTGGCCGGATCTGCGGCTGTTGCAGCAGCCCCATTTATTAAGGCAAATGCGGCTTCTCAATCTACCCATATGTTAAAAGGGAATATTCATCATTCAGTTTGCCGCTGGTGTTTTAGCGATACGCCGCTAGATGTGCTGTGCACCTCTGCAAAAGAAATGGGACTAGTGGGCATCGATCTGGTGGGACCAAAAGATTGGGATACGCTAAAAAAGTATAACCTGGTATCTACCATGTGTAATGGCGCAGAAATCAGCTTAACCAAGGGTTGGAATGATCCGCAATACCATGCGCAACTGATAAAAAACTATACCGAGCACATCGAACTGGTGGCAGCTGCGGGCTATACCAACCTAATTTGCTTTAGCGGCAATCGCAATGGTATGCAGGATGAAGTGGGCTTGCAAAACTGCGCCAACGGACTTAAACAAATTATGTCACTCGCCGAAAAGAAAGGCGTAGTAATTCATATGGAGTTGTTGAATAGTAAAGTAGACCATAAAGATTATATGTGCGATAAAACTCCCTGGGGTGTTGAGTTGTGCAAGCGAATCGGATCGCCCAATTTTAAGCTCTTGTACGATATTTATCACATGCAAATAGATGAGGGGGATGTGATACATACCATCCGCACCTATCATCCGTATATTGGTCATTATCATACGGCAGGTGTTCCGGGACGGCACGAAATTGATGAGACGCAGGAGTTGTATTATCCGGCAATTATGAAAGCTATTTTGGCAACCGGCTTTCAGCAATATGTTGCACAGGAATTTATTCCGGCCAGTGCAGATAAGTTGGGGTCTTTAAAGAAAGCAATTCAGATTTGTGATGTATAAACTACTAAACCCAATCAAATAATAAAATACGAACTATGGCTGAACAAACATTTGATGCAATTGTGGTGGGCTCCGGCATCAGCGGAGGCTGGGCTGCTAAAGAGCTAACCGAAAAGGGGCTCAAAGTATTGATGCTGGAAAGAGGCAGAAATATCGAGCACATTAAAGATTATGTAAACGCCAATAAAGAGGCATGGGATTACCCGCACCGGGGTAGAAAAACCCAAGAAATGATTAAAAATTATCCGGTGCTGGATCGCGATTATCCCCTAAACGAAACCAACCTCGATTATTGGGTAAATGAAAAAGAAAGTCCCTACACAGAAGTAAAACGGTACGATTGGTTCCGTGGCTATCATGTAGGGGGCCGTTCGTTGATGTGGGGTCGACAGAGCTATCGCTGGAGCGATTTTGATTTTGAAGCCAATGCTAAAGATGGAATTGCAGTAGATTGGCCGGTACGCTATAAGGATATCGCTCCCTGGTATGATTATGTAGAAAAATTTGCCGGTATCAGTGGTAATCGGGATGGACTGGTTCAGTTGCCCGACGGACAGTTTTTGCCTCCGATGGATATGACCTGCGTAGAGAAAGATGCCTCCAAGCGGCTGAAGGAATATTATAAAGGTGCCCGTCAGATGATTATTGGAAGAACGGCTAATTTAACCGTAGCCCATGAGGGCCGCACCAATTGTCAATATCGAAATAAATGCTGGCTGGGATGTCAGTTCGGTGCCTATTTCAGCACACAATCTTCTACGTTACCGGCAGCACAAAAAACCGGCAACCTTACATTGCGTCCTTGGTCGATTGTTACCAAGATATTGTACGATAAAGATAAAAAAAGAGCAACCGGCGTAGAAGTGTTGGATGCAGAAAATAATCAGACCTATGTATATAATGCAAAGATTATTTTTCTGAATGCCAGTACATTCAATAGCTCTTGGATTCTGATGAATTCGGCAACGGATATCTGGCCCGAAGGATTAGGAAGTTC
>JBBAJQ010000039.1:2019-4671 GCA_040403945.1 Sediminibacterium sp.
AAGGATGCGCTTACAGAGCCAGGTTCGTGGACGATGGGTATTATGGGCTTTGGAGAAATCATTCCCGATCATGCCAACAAAATCACGTTGGATAAAAACAAAAAAGATAAATGGGGATTGCCTGTATTGTCGTTTGATGCCGAATTGAAGGAGAATGAATTGAAGATGCGCAAAGACATGCAGGAAGATGCCAAAGAAATGCTGGATGCCATGGGCGTGAAAAATATCAATGGGTATGATGCGAATGGTATTCAAGGTCGTGGCATACATGAAATGGGAACAGCCCGCATGGGAGCCGATCCCAAAACCTCGGTGGTTAACAAGAACAACCAGGTATGGGATGCGCCAAATGTGTTTGTAACGGATGGTTCGTTTATGACGTCTGCCGCCTGTGTAAATCCATCGTTAACCTATATGGCATTCACCGCCCGGGCTGCTGAATTTGCAGTTTCCGAATTGAAAAAACAAAATCTGTAATCACCCTTTATAAATTAATCATTATGAATAGAAGAGAAGCCATATCCAACGTAACACTATTATTAGGAGGTACGCTTTTGGGGGCAGAAGCTTTTTTGGCGGGCTGTAAAAGTCCCTCTGCTGATTTATCGCTCAGTTTTTCAACCGACGATATTAGTTTTTTAAATGAAGTAGCGGAAACCATTTTGCCGGCCACTTCCTCACCCGGAGCTAAAGAAGCAAAAGTGGGCGACTTTATGACGGTTATCGTGAAAGATTGTTACGCAGGCAAAGACCAAACCATTTTTAAAGAGGGCATGAAAAAATTACAAGAAGCATGTAAGAAGTCTTGTGGAAAAACTTTCATGGAAGCTACGCCTGAGCAGCGCCACGATTTGCTGGTAGCACTTGATAAAGAGCAGAAAGAATATCAGGGCAAGAAAAAGCCAGAAGACCCTACCCATTATTTCCGCATGATGAAGGAATTAACACTCTGGGGTTACTTTACGTCGGAAATTGGTGCAACCAAGGCCTTGCGTTATGTGGCAGTGCCCGGAAAATATGAGGGATGTATTCCTTATAAAAAGGGAGATAAGGCCTGGGCAACCTAGTAAGGCTGTTGGCATCGGCAATAAATTTTTCGCATTTTTAAAAAAGAAAACATGTCCATTAACAGAAGATCATTTATGAGAAATTCAACGTTGGCTGCAGCAGCTGGCTTGAGTTTCCCCCTGCTTTCAAAAGCAGCCCAAACCACCCAGTTTTCCGAAAGTGCCGCAGCCCTGCCATTTGGCATTCAGTTGTGGACGGTGAAAGAAGATTTAGGAGCAAATGCAAAAGATACATTGGCTAAGCTGTCGGCCTATGGATACAATCAGATAGAAAGTTTTGAAGGCCCGAAGGGAATGTTTTGGGGATGGAAGCATACCGAGTTTAAAAAGTATATGGATGATTTGGGGATGAAAATTGTATCCAGCCATTGTAATCATCTGGTAAACTTTGAGCAAAAAGCTGCAGAAGCTGCTGAAATCGGCATGGAGTATTTGATTTGCCCCTGGAAGGGTCCGCAGAAATCTATCGACGGATTTAAAAAAGCAGCAGAAGAGTTTAATAAGGCCGGAGAGATTTGTAATAAAAATGGTATCCGCTTTGCCTACCACAACCATGATTATTCTTTTAAACTAATCGATGGCCAAGTACCACAAGAAGTAATGATGAAGGAAAGCGACAAAGCCCTGGTTGATTTTGAAATGGATATTTATTGGGTTGTAGCTGCCGGCGAAGATCCAATCAAGTGGTTTAAAAAATACCCCGGACGGTTTAAGCTTTGTCATGTTAAAGACCTGAAGCAAACTGATAAAGGGCACGAGTCTGTGCAAATTGGAAAGGGCAGTATCGATTTCCCAACTGTATTAAAAGCGGGCATTAAGTCGGGGTTAACTCGGTTTATTATAGAACAGGAAGCATTTACAGGAACTAATCCTTTAGAAAGTGCGGTAGCAGATGCGGGATATATGCGTGGATTAAGAGTGTGATGTTACATAACGGCATAAAAAAATACCACTCAATTTTGAGTGGTATTTTTTTATGTGGAAGTGAGCTGGTTAAATTAAACTCCCAAACTCCAACCCTCTCTATACGTACGTTTTACAAATTGATTGGCTTCATCAAAATTGGTGATGCGCATGTTCGGACCATCCCACATCAGTTTGATGTTTCTACCGGGATAAGACTCTCTCCCTCTCGAATCTTTTCTAGCTACGAAATAGCTTCTGATAGCGAGATTCCCCATCAATACACTTTCTGTTAATGGTCCTGCGATATCAAATTTTGAGCTGAGGTTATTTGATTTTTCGCTGCCATAGCCATCCAGCGCAGCTTCAACCCAGGCAGCATAGTGTCCATTGTCTCCCTTGGGCACGCGTGCCACTGTTTTGGGAACTTTGGTTTCGGCAGTGCGAGATGTAGGTAATAATTTCGGCAACATCCCATAAGTGCCACACATCATCTTACCCTTGGTTCCGAGAAATATGGCACCATTACCGCCGTCGCCCATCATTTCATTCGGACCCAGTTCTTCGGGGCGTACCGGTTGCATGCCACCATCCATCCAATGTAATTTCACATCCGGTTTGCCATTCTCGCCTTTAAAAGTTAGGGTTATATAAGATGATACCGGACCCGAGTCGGGATAAA
>JBBAJQ010000039.1:4771-26882 GCA_040403945.1 Sediminibacterium sp.
TCGCCTTTAAAAGTTAGGGTTATATAAGATGATACCGGACCCGAGTCGGGATAAAATCCCCTCGTCCAGTTTTCAATGTAAGGGGTTGCAACACTGCACTCGGCAGAAATCGGATAGCCCAGGCCTAATACTGCAAATGCAGGTGCCATAATATGACAAGCCATATCACCCAAAGCTCCGGTACCGTAATCCCACCAGCCTCTCCAGTTAAAGGGAATGAGTTTATCTACATAATCCCGATAAGGAGCAGTGCCTAACCACAGATTCCAGTCTAGCCCGGCAGGCACAGATGGTTTTTCTTTCGACCAAGGAATACCCTGTGGCCAAACTGGTCGGTCGGTATAGCAATAAATGGTATGTACATCACCAATGATACCAGCATTGTACCAATCCTGTAACTGGCGAACACCATCTCCGGATGCACCCTGATTACCCATTTGGGTAACTACTTTATAATCGTGGGCCGCTTTTGTTAATACACGGGCTTCGTAAATATCGTGGGTTAGTGGTTTTTGAACATACACATGTTTGTTCAATTGCATGGCGCCCATGGCAATTACGGCATGCATGTGGTCGGGGGTAGATACAGATACTGCATCAAAGTTTTTATGCTCCTTATCTAGCATTTCCCGATAATCAGTATATACTTTGGCTTTCGGATAACGCGAAAGGCTTTTGGCGCATTGACGAGTATCTACATCGCACAAAAATCCAATTTCTGCTTTTCCACTCTGATAAAAATTCCACAGATCGCTTTCTCCCTTTCCGCCGGCACCCACACCGGCTACTATCAGTTTATCACTGGGGGCTAAAAATCCACGACCTAGCACATGCCGGGGTACAATGTAGAATCCGGCAGCTGCTAAGGCTGCATTTTTAATAAAACCCCTGCGCGAATCGGGGCTGGCATTTACTGGAGGCGTTTTCTTTTTCATGGGGCGAAACAATTAATCAAGTTTAGAAGTATGAATGTAACTATTTTATCTAAAAATCAGAACAGATTGTGATTATTTACTTACCTAGAAAGGCTGTTTTTTAATAAGACAAGTTTAGCTAGCACTAACTCACGCCATATTTGTTAACTTGTGTAGTAAAAGAGTGTATATGGAACTTACTTCCTTGAATGATATGCGTAGATATTTTGAATCAGGCATTACACAGCCCTATGCATTTCGTAAACAGCAGTTGCAGTCATTACAGCGGGCGATTGAGTCGCACGAGGAAGACATATACAAGGCCCTTGCCGCCGACCTAAAAAAGAGTCGGGAGGAAGCCTATGCCAGCGAAAATGGGTTTACCCTTGAGGAGTTGAAAGTGACCCTTCGCAACCTGAAAGAATGGATGGCACCGGAGGGGGTTCCTACTAACCTGTTTAACCTGCCTTCCCGGAGCTATATTCGGAAAGAGCCACTGGGCGTGGTATTAATCATTGCTCCCTGGAACTATCCCCTCCAACTTTTATTAACTCCCCTAATCGGAGCCATTGCTGCAGGTAATTGTGCCGTGGTAAAGCCCAGTGAGTTTGCGCCTGCTACTGCCGAGGTAGTGGGTAGAATTATTAAGCAAGTATTCCCTCCCGAATATGTTTTGTATGTTGAAGGAGATGGTGCTGCAGTAATTCCGGATATGATGAAGGGATTCCGATTCGACCATGTTTTTTATACAGGGAGCACCCATGTGGGGAGAATCATTTATCAACTGGCAGCCGACAAATTAGTTCCTGTAACCTTAGAACTGGGTGGGAAGAGCCCTGCTGTTATTGAAAATGATGCCAACCTTGCTGTTTCAGCGCGTAGAATTACCCTTGCTAAATTTATGAATGCGGGTCAAACTTGTGTAGCACCCGACTATGTGTTGGTACCCGAAAATTTATTGAAGCCTTTTGCAGAAGAAGTTACCAAATGTATCCATAAATTTTATGGAGAGGATGTTGCCAGCTGCAATGAATATGGAAGAATCATCAATCAAAAGCAATTCGACCGGATTAGCAGTTATCTGCATTCAGGAACCTTGCTGAGTGGCGGCAAAACCCAGCGAGATGATTTATATATTGAGCCTACCCTACTTTCGGATGTTTCGCTGGATGCGCCTGTAATGAGCGATGAAATATTTGGCCCCGTGTTGCCGCTGATTCCATATAGTACCCGTGAACAGGCAAAATCAGTTATTGCGCGTAATCCGAATCCGCTGGCTTTTTATGTGTTTACCGAATCGAAAAAAACTGCCCGCGAATGGCTCGATGCGGTTCCTGCGGGAGGGGCTTGTGTAAACAATGCTAATTTACATCTTTCTAATATGGATTTACCTTTTGGAGGTGTTGGCAATAGCGGCATTGGAAGCTATCATGGAAAACAGAGTTTTGCTATTTTCTCCCACTATAAATCCGTAATGCGAACGCCCACCTGGTTCGACCCTGCCATGAAGTATCCTCCTTTTAAAGGTAAATTGTGGTTGCTGAAAAAATTAATCGGCTAGTGCGCTTTGTAAAGGCTGCTGGTATAAATAGATGAAGTATGATCAGAAAGATTGGTGTGTTGTTGATAATAGTTGCAGCAGCCCTTTATATAATTAAAAGAAAAGACATGACGTGGCGACAATCCATTCTTCGGGTAGGATACCCTTTGCTTACCTTAAAAGAAAAATGGTTTCCCAGCCAGCAAAATCGACTTAAAAACGAGGATGCCAAACAGCCATCGGTATCTTTTTATTCACTGCAAGCTAAGCGGAATGATGGCAGCGAAATGGCTTTTAGCGAATTGCAGGGGAAAATCGTGTTGGTAGTGAATACTGCCAGCGACTGCGGATATACGGGGCAATACGAGGAATTAGAAAAATTGCATCAGTTGCACAAAGACTTAATAATTCTTGCCTTCCCGGCGAATGATTTTAAACAGCAGGAACAGGGCAATGATGCGGATATTGCTAACTTTTGTAAAGTTAATTACGGAGTAAGTTTCCCGTTGATGGGTAAAACCAGTGTGGTGAAGGGAAGCAATCAACACCCGGCCTTTCAATGGTTATCTGATGCTGCCAAAAATGGATGGTGCAATAAAGCCCCTGTTTGGAATTTTAGCAAATACATGATTAATAAAGAGGGAGTGCTTACCCATTTTTTTTCTCCCTCGGTTTCGCCTTTATCTGAGGAGGTGTTGTCTGCAATTAACCCGTAGCTTCTGTGTATATTTTACACCGGACACTTTTCATGATAGTTTATCAACTCAATCGGTGCATGCTCAAAAGTATATCCCTGATAGGTTCGATACACTTCATCCAATACAGCTACGATTTCTTCTTCCGTCATTAAGGTAACCAGTCTGCCTCGGAATTCTTTGATATTGGGAAGCCCCTTCAGATAATTGGCATAGTGGCGCCTCATCTCAAAAATACCCACCATGGGGCCTTTCCATTCTAAGGATTTACGCAAATGGTTGCGGCAAACTTCAATGCGCTCTTCCAGGGTTGGGGGTGCCATCAGTTCTCCGGTATGCAGGTAGTGTTTAATCTCCCGAAAAATCCAGGGATAGCCAATGGCTGCGCGACCAATCATGATGCCATCTACGCCATACCTGTTTTTATATTCCAACGCTTTTTGTGGACTATCAATATCTCCATTACCAAAAATGGGAATATGGATGCGCGGATTGTTTTTTACTTCGGCAATCAGCGACCAGTCTGCCTGACCTTTATACATTTGCGAGCGGGTGCGGCCATGGATGGCAAGGGCTTTGATGCCTACATCCTGCAATCGCTCGGCTACTTCTACAATGTTTTTGGTTTGTTCATCCCAACCGAGCCGGGTTTTTACGGTTACTGGCAGTTGGGTGCCTTTTACAACGGCCCGCGTAAGGGAGATCATCAGATCAATATCCTTTAAAACTCCTGCGCCGGCCCCTTTGGTAACTACTTTTTTTACCGGACACCCAAAATTAATATCGAGCAGGTCGGGATTAACCGTTTCTACAATGGCGGCGCTAAGGGCCATAGCTTCTTCGTCGCCCCCGAAAATCTGGATGCCTACCGGGCGTTCTTCCTCAAAAATATCCAGCTTTTGCCTGCTTTTCAGGGCATTCCTGATAAGTCCTTCGCTGCTGATGAATTCGGTATACATCAGATCGGCTCCATTGTGCTTACAAACCGCCCGGAATGGAGGGTCGCTCACGTCTTCCATAGGCGCTAGGAGTAGCGGAAAATCAGGTAGTTGTATCTTATCTATGGTTACCATGGGCGTTGAAATCGTGTGAGAAACAAAACATGCTTATCTTACATCGAATTTGCAAAGGTAAGGTGTTACCCTAATTGTATGATATACCCTAAGAGACTTGTTTATCAATATCCCTCTCAATTAGCCTTGTTGCTGGCGCTTACCGGCGGATGTTTTATGCTAAGTGGTTTGGTATTGGCTATGCTTGGGCATTTTATTTTTCATGTGCCCCTCTCCTCGCTCTCTGCGATAATGATGCAGAAGGAGCATGCGAATTGGTCGCGCCTAATCAATACAATTGTTGCGGCCATTTCATTTGGATTGCCTTCTGTTGTTCTGGCACATATAATTAGTAAACAGCCCTATCAGCAACTGGGATTTAATACCCAAATGCAGATACGCCAATTTGGTATAGTAGTCCTTATAACCCTTGCCTCAATTTTACTGGCCGGATCATTGGCCCAACTCAATGAACAGATATCCCTACCTAAAGGCTGGGCTATTCAAGCAAGGGCCATGGAAAATGAATATCAAAAAGCCGTAATGGCGATGGCCTACATGCCTACTTTTCTTCATTTTATTTTTACCCTACTCACTGTTGCGGCGGCACCGGCCCTGTTCGAAGAATTGCTTTTTCGTGCAGGATTCCAACCCATCTTTATCGGGTTAACGCGTAGTCCATTCTGGGGCATATTGATTACTGCCATTTTGTTTAGTGCGATACATTTTTCTTATTATGGATTTATACCTCGAATAGCTTTGGGAGCTTTATTGGGAATGGTATATTATTATGGAAAGAATCTTTGGCTCAATATCTTCTTTCATTTTTTAAACAATGCATTAATTGTAATTCAGTTATACGCTGCGGGCCTATCGGGAAAATCAATTGAAAAAGTAATGGATGAGAAAATGCCATTTTGGTGGGGCCTGATTGCGATATTTGTTTTGGTGGGACTTTTCAGACAATTCATCCGAGCAAGTGCCCCCTATTGGAAAAATCCCCCCTCACTTTTTACTATAAATCAACCAAAAGATGGCACAACAGTGGATCAGGGTATTTGAAACCCGTAACCTCGCAGAAGCCTCCATATTACAGGGGTTACTAGAACAAAGTGGTTTGCCGGTTCAAGTATTGAACAAGCAAGACAGTTCGTATCTGATGGGGTGTGCTGAGATTTATGTACCCGAAACCTGCTTGCCGGCAGCAGAAATGATTCTGGCCGGGAATCATCTAAATTAAACCGAAGGTAATTTATGGCTTTACAGATCTCTGTATTAAAAACACGCGCAATTACGGCTGTTTTTTTTGTGGCCATTATGCTAGCGGGCTTGCTTTGGAGTCAAGGATCTTATATACTGTTGTTTTCAGTGATTCACTTTGGCTGTTGGTTCGAATACCGTCAGTTGCTCTTGAAAATTGACCCTTCTTATGCGAAGATGAACTCCATCCATCATAACAGCATGCAGCTTGCCGGGTGGGGATGTATGCTTTGGGGCGTGAGTGACGCGTATCGTATAGGAGAAATAATCGTATCGCAACTGGGAGGCTCCATCACGCTTGCCGCTTTATTATTGTTTGTGGTAAACGAGTGGCTGCGAAACAAAACTTATAACCATCGATATCCATTATATGCCATCAGTGGATTTTTGTATATTTCTGTAGCCTGTTTTTGTATGATGTTGCTTTATGGAAATATGCAAAACCATGTTTTTCCGCAACAGCATCCGCTTACTATGCCCCTGCTGGTTATTGCAGCCATCTGGATAAATGATACCATGGCTTATCTGGTGGGTTCTTTAATTGGTAAAACACCCTTGTCGGCAGTTTCTCCCAAAAAAACCGTAGAAGGTACCCTGGGGGGCATTGTTTTGTCGGTTGTGGTTATTACCTTCTTCGGAGTTACCCGACTGCAGCTGCCAGCCGGACCCGTTATCGCACTTACTACCCTTACTACCCTTGCCGGAACAGCGGGAGATTTGCTGGAAAGCAAGCTGAAACGCATGGCTGGCGTAAAGGATAGTGGACAAATAATGCCGGGCCATGGTGGGTTCTTAGACCGATTCGATTCGTTGTTAATTGCAGCTACCCTGGTGGGTTTGTGCTTCTATTGCTGGTATGGGCTCTAATTGTTATTGCACCAACGTGCGCCATTTGCCCAATCCGAATTATCTTTACAGCTTAATAGGTTACTATGAAAATACATCGGGAAGGATATATGTCAATTGCCATTGCAGCCCTCATTTTTGGCGTGCTGAACCTGGCTAATTTTTCGTTGCTGAGCGATTCTTTTCCCAATGTGGCTTTGGTGATATTCTTTTTAACGTTGGCACTTTTTCTGTTTTTGGTATCTTTTTTCCGCATACCCGCCCGCACGTTAACTATCAACGATGGAAAAATTATTTGTCCTGCCGACGGTAAAGTAGTGGTTATTGAAGAAGTAACCGACGAAGAATATTTCAAAGACAAGCGCATACAGGTAAGCATATTTATGAGTCCTGCCAACGTACATGTAAACAGGAATCCAGTTTCGGGTGAGGTGATTTATAATAAGTACCATCCCGGCAAATATTTGGTAGCCTGGCATCCCAAGTCATCAACGGATAATGAGCGCTGGTCGGTAGTAACCCGCCACCCGAAAGGAGAAATTTTATACAAGCAAATAGCCGGTGCGTTGGCCCGTAGAATCTGCAATTATACCCCGGTTGGGCAGCAGGTGATGCAGGGGGAGGAGTTTGGCTTTATTAAATTCGGCAGTAGAGTAGATATCCTTTTGCCAGTGGGAACTAAGGTGGAAGTGCAAATAAATCAAGTAGTTAAGGGCGGGGTAACTGTGCTGGCGGTTTGGTAGTTCCTGAATTTAACAATTGGATGGATTAGGGTATCAATATTTTTCTTATCTTTATATAACAAATAAAACAATATATTATGAAAAAAGTACTGGTTTTAGCTACAGCAGCTTTTTTACTAGCGGGTACCGGCGTTGCCAATGCCTGTGACGGTAAAAAATGCGATAAGAAAGATTGTGGTAAAAAAGAGTGTTGCAAAAAAGGTGGTGAAAAGAAAACAACCACTCCGGCTACAAAAACAACCAAAAAAGCTTAATCCATAATTAGGTGGATAATAGATCCTCTTCCGTTTCCGGGAGGGGATTTTTTTTGCCCGCTAAAAAATGTCTTCCAATTGTTGTAAATGGGTAATGGTATAGGTTGGGGTTATATCCGCAACAGCCCCAATGTGATTTACAAAAACGGTGTCTAGTCCGGCATTCATTCCTCCTTGAATATCTGCTTCCAAATTATCACCTATCATAATGCTTTCACTTGATAGGGCTCCTGCTTCGCGCAGGGCATGGTCAAAAATTTCTTTATGCGGTTTTAGGCTATTACTGGCTTCGGATGTGGTTACCACCCGGAAATAATCGGATATATTGGCGTGTTTTAGCTTATTATGTTGTACTTGTTCAAAACCATTGGTTACTAGGTGTAGGGCATAATTTTTTTCAGACAGGTATTGAAGGATTTCTGTAGTATAAGGGAATAAATTATTTTTAGTTGGCAACACTTCCAAGAAATCTACTGCCATTTTCCGCGCCAAGGGCTCGTCGGCAATTTTGCAATCTACCAGTGCTAGCCACATTCTTTTCCAGCGCAATTCATCTTGTTTAATTTGTCCGCGGGTATATTTTTCCCATAAGCGGTGGTTATGGTAGGAATACCGGTTAAAAAAACTATCGAAATCCGGCACACCTCTTTCTTTGAGCGCTAGGGTAGCAAACACATCTAGCAGTGATTCTTTTGCATTGGTTTCAAAATCCCAAAGTGTATGGTCGAGGTCGAAAAACAGGTGACGGTATTTCATACTGCAAAATACATTGCTGCGGCCGATAGTTTCTCGTAATCCATAAAAAACCTGCAACTTTGTTTTTCAATAATGCTATAGCAGATGAAAGTGGTTATCACAGGTGCTTCTAAGGGAATTGGAAAGGCAATTGCCAATGGCTTTGCAGCAGCCGGGCATGATGTATGGATCTGCAGCCGTGGAGAATATTCCCTTTATCAAACCCTGGGGGAGCTACAAACCCTATATCCTGAAAGAAATATTGCGGCTCAGGTGGCTGATCTACAAAAAAAAGAAGCCGTGGAAGCTTTTGCCCAATGGGTATTAACGCAGGGTGTGCCGGATGTGGTGGTGAATAATGCCGGACTATTTATTCAAGGCAATATATCCGATGAGCCCGCCGATAATTTACAACAATTGATGGAAGTGAATCTCTATTCAGCATACCATCTTACCCGGGCTTTTTTACCTGCTATGAAAGCGCAGGGTCGGGGACATATCTTTAATATGTGTTCAATCGCTTCGCTGCGGGCATATCCGCTTGGGGGTAGTTATGGAATCACTAAATATGCAATGGCCGGCTTTAATGCGAATTTGCGAGAAGAGCTGAAACCCTTTGGTATCAAGGTAACCGGTGTATTTCCGGGTGCTACCATGAGCGATAGTTGGGAGGGTTCGGGCGTGCAGCCGGAAAGAATTATGCAGGCGGATGATGTTGCCAAAATGATTGTTTCAGCCGCGCAACTTTCACCGGCCGCCGTGGTAGAAGATATCATTATGCGCCCGCAGTTGGGAGATTTATAAGGTTGTAAGCAAAACCTGCCAGGCCGCTTCCGCATTCCCTTTTTGTAACCAATCGGCAGCCAGCCGATGCACTTCCTGCTCCATTTCTGTGGGGTTAATGGAGAAGTATTGAATAATCTGTTGCAGATGCTTGTCAACAAAAGCCGGATTCACTTCGGGTATATCCGAAACGGAGGCAAGCAATGCCAGTTGATTACCAGTAAGCACTTCGCTTTTGCGAATACTATCCGGTAAAGCATCAATCCCCATCCCTGGAATGGCGGGTGGTCGGGGAACACTGAACTGTGAAGCAAGATTGGCTCGGTAATAATAATCCTCACCTCCCCTAGCAATCAGATCCATTTTGGTTGCATCTACTTTCCCCTCTTCGGTTAATAAATCTTTTTCAAAATGTAGGCAGATAACTTCAGCAATAACCAGCTGACCTGCTCCTGCATTTTCACCTAAACTTTTTATTTCCATCACCCTGCATTCCAATCGAATGAGGGATTCTTTTACCATGGGAGGCCGAACCATTTGAGCGGGTATGGCGGTAAAACCCGCTTTGGTAAATTCATTTACTTCGCGTGGATAATTAGCACTGGAAAGATTCATGGCCTGCACCATCGAATCATTTACCAGATTAATTACCAGTTCAGGCACCTCCTGCAGATTTTGCAAAGTATCCTTGCTGGAACCGTCTTTCATTCTACGGGTAACAGAAAAAATTACCACTGCTGGAGAAGTACTGAATAAATTAAAGTAACTGAATGGACTCAGGTTTACTCCTCCACTCGCGCTAATGGTGCTGGCAAAGCAGATGGGGCGAGGTGCTACCGCATAGTTTAGCCAATATTGCTTTTCGATGGGCGACAATTCAGTTGGGTAAAGTATCATGTGCAGAATCTTCTTTTCAAAAGTAATTCATTTCTATGGCTGCCCCGCAACCCGTATGTATTCAATGGCTGTTGTATCTTTAACGAGCATTTAATTATGAAAATACGAATCGCTTTTGTTGGTTTACTATGCAGCCTATCCCTTGTTGCCCTTGCAGCCGATAGCAGCTGGATTCGCATTAATCAGCTGGGCTATACTATTCATGGAAAGAAACAGGCAGTCTGGTGCAGCAAAGAAAAGACAGCCCCCGCGCGTTTTGAAATTATTCATCACCTTACCGGCAGAAAAGTGTATCAGGGAAAAGCAGATACTTCTTTTGGTGCCTATGGCCCTTTCAAACGCACTGCCCGAATTGATTTTTCTGCTGTACAAGTTCCCGGGAGATATTATATCCAAACCGGCAATTGCCGTTCCCCTGTATTTTCAATCAGTGATTCGGTTTACAATGGGGCGGCAGATTTCTGTCTTCAGTATATGCGGCAACAAAGAAGCGGATTTAATCCCTATTTGAAGGATAGTTGTCATACCCACGACGGCTATACTTTATACGGCCCAATGCCCGACAGCACACATATTGATGTTACAGGTGGCTGGCACGATGCGAGTGATTATTTGCAATACTCCGCTACCACTGCCAATGCTACCTGGCAATTATTGGCAGCCTATAGAGATTTTCCGGGCGTATTTGGTGATTTGCATAAGGGGAGTGGACTACCCGGTTCCAATGGTTTAACTGATGTATTGGATGAAGCACGTTGGGGAATTGACTGGCTGCTAAAGATGCACCCTCGACCTGATTGGTTATTTAATCAGCTGGGCGATGACCGTGATCATGTGAATATGCGGATACCGAAGGAAGATCCATATTATGGAAAGGGCTATGAACGGCCAGTTTATTTTGTAAATGGGAAGCCTCAGCAAAGAGGTAAGTTTATGAACCAAACAACGGGGGCTGCTTCTACTGCCGGAAAGTTTGCCAGTGCATTTGCGTTGGGATCTGAACTATTTGAAAAAACGGATCTTGCTTTTGCGAACCTGCTTTTTAGTAAAGCGAAGAGTGCCTGGGAATACGGATTAGCCAACCTCGGATATACCCAAACGGTTTCGGTGCGTTCGCCGTATATCTATGCAGAAGAAAACTGGACGGATGACATGGAACTGGCCGGCGCGGCTTTATTTGGCTTGTCGGGCAAACGCGATTCGATAATCCGTGAAAAAAGTATGCGTTGGGCTGCACAAGAACCAATTACCCCCTGGATGATTCGGGATACAGCCAATCATTATCAGTGGTATCCTTTTATTAATGAGGGACATGGAGAATGGGCTCGTTTGTTATCTGATACAGCTAGAAAAAAAATGATTGGTTATTATCGGCAGGGGATGGAAGTAATTCTCCAAAGAGCCCGGGGCAATGCATTTTTGCGGGGAATTCCGTTTATCTGGTGCAGCAATAATTTAACCGTACAGTTTGCCATTCAATGTAGGTGGTATAGACAGCTATCCGGCGATACTACTTTTCAAGATTTGGAGCAGGCAAATATTGATTGGTTGTTCGGCTGCAATCCATGGGGAACCAGTATGGTATATGGCCTCCCCGAAAAAGGCGATACCCCCGTTGATCCGCATTCTGCATTTACCCATCTGAAAAATTATCCCATTAATGGGGGGCTGATAGACGGACCTGTATATACATCCATTTATAATAATCTGATAGGCATTCAATTAATGGAGCCTGATGAGTATGCCCCTTTTCAAAGTGATTTGGCAGTGTACCATGATGATTATGGAGATTATAGTACCAATGAACCTACCATGGATGGTACTGCCAGTTTAATTTATCTGTTGGCAGCGTTACAGGCAGAGAGTAATCCTGCCATAGCGGCTGATTATACGCTTCAGCAAGGAGCCGTGGTTAGGGGCAGTACTCAGAAAAAAGAAATTGCTTTGGTATTTACCGGCGATGAATTTGGGGAGGGACTGGGCACCATCCGAAAAACCTTGCAAAAAGAAAAAGTACCCGCAGCTTTTTATTTTACGGGAAGATTTTATCGCAACTCTTCTTTTGCTAATGAGATCAAAAAATTGTATCACGATGGTCATCTGCTGGGGCCGCATTCTGATCAGCATTTACTGTATTGCGATTGGAAAAAAAGAGATAGTACCCTGGTAAGTCGTGACTCTCTGTTGCAGGATTTGAAAAACAATCTCTTTGCCATGCGTGCATTGGGCATTCCGGATGATGGTTTCTCGGGTTTGTATATTCCGCCCTATGAATGGTGGAACCGGGAAGTAGCCGGATGGTTGGCCGAAGAAGGCATTCGATTATTTAGTTGCACGGCTGGTTTAGGAACCCCAGCTGATTATACGTATCCCGAAATGGGAGCAGCGTATAAGAGTAATAATCAGATATTGCAGCTACTTAACAAGGCATCTATTGAGCAGCTGAATGGATTACATGGAAGTATATTACTCATTCACGCAGGAGCGGATACTCGACGGAAGGAAAAATTATTTACACAATTGGAATCAATAATCAAAAAGTATTCACAACAGGGCTATCGGTTTGTTCGTATCGACCAATTGATTAAATAGTATCCTGAGTGCTTTTACCATTTGTCTTCTTCAGGGATGTTGGTATTCGGCTTGAACGACTGCCTTGCTTTTTCTCTTTGTGCCAAACGTTCCAGTATCGCAGCAGTAATCAAGGTTCCGGCATTTTCTTGTTGATTGGCTACTAATACCTCTTTTAATTTCTGTTCGCTCACATCCAGCCGATATAGTAATTGAATAAGTCCTTCAAAATTATGTTCAATCATATCATTCACTTCCTTTGCAAGCGTTTCAGCAGATAGCGAGGGTAAAAGGCTGATATCTGTAATCATATTATGTGTAGCAACTTTTGTATAAATAAAGGTAGTAGGAAGTGGCTGTTTGGGATAATGTTGGGGCGTTAATATTTTTCAATCACTCCAAGGCCAAACAAAGCGAAATCAAATTTCACCGGGTCTTTGGCATCCAAGTCTCTAAGATGAGCTGTTAGTTCAAGAGCTGCCTGCCAGTCGGTGGTTGTTCGCTGCAACAATCCTAACTTTCGGGCCACGCGGGCTACGTGTAAATCGATGGGGCAAATTAATTCTTCCGGCTTCATCTTTTTCCAGATACCAAAGTCCACACCCTTTTTGTCGTTCCGAACCATCCATCTCAAAAACATATTCAGTCTTTTACAGGCAGAACCTTTTTCCGGTGTGGCAATATGTTTTCGGGTTCTGTTAGGTGCATCTTCCAGTGAAAAAAAATATCGGTGAAAATATGTGAGTCTTTTTTCAGTGGGATTGCTGATTTCCGAATAGGCACCCGACTTGGGTAGAAAAGCAGTTTCCAGACTATTGTGTTGCTGGTAATGATGTTGCAGAAAATGTACAAAGTATAATAAATCGGTATCGTTAAATGTGCGGTGTTTAAATCCCAGCAGGGCTTGCAAATCGGCCGGCTGATGGTTTTTACAAAAATCGTAGGGGGCATTGTCCATACGCTGGAGTATTTCCCTGCTTTTGGCAATGATGGTGGTGCGATTGCCCCAGGCAAGAACAGCGGCAAATAATCCGGCTATTTCAATATCCTGCAGTTGGGTATAGGCATGGGGTATGCAGATGGGGTCGGCAGGTATAAAGGAAGGTTGGTTGTATCGGCGCACCCTTTCTTCCAGCAAGGTTGCAAGCGGGTTAGCAAGGTTGTTGCTTCTTTTTACCGGAGGCATGGCAATAGATTCAATGCGGTTAACCGATCGCCGTATTTAGATCGTCAATTAAATCATCGGCATCTTCTACGCCTACGCTTAACCGAATCAGGCTATCGGTGAGTCCATTCTTAATTCTTTCTTCCCGGGGGATAGATGCATGCGTCATAGTAGCGGGATGATTAATTAATGATTCTACTCCTCCCAAACTTTCTGCCAGTGAGAAGAGATGCGTAGATGACAATACCCGTTTTACATTTTCGGGGCTATCGTTCTTCAGTTCAAAACTCATCATGCCACCAAATCCTTTCATCTGTTGTTTTGCAATGGCATAGTTGGGATGGTCGTTAAACCCACACCAGAATACTTTACTTACTGAAGAATGGTTTCTGAGAAAGTGAGCAATTTTCTCTCCGTTTTCACAATGGCGTTGCATACGCAGGTGCAGGGTTTTGATGCCTCTCAATACTAAAAAGCAATCCATCGGACCGGGAACTGCCCCACAGCTTTTCTGTATAAAATATAATTGATCGCGCAGAGATGGCTCATTCATTACCAAACATCCCTGAATCACATCGCTGTGTCCACCCAGGTATTTGGTAGAAGAATGCATAACAATATCAGCTCCGAGGGTAAGTGGATTTTGCAAATAGGGAGATGCAAACGTATTGTCAACGCATAATAAGGCGCCAGCTTTTTTGGCAATGGTTGCCGTTGCAGCAATATCGGTGATATTCATGAGTGGATTGGTAGGGGTTTCAATCCATATCAGTCGGGTTTTTGGAGTAATAACGGCTTCAATATTGGCAATAGAAGCAGTGTCTACATATTTAAATACAATACCAAATTTGGCAAACACTTTTGTAAACAGTCGATAGGTACCTCCGTACATATCATGGGGGGCGATTACTTCATCGCCTGGGCTTAGTAATTTGATAACTGCATCGGTGGCAGCTACTCCGCTGGAAAAAGCCAGTCCAAACTTTCCGAATTCAATGGCAGCCAGGGCTGTTTCCAGTGCTTGTCGGGTAGGGTTTTGACTACGGGCATATTCAAATCCTTTATTTACGCCCGGGGCTTCCTGTACATAGGTAGAGGTTTGAAAGATGGGCGTCATAATGGCGCCGGTAGAGGGGTCGGGTGTTGCTCCGGCATGGATATAGGTGGTAGCTGTTTTCATAAAGCAGATTTATGCAAAGATGGGTTATTATAATAAGAATCGGATAACGGCCTAATTAAACTGCAGATAATTCTTGCATTTTAGTTTGGGCAAATTCTTTCAATTCAGGAAAGAAATCAGCATATATTTTTTGTAATAGCAGGTATTCGCTTTCAAAAAGTCGGAAAGCAGGAAGGGCATCTTCTAAAAATTTGGCGCGCCGCGCAATTCCTTGAAAGCTTTTTTCAATCGAATGGATATGCTGATAATTTGCCAGCCAGTTATGTTGTTTCATGTAGGGCAAAATCTTCTTGAATGTTTCGGGTAAGAGGGCAGATTGCGACTCGAGATGAACATATACTGATTGGGAAAAAACTTCCCATCCTTCCGATGGAATTTCTGCTGCATCCAGGCTGAGAAAATGATCAAATACAATATCGATGAATGGTCCGGAATACCCGCCGGAGGCGGGCTTTAGTAATTGTTTGGCTTCGCGTGTAGATGGGTGGCTGTCGGTAAATGTATCAATCGCCCGGTGAAGCCGGATGCCTTTTTGAATGTTTACGGGAAAAGTATATTGATTCCGGCCCTTTACAAAATCACTAATCATATTACCGGTAAGAATATCGGGCTGCTGAAAAGATAAAACGGCGTGGGCAAGATAATTCATGGTTCATTTACTAACGGGTACTTTCTGTGCTACCTGCTTTTTCGCGTACAAAATCTCGCATGGTGATAAATGACCCTTCGGGTTGTAAATCAGCTATCAGCCGAAATAATCTTTCCAGTAAAGCTTCTCCCTGAATGCGATGTGTATAGGTAGGCAATCCATAACTACTAAGATCAATAAATTCCCAGGGGTGAAAATACAAACAGCAGTATCCGTCTTTTTGCAGTGTTTGCAATGCCAACTTTTTATAAAAGGAATAGGGGAAGTTTTTAAAGCTTAACCAGAATAGGGGGATTCGTAGGTTAGGACTAACCGATGCGGGTACCCGAATGATTCCTGCCTGGGTTGTAAGGGTTCGGGGAGCACTTAGGTGATTGTATTTTCCCGGTATCCACGTAGGGTGAATGGAGGAGTCGTATTCGTATCCGGCGTTAGCCACCCATTGCATATCTACTGCTTTCATTCGCGGCATTCGCAATCCGGTAACCGGTTGTTGAATGATAGATTCTAGTGCCAGCTTTGATGTGGTTAGATGTTCGGGTTGGAACCAGGAATGATAATATGTGTGAGAAGCCACTTCGTGTTGTGTTGCATATGTCCGAATGGGTTCGGGGTATTGTTGCGCAAAATGGGAAGTGGTAAATAGGGTGGTTTGTAAGGCAGTATTTTGCAATAGGGGAGCGATTGCATCCAGCCCTTTCTTTCCAGCTTCCAGTTGTTCGGAGGCGGTAATGGAAGTACCAAATTCCAGGGGCATGTCAAACTCTTCCACGTCAAAACTCAGCAGCACGTACCGGTTTTTCATACCAGGTTGGTTTCTTTTACAATATAATGCGGCCGATTTTTTCCCTGCATATAAATTTTTCCAATGTAGATGCCCACGATTCCTAAAATCATTAGTTGCAAGCCACCAAAGAAGGCGATGGTTGCTATTAATGAGCCCCATCCGGAAACGGAGTGACCAAACGTATAGGCATAAATAATATAAGGGATATAGATAAGTGAACAGAGTGAAAAGAAGAGACCTAAATAAGCAGCAATGTATAGTGGCTTTGTGCTAAACGAAGTGATTCCCTGCAGCGCAAAGCGAATCATTTTTTTTATTGAATATTTGGTGGCGCCGCTTTGCCGAAGTCGGGAAGTATATTCGATTCCGATTTGTGAAAAGCCCATCCATTTAATCAGCCCTCTTAAAAACAAATCCGTTTCGTGAAAGCTACGGAATACATCCACCGTTTTTTTGTCCATCAGCCGGAAATCCGCTGTGCCGGGTTCTATTTCTATGTCCGATAGATTATTGATTACATCATAAAAAATACGGGAAGTTCTTTTCTTCCATAAACTGATTTCCTTGTGATCGTTCCGAATGGTATATACAATATCATTTCCCGCTTCCCATTGCTGTATTAATTCGGGAATGAGGGAGGGCGGATGTTGCAAATCTCCATCCATCATAATTACTGCATCGGAGTTGGCTCGGTCTAAGCCTGCTTTCAGGGCATTTTGGTGACCAAAGCTTTTGGTAAGGGATATATAGTATATATGGGGATGTTGTTTAGCTTGTTCTTTGATAAACTCCAGGGTACCATCGGTACTGCTGTCTTCCACAAAAATGAAGGAGTACTCATAGGGCATTGCCGAGCATACTTCTTCTAATTCGCTGATCAGCAAAGGCAGGTTTCCCCGTTCGTTACAAACAGGAATAATGATTGATATTGACTTTCGGGGGGTGCCGGGTAGCATGGCTGTAAAGGTAAAACTTAATTTTTAAGTGTCCTTAGCTATTAGAATTTGACGATGGGTTGTGGTAAAGTAAACGCCTTAGGCCCTCCTCCATAGATGTGCTGGGTTGCCATTGAAGTACTTGTTTCGCCAATTGAATGTCGGCTACCGTATTCATAATTTCATTCGGACGCTGACTATTTTCACTGTATACTGGGTATTCGGTATTTTGTATTTTTTGTATTAGGTTGATAATTTCTTCCACACTGTAGCTAATACCAGACCCTACATTAAACAGATGAAATCCTCTTAGGGGGATACAGGCTATCAGTGCATTGATAAAGTCGGAAATATACAGGTAATCTCGTTTGGGCAGTAAATCCTTCACCCGAAATTCGGTTTGATGCAATGCTTGCTCAATTAACATTGGGATAAGAAAGCTTGGATGCTGTTCTTCGCCGTAAATATTAAATGGCCGAAGTATGGTTACCGGCACCTGAAAACAATCGTGGTAAAATTTGCAGTAATCTTCTGCTGTTTTTTTGCTAAATGCATAGGGGTTGGGCGTATATAATGGAGCTGTTTCTGGAATAGGCAGTGCGGAGGGATTTCCATATAAATACGAGCTGATATAAATCATGGCGGCCCCATGTTTTCTGCAATACTCTAATGCCTGCAGCGTGCCCAAGGTATTGGTTTCTATAAATAAACCAGGGTTATTCCAGCTATCGGGCACAAAAGTTTTTGATGCGAGATGAATTACTGCATCGCTTGGAGGCAGTGATAGCCAAGTGGCTGCATGGGTAATTTCTCCCTGCTGGTGGGTAAGTGCCGTAATAGTGTAGTTTTCCGCCGGAAGTTGTTGGCAAAGTCTTTTTCCAATAAATCCATTGGCTCCTGTTATCAGCAATTTATGCATATAATATTTTATCCTTCAGCTGATCAAATTTTTCAATGGCTTCGAGATAGTCATCCGGCCGGCCAATATCCAGCCAAAGTCCTGCATATTTCTCTACCCTCACCGGCAGTTGTTCTTTCAGTAATTGTAACATCAGCTGATCGAATCCATAAGGAGCGTTTGCGGGTATTTTATCTGCGGCTTGCCGGCTTACCATATAAATGCCCATACTCACTTCATACGTACTAACTGGTTTTTCGCGAAACCCAGTAAGCTTTCCATTATCAGTATCTAATACACCGTAATCAATTTTTTCTACCCGCTCGTGCGAGCAGATGGTAAATGCGGATCCATGAGATACATGGGCATTAAAAAAATTGCCAAAAGGCAGGTCAGTTAAAATATCTCCGTTCATTACCAGCACATGTTCCGGTAATGAATGGATTAATTTCAAGGGCCCCATGGTACCCAGTGGCTCATCTTCTAATGAATAGTTGATGGGGATATTCCACTTACTGCCGTCTCCAAAAAATGCCTTAATCAATTCGGCTTGGTGATTTACCGCAAGGGTAATCTGATCAAATCCCTGTAGGGCCAGTTGTCGGATGATAACTTCTAAAATTGGATATTCACCTACCGGCATAAGCGGCTTAGGTAGCACAACGGTGTAGGGCCTCAATCGTTTGCCCTTACCGCCGGAAAGAATTACCGCCTGTTTTTTCATGCCGATTTTTTTAATATTACTGTAAACCCAACATCAGATTGCGTAATTATTAATTTTATAGCGGGATAAGTTCTTGGGGTTGCTGAACCATTCAATTGTTTTCATCAATCCCTTTTTAAAACCTTCCTCCCCTCCATATTCTGGTTCCCAACCCATTCGCTGCTTAGCTTTTTCATAGCTGGCGAATAGTCTTTCTACCTCACTTTTTTCCGGACGAATCCGATTGTTATCGGTAGTAAATGTTACAGTCGCCCCCATCAGCGAGGCAATTAATTCGGCTGTTTTTCCTATACTGATCTCAAAACCACTACCCAGATTGGTAACGGTTCCAATTATTTCTTTTGATTCCAGTGCTTGTAAAAATCCGGTAGCAGTATCTGTTACATATGAGAAGTCGCGGGTAGGCGTGGTGGCACCTAATTGAATTTCTTTTTTGCCGGCAGCAATTTGAGAAATAAGGGTAGGGATAACAGCCCGGGCAGACTGTCGGGGTCCATAAGTGTTAAATGGGCGCAGCACTGCTACGGGTATTTCAAAAGAAGTATAAAACGACAAGGCAATCTGATCGGCTCCGATTTTACTTGCCGAGTAGGGAGATTGACCCTGAAGTGGATGTTCTTCTGTAATAGGCACAAATTGGGCGGTGCCATATACTTCACTGGTGGAGGTATGCACTACTTTTCCAACGCCCAATTCACGGGCTGCCTGCACAATGTTTAGGGTTCCCTTTATATTGGTATCTACATAGGTGTCGGGCGAATGGTATGAGTAGGGAATGCCAATCAGTGCAGCAAGATGCAAAACTGCATCACATCCCTGCATGGCTTTCTTTACTCCATAAGGATCCCGAATATCCCCAGCAAACACTTCAAACTTTCCGGCAACATCTTCACCACATTCGTCTAGCCATCCCCAGGAGTTAAAGGAATTATACAAAACAAATGCCCGCACATCATATCCTTTTCGCACCAATATTTCAGTAAGATGCGAGCCAATAAATCCATCCGCTCCGGTTACGAGTACTTTCATGATAAGGCATTTTCCTGTTTGGTTACTCCTTTCCAATACAACAAATCAAATATACAAATAAACCAAGTGATTATTATAGGAATGGCTTTTACATGAAGTGGGTTGAAAACATTATCTCTAATACTTCTTGGAAATATTTCAGTGGGCGATAAGCAGGTGAATACAAATACACTTATCAATATATAAATGCGCCATTTTTCCTGAGGCCCCAACAGATACCATAACACTACTCCCGGGATTGCTATAATATAACTGGGGGATTCTACTCCCGGGTTGAATGCTATTGTAAACAATAAGATAGCCCCCAGATATACCAATTGATAGTTAGGATTTTTGTACAACTCTTTTTTAAATAATACCAGTAACATAGGCACCAATCCTGCCATGATAACATATCCTTCTTTAAGACTGTTGATATGCAACAAGTCAATGATTCCAAGTAAGCTAAGCGAATGCCTGGATGATTGTACTTGCAGACGTGTAAACCAACTTTTGTAAAGGAATATCAGTTGATCGAAAGAAACCACCAATAAGGGAAGTGCAAAAAAGAGGATAGCCCATACTAATCCTTTCCACAAGAACGACCATTTCTTTTTAAAACAAAGAAAAAATACCCCGGCAGTTAGCGCATAAATTTTAAAGAAAAATCCAAAAGCAAAAAATAAACTCGACCAGGTAGTCTTTTCTTTTTGCTGAAAGATAAATACAAGCATTATAATGGCTACCAAGCTCGCATTGGTTTGCACATTTTCGGCAGCTGTAACAAACTCTATCAGGCAAAACCAAAGTAGAAATGTTTTCTTTTTATCATCAATCGGCAATAGATGAACTGCCGTTATAAATACAAGGGTGTGTGTAAGATTCCAAAACAAAATACCTAAGCCATCGGGAAAGTGTGCGTACAATCCCATAAAAAATGCAAAACTGGGGCTATAATTATAGGCGGTTTTGTATTCATTCGGATAGAGTAGGTATAAGTCCTGATTATTAATGAGGTGAAAGTAAGAAGCGCGAAAGCAATCATAATTATCCCAGGTTTCGAGAAAGAAAATTTTTGCACTAATTAAAACTGCCAGAATAAGATAAATATAACTGATAGTTTTCTTATTGTTAAAAAAAGGCTTTGCAAAAAAAGCACTGAGAGCGGCTGGCATTTTCATGTTGGCAGAATTAAACCCGTTCAATGTATCGTTAAAGATACATTTATAAAGCTGTTATACAATAGCTTACCCGGCTATGTTGTAATGTACAAGTTGGCATAATTGTATACTGCAGTTGTAGTTGTTGGCAAATAACGGCTATGTCGGGTTCGGTTATGCAAAGCAAATCGTTGTTCATCCGAAGTTGATGGTAATTCGAAAATCGGGCCTGAAACAGGAACCGAAGAAACGAAAAGAAATAACCTTTTTGAATACTATCCATCCAGCCACTATATATATCTTTTAGCAAGCCCTTGTTGGATGGAATTACGTCGGCCAGTATAATTTTACCTCCGGGGGATAGCATTGATTTACATTCGCTCAGTAAGGTTGCTACTTTTGGGAGACCGGAAAAATATTGCACTACGCTTAGAATAATAATTACATCAAACTGCAGTCCCTCTTGAACTAAGGCTTCTAATCCCGTAGTATTTTCGGTTGATACTATTTTCGAAAACCGCATATTTTTATAATCGGCAAACTGTTGCTGGCAAGTTTCTATACAGTTGGTTGAAATGTCAACCCCATGATAAGAGGCCACTTTGTTAGCAAGTAAGTCTGCCAAAAATCCGGGGCCGCAACCAAAATCAAGTATGTGGTTCTCCCGTAGGATAGTCTTTGCTTTCAGAAGTTTGTCGGCAAAATAGACGGAGTTTTTTTGCATCACAACACCAAATAAGGGAGGGTTATTTGACCAGAAATTTTGCCAGTTCAACATAAAATAGTCATCGTTTGGTGTAATGGATTATCAAGAATAAAGGATTTATTGTAATAAAGTATAATTTTTAATGAGTAGGATTAATCTTTTTCACGATTCAATTACTAAATAATTCCTGCTTATGCTACAAGCAAGAGAGTATAGATTAGTCGGATTTTTTAAAAAAAATCATCAATGAAACCCCTGCAGGAAATCGGCTACCGGCCCTCAGCCAATAGTAGTCTAAATGAAATATACCAGATAACATACGATTTAGCCAACCATGGATACCCAATACTTCATGATCCGACCGGGCTGGTTTCTGCTCCTTCTTCCCGCTTAACGTATGCAAAAACCTAACCAATAAACGATAAGCGGCAATCGGGAAAAATAAAAAGGAGTTATAGTAGGTGCAATAGATGACTTTTCCTTTTAGCGGTTCAAGTAGTTGTATGAGTTGAGAGTAGGAATAGCGCCTAAAGTGATGATTGATCTCATCATGTGGTCCCCACAAAAACTGATAAGCGGGAACAGTGATAGCAATATGCCCTCCGGGTT
>JBBAJQ010000040.1:0-26585 GCA_040403945.1 Sediminibacterium sp.
CGCAAAGAAATTCGCGCCGAATTCGAAAAAAGAAAGGGTTCAGAAGTTTGGCAGGCAATGCTGCCAGATGGGCCACCGCCGGTGCCGAAGAATTAATCCTTTTGGCAAGACTATGTAGTTAAAGATATTCTCGTATAAACCGAGGTGCTTTTTAGCATTTTTCAAATTGCAATTATCCCTATTTTGTAATGGTAACTTCTATAGAACCTATTACTTGCTTTACTACATATTTGTTATTCACTATTGCTGGCTTTGCAGTTCTGCCCTTTATGCGAATCCCCGATAAGTCTGCTGTAAAAGAAGGTAACACCAGGGTTGCGCGCATACCTGCGGGGAGTTGCAATGTAAGTTGATACTGCTTTGCATCCTGCGTAACTTTTTCATACACTTCTCCCTTAGCAGTAGGCATCCGAATTGCAGCCTGCGTTAGTGTGCCAATGGCGGGCTCTATATGCGCTTCTGTAAATCCCGCAATCGCCGGTCGAATCCCCATCAATCGGAAAGCTATCAGGTTAGTAGGTGCAGCTCCCCAGGCATGATTCCAGTCCAGATTAGGCTTATACTTTATGTCCCAGGCCTCCAACGTCATCCCCGCCCCTAATTCCAGCATATGATACCAGCTTCTTTGATCGCGCTTGGTTAAAAGCTTGAGGGCATAATCACTCATACGCTCATTGTATAATGCATCCAGCAAAAATTGTGAGCCATATACACTGCAAGCCATGTCTTTTGACTTTAAAAATTGAATCACAGCTGCCTTATGTTGTTCAGGTACTAATCCAAAACAAAGCGCAAAAAAGTTTGCATGAAACGACGAGTGACCAGTGGTATCCCCATCTCGCACCAATCCGGTAGTCGGATGCACAAACCAATTATTAAATGCCTTATATACGTCATTCGCACGGTCGCTATAAAAGTTTGCATCCTCCTTCTTTCCCAGTATACTGGCAAACTCTTTCATTAAGAGTAGCGATTTATAATAATAAGCATTTACTACACTATTATAATCACAAAACACAAACCCATCTGCTTCTCCAGGATAATCGCCCGGAAGTTTAATTTTTCGCTGAGGCCAGTCCGTAATATCCCGTATCACCTGCTTTGCATCAAAGGAAGCGAAGTGTATAGAATCTAAAAAGCTAACCCGCTGTGGCTGAGCAGTCGTGCTGATTAGTCCGTTTGGCTGCCGAAAGGCATCTAGGGTTTTTAATTTTAAAAAGTTATAGTGCTGCTTTATCAGATTTAGATTACCGGTAAACCAGTAATCATACCAGGCAATTTGATGCGTTTGTAAATGCCATTCGGTAGGCCAAGTAGGATGTGTTAGCAAATACGCAAAAGTATTTCTCGCTATAGAATACACAGTATCCAGGGCATAGTGAGAAAGCTGGTTTATCAAGGCATCTGCTTCATAGGGTATTCTCTCCCGATCGCCATCAATGTATAAGCCGGTAAAAGAAGTTGCTTTAATAGTATGCTTAGATAAATCCCAAATTGCATTCAAAACGCTGTCGCTACTAGTAAACGAGGAAGCTTGGTCGTTAAAGCGATAATAAAAGATCTCCCTTGATATACTTATGCGTTGAGCATTTTGTTGTACCTCAACGTAACGAAAGGGTGCTATAATTCCCATGAATGTAGGTAGCAGAATAGCATTGCCTGTTGTATTCCGTTTGTCAGGTTGATTTGGCAGAAATACTTGACTTATATTCGCCTCTTTAACTAGCCGATAGCGATAAGAACGAATAGTTCCACCAGGATCTCTGTCAATTTTTCCATCAGAAGTAAGTTTCTCTCCTATATAAATTACTACCGAATCTCCTGGAGACATCCTAGACATATCAACCCGCAACCTGCCAAAATATTCTTTTGAAAAATCATATAAAGTATTGCCGTTCGAAAGCAAAACGCCTGCCGGACTTGCTTCTACCTTTTTCTGTATAGCTGAGCTGTCATAATAGGTTTGAGCATTCCCCGATAGCACAAAAATTATCAGTACCCCAAAAGCCAATAGCTTATTGTTCATGTTTTTTATTGTTTAATAGTAAAATTCATTTGTAAACTAGCTATTTGAAAAATCGAGAAAAAACATATCAGGCATTATAATAAATAGGTTGCATCACCGCCCAGCTGGTTTCGCCGTCTAATGGCATTTGCATCGGATCACATACTTTCAGCCATTCAATATTTCTTTGCTCAGCAGCAAGCGCTGCCATATCCGTTGAAAAAGAAGTACCTGTATACTCATAATAGCCAAACTCAAAATAGTCGTCCCCTATCTTATGTAAAAAAATACTGAAATTATGCAGGTGATATTTTTGCAGCAAATCGCGCACGCCCACATTCGAATCAGCATGTAACGCTAAATACTCCTCCAGATAGTCAGGCCGAAGTTTAATAACCATCCCTACTCGTCTGATTGCTGTGTTTTCTGAAGTATGCTTATTATTATTCATCCTATTTTTTAAAAAGCAATCAACAAAATCTTTTGCATTATCGCATTCCTTTTTATGAATGTATGATACCTACGCTCGTATTAATCGGCAATAACCCTTTGTTTATTTTTCAGATACACCCTTTCGGCATTTCCCCCCATGATAGCCGCCTGCTCATTCGGCGAAAGCCGTTCAATCAGGGTAGCAACCGTAGCAACCCACTGTTCATATTCACTGCGCAGTAAACATACCGGCCAATCAGAGCCAAATAACAATCGGCTAGAACCAAAAGCCTCCAGCACAGTATCAAAATAAGGCTGCAGAAGATCCGCATCCCAGTTAGCATCCCTTACTTCAGTAACCAATCCGGATAGCTTACAGCATACATGATCTCTCTTTGCGAGTAGTCGTATATTTTTAGCCCAGGTTTGATCAAATTCATTTTTCCGTATGCGCGGCTTTGCAATATGATCAACAATAATTGAAAGGGATGGATACTTATCTACAAACACCAAACTTTGCGGAAGATGTCGCTCAAAGATGAGTAGATCATAACAAAGAGGATAGCGGGTGAGTACCTGTATGCCGGCATTAAAATCTGGACGAAGGATAAAATTATCATCCGGTTCATCATGTACAACATGCCGAAATCCTACTATTGTTGTATGCTGAGCATACGCAGCTATATATTCCTCGGCAGCATTATCATATAGAGGTATCCAGCCAACTACACCTTTAATCAATGCATTACTAGCTGCCAAATCGAGCAAAAAATCAGTTTCCTGCAATTGTTGTCTGGCTTGCACAGCAATAGTACCATCTATGTTAGCCGCTGCCAATAACGGCTGAAGATTGTTGGGCAAAAAATCTCTTCTTATTACAGCATGCTCTTCCGACATCCACACATAGTCTGTTGGATTATATTGCCAGAAGTGCTGATGACTGTCTATCCGCATAATTAATATTTCCAGTTTATATTGGTTACAGGTGTCAATATCTCTCGAACTTGTTGCAATAGTTTCTGGTCGATGGGCTCTTCACTCCAGGCAAGATTACGACGTACCGAATCGGGATCGGCACTGCTGAACATTGTGGTAGTGATATTGGGATTTTGCGTAGAAAACTGAATAGCTACCTTTTCTATCGTCGTGCCCCTTTTTTTACAATAGTCGGCTGCTGACGCAAATATCGCCCGCTGTTCGGCTGAAGCCGGGTGCCAGTCCGGTGCCCCACGTGAAGTTAGTAATCCAGATGAAAAAGGAGAAGCGCTGATTATGCCTATGCCTTTTTCGGCAGCTAATGGAAGCAAGCCTTCTAGTCGTGTGTCGTTTAGCGCATAGATATTATGGGATAATCCAACATCAATCAATTCTTCCCGAATCACTCTTTCCCATAAGTCAACAGGATACATTCCTATACCCACTGCCCCGATGATACCTACCGCTTTCAGTTTTTGCAGCGCCTGTATCCCCTCATGCAAAGCCCATTCGGTATGCATTCGATTATTATATTCTATATCATGGAGGTGCACAATATCAAAATAATCTACCCCCAGCCTTTGTGCACTTTCCTGAAGCGAGTTTTGTATTCCTGTAGCACTATAATCAAAGCGATCCTTCCCGTAACTATCTTTGTCAGTATATTTTCCCACTTTAGTAGATAGATAGTATCGGTCTCTGGGCACTTCGCTAAGTGCCATGCCCAAAACTTTTTCAGCTTTCGTTCCTCCGTAAGCAGGCGCTACATCAATATAGTTAATGCCCAACTCAATAGCCGTGTGAACTGCCGCTATCGCCTTACTTTCAGTAACCTCCCGAAAAACACCTCCTAAAGAGGAGGCCCCAAAACTAATATGGGAAACCTGCAGATTCGTTTTTCCTAATGGTGCGTATCTCATGCAACAATTTGAATTTTCATGCTATCCCTTTTTTCTAAAGCACGCGAAAGGGCTAGTGGAGTTTCATCAAAATTATAAGTATCTGTAATCATACCATCCAGATTAATGATTCCAGCCGCAACCATCTTCATGGCATCTTCAAAAACATTGGCAAACCGGAACGAACCAAGAATACGGAGTTGCTTGCTCATAATAGCATTTCCGGTTATTGTAAAGGTTTCCGGCATAGTGCCTACCAATACCAGAGTTCCTCCGCGGTGCAGCAATTGAATGCCATTGGATAGCGCAGCTGGATTTCCAGAAGCCTCAAATACAATATCAAAAGGTTCTATTTGTTTCAAAGCGCTATCATCCATTGGATCAATCGCCTGCTGCGCGCCGCTCTCTATTGCAAAATTTCGTGCATACGCGCTTACATCGCTAACCGAAATTGAATAGGCACCAAATGCTTTAACTACACGTAATATTAATTGTCCAATAGGCCCGCCACCCGTTATTAATACCCGCCTGCCTGCGATATGTTCAACTTGCCTTACTGCATGCATCGCAACACAAAGGGGTTCAAGCAAGGAGGCCTGCGACAAGCTTATGCCCGCAGGAAGCACATAACAATTGCTTGCCGGCGCCATCACATACTCGCCCATAGAACCATCGTGATGCGGATCACAACTAGCAGAACCAAAATATCGCATATGCATACAGAGGTTATACTGTCCGCCCCTGCAAAAGTTACAAGATCCACAGGGCATAGAAGGATCTATTGCTACTTCATCTCCTACAGAAAGACCTGCGACCCTTTCCCCTACACTATATACTACACCGGAAAATTCGTGTCCCAACGCAAAAGGATATTTAGGTTTGAAACTGCCACAATACCCATCCCTGAAATAATGTATATCCGATCCGCAAATACCGGTAAACTTAGGCTGAATAATCACCTGATCCAGCCCACAGGCTGGCATAGACTTTTCTGATAGTCTTACTTCTTTGGGGCCATATAATAAAAATGACTTCATTCTTTAAAGTACTACTTTTTGTTTAATTCTCGGTTGCCGCACTGTTTACCACTTTGTTAAAAACACGCACCGAGTAAATATGTGCCCGATCAATTCCATGCGTATCAAAACATTCTATCTTTATTTTAACTACGTCGGCCAAATCAACCGGATGTATACAATTTCTTTGATAGTTATTGTTAACTACTACCAAACACTTTTCAGACCCATCCGAAAAGGTTGTGATGATTATGTATTGCTTGATGAGCGTTGGTATTGCATTGGTTTGATAGCCCTGCCAACTCTGGCCAAAATGGAATTGCAGTGAAGAGTCGAACAACAATTGTATGCCTTTCACAACCTGAGGCTTTTCCCACGCAAGCTCTATCCATTCAGGTTTTTCAAATGTAGTGGGAGAAGACACCCAAAGATTGGGCATATTAGTTGGGCGGCTATGGGCATTTATCACCATGCTGGGATCGTACAAAGGTTGTGCAGGTGAAATTCGGCAGGCGTAGGCGAATCCGAGAAAAGAACTCATTTCCTTAAATCGTATGGCGTGCTGGTTCCAGATAGGTGCCATAACCTTCGCACCATCTGCGTCGGCTGCTCTGCTCTGACCAATGGCGAGAGAGCGAAGTGTCCAATTTGAAAAAGGGTTGGGGCGGATGGGGTCTTCGGGACGAGGATAATAGCGTAGCTGACCGGGAGGGGTTTCTGTTACATGCAGGCGGATATGAGGGTTGGCTTCAATTATAAGAAAATGCCAGCCGGGTTGTTGAATAGGGCTGGATATGGGCAATGCAATCCATTGCTCGTCGCCCACCTCTATAGAAGCTTTTCCTGACACTAACATAGTATCAGGATAGGTAGATGCATGAGAAGGTCCCTGCCAAAGGGTATATACCAATTCGGTGGCCGCTGCTGCATCTATCCGCAGATGCAATTGATCTATCCAAGGAGTTATGATGGTAAGCATTTGCATACGAGTGCCAACCAACTGCTCAGTTCCCCAAGTATCTATTTGAGCATGGTCGGAGAAAACAGATGAGGCAGTAACCGTTGCTTGTGGAGCGATATCATTGGAAATAGAAATAGGAAAAGCATCAATGTGATGATCGTTCAATTGCAAATCCTGCTGAATGCCTTTTACATTTTCGCCATTTGACAATACCCGAATTTCAGTGCCTATACGAACTGCATGCGCCGCTGCCACCCCAACAGCTTCCCCCAATTGTGCGCAGGTAAGCATCACGCGAGTACTGGAGAGTGCATAATGGGATGCGCTGATATTACGACCAGCTAAAAACAGATTACGCACATTTTTTGAATAGAGCGATCGAAGTGGCACATTATGTGGGCCTCTCAGATACTCGTGCGTGCTTGGATTTACTTTATCATGAAACCCACCCGGAGGATGATGATCAAACCCCCAACCCCCATATGCTACAGCGTCTTCGAAATAAACCTGTGCATCAATGTCCCCCATGGTTAATATATGGTCTCCTTCAAAACGACGCGATTCGCGCTTGCCGGGCACAGCCCCCAACCACTCAAGTTCATAGGAGCGCAGTCTTTCAGAAATGGGCGATCGGTTTTTTAAATAATCCCAAACGGCAAGGGTAATAGATTGCACCTCGTCTTTAATAATAAGCGTATCATGAACCGAATCCAGTTCGCCTCCCCATTCTAACCACCAAAAGCCTCCTGTATCGGGAAAGAAATGTTCATTAACCGGTCGGTATGGGCCAAAGTCCTCTGCATTTAATTCAAGTTTTACCCAAGGTGGCTTGAAAAAGGGAATGGGCCGTCCTGCATCCCGTGCCCTCAATTGTAAGCTCATTCCCATGGTTTCCTGCGCAGCTACTTCAGGGCACATGCGTTCGTTAAATTCGCTTCGGGCTTCTACCCCATAACGAAATATCGCACCCGCATTTGCGCCTACCACACCATCTCCGGAACAATCGGCAAAGTATAGCGCATAAAAGATGTGCCAGGTTTCTGCCATAGCACAATAGGCTTTTACCGATTCGATTTTTTTATCGGCACTAGCAACTCCACTTTCAGAACCAGCTATGGCCACATCGCACACAGCACAATTTAAAAACAGAAAGAGATGGGGCTCATTCCGAACCAAACTCTCTAGCTCCAGGTTCCATCCCTCGGGACTCCAGGTAGGATTGCGGTAAAGATTATTCAAAAACAATTCTTCTATGATTCCCGTTTCGCGGGAATAAGCAAAATTGCATTGGGTAGCACCCACCGGAGGTACCCGAATTTCGGTACTCGCATTTCCCCCTAAAACAGGCCGATCATGAATCAGTGCCGTTTTTATTCCCTTTCGTGCAGCGGTAACCGCAGCGCAAAGTCCTGCCAAGCCTCCCCCAATTACTACAAAATCATACCTGTGTTCAACTGTTTTCATGTACTGCGCTTTCTACTTTTTTATACTGTATGGATTTTTCCAATTCTGCCTATTAACCATTGTACTAATAATAAAGCAACCAAATAAGCAGAGCCAATGAAAATAAAAATGGGTAAGTACGAATTCTCCTGCACCGTTACACCAATTAGCTTTTGCGTAATCACACTCATCAATCCACCCAATGTTCCGCCTATACCTGTTACGGTCGCCTGAATATTTTTAGAATATACTTCGGTAGGGAGTGTAATGTTTGACCAAAGTCCGTGAGATAACATAATGCCAGAAATAAAAAGGATGGCCGCCAAGGAGCTAACAGGTAAAGTGAGGGCAAAACAAAAAACAGGAATCGCCAACGAAGCAATCAGCATTATGGTTTTCCTTGCCCGATTTAAGCTCCAGTTTTTTTGTTCAATCAGGGCCTTAGGTAAATAGCCGCCTAACAAAGTGCCTGCACCCATTGCAGCATAGGGCAACCAGGCAGCAAATCCAATTTCAGCTATCGATAATCCTTTTACATCATGTAAATATTTGGGAATCCAGAAGATAAAAAAATAGACTACGGGATCAATAAAAATTCTTCCGGCAAAACAACCCCAGCTTTCTTTTCTAGCTAATATCCACCAAATGCCTGCGATTCCGGTTTGGGACTGATCTATTCTTACAGGATCTTCCTGTTCTATCAGGGCTCGCTCTTCCAAAGAAATGCGGCTGGAATGTTCGGGTAGATAGTAATACCATAACCAGGCAATCAACCAAACAAATCCTAGTGCCCCTGTAACAACAAAAGCCATTCTCCATCCCCAGGCAATTGAAATAAATGTAACCAGGGGAACGGCAAGGGTGGCCCCTATTGCCGAGCCGGCACTAAAAATGCCAACAGCCAGCGCTCGCTCTTTTAGGGGAAACCATTCGGTAATCGCCTTTACTCCTGCAGGAAAATTGGCAGACTCAGTAATGCCCAGGAAAAAGCGGGCAACCGAAAACTGACCCACCGAGCTGGCAAAAGCATGTAATACACTTACCAACGACCAGCTTCCAACAGAATAGGCAAACCCTTTCCGGGTGCCGATGTAATCAATAATTCTTCCACTGATTGCATACATAATGGTATAACTGAAAACAAACAGGGCAGTAATATTGGCATAGTCAATATCCGACCAGTGCAATTCTTTTTGAATGGTAGGGGCAAGTATGGCGAGTGTATTGCGGTCGATATAATTAAGTGCAGAGGCAAAGCAGAGTAACCCTGCTATTTTCCAGCGCACTGTTTTATGAGTAAATAACCGCATGTTATTTGGTTTCCTATTAATTATTGTTTTATCATGCCAACCGCATCCGCAATGATATGTCCATCTGCATTTTGGTTGGATATAGTAAGCGTTGCGGGCTTGCCTTTTTCAAAATAATACTCGCCTATTTTAATTGCAAACCCAAGGTTGTCCCCTTTTCTAAAGTTCCAACTCTTAGTTTCCATGCCACCGGCATGTTGTATAGTAATAGTTGCGTTAGTGGCTGCTTTTTCATCCGGGAAATACATGATACAGAGTTTATACATACCGGCTTCCCTAACTGGTAACTGGTAAATACATTGTGCTGCCTTTTCTGGAGCGGCCTGCTTACAATCATATTGAAATAAATTACGCATGCCCGCTATTTTTTTAGGTTGCCAGTTGCCTTTATATACTACCAGATTGGTATCTTCCGATGTAACAACCCCTCCAACACTTTTCAACTGCTCGGGATATATAGTGTTAGCAGCCGTTCCATTGGGGCCAATTTCTTTTGGCAAAAAAGGTTCTATTTTAGTGGGTGAAGCCAGATTATTTTCAATAACCAAATTCCAGTTTCCCATAATCGGCTTTATTTCTTTATCGCCTGCGTTGTAAATAACATTGTTGCGTACGGTAGTATTACTAGTTGCCCAGTCGAGAAATATTCCGTTTGCCAGTGTTCTGCGTGGTTGTCGGTTTTCCAGTTGCTCATATCCCCAGATATCGTAGAGGTAATTGTTCATAATATAATTTGGCGCTGCAAGACGATTCATTGTTGCAAAGTGTATTGCCGCTCCGTCGATAGTGGTTTGCATACAATCATGAATCTCATTAAACTCAACCACATTGCCGCCTTGATTTCTAAATAAAAAAATTCCGTTTCTAGACAAGTCTCGAAAATGATTGTGCGCTATATAATTTCCAGCCTCCATAGCCATAGAAGCTGGCCGTGAATCAATATGTACTCCTCCCCCGTAATACCTAATTTTACCACAATGCTCAACTGAATTTCTGGTAATTCGATTGAGTATGGGAAATACTTTAGCAGCTTTTTCGCCGGCAGTATACACTTTAGTATCATCCATATAAGATAATCGTGCCCCCGTAAGCAGCACCCCGCCGCCGCCTGAATTTTTTACCGAATTATGATCAAAAATATTATTGCGACTATCAAGGTGCAACCACAAAGCATATCCGCCAATATTGTCAAACGTACAGTCGGCAATTCTGCAATGCAGGGCATTCTCTAAAAGGATGGCACCATCGGTATGCACGCGCGCTTCTATTTGTCCTAAAGTGAAAGTGGTATGTCGAAATTCAAGTCCCTCAAAATGAATGTACTTTACATGGGTCCCTTCTCCGGCATCCCCCTTTAAATAGAAGATTCTATTTAAAAAAGGTGCAATCACTTCTAATTTTGTGATAGACTCAGCAGGATAGGGCTTATAATATAATCTACCCAATGTATGATCTAGGTACCATTCGCCGGGTGAGTCTAATTCAGACTTCACGCCTTCAATCCAAAACCAACTTCCTTTGTCTATTTCAAAATGCTGTTCTCGTGGCCCAATGCGGATAGAAGAGCTGTCTAGATCAACGCCAATTACGTCATTCCATTGATTAAAAAATCTCCAGCGGGGAACCAGATTGATTTGTGCATCGCTTTCTTCGCCCCAGCTTTTTTTAATAGTACCTGAAGCTATCTTTATTTGATTGTTACCAGAGGCAACTGCATATACAAATGGATTTTCGCGCGTACTATTAGGAAATCTTGCCCGGGTAGCTCGCTTTCCATTCACAAAAAGTTGCCGAAAATTCCAAGGAGTACTGGCGGGTGCTTGTAGATATTTTTCTGGCATGGCTATATCTCTTTTCCAGCCCATTGACTCTGGTATATTGATATACCACACGCCGTCCTTATCTTGCTGCCAGGCACCTGTAATTTTTTTGCCGCCACTCAATACTACTTTTTCGCCGGCCGCTGCTTTCCATATAACCGGGGCAGTAGGTGTTCCAGAATCTTCGGGTGTAAATTCAATCGTTTGCGCTAAATAATAAATACCCCCTTTAATAATTACTTCTACCGAAGCCTTAGGATACTTTTTTCTGGCGGACCTTACGGCATTTTGTGCCGCTTCCAGTGAGGCAAAAGGAGCAGTTATCGATCCGTTATTCGCATCGCTTCCTTTTTTTGAAATATAGAATTGGATAGTTGGATTGTAAGGAAAAGAAAAACCAAGTGAAACAGCTAGCCCCATTACCAACATCCCCCACTTTACAAAAGTCTCCATGCGTAAGTATAATTTTAAGTTGCAGTAAGTATACTTTTCTAATAATAAGAAATTTTGATGAGACATTCATCATTAATTCTAACAAATTGGTTTTTAAAATGTAATACAAATGCAAGGACCATTTCAAAATGTATTACCACTGATTTGATCCCTGCATTGCTTGCATATGAAGAAAAAAAACCAACAAATTAATAGCCCGGGTTCTGTGTAAATCCGGGGTTTTTATTTACATCAATTTCAGTTTGCGGTATAGGCCACAGATAATTGGTTGGCTTAAAAGCTCTTGGATTATCCATGATCTTAAAATTTCCCACTACTGATAATAATGTATTAAAAGAGGTGTAGGATGGAGATGAGTTCTCATCCAACTGGGGCTTAGGAAGTGAATAATAAATAGTTCTGTTGAGTGCCTTCCCAAACAAAACGCCATTCATTACTTTCTCGGCAATTTTCCAACGGCGAATATCAAATAAGCGAAGCCCTTCGCCTACTAATTCAACTTTTCTTTCGCGGCGGATGATTTCACGTAGCCCTGCCTGACCAATATTAGTAACTGCGGGATAAAGGGTCGTTTGTGTAACGCCTACTCCATATCCCCGAGCGCGAACCAGATTTATTGCATCAAGTACACTGGCATCAATTTGATTTAGTTCTATTTTAGCCTCTGCATACGTGAGTAACACTTCTGCATATCGAATCAACATAAATGCTAGTTCAGACTGGGTATTGAGAACTAAATCAACTGGATCAAGGTATTTTTTTAGCAGATAGCCGGAGTAGGAGGAAAACGCATTGGTAACTTCCAGATTTGTAATTTTTGCAAACGTGGGTGTATACCGAGTGCAGGTAGTACTATCGGGGTGGTACGTCATGTTAAACGTAATTCCGCCAGTACCAAACCAAGTGTCGCCATCTCCCAACAGAGTCTGACGCATGCGGGGATCTCTGTTTTTAAAGGGTTCGGCAGTAGAATAGAGCGGCGATTTATCAATGGTTAGTCCATCAATACACTCATAGCTATCCGCAAAAGCTCGGGTTGGCACTTCTCCCGAAAATCCGCTGGAATTTCGGGCCTGCGCATTCTGAGGGGTAGCACTAACCCTAACGGTTTGCTTATAATCAAAAGCAAAAATCGATTCACGGGAATTTTCCCCGGCATACATAAACAGATTTCTATAACTGGGATATAGTGAATGATAATTTAAATCCATCACTGCCTTTGCAGCAGCAGCAGCTACATCCCACTTTCCATAATACAATGCCATCCGGGCTTTAAATGCAAGGGCAGCCGTATTGGTAGCACGACCAACATCGGTACCGGTATAAGAAAGTGAAAGCTTGGCTGAAGCACTATCCAGGTCTTTGAATATAAAATTTAAAACCTCTGCCTGCGGTGTTCTTGGAAGAAAAGCGTCTTCTGCATTGATTTGTTTATCAACTAGTGGTACATCGCCATATAAATAAATTAAATTCCCGTAATAATAGGCTCTTAAAAATCGGGCTTCTCCTTCAATGCGTTTATATAAGGCAGCTGAAGTAACCGCTTTTGCTTTCGACATATTATCTAACAGCATGTTGCAGCGGGCAATCCCGGTATAAAATTGCGTCCATATT
Organism: Sediminibacterium sp.; assembly: GCA_040403945.1. Lineage (GTDB taxonomy): Bacteria > Bacteroidota > Bacteroidia > Chitinophagales > Chitinophagaceae > Sediminibacterium. The sequence continues at coordinate 12,929 of JBBAJQ010000040.1, forward strand.
GTACGGATCATAGTTGTGCCGGGCGTATGCTGACCTAAGCCTATAACCTGGGCATCTGTATTGGGTCTTTGCCACATAACATCGGTGGTACACTCCAATTGCATTAGGTAGGGGTAGCCATCCTGGGCGTACGATAAATTATTGTATGCTGCATTAATAGCAAGCACCAGCTGATCGGCAGTGGTATAATAGGTAGCACTATTGGGCTGGTCTTCGGGAAATCGGTTGAGATAGTCTTTATTACAACCAACCACCAGCATTACTAAAAATAGCCCGGCAAGTATATTAATCTTTTTCATCTTTTTGGTTTTATTATTTTATTTAAGACTTACTCTTACGCCTGCAACAAATGAGGCGGTCTGCGGATAATTAAACGGATTACCCAAAGGGGCTTCCGGATCATATCCGGGAACTTTATCAATGGAGAATACGTTTTGTCCACTCAGATAAACTTTGAAGGCAGAAAAAGGTGTTTTTCTTAAAACAGTCATCGGAAAATTATACCCAACCACCAGCGTTTTTAGCTTAAGGTAAGAAGCATCATCTACCCAATAACTTGAAGTTTGCTGGTTATTGGTTTGTGAAATGAAAAACCGAGGATAGTTGGCCAGTGCATTTTCTTCCGGTGATTTGGTAAGGCTCCATCTGCCCAGATGTATATCTCGCACACTGCCCGCATTAAAAAACGCCCAAGCCGCATCCTGAATTTGTAATCCATTCACCTTACCTACTCCTTGAAAAAATACGGTCAGTTCAAAGCCCTTACATTCAAAAAACAGGTTGGCGCTATACGTATATCTTGGAATACGGCTGCCTATAAGTACCCGATCATTATTGTTAATTACGCCATCGTTATTTTGATCTACATAGCGTATATCCCCTGGCTTAACTGATCCAAATTGCGTGGCACTGGCGGCAATGTCTTCCTGCCGCTGAAATAATCCACTAGCCTGTAATCCAAATAATGAGCCGATCTCCTCCCCTTCGCGGGTAATTTGAAAACCAGAAATATAAGGACCCGTTCCCTTTAAATCCAGCACCTTATTTTTTACATCAGACAATACGCCGGTAATACCAAATTTTATATCCTTGCCAATTCGGTCGTTATAGCCAATTTGTAAGTCCCAGCCTTTGTTTTCTACCCTGCCAGCATTTTGTACGCCGGCACCCAATCCTACGGTTAGTGGAATAGGCAATGTAAGTAGAATGTCATCTGTGTTTCTTACATAATAGTCAAACTCAACATTCAGTTTATTTTTTAAAAAAGAACCGTCGAAGCCAATATTGAATGATTTGGTAGATTCCCAGGTAATTTGTCGGTTGGCAACAACAGTTTGGGCAGCAGCGCTTACAATATTATTGTTGAATACGCCTTGACCAATTACGAAAGAAGATATGTAGGGATAATCTCCAATATTCTGATTCCCCAGTGATCCCCAGGAAGCGCGAAACTTTAATAAGGATAACCAACTGATGTTGCTGAAGATTTTCTCTTTAGAGGCAATCCAACCTAATGACAAAGAAGGAAAGAATCCATACCGCTTATAGTCTTCTGCAAACCGCGAAGAGCCATCATATCTGCCATTAATTTCTAGCAGGTATTTATTATTAGCTACCAGATTTACTCTGCCATAATAAGATCGAAGTGCCCAGGAAGTAGCATCGCCACTCATATTCTGATTTAGTGAGGGGAATGCATTCAGCTGAGGGAGATCAGGAAAAAGAGAAAGCTCTCTCGATGCAGAAAAGCCCTGATTCCGGTTATCTGTTTGCTCAGCTCCTACCAATACACTATAATCTAACCATTTGAGCTTATTAGAGTAATTAATCTGCGCTTTCAGATAATTGGTAAGGTTATTCGCATGAGAATTGGTTAATGCTACTTTATTCGGATTGCTGAATAACAGCGCTTTGGTATCAAAATTAAAATAATCAATCTTCAGCTGGTTATTACTTACAAAGTTTTCAGCAAAACGGGGCGAATAATTTAGGTTGATATTAAGGCCTTTTACTGGGGCATAATTGGCCTGCAGATTAATTAAGGCAATATTACCTGTTGTAGTGCTAACACCTCCTGCTTTAGAATAGGCTAGGGGATTCCCTCCTTCCCATCCTGGACCCCAAGAGCCATCAGAATATAAAGCTGCATACACCGGAGGCACACGATATACTTGCCGGAACAACTCACTATATCCAATACTTGGCAGACTAGTAATCTCTCTTCTCAGATTGATATCAAACTGGAAGGAAAGCTTTTCAGATGCCTTATAATCCGCATTCAACCGCATACTGTAACGCTTATAACCGGAATTATTCACAATGCCATTTTGATCCATATAGTTTAATGATGCGAGCATCTTTATTCGGTCGGTACCGCCATTCAGCGTAATCGTATGTTGTTGCTGAAGGCCCTTCGTAAAGGTAGAAGCCTGCCAATCTGTATTGGGAAAGCGATTAGGGTCTTTTGCATTGTTGGCCAGATAATTGTTAATAAAATCTTGTGTATAACGGGGTGCCGCACCCTCGTTGGTTAGTGCCTCGTTATACATCTCCATAAATCCTACTGCATCCAGATACTTGGGCTTGTCTACCGGCTGCTGATACCCATAAAAGGCATCATAATCTACTTTCATGCTACCTGTTTTCCCTCTTTTTGAAGTAATAAGAATTACGCCGGCTGCAGCTCTTGATCCATAAATAGAAGCAGAAGCAGCATCTTTTAAAACCGAAATGGTTTCAATATTATTGGGATCAATATCATTAAATGCAGCAACCACTCCATCAATCAGTATCAATGGATCGTTATTCCCCAAAGTTCCGATACCCCGTATCCGAATAGTAGCAGCAGCTCCGGGTTGGCCATTAGATTGTGTAACCGTAACACCGGGTAAGGCCCCCTGCAGTGCCCCCGTAGTATTAAATACCGGACGCTTGGCTATTTCATTGCCACTAATCACAGATACGGCTCCTGTAAGATTCACTTTTTTTTGTCGGCTATATCCCACCACAACTACCTGCTCAAGATCCTCCGTTTGCGCATCCAGTGTAACTACCATAGCGGTCGCCTGAGCAGCCCGCTCAACTGTTTTAAAACCAACCGATGAAAATTGTAATATAGAGGAACTCGGAACCGTAATGGTAAAAGTTCCATCTGCACCGGTAACCGTTGCCGCAGCTGAGCCCTTTACCATTACCGTAACCTGGGGCAATGCGGCACCATCAGCTGCAACTACTTTTCCGGTCACCTTTATGTCCTGTGCCAGCAAATTGCCGGCATTCATCAGGAAAAGAAAGAAAAGTACGCCGAATAGATTCGTTCGATATTTTCGCATAAGTATGAAATTGTATACACAACTTATGTATAAATGATATCGAGGAGAACAGGGTTTCTTTTACATCTGCCGATTTACCTATCGTAATCGTATACGGTTACGTTTACGATAGATAGTTTATTTTATTGTGTGCCAAAAAGTCTATATTAATTAATACTTTTTGCGTTTTTCATCTTAGATTACAAATCAATTTTCGTCAGTTAACTATCCCACTACCGATAGAATTTCGGGCCCAAAACCCACAAATATGGCGCGCGTAAAATGTCCTAAATGCAACAAGCCCGAACGCATTCAACGCGCCGGCATTATCAGAAACAAACAACGTTTCTATTGCAAGGATTGTAACTACCACTTTATTGTAGAAAAAACAAAAAAAAGCAAAGCCCTCTATCGATCAAAAAACGACGGTCAAACCTCGCTCCGCGATATTGCCGATGCGGCAGGCGTATCTACTGCCACGGTTTCAAGAGCCCTGAATAACAAACCCGACATTAATGAAAAAACAAGCGACCTGATAAAAAGTCTGGCCGTTTCCATGAATTATCAGCCCAACATTCTAGCACAAAGCCTTGTAAACCGAGCTACTCACACCCTGGGTGTTATTATTCCAAGCCTGGAAACCACCATCTTTTCTACAATGTTGAGCGGCATTCAGGAAGTAGCTGCGCTGGCAGGATATCGGGTAATCATCTGTACTTCCAACGAAAAACACGATCGGGAAATTGCCAATATCCAGGCGCTGATGAACAATATGATCGACGGGCTGCTCATTTGCCATAGTGTTCATACCAGCACTTTTGAACATGTGCGGGTTCATATGGGGAAACGAATTCCGATTGTACAATTTTATAGGGTGGCAGTTGGATTACCCGTTCCGCAGATACTCGCAGATGATGAGGCAGGCGCCGAAAAGGTAACAGACTATCTCATCAAAAAGGGCTGCAAAAAAATAGCAATGTTATTAGGCCCCAATGAACTCTCCCTCACCCAAAACAGATTGAAAGGATATCTAAATGCATTACATAAGAACCGAATCAAATTCGATCCAAAATTACTGGCGCATGTAGACTTCACACTAGATAGCGTTTTGCGGTCTCTGGATGGTTGGCTAAAATTAAAGCCTGGTATCGATGCAATTGTATCAATCTCCGATAAAAGTGCTGCACAAATCATTCGGGAATTAAAACTGAAAAAAATACCTATCCCAAAAAAGATTCGGGTGGTAGGTTTTGGCAATGAATTTGTTGGAGAAATGCTCGAGCCCAAGCTCACTACCTTTGATACGCATACCCGTATTATTGGCGAAGAAGCCTCCCGCTTGATCATTGAACAGATAATTTCCGGCAACCACTACATCTCAACTAAAATTGTTCCTGGCAATTTAATTATACGAGATTCGGCCTGATTAAATTACAGCCAATTTTTTTAGGGTTTAAATATCAATACAGCTCCTTTTTGTGTAGACATTTCAACCAACGAAGGCACCTGTTTTATTTTGCCGGCAACTAACACTGTTCCACCCTTTCCCCAAGGTAATTTTATCTTTAGTAGGCCCCCCACTTCACTTACAACTTTTACTTCTGTTACTTTTCCACCTTTCAGCGATGCACTCACCAGAAAAGCACCTACCGCCCGTAAATCTTGAAAAGCCGCATCTTTTTGAAATGGCCAGTTAGGAAATAAACGAATTGTGCCCTGATAGCTCTGCATCAGACACTCGTTAATTACTACGGGCAAAGCAAAATTCTCTAACCAAATTCCTTTCTTATCCATATACCCATATTCAGTTGCGTCGGTATATCGGCCATTCACTTGCATTACCCGATCGGTGCAAGCACCATTCGGCATAGTTGAATAGGTTACCTGTCGCTTGAACCTTTCTAGATCGAGCATCCCAATACGAGCTGCCTGTAAATTGATAAAAACCAAATCATTCCCGCCTTCGTTTTGCTGATTAAGGAAGGTGTTTTTCAATAGTTGTTGCGTAGTAGAGTCGGAGTGCAATCCAAAATCCTCCCCCGGAAAAACCGACATCAGCGGATTAGGTGTGTTATAAACCACTTCGGCATGTTCACCTGGCGCCGATACCAGCACTTTTCCATACTGCTTAGAAATGGCTGTTGGATAAGCGGGATACTTAGATAAAATCAATTTAACATCATTCAATAATACTGCTTCCGATTGCTCGGTTTTCAAAATACCGGTCGCTTCAATAAATGCCTTGAAGATAAATTTCGTTAGCGTTAGATCTACATTGCAATCGTAATTGTAAGCGAAGCCAGGACGGAGTCCATATACCTCAGGAGGAACTGTTGGAAAAATATGAAACTTATCGTCCTTCCACTGCGCTCCTCGGGCTTCGGGTCTTTTCATATAGGCTACCAAAAATTCCACGGCAGCCTTTATGGGAACATATGCCCGGCTGGATAGAAACGACACATCTCCCGAATAAAGATAATGCCACCATAATCCCTGCACAGACCAGGGGGTTTCGCAAACCTCCCAACCCCAGGTTGGCACGGGATAGGGATTCATCGTCATCTCAACGGGATATGCACTATGCGGAAAGTATGCACCCGGTAGCTGATAATATTCGGCAGCCCAACGCTTACTTACCGGCATCAACTTTTCAATCAGATTCACATAAGGAAGATTTTTTTCCAAATGATTGCTCGAAAAAGTTACCCAAAAAGGTTGTTGGGTATTATAATTCATATGATAGTCTCCATGCCAGGAAGTTCCAATCGAATTATAGCTCCAGTTGGCAAACAACCCCGGAGGCGTTGCGCCTTCTTTGGCTGCACAGTTGAGAAAATACAAATTCCTGTACCATATCTCCTCCAGCAACTGGTCGCCCAGTTGCACACCCGATTTGTTCCAGTAGGCTTGCCAAATTTGTTGGTTATTAGTTTTCACTTTTGCCAACTCATTTTCGGTAGGACCCCCTTTTACTTCGGGTTGCCTTGCCACTTCTCGACTGAGCCCCTCCTCTAATGTAATAACCCCGATTAAGCCTGCTTGCCTATCTAAAGCCGCTTCCATAGGAGCCATCCCCTGCTGATTGCCATTCCAGTTAATTCTTGATCGCTTAGTAAGAACGCCATTCACGGCAGCCTTCAGCCGAAATGCCTTATCATTGGGATGTCCGACTTCTGGATTATACTTTTCCGGCTCTAAATAGGGCATAGTCTGGCGAAAGGAAAGCGTTCCGCTATTTAAATTTTCTTCGGGAGTGGGTTTAGGAAATTCCTTAGGGGTGGAGGGATCGGGAATTACTCTTATCCTGTCAAAAATATTTTCACAGATACGCCCATGTTCATCTACCAGCCGAAACCATGCCTGATCTTTTTCCATATCAGTAAATACCTGCAGAATAATTTTTTTCTTTTTATTGGTAAGCAGGTATACTTCACAAATGCCATTGGCAATATCCAGTTTATGTCCAACCATTTCGGCCTGCCGCCTGTCGAACCCTAACAATACAGATCCGCAGGGATAGGGACGAGGATATGGTTTTCGATAGCTCGATTGTGCCATCTTTTGATACTCATTATACCACGGATTATCGGTTAATAATTTCAGCGTATCTGGAATCGCTTTTACTTTATTAAATACTTCCTGAAATGTACCAATCTTCTCTTTGTTGCTTTCATCCAGCCGAATATCCCATACATTGTTATGGCCAAAATAAAGCACCACTGCATCGGGGCGGGTTGTAACAATTACGCCCATTCCTCCATTACCTAAAATTGCCCCTTCAAAAAAATCCGGGGCGGGACGGGTATAGTGCAGAGAATGTTTCTGTGCTCTTTCATAAGAACGAAGCATTGGCTGTGTTACCGCTTTAGTATGCAACAGCATCCCTAAAATGATACCGGGAATTAATTTTTTCATCTTGCTTAATCATTTTTGTAGTTAGCATAATCTTTTTATGTAAAAAGAGCCGCTCTCTCAACAAATCTTTACCACACGTATCTTTAGCAGAGCACCTATTTTTTCTATTGCGCCCGACAGATGCCCGACCCCAATCGCACAATGATGTGAAGGGCCCTCCTTACTCCATTTGTTTATAAACTCTCTTGCCGAGAGCCGAAAACGATACCGACTGTTGGTGTTTCCAATTTCTAAAATCGGTCCGTCTACCGATTCGCCTTCGGCTACTAATAGAAACACTTCTTCCTTCCCCTCCACAACCGAAAGCAGGGTTACAGGCCCCTTGCGAACACTCATTTGGATGGATAGGCCTTTTCCGGGTTTCCCATGATAAACCGGAAGGGGAACTAGTTTTACCCGCCCTTCGCCGATATTACAGTGAGCAGGGCCATCATGACCCAGCAGCACAACATCGTCGATAAAATCCATTAAATAAAATTCAGAAAATGATCCCCCTGCACCTAATGCAGCCATAATTTTCATGGCATGGGCATTCTTTACTTCATATTCGCCGGCAACCGGAATATTGTTTCCGGTTAGCAGTGTATTTCCCGCAATCATTGAGGTAACGATATTTTCATATTCATTTCCAGGCATTCCTTCATAGTAGTAGGCCAATGCGCCTAATGCATGTTGCTCTATCAACTTATCCATTGCCAAAGAAGTTCGAGCGGCTCTTTCCAATTCGTATGCAGAGCAGAGCGGATCAACAGCAAATACTGAATTGAAGATGGCGATTTTCTCGGCAATTTCACTGTCACTCACCTCGTCCCTGAGTTTTTTTACTGCGCACATTTCTAGAATTTCGAAATGCGTGCCAAAAACGGCACTCATCTTAGCTAGGTCTGTATACACATCCAACATCCCCCCATAATAATGCCCTAATAAGCCAAGCCTGTTGTTCTGCAATATTGCTGTTGTTCGGGCTGCGGCAACCCACGCTTGTATTTCCGTCCACACATACGCTTCATCCAGATATCCTGAAACCAAATGAAACGGAATACCCGTTCTGTTAAAAACCGAGGCTATTTCAGGAACCGCACAGGCCTGACAATTTTCCAACCAACGACCGGTCATTTTTCCCCGGTCGCCCAATGCATTGAAAGCAGCAAAGTCTAGAGAAGCAACCGGCTGTAAATTTAATACAACTACTGGCAAGCGTAGCGACTGCGCCAAGGGTAAAACAGTAGAAGACAGGGCATAGGTTGACACATACAAAAAAACAATTGATGCTTCTTGTTTGCGAAAGATATCGGCGGCCTCCCGGCTCTTAGCAGCATTATCTACCATGCCTGCATTAATTACTTCCACCCCCATTTCACCTATTCGGGTATGTATAGAATGCTGATAAAACAACAGCTTTTCGAGTAATCCTTCAAATTGCGGCCAATAGGTATCTAAGCCTATGCCAATTATTCCCACTTTGAACGGCATGTAATTATTATTTTTTCATTATTCTTACCGGACCGATTAATCCGGAAGCCTGTAACGCGCTGGATGGTTTATAGGGATTTACGGAACACCAGGTTTTTCTCTCTTCTTTTGGCAACTTGCTATCGCCAATCAATCTGTTAACCCAGGTATTTACTACTTCAATCTCAAGTTCATTATCACCCGGCTTTAGCTGTTGGGTAATATCCAACTGATAGGGGGGCGTCCAAGCGCCTCCTACATACTCGCCATTCAGTTTCACTTTAGCCATAGCTGTTACCGTGCCCAAATCGAGTGTTAGTTTTTCACCGAGTTTTACAGGTACTACATGAAAGGTTTTTTTGTACACAGCAGTTCCTGAATAATATTTTATTCTTTCATCTGCAGCGGTTGACCAGTCTTGCAATTCATCAAAAACCACTGCAGCTGCGGGACCTCTTTGTTGCGGATCGAAATATACTTTCCAGGGCCCTTTCACTTCTTCCGTAGAGGAAGGCGAAGGATAATTGAGTGCTAAATTGAGAGAAGTGGTAGTATGTATTGCTTTTCTAAACACAATAAAAACACTTTCATACGGCGCCAGTTGAAGCGGAACAGTTATTGCATTTTTCTTTTGCTCAAAAGAAGGAAGCACCCGCATATATCCCGTAGTCGCCTCCCACAATTCGGGCTGCAAACCGGTTACCCGAAAAGTAGGTGAGATAACCTGGGTTTTGGATGTTTGATTGGTAAGAAAATAGATATCGCCCTCGGCTAGCTTTCGATGCCCGAAGTGAATAGTACTATCTTTTGGAAGTTGACAATCCGGCACATTATGTATCACGCCCAATGCCTGTTCCATGGTTAGTCCATTCAACACTATGCCTTTTCCGTAAGTACCCTGCTTTACTTTTACGCCATCCACATTCCCCCAAATCTCTTTTGCCATTTCCCTAACCTGCTGATCGGCCATAGGCTGATTTTGCAAGCTGGGCGAACGTTTAGGTGCCGGTCCAAGAATTACTGCTCCTTGCTGTACCATCGATTTAATTTTTGCGAGCAGCTCGGGACGCATCGTTTCCTGTTTGGGCAACACCAATATTTTATACTGCGTGCCCGCAGGAAGTGTAATCAACCCATTTCGTACTGCTACATACTTTTCTATTACCTCGGCATTGATATAATCAAACTGATATCCAATGGGTAATGATGGATCGGCGATGCCCGTCATTTTAGGCGCATCCTCTCCAATAAAATAGGCAACATCTGCAACATTTACGCCCTGCTGTAACATAAAGTTGGTTCGCTTGAGATATTGGGTATACAAATCAAATTGAGAAAACCAAGTATTCTTTCTATTGAATTCATTCCCAAACCAGGCATTCAATCCGGGGTTTTTATCTTCATAGGGCTGAGAAATAAAAACATGTAACAGCGTATTGTTGATGCCTTCTGCAAAAAAACGATCGCCCCGCTGTTTTATAGTAGCCGGATATCTGCTAAAGGCTTTTCCCGAGCAGGTGTTTGACTCGGCAGAAATTTTTGTTTTTCCATATATATGCCCACAAGAGGTTGCCGCACGGTTCTCAATATCGCCCAACGTTCCCTCACTCCAAAACTCTCCGGAAATTTCATCCGACTGTCCGCCATACATTAAAAACTCTCCCGGAAAACCCCAGTGACCATAGTTTTCGAGCCAGGTGGTAAGACCGTTTTGGTGACTAACCTCCCGAAACCCTCCCACATAATCATAGGCAAGCCTATCGGCAACCATGCGACGCATATCCCAAAGAAACCGATCAGAGGCTTCCTGACTATTTACAACCCAGCCATTATATACCGGCAAAAAAGGAGTGGGGTCGTATGAAAATTTTTTGGCAAAGGCTGCTATAAAATCATCCGTGAAGTTTTGTCCCCCCATTTCGTAACTGTCCTGAACAACCACTTTAAAACTTTTGCGATCTGCAGCGGGTATTCGCTTCAGCACTTCGCCCATATGAGCATAAAAATGTTTTTCAACATGTTCTTTGCTCATCTTGTCTACTTCATAGCCTGTAGCTTCCGGAGAAGCAGGGCCATTTTTTGTTCCGGTGGGCGTCATCCCGGTTCTTACAATTACCCAGTCGCCAGTTGGCACCTGCCAGGTTAGTTTTCCCTCGGCCGACATATATCGGGTAATATCTACTACCCTCGAACCATCAATTACCCTTTCTTTTTCTTTAGTTTCGGGTTGCTGTCGCCAGAGATAGGCATCCCAATAGGGCAGGGGAGTTGGATGCATTTTTGCCAGTGTTTTTTCACTGAATCTTTCTACACGCGGAGACGCCTGAATAGCCACTTCAGCAATGCCGCATCCCGGAAACGCTTCTTTACGAGAACTACCTGCTACTTGTTTACGGGTTTTAATTACTAGCTTATAAGCAGTGGCAGTATCCGGCGGAAACGAGATTACCAGTGGCGCATAGGGATCAAAACCAACATTCAGGTCTGGTTTAGAACGATTTAATTCAAACTGTGCAACGGCGATGAAGGGCGCGGCGTTTTTTTTCATCTGCAATTGCACGTTGGCTAAAATAGGCGTTGCGGTTGGTAGAATGGAAATGCTTCTGGCAATAAACGGCTTTAGTAAGTCTATCTGTATCACAAACGAATCCGCCGCCGGTATTTGGATACCCGTTTTTTTATTGCCATCCACTAATGCAGTCAGGTCAGACATCCGCGGAAAAGAAGATAGGGTTGCATCTGCAGCCGTAATTTTCAACAGCTGTTCCTTCGGTGCCGGATAGGCAATCACCCGAACATCCTGAAAAAGCTCGATTGGCTTATCCAGTATTTGAGAAAATTGTATGGGCCCTTTAACCCGCAGCTCCGAGGAAGCCAAATAGCGCATGGCGTTTTGTGAACCAACCCAGGGGCCTCCCGACTGACTCCAACCCGGAGAATTAAAAATGCCTATATCGATATGCAGGTCTGTTGCTGTTTTAAGGGCAGTATGCAAAATATCCCACCATTCTTCTGAAAGCATCTTCACTTTTCCGTAAGCAACATCCTTTAATCCGATATTACCTATAAATGCCCGATTAATGCCGGCTTTCTTCATGGCATACAAATCATTTACCACGCCCTCTTTTGAAATATTATCAGAAACCCAATACCAATAAACAGAGGTTTGTATGCTATCCGGGGGCTGTAAAAAACCCGACTCCAGCGGATCTGCCTTGTCTGCCAGATATCTAGGAACAAATGCCAACAGGAGTATCCCAATAAAAACCAAGAAAAATAAAAATAATTTTTTCACAATCGTACTTTTTTCGGTTAGTCAGCACCAGTCCTCTCTTTTTCCATAACCAAAGGTTAGCAACAGATATGGGATGGCAATGATTTATTATAATACCCCATTCTGTTGATGGTTGTATGCAAGCATATATAAAATGAATCTATTCATTAATACCCGCGTGCAGTTTAGATTATTGATGGTTTTGTTTAAATTTCCGACACGATACCAATTTCTTACAGGAAGTTTCTAAACTTAACTTACAAATCATTCTTTTCCGCATCTTTCAACTAACGCAATTCATAAACTAATAAATCTAAACTGTATATGCGTATTCGCGCTTCCCTGATTGGTTTCCTACTGTTATTCCATTTTTGCGTAGCCGCTCGGGTTACGCTTCCTGCTATTATCGGCTCTCATATGGTGCTTCAGCAAAAGTCGATGGTAAAATTTTGGGGTACTGCAAACCCTACGGAAAAAATAACCATCAAGCCGAGTTGGGATACCGCCTCTTATAAAATAGTTGCTTCCGGTAATGCAAAATGGGAGGTATTGATAAAAACCCCGGAAGCAGGCGGACCCTTCGCCATTCAAATTACCGGCTCGAATACTATTTTGCTAGAGGATGTGTTGATTGGGGAAGTATGGGTATGCGGTGGACAAAGCAATATGGAATGGTCTGGATTAAATAAGCTGGAAGAAGCAATCAAAGAAGCGCCCAATGCAACCAACAACCAAATACGTTTTTTTTATGTGCCTAAATCCACCTCTAATTACCCACAAGACCATATTCTAAATGCCCGGTGGATTGTTTGCAGTCCTGAGGAGATGTTGCGATTTAGTACGATTGGCTATTTTTTTGGCAAAGAATTGCAGGATAAGTTACATGGCCCTGTTGGGCTTATTAGCTCTTGTTGGGGTGGAACATATGCCGAATCCTGGACGCCGGAATATGTTATCGAAAACAATGCGCTGATCAAGCGAGGCGCAGCAATGAAATCGCCGCATACTATTCGGCCCTACCAAAATAGTGTGGCGTACAATGCGATGATTTATCCCCTAACGCAGTTTGCTATTGCCGGAGTTATCTTTTACCAAGGGGAAGCGAACGTAAATGCCCATTTTGCTTATGAGAAATTATTTACGGGCCTCGTAGATGCATGGAGGGCTGCCTGGCAAATTGACTTCCCTTTTTATTATGTTCAAATTGCGCCCTATAGATATGGGTTTTATCATGTAGGTGCCTTGCTGAGAGAGCAACAAACACAGGCAAGCAGTCATCCAAAAACCGGTATGGTGGTAGTATCTGATCTGGTTCCCGACACGCTCAATATACATCCCACCAAAAAAATTGAGGTGGCGTTACGATTGGCGAATTTGGCTTTGCATGATACGTATGGCTTCTCCGACATACAGCCTTACAGCCCTCGATATAGCAAACACACGATACAAAAAAATAAGGTAACAATTGAATTCAGTTATGCAGAGGGTGGTCTTTTGTATGTTGGAGATAAAATCACATGTTTTGAAGTGGCCGGAGAAGATCAGGTGTTTTATCCTGCGGAAGCCAGCATCGTGAAAAACAAAATTGTCGTGTCTTGCGAATCAGTGCCGAATCCGGTAGCCGTTCGCTTTGGTTTCAACAATACGGCAACTCCCAATTTATTTAATAAAGAGAGGTTGCCGGTAAATTTATTTAGAACAGATA